>NZ_JBKBLF010000001.1:0-99145 GCF_046296455.1 Microcella sp.
GACCGCATCCAGGCGGTCGTCGACGACGGCCACCTCGTCGTCGTCGCAGCCGGCAACAACAGCGGCGCCGACGCCTGCTCCGTCTCGCCCGCGGCGGCGCCGAGCGCGATCACCGTGGGGTCGACGACGTCGACGGATGCGCGCTCCAGCTTCTCGAACATCGGCACGTGCCTCGACCTCTTCGCCCCGGGCTCGAGCATCGCCTCGGTCGATTGGGACTCGACCGCGACGATGACCATGAGCGGAACATCCATGGCATCACCGCACGTCGCCGGTATCGGCGCGCTCGTGCTGAGCCAGAACCCGGGACTGACGCCCGCGCAGGTGACGAGCATGATCATCGACGGCGCCCAGACCGGCGTCGTCACGAACGCCGGCACGGGCTCGCCCAACCGACTGGCGAGCGTGCGGTTCTTGCCGCTGCGGCCGGGGGCGCTCACGGGCATCTCGTCGACAGTCGACGAGCAGTCGCGGATCGTCGTGGACTGGAGCGCGCCCGTGGCGCAGACCGGGCTCGCCGTCACCGATTACGCGATCGAGTACAAGGCCGCTTCGGCGTCGACCTGGACCCGCGTGAACGACGGAACAAGCACGGCGACGTCGTTCACCTTCACGACGCTCGCCGAAAGCACGACCTACGACGTGCGGGTCGCCGTCGTGAGCGGCACCGGCCTCGGTGCCTGGTCGACCGTGCAGGCGACGGTGCCGCGGCTCACGCCCACCGCGGTCGGAACCCTCTCGGTCGATGACGCCACCTGGAACGCCCTCTCGCTGAGCTGGACGGCACCCGAGACCTCGGGGGCGAGCGGTGTCGTGGACTACGAGCTGCAGTACTCGAGCACCGGCAGCAGCACATGGACCACGGTGGCCGACGGCGTGAGCTCGACCCCCGAGGGGGTCGTCACCGGGCTCGCCTCGAACCGCGAGTACCAGGTGCGCGTGCGGGCCGTGAACGACGACTACTCGGGTGCGTGGTCGACCGTGACCGCGCGCACGCAGACGGTCTCGCCCGCAGCGGTCACGTCGCTCACCGTCACCGACACCACGGCGACGAGCATGTCGCTGAGCTGGACGGCGCCCGAATGGTCGGGCTCGACGCCCGTGTCGGACTACCGCATCCAGTACTCGGGCGACAACGGCGCGACCTGGTACACGTTCAGCGACGGCGTCAGCACCGCCACGACAGCCACCGTCAGCGGGCGCGTGCCCAACCGCAGCTACCTGCTGCGCGTCTCGGCCGTCAACGAGGGGTACACGAGCGCCGCGACCACGGTGAGCGCCCGTACCCGAACGGCCTCCCCGGCCGCCGTGACGGGGCTGACAGTCACGGGCGTGACGACCTCGAGTATGTCGCTGAGCTGGACGGCACCCACCTGGGCCGGCTCGAGCGCGATCCGCGACTACCGCATTCAGTACTCCGGTGACAACGGCAAGACCTGGTACACCTTCACCGACGGCGTCAGCACCGCCACGACGGCGACCGTGAGCGGGCGCCTCTCGAACCGTACGTACCAACTTCGCGTCGCCGCGGTCAACAGCGGCTACACCGGTAGCTACACCAAGGTCACCACCAAGACCCTCTCGGCGGCACCCGGAGTCGTGACGGGGCTCACCGTCACGGGCGTGACCAGCTCGAGCATGTCGCTCGCGTGGACCGCACCCACCTGGACCGGCTCGAGCGCGATCCGCGACTACCGCATTCAGTACTCCGGTGACAACGGCAAGACCTGGTACACCTTCACCGACGGCGTCAGCACCGCCACGACGGCGACCGTGAGCGGGCGCCTCTCGAACCGTACGTACCAACTTCGCGTCGCCGCGGTCAACAGCGGCTACACCGGCGGCTACACGAAAGTCACGACCAAGACCCTCTCGGCGGCACCCGGAGTCGTGACGGGGCTCACCGTCACGGGCGTGACCAGCTCGAGCATGTCGCTCGCGTGGACCGCACCCACCTGGACCGGCTCGAGCGCCATCCGCGACTACCGCATTCAGTACTCCGGCGACAACGGCAAGACCTGGTACACCTTCACCGACGGCGTCAGCACCGCCACGACCGCGACCGTGAGCGGGCGCCTTCCCGATCGCGCCTACCTGCTGCGCGTCGCCGCCATCAACAGTGGGTACACGGGCAGCTCGGTGACCGTCGCCACCCGAACTCTCCCCGCCGTCTGATCCGGCGCGACCTCGGCGCAGCCACCCGGGTCGCCTTCGTGGCGACTCGACAAAGAATGCCCCGCTGCCGTCGGTCGAGCCGCGCAGGAGTGCTCAAAACCCCCGGCGCCGTGTCACCGTGATCTAGCGTGACGGGCATGACCTTCCCCACGCTCATCAGCGACTTCTACGGCTTCGAGGCCCTGCTCGCCGATCACGAGAAGCAGGCGCTCGTGCGCCTGCGCGCGTTCCTGGAATCCGACGTGAAGCCCGTCGTGAACGACCACTGGGATCGCGCCGAGTTCCCTCGGCAGATCCTGCCCGGCCTGCACCAGCAGCAGGTGTTCGGCAACCTGTGGGCCGAGACGAAGGCCGGCGACTACAGCGCCGTGTACGGCGGCTGGACGGCGCTCGAGCTCGCGCGCGTCGATGCCAGCATCGCGACCTACGTCGGAGTGCAGAACGGCCTCGCCATGGGATCGATCGGGGTCGCCGGCTCGCCCGAGCAGCGCGCCGAATGGCTGCCGCGACTCGCGACCGGCGAGGTCATCGGCGCCTTCGGGCTCACCGAGCCGCTCTCGGGCAGCGACTCGGCGCAGGGCCTGCGCACGACCGCGACGCGCGACGGCGACGAGTGGGTGCTCAGCGGCAGCAAGCGCTGGATCGGCAATGCGACCTTCAGCGACATCACGATTATCTGGGCCAAGAGCACCGAAGACGGCCAGGTGAAGGGCTTCATCGTTCCGACGAGCACCCCCGGCTACAACGCCACGAAGATCGAACGCAAGCAGGCCCTGCGCATCGTGCAGAACGCCGACATCACACTCGAGAACGTGCGCGTGCCCGAGTCGCACCGGCTGCAGAACGCGAACTCGTTCCGCGACACGGCGGCCGTGCTGCGGCTCACCCGCGCCGAGGTCGCCTGGGCGGCCGTCGGCACCGCGATCGGCGCCTACGAGGCCGCGGTCGCCTACGCGACGAGCCGCGAGCAGTTCGGCAAGCCCATCGCCAGCCACCAGCTCGTGCAAGACCTGCTGAGCCGCAGCCTCGGCAACATCACGGCGAGCATCGCCCTGTGCACGCGCGTCTCGCAAATGCTCGACGACGGGGTGCAGCGCGACGAGCACGCCTCGCTCGCGAAGGCCTTCGCGACGACGGCGATGCGCGAGACGGTCGGGCTCTGCCGCGAGCTGCTCGGCGGCAACGGCATCGTGCTCGACTACGACGTCGCGCGCTTCCACGCTGACGCCGAGGCCCTCTACAGCTACGAGGGCACGCGCGAGATGAACAGTCTCATCGTCGGCCGCGCGATCACGGGAGTCGGCGCCTTCGTCTGACGCCGTCGCGGCGCGCTGGTCGACATCTCGACGGGGCCGGGTTAGCGTAGAGCGAGCGCATCGGGGGGTGCGCATCGACGGGGGGCGTGCTCGATGGGCACACGGACGTATTTCTGGCAGGTGACGGCGGCGACGCTCGCACTCGCTCTCGCGACGACGATGGGCACCGTTCCGAGCGCGCTCGCCCAGACGACCGACCCGCCGGTCGAGGTGGTGCCGACGCCGGTGCTCGAGGTCACCGAGCTCAGCGCGGCCGTCGATCCGCAGGGAGCGGTGGCGCTCACCTGGCTCGCGCCGACGACCGATGCCGTGATCGTCGACTACCGGGTGTCGTGGAGCGCGGACGGCGGGGCGACGTGGCTCGAGCATCCCGACCCCGTCACCGCCACGCCCGGCACGGCCGCGACGATGCCCCCGGCGTCCAGCTGGATCTGGCGCGTGCAGGTCGTCGCCGAGGGATTCGAGAGCACCGGCGTGCAGGTGCTCGTGACGACCCCGCCCGCGCCGGCGCCGAGCACCGCTGCCGTGGCCATCGGAGCCCCGAGCGAGGTGCGATCGCTCGAGGCGCGCTTCGTCGGCGCCCGCACGATGACGCTCACCTGGCAGAGCCCGAGCTCGAGGGGTGCGAGCGCGATCATCGACTACCGCATCGCGATCAGCCGCGACGAGGGCACGACCTGGATCGCACAGCGCGATCCGGTCGGCCCGGTCAGCCGGTACACCTTCACCGTGCAGAGCGGCACCCCGATGCTCGTCAGGGTCGTGGCCGTCAACGCCGCCGGGGAGTCGGCGCCGCAGCAGATCGCCGTGACCTCACCGACCCTGAGCACCGAGGCGCTCGAGTCTGAGAGCGCCCTGCGCGCCGCGCTCGTCGCCCGCATGGCGAGCCTGCCCGGTCGATACTCGCTGAGCGTGCGCGAGATCGGCGGACTCAACCGCGAGGTGCATATCGACGCCCTGCGGCAGCAAGAGCCGGCGAGCGTCATGAAGCTCTTCGCCGCGTACGCGACGCTCGACCGCATCGAGCGGGGAGCGCTCAGCCTGTCGAGCCCGACCCGGTCGGGCGTCTCGGTCGGATCGTGCCTGCGCGTCATGATCCACATCTCCGACAACCTCTGCCACTGGGATCTCGTGGCGACGATCGGCAATCAGCGCGTCAACGACACCCTCGCCTACGACGGCTTCATCCACTCGGTCTACCAGGGGCGCTCGATGACGGGCCGCTACTACCCCACCAAGCACACCACCACCGCGAACGTCTCGCTCATGCTGCACCGGCTCGAGACCGACTCGCTCCTCGCCGACCCGCAGGCCGATCATCTGCGCGACCTGCTGCTCACGCAGCTCTGGCGTCATCGCGTGCCGTCGGGGGTTCCTGTCGGGGTCGCCGTCGCGAACAAGACCGGCCAGCTCTGGGTCTCGTCGGGCATGATCGAAGCCGATGCGGCGATCGTCTACGGCCCCGAGTCCCGCTACGCCATCTCGATCATCGGCAGCCGGAACGCCTCGGGGTACGGCGTGCGCGTGCTCGGCCAGATCGTCTACGAGCACCTGCACGGCGACGTCGTCGATCGGGCCACCTACTCGTCGGCGAACCTGGTCACGACGCAGACGGCGGTGCTCTACCGCTACGCCGGCCGCATCCCGCTACGCGGGGTGCCCGAGGGCACGCGCCTGATCGCCCAGTACAGCGCCCGGCTCTGGTACCAGGTGACGTACAACGGCAAGACCTACTACGTGCACAGCGGTCGCGTGCGCAACGTCTACGACTACCCGCGGCCCGCTGAACCGCAGTAGCGCACGCACTCGCTCGGGGCGATACGGTGGCAGGGTCCGACGCATCACCCAGCGAGGAGGCCACTGTGACCGACCCGAGCCTGAGCGCCGGCGTGCGCGACGAGCAGACCGTCACGAAGCAGGGCGCCCCGATCGCGCGCGTGATCGACGGCGTGCGCATCCGCACGACGCCTCACCATGTCGACCACCGCGGGTCGGTCTTCGAGATCTTCGAGGGCATCAACGACTACTGGGACGAGCCCGTCGTCTACGCGTACCAGTTCTCGGTGCGTCCCGGCCAGGTCAAGGGATGGGGTCTGCACGAGCGCAAGCGCGACCGCTACACGATCATCTCGGGCGAGGTGCTGCTGTTCCTCTACGATTCGCGCGCCGACTCGCCCACGCACGGGCAGTCGATGCGCCTCGTGCTCTCTGACCGCGGTGTTCGGCAGGTGACGATCCCGCAGTTCGTGTGGCACCTGTCGGTCAACGTGGGCAGCGTCGAGGCATACCTCATCAACTTTCCGACCGAGGTCTACCACCACGAGTCGCCCGACCGCCTGCTGCTGCCGTGGGATGCCCCCGAGATCCCCGTCGACGTGCGGGCGCACCTGCCGATCACCTGAGCCGCATGCTCGTCACCCTCGACGACCGGCCCGACGTCGTCGCCCTCATCCCCACGCTCGGCGCGAGCCCCGCGCGGCTTGAGCGGGCCGTGGCCTCGCTCGTCGCGCAAGAGACCGACGCGCGGCTCGCTGTGCTCGTCATCGTCAACGCCGAGGACTCGGTGGGGCTCGCGCTGGACGAGCGCGTCGCGGTCGTGCACGCGGGCCTCAACCTGGGCTGGGCCGGCGGGCTCGCGTTCGGACGTTCGCTCGTGCAGGCCGCGCAGCTCTGGCTCGTGCAAGACGACATGGTGCTCGACCCGGGCTGCCTCACAGCCCTGCGCGCGGCGCTGCGTCACGACGAGGGGCTCGCGCTCGTCGCCCCCATGGTGCTGCGAGACGGCCTCGTCGCCGCGCGCACGGTCGGCGCCCATCGCGATGCGGCCTGGACCTTCTCAGGGTGGTACCCCGAGATCGATACGCCCCTCGAGGCGATCGGGGCGCTCGAGGGCTACGCCTACGTTGGCAGCCGCGGCATGCTCGTGCGCACCGCGGTGTGGGATTCCGTCGGCGGCATGGACCCGCGGTTCTACCCCGTCATGTGGGTCGACGCCGATCTGTGCAGCACGCTGCTCGCCCGCGGCCTGCGGTTTCGTTCGGTGCGCGACGCGCACTGCACCCACGAGCAGTCGGCCTCGACGCCCTCGCAGTTCTCGGCGCTGCTCTGGCACCGCAATCTGGCGCTGCTGCGGCAGAAGCACGCGGAAGGTCCGACCGGTTCGGCCCCGAGCATCGCCGGGGCGGTGGATGCCCGGCTCGAGCCCGCCCTCGTGGCGACGATCGCCCGCGCCGCTGCCTCGCTCGTGCGCGAGCTCGCCGACCGCGTCGAGCGCGACCACCACGAGCTCGACCGGCTGCGCAGCCACGTGGAGCAGCATGCCCCGCAGCACGACGCGCTGCTCGGGCGCCTCGCAGCGGCCGAGCACAGCGCCCGGCTCGCCGAGCTCGAGCTCGCCGCCATGCGGTCGTCGCGGTCGTGGCGCCTGACCGCCCCGGTGCGGGCGCTCACGGTCCGACGTGCTCGGCCGGGCGGCTCAGTCGAGCCCGGCGCCGACGGCGGGTAACACGCCGCTCGCCTGCAGAATCTCTCGCGCCGCGCGCGCGAACCCCCGCTCGGCCGCATCGCGCTGGGCGGCCGCGCCGAGCGCCGCCCCGCGCGCAGGGTCGCCCAGCAGCACGTCGATCTCGGCGGCGACGCGCTCGGGCCGCGCGCCGACGGGGATGCGCACGACCGCGTCGGCCGAGAGCTCGAGCGCCGAGCCGATCGCCGACGTGATGACAGGAACCCCAGCGGCGAAGCAGTCGGCGATCGCGGCCGAGCTCTCGCCGCGCGACGTGGAGCGCAGCTGCACGGCGATGAGCGCGCGCGCGAGCCACGCGTCGTACTCCGCGTCGTCGACGCGCCCGGTCGCGACGACGCGCGAGGCGACCCCGGCGGCGTGGGCGCGCGCCTCGAGCCGTTCCCGCGTTCGCTGGTCGAGGTGGTTCTCGCCGACGAGTGCGAACTCGAGGTGGGGGTGGCGCGCCGCGGCGACGATGAAGGCCTCCCAGACCTCCTCCGACTGCTTGACCGAGCTGAGGATGCCCATCGAGACCACGGCGTCGCGCGCGACACCGCGGTACGGCACAGGGTCGCGGTGCGCGAACACGACCGTGCGCACGGCATCACGCTGCTCGGGCTCGAGTTCGAGCCGGGCGAGCGATGCGGCGTACTGCGAGTGCACGAGCAGGCGATCGACCCGACGGGCGATCGAGCGCACGAGGGGGCGGTTGAGGTCGGCGTAGTCGGGCGTTCGGTGCGCGGGATAGCCCTCGTGCTCGACCGCGAGCTCGCCCCGCTCGAGCGCCTCGAGCGCGAGCCGCGCATCCCCGTCGACGATCTCGGGGCGCCAGGTGCGGGCGAGCCGCATGACTCCCTGCAGCGCAACATCGTGCAGCAGCGCCGTACCCCCGCGCTGGTGCCGCACGTGCGAGAACACCCCGTAGTGGTACTCGCTGTTGCCGATGCTGTAGACGATGTCGTCGTACTCCCCCTGCGCCGCCCGCACCGCGGGCAGTGCCGCCATCGCGAACAGGCGCACGCCCTCGAGCGCGATCGGGTCGGCGCCGACCGGTGCGAAGACGTCGACGTCGGCATGACGCGCCAGTTCGGGCAGCAGCCGGGCCGAGTAGTCGGCGACCCCGCTCGCGATCGGGGGCATGGGGCTGACGAGCGCGATACGCGGGCGCGTTCTGCCGTCAACGGGGGTGCGCCGCCGCGGCACGGTGTCGTCGTAGGCCTGCAGTGTGCGGGCCGCCACGTCGTCCCACGAGTAGCGCGCGGTGGCCGCGAGCCCGAGCAGCGAATCGCGCAGCGCCCCGGGTGCCAGGGCGGCGGCCATGCGATCGGCGATCGAGCGGGCATCCAGCGGATCGAAGCGCGCCGCCGGGTCGGGGACGATCTCGATCAGCGACGAGGTGTCGGCGACGATGCAGGGAGCCCCGCAAGCGAGCGCCTCGGCGACGGGCAGCCCGAAGCCCTCGAAGAGCGAGGGGAACACGAACAGCGCGGTCGACTGGTAGAGCCTGATGAGCGTGTCATCGGCGATGTAGCCGGTCAGCAGCAGGTCGTCGAGCACGCCGAGCTCGCGCGCGACGTGCTCGAGCTGCGCGCGCTCCTCGGGCCGCAGCGAGCAGACGATGACGAGCTGGTGGGCCGCGCGAGCGGCGCTCGGCAGCAGGGCGTACCCCCGCAGCAGGCCCTCGAGGTTCTTGCGGAAGTCCCAGCCGCCCGTGTAGAGCACGAAGCCCGGTCGCAGGGCGGGCAGCGAGGCGCGCGCGGTCGAGAACGCCTCGTCGCCGTCGCTCGCAGGCACGTGGTCGGGCGACACGCCAGCACCGATCGTCACGATGCGCGCGGGATCGATGCCGCCGAACTCGACGGCGTCGCGCGTCGTCGACGCCGAGATGCTGAGCACCCGATCCGCCTGCCGCACGAGCTCGAGCCGCGAGCGGTACGCGGCCATCATGCGCGCGCTCGAGAGGTAGACCTCGGGATACCGCAGCGGGATGAGGTCGTAGAGGGTCGCGACGGTCGCGCGGTACGGGCCGGGCAGGGCGTCGATGCGGCCCGGCAGGCCGAAGAACGGCGACGTGACGTGCAGCAGCTGCGCGCCGTCGCGCAGCGAGCGGTCGTCGTCGCGCACGAGGCGGCCCGAGTGCAGCAGGTCGCGCGCCGTGCGGGGCACCGGCCCATCGGCCGCGAGCACCCACGAGACGTCGCGATCACCCCGTGCCGCCTCGGTCGCGACGGCCAGCTGGGCGGTGTAGGTCGGGATGCCCCGCTCGGGATGCGTCGGATCCTGCAGACATCGCAGGTCGACGTGGACCAGGCCCGGCACCTCAGCTGCCGTCGGTGCGACGGTCGTGCTCAGCCGTGGCCGGCGGGGCCACCGTCGCGGCCCGCACCTCCTCCCGCAGCCGTGCAACGGACTCGCCGAGCACCTGCACCGAGTCGAGCAGCGCCTGGTTCACCTCGCGCACCTCGGCGAGCTCGCGCTCGAGCCGGGCGGCGGACTGCGCGTCGACGAGCGTCTCGACCCGGGCGAGGTGCTCGTGCAGACCGGCGAACCGTCGGTTGATGTACCCACGGAAGGGTGCGCTGATGCGCCGCACGAACGAAGCCACCGGGTCCTCCTCTGGTGCGACGACGGGTCAGTGGATGCTCGCACCGGCGGCGCACCGCGGTGCACCGAGAGAATCGTCCCACACCGGCCGCGAGTGGGGCGCCGGTAGGCTGGCGGTCATGTCCTGGCTCCGCGACCGGCGCGTGGCCCTCGCCGCAGTCACGTTCTTCACGCTGCTTGCGGGCGACGCCTGGCGCAATTCGATCAGCTGGTACGGGTGGGGCGCCGTCGTCGTCCTCATCGTCGCCGGCTGGATCGCCGTCGCCGTCGAGCATCGCGTCGATCTGCGGCGCATCCCGATCGCCCTGGGCGCCTTCGCGGGGCTCGCAGCGCTCTCGATCGTGTGGTCGGCCTACCCCTCGGCCTCGGCGATCGGCATCCCGCTCACGCTCGCCACGATGCTCGTCGGGGTCGTGCTGGCCCACACCGTGCCGCTCGATCAGGTTCTGCGCGCGCTCGGCGTCGCCCTGCGCTGGATCCTGGGGCTCTCGCTCGCCTTCGAGCTGTTCGTGGCCGCCGTGCTGCGGCGCCCGGTGCTGCCGCTCTGGGTCGACTACGACGAGCCCGTGCCGCGCGCCTTCTACTGGTCGCGGGCGCTGCTCTTCGAGGGCGGGCGCATCCAGGGCATCCCCGGCAACGCCAACCTGCTCGCCTTCGCGGCGCTGCTCGGCGTCATCGTCTTCGGCATCCAGCTCGCTGAGCGGCGCGTCGGACGAGCGGCCGGCTGGGGCTGGCTCGGCGCCGCGCTGCTCACGCTCGGCCTGACCCGATCGTCGACCGTCATCGTGTGCGCGGTCGGCGCCGCGGCCGTGCTCGTCATCGTTCTGCTCGCGCGCCGGTACTCGCTGCGCGGGCAGCTCGTCGTCTACAGCGTCGCGACGGCGATGCTCGCGATCGTCGTGGCCGGGGCGATCGCGGGCCGCGAGACCCTGCTCGCGCTGCTCGGTCGCAGCGACGACCTCACCGGCCGCCTCGACATCTGGGCCGCCGTGATCGATCTCGCCCAGCAGCGGCCCGTGCTCGGCTGGGGCTGGGTCAGCTACTGGGCGCCGTGGGTCGAGCCCTTCGACGACCTCGCGGTCATCCGCGGCGTCACCTACCTGCAGGCCCACAACGCGTGGCTCGACGTCTGGCTGCAGCTCGGGGTCGTGGGGGTCGTGGTGTTCGGCATCCTCGTGGTCACGACCGGCGTGCGCACTCTCGCGTGGTCGGTCGACTCGCCGCGCGACAGCCGCGAGACCCCGACGCTGCGCCTGCTGCCCGTGCTCGTGCTCACCGTGCTGCTCGTGCACAGCCTCGCCGAATCGCGATTGCTCATCGAGGCCGGCATGGTGATGCTGGTCTGGCTCGCCGTCGCATCGCGCAGCCATCGTCCGGCTCCCGCGGCGCCTGCGGTCGAGAGCAGAACACCATGACCCCCGAGCCTCTCGCCACGGTGCGCGCCGTGCTCGGGTCTGCCCGCGTCACGCAGGCCCTCACCGAGGCCATCATCGGCGTGGCGCTCGTCACCCACGCCGTGCGGTCTCTCGTCGGTTGGCCGGGGGCGATCGCGATCATCGCCGTGCTCGTCGTGCTGGCCGCGGTCTCGCTCGCGAGCCAGCCCGAGCGCACCGAGTGGCGCGGCGTGCTGCCCCTCTCGCTCATCGCCCTCTTCTCGCTGCTCTCGGTGAGCATCATCTGGAGCCAGTACACCTGGGCGACCGTCGGCGGCATCGCCTACGCTTTCGCCTTCGGGTTCTTGGGCGTCTACATCGCCCTCGTGCGCGACCTGATCCAGCTCGTTCGCGCCGTCGGCAACGCCCTGCGGGTCATCCTGACCGCATCGTTCGCGCTCGAGATCCTCAGCGGCGTGATCCTCGACACGCCCTTCGCCTGGATCGGGATCTCCGGCGACCTCGCTCTCGGGGGGCCCGTCCAAGGGCTCGCGGGCACGCGCAACGCCCTCGCCTTCCTCGGCGCCCTCGCGGTGCTGAGTTTCTGGATAGAGTTCCGCACCCGCTCGGTCTCGCGCGGGCTCACGGCCTACTCGTTGGCACTCGCCGGCGCGACGATCGTGCTCGCCCGCTCCCCCGTGTCGCTGCTCGTGCTGCTCGCGGTTCTCCTCACGGGCTTGGCGCTCGTCGTGATCCGTCGCCAGCAGCCCCTCGCACGCCGCGCCACGCAGAGCGCCCTGCTCGTGGCGGCCGTCGCCTTCGCCCTCATCGCCTGGGTGTTTCGCGGCGCGCTCGTCGGCGTGGTGGATGCCGCGGCCGACGTCGCCGTCCGCACGAGCGTCTGGGGCTCGGTGCGGGCCCTCATCGACCAGCAGCCCGTGCTCGGGTGGGGCTGGGTCGGGCCGTGGCCGACCGAGGTGTACCCGTTCTCGAGCGTGCGATCGAGTTCAGGGCTGCAGCCCGACTCCGCCCTCAACGCCTACGGCGACATCTGGCTGCAGCTCGGGCTCGCGGGACTCATCGTGCTCGTCACGGCGCTCGGGCTCGCGTTCGTGCGGGCCTGGCTCGTCGCGAGCGATCGCCGCAGCACCGTGTACGTCTGGCCCGCACTGACGCTCGTGCTGCTCGCGACGACGAGCATGACCGAGAGCTACCTGCTGTTCGAGGGCGGCCTGCTGCTCTTCGTCACGAGCGCCTTCGCCGCGGCACGCAACCGCTCGTGGAGGCGGCGGCTCGACCCGTAGCAGCCCCGTGGCACGATGGACTGCATGTCGACCCCGTCACGCCGCCGCATCGTGCTCGTCGGCGATGTGGGAGCCAGCCGCACGCTGCACGTGGGCGACGAGGCGATGGCCGAGACCGCCATCGCGCAGCTGCGCCGCCGACTTGACGCCGAGCTCACCCTGCTCTCGCGCGCGCCCGCCGACACCCGAGACCGCTACGGGGTCGAGAGCATCGAGCGCATCGGATTCGCGGGACTCGACCACGAGCAGGTCATGGCACGGCACGCGCGCGTCCTGGCGCTGCTCGCGGGCGACGACGACGCGCTTCCCGCCGACGACCCCGCCCGCGGCGTGATCGCCGCGATCGAGGGCGCCGACGGCGTGCTCATCACGGGGGGCGGCAATATCACCACCCTCTACGCCGAGCACCTGGCCGAGCGCGCGGCGGTGGGTGCGATCGCCGCCCGGCACGGCGTGCCGCTCGTCATCGGCGGGCAGAGCCTCGGCCCGCACTTCGACGAGGGCGACGCATCACTCGTGGCCGAGCTGCTCGACCGGGCCGCGCTCGCCGCGGCGCGCGAACCGGGCTCGTTCGCGCTGGCCCGCGGCCTCGCACCGCGAGCGGCGGTCGTCGAGACCGGCGACGACGCCGCACTGCTCGACCCTGCCGACGAGCCCGACGCAGCGGTCGCGCGGCGCCACGGTCTCGAGCCCGGCGCCTTCGTCGCCGTGAGCTTCTCGCCCGCCTCAGGAACGATCGGCTACCGCGCCCTGCTCGACGACCTGCGTTCGCTCGTCGCGTCGATCGCGGCCGCCACGGGCGTGACCGTGGTGCTGCTGCGCCACGAGGGCGCCATCGACCCCGCCCTCACGCTCGCCGACGACGCCATCGCCCAGTCTCTCAAGGGCATCGTCGGCGTGCGATCGATGCGCGTGCGCGACGCCCGCACGACCGCCGCCCTGACCCGCGCGGCCGCCCTGTGCGTCACGAGCCGCTACCACGGCGCCGTCTTCGCTCTCGCGGGATCGGTGCCGTGCGTCGCGCTCTGGCCCGAGCACTATTCGCAGCAGAAGATGCGGGGGCTGCTCGAGCACCACGGCCTGGGCACCTGGAGCGCGCCGCTCACCGCCATCGGCACGGGTCACGCCGCCCGACTGGTCGCGGCGGCCTGGGCCGAACGCTCAGCCATCGCGGCGCACCTCGAGCGCGCGCGGCCCGCGGCCGTCGGCCACGCGACGGGGTGGTGGGATGCGGTGGCCGCGGTGCTCGACGGCCGCGAGCCCGCCCTGCCCGGGCCGTTCGTCGCCCCGCCTGAGCTGGCCGTCGCGGCGCCGCTGCGCGACGAGCTCTCACGGCTGGCCGCGCTGACCCTGCTCGTCGAGCAGTCCGGAGCATCGCCCGAGCCCGACGCCGTCGACTGGCACGCCCGCGTGCGCGAGCTCGAGGCCAGCACCTCGTGGCGCGTCACGGCGCCGCTGCGGGCGCTCGCGGCCCGCATCCGCCGCCGCTAGAACGAGTTGCGCAGCGCGGCGATGCCGCCCTCGGTGTCGCCGTCGAAGACGACGCGCCCGTGCGAGAGCACGATCGCGCGGTCGCAGACGCGCGTGACCTGGTCGGCCGAGTGGCTCACGAACAGGATCGTGCGACCCTCTTGCTGGAACTCGCGGATCTTGTCCATGCATTTCTTCTGAAAGCGCTCGTCGCCGACGGCGAGCACCTCGTCGACGAGCAGAAGGTCGGGGTCGACGTGCACCGCGATCGCGAACGCGAGCCGCACGTACATTCCCGACGAGTAGAACTTGACCTGCGTGTCGATGAACTCGTGCACCTCGGCGAAGTCGACGATCGAGTCGAAGTAGCGATCGGTCTGCTTGCGAGAGAGACCGAGGATCGAGCCGTTGAGGTACACGTTCTCGCGCCCGGTCAGGTCGGGGTGAAAACCGGCGCCGAGCTCGAGCAGCGCCGCGACCCTGCCCCGGCGCTCGACGGCGCCGCGCGTCGGCTCGATGATGCCGCCGATGACCTTGAGCAGCGTGCTCTTGCCCGAGCCGTTGGCGCCGAGCAGGCCGACCGAGGTGCCGATCGGCACCTCGAACGAGATCTCATCGAGCGCCCAGAAGTCGTCCTTGTGCTGGTTCGAGCGGCCGAAGTTGACGAGACGCTCTTTGAGCGACTTCTCTTTGCGGATGACGAAGCGCTTGGCGACGCCGTCGACGCGCACGATCGTGGATGCGGTGGCCATCAGATCTCCTGTGCGAAGTTGCCCTGCAGGCGCGAGAAGACCCGCTGCGCCACGACGACGAGCACGAGGCCGACGACGAAGGTGATGAGCAGCCGCAGATCGAGATCGGCAGGCCAGGGCTGCGGGGGCACGGTGACGCCGCCGAGCTCGCGCTCTTGCGAGCCGGCCGCCCAGATGCCGCGCTGGAAGGCGAGGATCGCGGTCGACATGGGGTTGATGAGGTACGCGCTCTCGAGCCAGGGCAGGTCGGAACGCTCGCCCGCCTCGACCACGAACGACCACGAGTAGACGATCGGCGATGCCCAGAAGAACACGAGCAGGCCCACCTCGACGAGGTACTGGATGTCGCGCAGGTAGACATTGACCGCCGAGAGCAGCAGGGCGAGCGCGATGCCGTACACCGCCGCGATCGCGACCGCGACCGGGATGTAGAGCAGGTTCCACGAGATCGGGAACTGCCCCAGGGCGACGACGGCGACGATGAGGATGAGGAACTGCACGCCGAAGTTCACGAAGGCCGAGCCCGTCGCGGCGAGCGGGAAGATCTCGCGCGGCAGGTAGACCTTCTTGATGAGCCCGGCGTTCGAGAGGATCGACTGCGTGCCGGTGACGACGATCTCGCTGTAGAGGGCCCACAGGGTGAGCCCCGCGTAGACGAAGATCGCGAAGTCGGGGATGGCGCGCGCGGCGCCGAGGAACTGCCCGATCGCCACGAAGTAGATCAGCAGCATCGTGAGGGGCTTGATGAGGCTCCAGAGGAACCCGAGCGAGCTGTCTTTGTACCGGGCCTTCAGCTCGCGGCGCACGAGCAGCCCCAGCAGCTCGCGCCGCGCGATGACGTCGCGGATCGCCCGCCAGAGCCCCGCGAAGACCCCGACCCGGCCGGCGACGGTGCGCTCGAAGGGCAGGGACTCGACGTGCGCGACCCGCTGCGCCTTATCCAATCGAGGTTCCGGTGCGCACGATGCCGTACTGCATCTCTTTCAGGCGCTCGAGCGACTCTTCGGCCAGCACGCGGTTGGTGCGCTGCAGGTCGGCCAGCACACCGAGCGCGAAGGAGAGCAACGCGCCGATCAGCAGAGCGACGCCGAGGATGAGCGACTGCAGATGCTGGCCCGCATCGTCGCCGAAGAACCAGATGAGGATGAGGTACCGCACGAAGGGGATCATCGCCCCGACGAACATGAACGAGCCGATGACCGCGAAGAAGGCGAAGGGCTTGAACATGATGTAGCTGCGCAGGATCGCCTGCGCCGACTTCGTGACGTGCTGCCCCATGCTCGAGAACAGGCGCGACTCGCGCGTCTTCGGGTTCGTGTCGATCGGCACGCTGCCGATGCGCAGGCGCTTGTTGCCGGCCTGGATTATCGTCTCCATGCAGTAGCTGAACTGCGTGACGATGTTGAGCTTGATGAGGGCATCGCGCGAGTACGCGCGGAACCCGCTGGCGGCATCGGGCAGGTCGGTACTGGCCGCGAGGTTGACGACCGTGCTGCCGAGCTTCTGCAGGCGCTTCTTGAACCAGGAGAAGTGCTCGATCGTGTGCGTCTGCCGGTCGCCGATGACGATGTCGGCCTCGCCCGCCACGATCGGGGCGACGAGGTCGGGGATGCGGTCTTGCGGGTACTGGTTGTCGCCGTCGGTGTTGACGACGATGTCAGCACCGTTGAGCAGGGCGTAGTGCACCCCATCGCGGAACGACCGGGCGAGGCCCATGTTGCGCACGTGGTGCACGAAGTGCTCGACCCCGTGCTCGCGCGCGACCTCGACCGTGCGGTCGGTCGACCCGTCATCGATGATGAGGATGTGGATCTCGTCGATGCCCTCGATCTGCTTCGGGATCGTGGCGAGCACCGAAGGAAGTGTCTGCTCCTCGTTGAGACACGGAACCTGCACGAACAGCTTCATGACACTCCTGAGTTCGACTGAGGACCGGTGCGACCGTGACCCCCGTGGACCATGAACGACCATAGTTCATCGGCGTAGGCTTCCCAACTCCGCACTGCGCGTGAGCCGGCCTCGTCGGCAAGGGCCGCCCGGCGCGGCTCATCGCGCAGCAAGCCCGCGATCGCGTCGGCGATCGAGCGGTCGTCGCGCGGGTCGACGAGCACCGAGCCCGAGGTCGCGATCTCGCGCATGCTGCCGAATGCCGAGGTGATGACGGGGGTGCCGAGCGCGAGCGACTCGACGATCGGCAGCCCGTATCCCTCGTTGACCGAGGGGAACACCGAGAACGCCGCCCGACGGTAGAGGGCTGCGAGCGTCGCATCGTCGACACGGCGCAGGCTGCGCACCGGCCGCCCGGAGCGCTGCAGCTCGCCGAGGCGCTCGAGGAAGCGGGCCGAGTTCCAGGCGTTGCCGCCGACGAAAAGCAGATCGAAATCGACGCCATCGCGCCACACCAGCTCGGCGGCGTGCAGCACGGCGAGGTGGTTCTTACGCGGCTCGTGACTGCCGACGCACAGCACGAGCGGATGCCCGTCGCGCACGAGATCACGGATCGACACGGAACTCGCGTCACTGGGCACCGACTCGTCGGCGAGCACCACCGCCGAGATCTGCGGCCCCTCGATTCCCGCGGCCTCGACCATGCGAGCCCACCCGCGGTATTCGACGGCCGCCGCTTCAGAGATGGTCGCGACACGATCGAACCATGCGACCGCGGCCAGGTTGCGGGCGAAGGCGCCGCGCATCCCGCCCCCCGCGGTCTCGGGCACGGTGAGCGGCACGCAGTCGTACCCGACGACGGCCGTGGCCGAGCCGCTGTACTGCGCGAGCGACTGCAGCCGATCGAGCCGATCGGCCTCGACCGCGAGCTCGGGAAGCAGGTAGGTCGATCGCCACGGAACGACCACCGGTCGCGTGCCGCTCGTCGTGCGCGACGCGGCCTGGGCGTGATCCCACCGCTCGCCGAGCAGCTCGAAGCCCTCGTCGCCCGGCAGCCAGCCTACGATGGTCATCGGGCGGTCAGCGGCCGTCCACCGCCGCATGACGTTCACGACGACCCGCTGGATGCCCGTCTCGAGATCGGTGCGCGCGGTGTGGTGCACGTCGACGACCACTCCTCCCTCGAGGACGCTCACGGGGCGCCTCCGCATCCGCCGGGCGGGCCGGAGGGCGAGCAGCGCCTCCGCGCCGTCGAGCCGGACGCGGCGGCGCCAGGCCACGACGTCGGCCGAGGGCGGCAGCGCGCTCGTCAGCACGGCGAGCGTCAGCCAGATGCGCGAGGGCGAAGGATCCTGCTCGAGCAGCTCGGCGAGTGCCGCCACTGCCTCAGCCGGTGACAGGCCGACCTCGCGGTCGGCCGCGCCCGGCACGGCGAGCAGGCGGCCGAGCAGCGCGATGCGCTCGTGCCGTGAACGAACGCGATGCGTCACGGTCGCCGACGCGGTCATGCCGCACCTCCTGACGTCGTCGCGGGCGCGGGCGAGGCGTCGATCATCGCCGCCCAGAGCTCGTCGGCGTACTGCTTCCACGTGCGCTCGGGCCGGCGGCGCGCCTCGCTGCGCAGTCGATCGACGAGCGCGTCGTCCGCGAGCACCGAGCGCAGTGCGTCGATGAGGCTGTCATCATTGCGCGGGTCAATCACGAGGCATCCACCGTCGCGAGCGATCTCGGCCGTGCTGCCGTACGCCGTCGTGATCACGGGGGTCGCGCGCGAGAGCGCCTCGGCGACCGGCAGGCCGTAGCCCTCGTGCAGCGAGGGGAAGACCATGACGCGCGCTCGACGGTAGAAGGCGGCGAGCTCGTCGTCGGCGGCGTCGCGGCGCACCGTGATCGGTCGCCCGCGGGCGACCATGCGGGCGATCTCGGCGTCGAAGGCACCGATGTACTCGGCGCTTCCGCGGCCGACGAGCACGAGCTCGAACGCGAAGCCCTCGCGCCAGAGCACCTCGGCGGCAAACAACAGCGCCCGATGGTTCTTGCGTGCCTCGTGGCTGCCCACCGAGAGCACGAGTGCGCCGTCGTCGGTGCCGTCATCGACGACGTCGCTCGCGGCGGTCAGCTCGGCGGGCAGCGCGCAGGCGCTCACGCGCGGGCCCGTGACGCCCTGCGAGCCGAGCGCCGAGATGTACCCGGCGAACTCCTGTGCGGCCGACTCGCTGATGCCGACGACCGACGTCGAGTGCTTGACGAGAGTGAGGTAGCTCGCGAACTTCTCTGCCTCTCGCGGGTGCAGCATGTCGGCGCTCACGATCGGAATGGTGTCGTAGCCCACGAGGTGCACGCGGTTGCCCGAGAACTCGGCCAGAGCGGCGAGGCGCTCGCTGGACGCCGCGCTCGGCACCTCGACGATCACGACGTCGCTGCGCCACGGCACCACGATGTCGCTGACGGCAGCCGAGCTCTCGGATCCGCGGAACCGCGTGGCCGAACCCCAGTCGACGACCCGCTCCCGCTCGGCTGTGCTCAGCGCTCGCAGGGCAGAGCTCGCGGGCGTCCATGCGGCGAGGTGCACCTCGGCGCGCGCCGCGACCCAGCTCGCCATGGTCTCGCGCACCACGCGCTGGATCCCCGTGTTGTGCTCGTGGGTCGCGCTGAAGTCGACATCGACCACGACGGCGCGATCGAGAATCTGCATGCGGCGCTCGAGGCCCCCGCACTCGATGATGAGCGGACGCAGCGTGGCGAGAACGCCCCGCACCGCCTGCGGCCCCTCGGCCAGATCGAGCACGCGCCGCACCGCGCGCACGTCGTCTTGGCGCGGGAAGGCGCCGCACACCGCGATGATCAGCAGCCAGACGGCCTCGGCCGACTCGGCGCGGCGCGCGACCTCGACGAGCCGCGACAGCCGCTCGGCGACTCCGCCGACCGGCGCCTCGCCGAGCGCTGCGAGCGCCGCGTCGATCCGCTGGGTGGTCGCCTGGGTGAAGACCGAGCTCGGCACGGCGCTCACGAGGCTGCTCGCGTCAGTCGGGCGCGCACGATCGACCACGCGAGCGCCGCAGTGCGGGCCAGGCCGATCTCGCGCACCTTGTCGCGCAACCGGATCGCGATCGCGAGGTACTTGCCCATGCCGGCGCCGGTCGAGAGCGCGTGCATGCGCCGATGGCGAGCCGCCGCGTGACCGGCGTCGGTCAGCCAGGAGATCAGCTCGGTGTCACTCACGGGTGTCGTGACGTCTCGTCGTGACTGCACAGGAATCCCTATTCGATAATCGACCGTCGAGTGGACGCACTCTTCAACCCGATCGTCGTTAAGCAGGGGAGACGCGCCAAAGCGTTATACCCTAACAGGGTCGCCGTGGAGTCTGCCAACCGCGGCACCGCACGCGTCGACGAGAACGCGGCGACGGACGGGGGGTCTGGAATCGTGACGATTCGAGCACGGCTGATCGGCATGCTGAGCGCGATGGTCATCGTGGTGAGCGGACTCATCGCGGTGCCCGCTGCGCCGGCGACGGCGCTCTCCGGCTCGGAGTTCGATCCCGGCCTCATCATCAGCGACGAGGTCTTCTTCAACAAGTCCGCGATGTCGCGCGACGCCATCCAGGCGTTCCTCGACGACAAGGGCGGCACCTGCCAGAGCGGCTACACCTGCCTCGCCGACTACCGGCAGACGACCTTCACGCGCGCGGCCGACTCGACGTGCGCCAGTTACACGGGTGCCACCGACGAGACCGCGGCGACCATCATCTACAAGGTCGCCCAGGCCTGCGGCATCAACCCGCAGGTACTGCTCGTGACGCTGCAGAAAGAGCAGTCGCTCGTCACCTCGACCGCGCCGAGCTCGACGAAGTACCGCATCGCCATGGGATACGGATGCCCCGATACGGCCCCGTGCGACGCCCGCTACTACGGCTTCTACAACCAGGTCTACATGGCTGGCCGCCAACTGGTGCGCTACGGCGACCTCCCCGGCACCTTCAACTGGTTCCCTGTCGGGACCGCGACCAACGTGCGGTACCACCCCAACTCGGCGTGCGGCAGCAAGCGCGTCACGATCCGCTCTGAGGCCACTGCGGCGCTGTACTACTACACGCCGTACACGCCGAACGCTGCGGCCCTCTCCAATCTCACCGGCACGGGCGATTCGTGCAGCTCGTACGGCAACCGCAACTTCTGGCGGTTCTTCAACAACTGGTTCGGCTCGCCCGTTCTGCCGCAAGACCACATCAACTTCGTCGTGGCCGTGTACGACGACGTGCTGGGACGTCCGGCGAGCTCGCGGGAGTACCCCGGCTGGGTGCGCGCCATCCTGAACGGCATGCCGCGCCAGCAGGTCGCGAGCGGCTTCGTGAACTCGACCGAGTACCGCTTGCGCAAGATCGACGAGGCCTACCGCACGGTGCTCGATCGCGAGCCCGACGCGGGGGGCCGAGCGAGCTGGCTCGACGGCATCCGCCGCGGAATCCTGACCCCCGACGACGTCTTCGAGGTGTTCCTCTCGACCCGTGAGTTCTACAACAAGGCCGGCGGCACCGACACCGCATTCGTCAACGCGCTCTACCAGAGGGTGATCGGGCGACCCGCGAGCGAGGGCGAGCAGGCGCACTGGGCGGGACTCGTGGCCGACAAGAGTCGCAAGTGGGTCGTCGACGCGATCTACAACTCGGTCGAGACCTCGCGCAACCGCGCGAACGAGGCCTTCGTCGACTACCTGGGCCGCGAAGCGACCGTCGAGGAGCGCATCCGGTGGGGCAGCTACATTCGTTCGCGCGGACAGCTCGCCTTCCGCGCGGCGATCCTCGCGACGGACGAGTACTGGGATGTCGCGCAGGCGCGCGCCGCCGAGCCCGTCGCACCCGCGGTCGAGCCGGCGCCCGCGCCGACGCCGAGCCCGACATCGACCCCGAGCCCGAGCCCGAGCACGACGCCGCTGCCGTCGCCGAGCACGACGCCGAGCACGACGCCGACCGCAGAGCCGAGCGAGGCGCCGGCCGGCTAGGCCTGGTCGCCGAGCTCGGCGAGATCGGCCGCGACCATCGCGGCCACCATGCCCGCGAAGTCGACCGTGCGGCGCCAGCCGAGCGCGGCCTCGGTGACCGCGGGGTCGCCCCGCTGCTCGGGCGCGTCGTTGGGCCGCATGAAGCGCGGGTCTTGCTGCACGAGCGGCTGCCAGTCGTCGATGCCGACCGCCGCGAACGCCGCGGCGACGAAGTCGCGCACCGAGTGGCTCACGCCCGTGGCGATGATGTAGTCGCCCGGCACATCGACGGCGAGCCGCAGCGCCTCGGCGTAGTCGGGCGCCCAGCCCCAGTCGCGGCGGGCGTCGAGATTGCCGAGCGTGATGCTCGACTCGCGCCCCGCGGCGATGAGCGCGACGCCGTGCGTGATCTTGCGCGTCACGAAGGCGAGCGGCCGCCGCGGCGACTCGTGATTGAACAGGATGCCGTTCGCGGCCGGCACGCCCGTCTCGCGGTACATCTGCACGAGGCGGTGCCCCAGAGCTTTGGCGGCGCCGTAGGGCGTCACCGGGGCGATCGGGGTGGACGCGGTCTGCGGCTGCTCGGCGGCGCGGCCGAAGACCTCGGCACTCGAGGCGTTGACGACGCGCACCTCGTGCCCCGCATCCTGCAGCCGCCGCGCGGTCGCGAGGATCGCCGCGGTCGACCCGCCGATGGTGACGGCGTAGGCGGCGGGGTCGGTCCACGACTCGGCGACCGAGGTGAGCCCCCCGAGGTGGAAGACGGCGTCGGGTCGCAGGCGCTCGATCACGCTCGCGATCTCGTCGGGTCGGGAGAGGTCGGCGACGTGCAGCTCGGGCGCGCCGCTCTGGGCCAACTCGCCGGCCGAGCGCACCGCGCCGTGCACCTCCCAGCCGTGCTCGTCGAGCAGCTCGGCGAGGTAGCTGCCCGTCTGGCCGGTGATGCCGGTGACGAGAGCCCGACGCATCAGGCCGATTCGGCGTCGATGCGTGCGAGGTCGGCGTCGACCATCATGCGCACGAGCTCGGGGAACGAGACCGTCGGCTTCCAGCCGAGCTTCTCGTGCGCCTTGCTTGCGTCGCCGATGAGCAGATCGACCTCGGCGGGGCGCATGAAGCGCGGGTCTTGCAGCACCTTCGACTGCCAGTCGTCGATGCCGACGTGCGCGAAGGCCACCTCGAGGAACTCGTGCACCGAGTGCGTCTCGTTCGTCGAGACGACGTAGTCGTCAGCCTCGTCTTGCTGCAGCATGCGCCACATGGCGTCGACGTAGTCGCCCGCGAAGCCCCAGTCGCGCTTGGCGTCGGTGTTGCCGAGCGTGATCGTCTGCTGCCGCCCCCGGGCGATATTGGCGACGGCCATGCTGATCTTGCGTGTCACGAACTCCGGCCCGCGCATGGGCGACTCGTGGTTGAACAGGATTCCGCTCGAGGCGTGCATGCCGTACGACTCGCGGTAGTTGATAGTCATGTAGTGGCCGAACACCTTGGCCACGCCGTAGGGCGAGCGCGGCCAGAGCAGCGTCGATTCCGACTGCGGCACGTGCTGCACCTTGCCGAACATCTCGGAGCTCGATGCCTGGTAGAACCGCACCTTGCCGGGGTCGTCGCCCGAGTAGAGGCGAACGGCCTCGAGGGCGTTGAGCACGCCCTTGCCGGTGACGTCGCTCGTGAGCATCGCGTTCTCCCACGAGTAGGCCACGAACGAGATCGCGCCGAGGTTGTAGAACTCGTCGGGCTTGGCGACGTCGAGCGCGCGGATAAGGCTCGAGAGGTCGAGCAGGTCGCCCGTGAGGATGCGCACGAACGGCAGCTCCCGCTCGAGGAACTCGATCTTGGGGTTGTTCTGCCCGCGCACGAGGCCGTAGACCTCGTACCCCTTCTCGTGCAGCAGCTTGCTGAGGTAGTAGCCGTCCTGACCCGTGACTCCGGTGATCAGTGCTCGTGTCATCAGTGCGATCTTTCGTCGAGGTGCGGGGGTTCTGCGCCGGTGGTGCGCGCCCGGGGCGACCGCCGGCCCGGGCACGGGCAGATCGGCGTTCGTCCGCACGACTCTACCGTGCGCGGGGCGCGAGGCGGGGTCGGCGCCGCGTCGGCGCCGGCTCGAGGCCGCGCGCGACGGGATAATGGGTCGACCCCCGAGCAGAAAGGTCGCCCGTGAGCGCTGCGCCGCCGATCGTGATCGACGCGACCGCGATCCCCGCCCAGGTGGGCGGTGTCGGCAGGTACCTCGAGCAGCTCATCCCCGCGCTCGACGTGCTCGGCACTCCGCTCGTGATCGCCTGCCAGCGGCGCGACGCGGCGTGGATCGCCGACGCGGCTCCGCACGCCGTCGTGCACGCCGTGCCCGCTGTGGTCGGCCGCACCGCGGTGCGCCTGCTGTGGGAGCAGGTGGGGCTCGTGCTGCTCGCACGGCGCCACCGCGCGGCGGTCATCCACTCGCCGCACTACACGATGCCGCTGCTCGCCCGACGGCCCGTCGTCGTGACGCTGCACGACGCCACGTTCTTCTCGGATCCGCAGCTGCACAGCCCCGTCAAGCGCGTGTTCTTCCGGTTCTGGAGCCGCGTCTCGGTGCGTCTCGCCGCAGCGTGCATCGTGCCGAGCGCCGCCACGCGCAGCGAGCTCGAGCGCTTCGTCGGGCCGCGGGCCGCCGCGTGCGCCGTCGCCCACCACGGCGTCGATACGAGCGTCTTCCGCCCGCCGACCCCCGCCGAGATTGAGCGCGCCCGGTCGCTCGCCGGATCGCCGCACTGGATCGCGTTCCTCGGCACGATCGAGCCCCGCAAGAACGTTCCCGCGCTCATCCGCGCCGTGCTCGCCGCGCGCACCGAGCTCGACGATCGGTTCGCGGATGCTGTGCTCGTGCTCGCGGGAGCGCGCGGGTGGGATACCGAGGTCGATGAGCTGCTGCGCGAGGCGGGCGACCGCGTGCGCGTGCTCGGCTACGTCGACCGCGACGACCTGCCGGGGCTGCTCGGCGGCTCGCTGCTCGTGGCCTACCCCTCGCTCGGCGAGGGCTTCGGACTGCCCGTGGTCGAGGCCATGGCGTGCGGCGCCGCGGTGCTGACGACCCGCCGACTGGCCCTGCCCGAGGTCGGCGGTGACGCCGTCGCGTACGCTGAACCCTCGTCGGAGTCGATCCGCGCCGCGATCGTCGCCTTGCTCGCCGACGACGACCGCCGGAGCGAGCTCGGCCGCCGCGGCCGTGAGCGGGCGGCGCGCTTCACCTGGAGCGCAGCGGCCGAGGCGCACGCCGCGGTCTACACGCGGGCGCGCGAGGGAGGGACGCAGAATGGCGCAGGTTGAGTACGGCGACGCGATCGGCGTCGTCGTCGTCACCTACTCCCCCGGTCTCGAGCTCGACGCCTTCGCCGCCTCGCTCGACGAGGGCTCGAGCGAGCCCCTCGCGCTCGTGCTCGCCGACAACGGCTCGACCGACGGAGCACCGCAGCGCGTCGCCGCAGCACGGCCGGGCACGAGGCTCATCGTCGACGAGTCCAACCCGGGCTACGGCGCCGCCGTCAATGCGGGCGCCGCCCAGCTCGGTGCCGAGATCGGGTACATCCTCGTGTGCAACAGCGACCTGACGCTGCGGCCGGGCGCGATCGAGCGGCTGCACGAAGTCATCCGCGCCGACGAGCGCATCGGCATCGTCGGCCCGCTCATCCGCAACGACGACGGCACCGTCTACCCCTCGGCGCGTCGACTGCCCTCGTTCCGCGACGGCATCGGTCACGCCCTGCTGGCCGACCGCTGGCCCGGCAACCCCTGGACCCGCCGCTACCGGCAAGAGGAGCTCGGGCTCGCGACCGAGCCCACACCGACGGGCTGGCTCTCGGGCGCGTGCGTGCTCGTGCGGCGCAGCGCATTCGACGCGATCGGCGGCTTCGACGAGGGCTTCTTCATGTACTTCGAAGACGTCGATCTGGGCAAGCGGATGCTCGAGGCGGGCTTCAGCAGCGTCTACGTTCCCGACGCCGAGGTCGTGCACATCGGCGGCAGCTCGACCTCGCAGCACTCCGAGCGCATGCTGCGCGCCCACCACGAGAGCGCCTACCGGTACCTCGCGAAGAAGTACCCCCAGTGGTTCATGCGCCCCGCGCTCGGCGTGGCGCACCTCGGCCTACGCTGGCGGCTGCGCAGCGAGCTGCGGCGAGCCGCCCGGTGAGCCGCGCGCGGTCTGGCGCCCACGGCCCAGAACGTGACACGCTGTCAACCACGTTGTCCCCGAACGAGGAAGCAGGTCGACGGTGACCCGCACCACACCCCCCTCCGCCGACGAACCCCGACTGGGCCCGCTCGGCTGGCTCTCGGCGTTCGCCCGAGCGCTCGTCGCGCTGCCCTCCTTCCGGCGCCACATGACGCTCGTCGAGGCCTCGCTCAACCGCCAGGTGCGCGCGCTCGAGGTGCGCATGGACGAGCTCGAGCGCCTCGCGCTCACGGGCGGCTCAGCGCGACCGGGCACCCTCACGGCCGACGCGCACGACGAGGCGACGGGCGAGCTCGGCTCGGTGGCCGTCTCGCTGCGCGAGCTCGGGCGGCGCCTGAGCGCCATCGAGGGCGAGCAGACGCCCCACGGGCACTGATCACGATGAGCGCCCCCCGGGTCTCGATCGTCATCAACACGCTCAACCGCGCCGAATCGCTCGGCACGACGCTCGAGTCGCTGCAGTGGACCGCCTACGCGGGCGAGTTCGAGGTCGTCGTCGTCAATGGTCCGTCAACCGATTCCACCGAGGCCTTGCTGGCGCCGTGGTCTGACCGCGTGGTGCTCGAGCGGTGCCCCGTCGCCAACCTGAGCGTCTCGCGCAACATCGGCATCGCCGCGTCGAGCGGCGAGATCGTGGCCTTCATCGACGACGACGCCGTGCCCGAGCCCGAGTGGCTGGGGCAGCTCGTCGCCGCCTTCGACGATCCGCTGGTCGGCGCTGCGGGAGGCTACGTGCTCGACCACACGGGAGTCGCCTACCAGAGCACCTACGCCCTGTTCACGCGCCTCGGCGACCCCGTGGCATCGCCGGGCAGAGCGAGTCCCGAACGGGTCTTCCCCTACAGCTTCACGTTCCCCCACCTCATCGGCACCAACATGGCGTTCCGCCGCACGGCGCTCGACGACGTCGGAGGCTTCGACGAGCAGTACGAGTACTACCTGGATGACACCGACCTCGTCGTGCGCATCATCGACCGGGGCTACGACGTTCGGCAGGTGTCGGGCGCGCACCTGCACCACCGTTTCGCCCCGAGCACGATCCGCGACCACCGCCGCGTTGCCCGGCACCGCTACCCCGTGGTCAAGAATCACGCCTACTTCGCGCTGCGGCACGGTCTCGCGTTCTACGACGAGGGCACGATCATCGACGAGCAGCGGGCCTTCGCCCACATGCACCAGGTCGAGATGGTGCAGGCGGTCGCCGACGGGCTCATCGACCGCGACGACCTCGACCGGTTTCTGCAGTACCGCGACGAAGCGGTCGACACCGGGCTGCGCGCGGCGCGCGCTGTCGGACCGACCGCCCACCGCGGGCAGCTACCGCGTGGCGCACGGGGGTCGGCGTTCCGCCGGTTCCCCACCATCGTCGAGGGGCCCGAGATCGTGCGGCGCGTCCTCGTCGCCGGGCCCGGCGCCGCGAGCGTCGCCGCCGCCCGTGAGCGCGGCCGCGCGCTCGCGGCCGAGGGCCAGATCGTGCACCTCATCGCCCCGACCCCGCACGGCGACCACATCGACTTCGACCACGGGGTCTGGATCAGCGCAGTCGACGTCTCGACGACGCCCTGGCGGGCGGCGCGCGCCCGCGGCGCGCGACGCCTCACCGAACGGTTCGCGTCGACGTCCGCCTGACGATCGCTTCGCCGCGCGCCGCGGCACGGCGGCCGTCGCGTGACGGCGACCGGCTCAGCGCACGCACTCCGCATCGACGGCGTCGGCGGCCTCGACGATCCAGACGTCGACCGTGAACGCGACCTCTTGCCATCCCGCTCCGGGGGGCTGGCTCAGCAGCGACATCGACCCCGAGACGGTCTCGTCGAGGCGCACGCTCACGCTCGGGTCGTCGATCCGATCGCCGAGCCCCTCGCCGCCGTTGCGGACCTCGTGCACGAGGATGCGGCCGGTGGGCGAGCAGGCGAGCGACGACTCGACCGCGGCGAGATCGAGCACCTCGTCGCGACCGAAGTTGTCGCGGCCAGCGAGCCGCAGCACCTCGAAGCCGTACGAGATCTGCATCGGACGTGCGAAGGCCATCCAGGTGTTCGGGAAGAAGAAGCCCGGAACCGTGGCGGTCGAGGTCGATGCCCACACCACGGGAACCTGCTCGCGCTCGACCGAGGCGTTGAGGTCGACCTGCAGCTCGTAGGCGCCCCGCATGTAGCTGTCGGCGAGCATGAGCCGCAGATTCTGCTGCTGCGGCAGCGCGACGAGCACCATGGCGAGCGCTCCGACGCCCAGCAGTGCCGGTGCCGTGAGCAGCGCCGCGGGAACCCGGCGCCGCAGGTTCTCGGCCGTCGCGAACCGGCGCCGCACGAGCTCGAGCCCGATGCCGAGCAGCAGCAGCAGCGCGGGCAGGATCTCGCTGACCGCGTAGCGATCCCAGTACAAGAAGAATGAGTGGTCAGACAGCAGCCCGAGGCGCACGGTCTGCAGCCCGTAGAACATCGTGATCGTCGTGCCGAGCATGAGCACGGTCGCCACGAGCGCCGCATCGTCAGACGAGCGCGTGGCGGCGACGATCGTCACGATGCCGATGATGAGCAGCACGAGGCCCAGGCGCAGCGCGATGTTCCACAGCGACGTGCCGCCGATCGCGGTCGCGATGACCCCCGCCGTCAGCACGGCCGCGACGACGATGCCGAGAATGCCCGGGATGCGCGTGGCGCGGCTCTCGACGACGGGTCGACGAGCGATCAGCACGGCCGCGAGCACCGCGGCCGCGCAGACCACGACGAGCACCGCCGCGGTCGTGGCGGTCGGATCGAAGAGTCCGAGTCGGCCGCCGACGAGCGACATCACCGCGTCGGGAAGCAGGTTCGTGAGTTGGGTCTCGACGTAGTAGCGCCGGATCTCGGTGATGCCGTACCAGAAGCCGAGCACGGCGGCCACGAGGTTGCCCGCGACGAGCATCCACACCGATCGGCGCATCGCACGAAAGTCGGGAACGACGAACGAGCAGATGGCGAGGGCGATGAGCGGCACGAGCAGCAGAGGCCCCGTGCCGCGCAAGAGGCCGAGCGCAACCATCGCGAGCGCGTTGAGTAGCACTGGCCCGATCGGGCGCGGCGACCGCAGTGCCGTGTAGGCCGTGAGCACCCAGATGACGAAGAGGGGCGCGTTGAGCGTCTCGCTGCTGGGGAAGGTCGAATACCAGATGGCATGCACGTGCACGGCGACGATCCCCGAGACGGCGAGCCCCATCAAAGGTTGTCGCCCCTGGCGCGGCCGGGTGCTCGCGACCGGCCTCGCGAGCACGAGCCCCGAGACCGCCAGCCCCGAGGCGACGTGCTCGAAGCCGAACACGGCGCTGTTGAGGCCGAGATAGGCCGGCAGCAGCGGGGGCCACGACGACGACAGGTCGCCCGTGCGCGCGAACTGGTTCGCCCAGTTGATGTAGGCACCCATGTCGCCGAGCCAGGGCAAGAAGTTGACCGAATCGACGCGCGGCACGACCGTGACGACGGCGACCACGGCGGCGCCGCCCCAGAACCAGCGGCTGCGGCGATCGAGCGCGAGACGGGGCGGCAGTGCGCGCCGGCGCACGGCGAGCACGACGAGAACGACCCAGCCGGCGGCGAGCAGCGCGAGGGGCACCGCGCCCCACCAGGCGAAGACCGTCGGCAGCAGCATGAGCACGAGGTAGCCGAACACGGCGGCATCGGCCGAGAGCGCGCCCCAGCCCTCGTGGCGCTCGCGCGCGAGCACCGCGATGGGCGCGCCGAGCACGACGCACGCGAGCATCGTCAGGGCGATGATGCCGAGCACGGTCATGCGCGCGCCCCCGTGGACTCGTTCACGATCGCGGCGATGAGATCGGCTTGCGCGACCGAGGTCGCCTTGACGGTCGGCAGGTTGCTGCGCAGCTTCTCGCGCACCGTCGACTCGGCCTGCACGAGCGCGTCGAACCGCTCGAGCAGCAACGTCGGCTCGAGCTTGTCGTGCCCGAACGCCCACTCGTCGAGCTGGAACATCTCGAGCACCTCTTGGTACTTGTGGCTCCAGCCGATCACGAGCGTCGGCACCGACATCGCGAGCGACGACACCATGGCGTGAAAACGGCTCGCCACGAAGTAGTCGCAGCGGCCGATGAGGTACCGCAGCGTCTGCGACGAGAGCTCGCGGTCGATGAAGAGAACGCCATCGCGGCGCTCGAGCCGCTCGAAGATGCGCGTGCAGAGGGGCAGGTCGTTGTTGTGGGTCTTGTCGGTGCCGGTGCGCACGCTGTGCGGGAACAGCACGACCCGCCGGCCCGAGGCGGTCATGGCGTCGATGAAGCCTGCGACCTCGGCGACGTAGTCGGCACCCCGCGCCTCGACCTTCTTCTGCAGCACGACGCTCGGAGAGATGCCGACGACGACGGCATCGGTGTCGAAGAAGCCGAGGTCGAAGTGCGCGGCGGCCGACGCCTGCTCGGTGCCGTCGAGCTCGAGCGAGAAGGCGTAGTCCGCGCCGGCGAAGAGGTTGGTGAGGCCCAGCTGCTCGGCGAACTCGTGCGTGATGCGCCCGCGCGTCACGAGCGTGTGCACGCGGGGGAGGAACCGCCGAGCCGCCCACCGGTTGACGGGGTTGCGGAACGGCCCGACCGCCTGCGCGCACTTGAAGACGGGGGTCTTCACCATGAGCGCCGGCAGGATCGACGCCACGTTGTAGAGCAAGAACTTCTCGCGCCCATCGGTGAACGTGATGCCGCCCTGGTCGAGCAGAACCTGCGAGCTCGCGAGCGCACCGATCGCGCGCGAGCGCGACCGCAGCATCGGACGCAGGAACGGCAGCACGCGGTAGAGCAGCGCCAGGGTGTTGATCGTCACGCCCAGTTGGCGCGGGCGCGCGTCGATGATGTCGAGCGACTCGTACTCGTTCTGCGCACGGTCTTCGGCCGGATACATGCTGAAGAGCGTGAACCGCACGCCGGGGATGCGCTCGCTGAGCGTCGCGATCGAGCTCTCGAGCATCGCCGACGCGCCCTTGTTGCCAGAGAGCGCCGAGCCGATGATCGCGATGCGGGGGGCGGGGGCGGTGGTGGTCATGCGGTGGGTTCCTTACGGGGCAGGATGCGGAGCAGAGTGTAGAGCAGGGCGAGAACGGCATCGGCGATAGTGCTGAGCAAGCGGGCGAGCAACGAGATCAGCACGGCGTCGGCGGCCGAGTACCCGGCCGCCACCAGGCAGGCGAACAGCACCGCCTCGCGCACCCCGAGCCCGCTCGGCACGAAGAAGGCCAGGATACCGAGGGCGCCCGCGAGGGCGTAGGCCGCACCGATGAGCAGCCAGTCGGTCGCGGGCACCGCGGTGATCGACGCGGCGACGAGAACGATGCCGACGCCGTTGATGATGCGCGGCACGGTGAATCCCGCCAGCAGCGCCGCCGTGCGGCGCGTCGGCAAGAAGTACTCGACCGGCAGGGGCTGCTTGGTCAGCCGCCGGGTGGCCAGGTCGAGCAGGCGGCGGAAGATGCGCCGGTCGAGCACGGCGATGAGCGGCACGAGGGCCACGCCCACGACGATCGCCGTCGCGACGTTGCCCGCGAGCACGCCGACCCCCACCGACAGCGCGATGATCACGAGGCTCGGCACGATCGACACGATCTGCAAGAAGACGTTCTCGTAGATGAAGCTGATGAGGATCACCATGCGGCTGATGCCGCGGCGCCCTCCCCAGACGACCTTGTTCACGAGCGACCCGACCTGGCCGGGGATGTACTTGAGCAGCCACGAGGCGCTGTGCACCTCGACGGCGTCGCGAGCGGTGACGCGGGCATCCGGTGCCAGATCGGTCACGATGACGCCCCAGAGCAGGCCCGAGACGGGCACCGCGGCCGCGAAGACGACGACCGCGACCACCATGAGCAGGTTCGGCCGCAGATCGGCCTGCTGCACCTGCTCCCAGTTCTGGGCGAGCGCCAGCCAGAACAACCAGCCCACGGCCACGAGCACGACGGCCGTCAGGGCGTAGCGCAGGATCGTCCGCACGCGCGGCGACCGGGCCCCGCTCATCGCAGCACGTTGTACGAGCGGAAGGTGTCGAGCTCCTTCTTCTGCGAGTAGGGCACCATGCCCTCGGGGTGCGCGTAGCCCACGGCGATGAGCATGACGACGCGGTCAGAGACATCGAGCCCGAGGGTCTTCTGCATCTTCGCCTCGAGCGGCTCGAAGTCGGGCCAGTTGATGACGCTCGACGAGAGACCCAGGGTCTCGAGCGCGAACATGAACGACATCGCCGCGAGCGAGGAGTCGACGTAGATGGCGTGGCGATCGCGCGGGCTGAAGTACGACTCGAGCTTGCCGACGACCACGACGACCGCGGGAACGTTGTGAGCGTATCCGGCAGCGCCGAACGGCAGCCCGACCACTGTCGAGACGGCGCTCGGCTCGTCGTAGACGCGGAACTCGTACGGCAGCCGGTTGCAGGCCGTGGGCGCCTGCCGCGCGACGAGCAGCGCCTGGTCGATCAGCTCTCGCTCGACCGGCCGCTGCTCGAACCAGCGCACCGACCGGCGCTGCATGGCGAGCTCGTGAAGCTCGTCGTAGGTGACGCCCGAGAGCTGCTTCTTGACGTAGGGCACCTTGCCGCTGGGCGCGGTCGGGGCGGGCATGGCCTCGAACCGTGCGCGAGCGGCGTCGACGATGGGGTGGCTGCCTGTGCTCACCCGGAAGTACTCGGTGAGCACATCGTGCGCCCACTCCATCTCGGCGGTCTCCATGCCGTTCTGCTGCGAGGTGTACTGCGCCACCGCGGCCGCGTAGAACTCGACCGTCTCGCCGATATAGTCGCGGGCGAAGACATCGCGGCGGGGGCGCATGATGATGCCCTTTTCGAGACGGTGGATGTTGCGCCGCAGCTCGACGTGCGTCGTGCGTGCCGTGCCCTTGTTGCGGTAGTAGTTGCGCCGACCCCGCAGCACGGCCGCCTGCTCGCGGTTGAAGGTGAGGAACCCGATCGTGAAGAACAGGTGCGTGAGGATGCGGCTGGAGCCGAAGGTCTCGAGGAACACGCGGTTCACGACCTCGTAGGTCCGACGGATCCAGGTGATCGCCAGAAGCTGCTTGGCGATGCGCTTGAGTCTCTTGAGCACGATCTCTCCGTACGAGCGGGGCTGCGCGTCGCGAATCGGCATCCGGACGCGGGACGCGCCGACGCGGCACAGCCTGGCCCAGTATACGCGGTGAGAGCGCGGGCCCGGAGGCGGCCGGCGACGGTGCGCGACCGCCTCGCGCGAGGGGCGATGGGCCCCGGGTGACGGGGGCGTTCGGTAGCGTGGAGGCGATCGCGGTCGATGCCCGCACCGATCGAAAGCAGTGCACGAACCATGCCGTCCACCCCCCTCGAGCGCCCGAGCGCCGCCGGGCGCCGAACCGCCGTCATGACGCGCGGGCGAGCGGGCGTGGCCCTCGCGGCGGCCCTCGCCCTCGCGGCGGGCCTGCTGGCGGTGGCAGACGCGCGCCCTGCCGAGGCCGCGCGGCACCCGGCCTGCGCGATCGTGCCCGATGGCATCTACTCGAGCTGGGTCAACCCGCTCGCCGCAGCCGACGGCGGGTACTGGTGGATCGGCTCGATCTCGCGCGACGGCACGAACGCCGTGAGCCGCGTCGACTGCGCGACGGGCGTCGTCGACCGCGTTGCGCTCGGCGGGCCCGAGCGCGCTGACGATCACAACGCGACCGCCATCGCGATCGACCCCGACGAGCCGCAGCTGCTCGCCGTCTACTCGACCCACGCGGCGCGCACCCACGCCCGCTTTCGATGGGTCGACCGGCAGACCCTCGTGGCGTCGGAGGAGCAGCGCATCGAGTTCGGGGCGCCGACGACCTACGCGCAGCTGCTGCAGACCGACGACGCCCTCACGCTCATCGTGCGCGCGGGGCAGGACTGGAAGTACGTGCGCTCGACCGACTGGGGCGCGACGTGGAGCGAACCGGCGACGCTCACGAGCGGAGAGACGGTGCGGGGCATGTACCTGCTCGCCCGCCCGGGCCACGCCGACGACCGCCACCTCGTCTCGCTCGCCCACTACGCGCATCCCACCGCACCGGATTGGCGCTCGGTCGGCACGGCCACCCTCGACCTGAGCACCGGTGAAATCGCCCTCGTCGACGGCACCGTCATCGGCTCGCTCGACGAGCCGGGCGGCCCCGCGCTGCTGCCGGGCGAGTTCGACCAGGTCGTCGTGCCGACCGGCACGACCCGGGTGAGACTGCACGACGTGGGCAGGGTCAACGGCGCCCCGGCCGTGGTCTACGCGGCGTGGAAGGGCACCGACACCGCCCACTACCGGTACAAGATCTGGAACGGATCGCGCTGGACCTCGGGCACGTGGGGTCAGCTGACCGGGCGCCCCTTCGGCTACACGTATGCCACGCGGTATGTGGGGGGTGCGGCGTTCATCGATGGCGGGCTCATCACCTCGCGGCAGTCCCCGACAACCTCGACCTCGGGGTCGTGGACGATCACCTACTGGCGCTGCACCTGGGGCGCCGGGTGCCGGGCGACGAGCACCTTCACCACGACGCGCAGCGCCGGCCGCATGGTGCGCCCCTATGTGGTCTACAGCGATACCGAGCGGCTCGTGATGATTCAACAGGTGAGCCGGTACGCCTGGTTCACCGACTACCGCGCCGACCTGCTGGTGCGCACGCGACCCGCGGGCTGACGCGCGAGACCTCGCCGCTGCCGCACCGGCCTCAGCCGCGCGGCAGACTCAGCAGCCGCTGCAGGTAGAGCCCGTAGCCGCTCTTGGCGAGCGGTTCGGCGAGCGCCGAGAGCTGCGTGTCGTCGATCCAGCCGGCGCGCCAGGCGACCTCCTCGATGCAGCCGATCTTGAAGCCCTGACGGTCTTCGATCACGCGCACGTACTCCGAGGCCTGCATCATCGACTCGACCGTGCCCGTGTCGAGCCACGCCGTGCCCCGGTCGAGCACCTGCACCTGCAGGCGCCCCTGCCGCAGATAGTGCTCGTTGATGCTCGAGATCTCGAGCTCGCCGCGCGCGCTCGGCGTGATGCCGTGGGCTACCTCGACCACGCCGGCATCGTAGAAGTAGAGCCCGGGTACGGCGAAGGCGCTGCGCGGGGTCGCGGGTTTCTCTTCGATCGCGATCGCGCGGCCCGCGGCATCGAACTCGACGACGCCGTAGTCGCTGGGGTTCGCCACCTGGTAGGCGAAGATGAGCCCGCCGTCGATCTCGCGGTACTGGCGCAACGCCGTGCCGAGGCCGGCGCCGTGAAAGATGTTGTCGCCGAGCACGAGCGCGACGCTGTCGTCGCCGATGAACCGCTCGCCGATGAGAAAAGCCTGGGCGAGGCCGTCGGGCGAGGGCTGCTCAGCGTACGACAGCGAGATGCCGAGATCCGCTCCGTCACCGAGCAGCTGCTCGAACTGCGCCCGGTATTCGGGAGTCGTGATGATCAGGATCTCGCGGATGCCCGCCATCATGAGCGTCGACAGCGGGTAGTAGATCATGGGCTTGTCGAAGACCGGCATGAGCTGCTTCGAGATGCCCTTGGTGATCGGCCACAGCCGCGTGCCCGTGCCGCCCGCGAGGATGATGCCCTTCATCGTGCCCTCCAGGCCTCGTCGAGCGCCGTCGTGAGCCCGATCGCCGCATCCCAGGTCGGCAGCAGGCCGAGCCGCTCGGCCTCGGCGAGCGTGGGCGCCGCGGCGTCTTTGGGGGCGAGCACGAGCTGCTCGCGCGGCAGCGGCAGCTCGAGACCGATCGTCTCGTCAAAGGGGGTGATGCCGTGCTCGCGCTCGGGCGTGAACACCTGGTTGACGAGGTAGCTGACGACCGTGTCATCGTCGAGCGCGACGACGCAGTGCCCCAGCCCTTCGGCGATGTAGACGGCCGTGCGTTCTGTTCCGTCGAGACGCACCGCATCCCAGTGCCCGAACGTCGGCGAGCCCAGGCGAATGTCGACGACGTAGTCGATCGCCGCACCGTGCGGCACCGTGACGTATTTGGCCTGGCTCGGCGGCACCTGCGCGAAGTGGATGCCGCGCACGACACCGCGCCGCGACACCGAGGTGTTGCCCTGGCGAAGCTCGAGCGGGTGCCCCACGGCCTCGGCGAGCGCCTCGAAGCGGTAGTGCTCGTAGAACACGCCGCGCTCGTCGGCGAACTGGCGCGGCGTGACCGCGAGGGCGCCGGGCACCGAGAGCTCGCGGATTCGCACGGAGGCCAGCCTAGCAACGGGCACCACCGCCTCCCGGGTGCGCTCGGCGGCCGAGGTGCATAGGGTGTGGGAATGACGAGGGCGACCGACGGTCCGCGCCGCGAGCAGGTGCTCGTGCTGCTCGACGCGACCTCGGCCCACCGGGGAGACGCGCGCCTCGACGCCTACCTCGACGCACTCACCGCGGGGCTCGGCGACGAGCTCGTCATCGTGTGCCGCCGCCCCGACCTCGCGCACTTTCGGGCCCTGGCCCCGACGGCGGCGATCGAGGCGGGAACGTCGGCACTGCGCTGGCGGGGCATCCGGATGCTGTGGCGCCAGTTGGCGCTGCCGCGCATGGCGCGCCGCCACGATGTCGACGCGGTGCACTCGCCGCAGCCGCCCATCCCCCTGCTGATCGCCCGCCCGCGGGTCGTGACCCTGCACGAGGTCGCGGCCTTCACCGGTCGCGGCGGCCCGCTGGGGGCCGCGCGGCGCGCGGGCGTGCGCGTCGCCGCACGCCTCGCCGACGAGGTCGTGGCCCCCGACGCGCACACGGCGCACGCGATCGAGCAGGCCTGCGGGTTCCCCGCGCACGAGGTGCTTGTCGTGCCACCGCATGACGACCCGGCGCGGTTCGCCGCCGCCCACCGCGTGGCCTACCGCGCCGCCGCGGCGATGGTGCCGGCGGCGACGGGACCCATCGCCCTGCCCTCTGCCCGGGGGCCCGACACGCCCGCTCGGTAGACTCGGCGGGTGAGAATCCTCGTCACCGGCGGTGCCGGCTTCATCGGCTCGAACTTCGTGCACCACGTGCTCGGCGCGAGCGACCACGAGGTCACCGTCATCGACAAGCTCACCTACGCGGGCAACCGCGCCTCGCTCGAGGGGCTGCCTGGCTCGCGCCTGCAGTTCGTGCACGGCGACATTCTCGACGCCCCCCTCGTCGACCGGCTCGTCGGCGAGGCCGAGGCCGTCGTGCACTTCGCCGCCGAGAGCCACAACGACAACTCGCTCGAGAACCCCCGCCCCTTCGTCGACACCAACGTGATGGGCACCTTCACGCTACTCGAGGCCGTGCGCCGGCACGGCACGCGCTTTCACCACATCTCGACCGACGAGGTGTATGGCGACCTCGAACTCGACGACCCCGCGCGGTTCACCGAGTCGACGCCCTACAACCCCTCGAGCCCCTACTCAGCCACGAAGGCCGGCAGCGACCTGCTCGTGCGCGCCTGGGTGCGCTCGTTCGGCGTGCGGGCGACCCTCTCGAACTGCTCGAACAACTACGGCCCCTACCAGCACGTCGAGAAGTTCATCCCGCGCCAGATCACCAATGTGCTGCGCGGCGAGCGGCCGAAGCTTTACGGCTCGGGCGAGAACGTGCGCGACTGGATCCACGCCGACGATCACTCATCGGCGGTGCTCGCGGTGCTCGAGCGCGGCCGCATCGGCGAGACGTATCTCATCGGGGCCGACGGCGAGCGCAGCAACCGGGCCGTGCTCGCCCTGATCCTCGAGGCCATGGGGCGCCCGGCCGACGAGTTCGACGAGGTCGCCGACCGGCCCGGCCACGACCTGCGCTACGCGATCGACTCGTCGAAGCTGCGTCGAGAGCTCGGGTGGCGCCCCCGGTTCGGCGACTTCGCCGCCGGGCTCGAGGCGACGATCGACTGGTACCGCCGCCACGAGTCGTGGTGGGCGCCGCAGAAGCAGGCGGCCGAAGACCGCTACCGCGCCCAGCACTCCGCGCGCGCATGACGCGGTACCTCATCACGGGCGCCGGGGGCATGCTCGCGCACGACCTGCGCGCGATGCTCGCCGACCGGCCGGTCACGGCCCTCCCGCGTGCCGAGCTCGACATCACCGACCTCGAGGCCTGCCGGGCCGCCGTGCGCAAGCACGACGTCGTGCTCAATACCGCCGCCTACACGGCCGTCGACGCTGCCGAGCACGATGCCGAGGCGGCCGAGCGCGTGAACGCGCTCGGTCCTGAGAACCTGGCGCGCGCCGCGGCCGAGACCGGCGCCGTGCTCGTGCAGTATTCGACCGACTACGTCTTCGGGGGCGGCCAGCCCACCGGCGAGGCTCGACCGTGGGGTGAGGATGCGCCCCTGCGGCCCGTCTCCGTCTACGGCCGCAGCAAGGCCGAGGGCGAGCGCCGGGCGCGCGCCGAGCATCCCGACGGCGTCATCATCGCGCGCACGGCCTGGCTGTACGGCGCCCGCGGACGCAGCTTCGTCACGGCGATCCGCGACCGTGCCGCGCGCGGTGAACCCTTCGACGTCGTCGACGACCAGTGGGGTCAGCCCACCTGGACCCACGACGTCGCCGAGCGCACGCTCGCGCTGCTCGACAACGGCGTTCGGGCGGGCGTCGTGCACGCGACGGCGGGCGGGCGCGCAACCTGGTTCGACTTCGCGCGCGTGATCGTCGCCGCCGCGGGTCTCGACGCCTCGCTCGTGCGCCCGACCGCCACCCGCGACGGCGACCGGGCGGCGGCGCGACCGCACTGGTCGGTTCTCGGGCATGATGGATGGGCGCGGCTGGGCGTCGCAGCGCCTCGGCCGTGGAACGACGCCTTCGCCGAGGCGGCGGCCTCGATCGGCTGGACCGATCCGCCCGGCGCCGCCCCGCATCCCGCGACAGCGCCCCTCGCGCCCCCGACCTCCCCACCGACTCCAGGAGCCTCGTCATGACCCTGCCCCCCGCGCTCGTCGCCTTCGACCTCGACGACACCCTCGCGCCCTCGAAGTCGCCCATGCCCCCCGCGATGCTCGAGCAGCTCGTGGCCCTGCTCGAGCGACGCCCGGTGTGCATCATCTCGGGCGGGCAGTACGGGCAGTTCCGCAGCCAGATCCTCGAACTGCTGCCGGCGTCGAGCACCCCGCTGCTCGACCGCCTGCACCTCATGCCCACGTGCGGCACGCAGTACTGGCGCTTCGACGACGGTGAGTGGGTGCAGCGCTACGCCGAGAACCTCACCGAGGCCGAGCGCCACGAGGCCCTCGCGATCGTCGAGGAGGAGGCGCGCCGGCTCGGGCTCTGGGAGGCGCAGACCTGGGGGCCGATCCTCGAGGATCGCGGCTCGCAGATCACCTTCTCGGCGCTCGGGCAAGAGGCCCCCGTCGACGCCAAGAAGGCGTGGGATGCCGACGGCCGCAAGAAAGAGGCCCTGCGCGCCGCCGTGGCCGAGCGCCTTCCCGGCCTCGAGGTGCGGTCGGGCGGCTCGACCTCGGTCGACATCACGCGCCGCGGCATCGACAAGGCCTACGGCATGCGCAAGCTCGCCGAGATCACGGGCATCCCGCCGCAGAACATGCTGTTCATCGGCGACCGCCTCGACGAGGGCGGCAACGATTTTCCCGTCATCGCCGTCGGGGTGCCGACGCGCGCCGTGAGCGACTGGGAGGAGACCGTCGACGTCATCGCGGCGCTCGTGCCCACCCTCACCGACTAGCCTGGCGGGCAGACATGACGACCCTCCGCGTGATCCTCGACCAGCTGGCCGCGCCCGTTCCGGGCGGTATCGGCCGGTACACGCGCGAGCTCACGCGCGCGCTCATCGCGACGCAGCCGCGTGGATGCTCGGTGACGGGCTGGGTGCCCGCCTCGCCCGAGTCGGTCTACCGCGAGATCGAGGCGAGCCTGCCCGGTCTCGCCGAGCTCGAGAAGAGCGTCTTCGACCGCCGCCAGATCGCCGCGGCCTGGCAGCACGGTTTCACGCGCCTCGGTGCACGCTCGACGACGCACGCGCCGAGCCTGCTCGCCCCGCTCTTTCGGCACGACCGCGTCAACAACCCCGGCGACCAGATCGTCGTGACGATCCATGACGCCGTGCCGTGGACGCACCCCGAGACCCTGACGCCCCGCGGCGTCTCGTGGCACCGCGCCATGGCCGCGCGCGCCGAGCGCTACGCCGACGCCGTCGTGGTTCCGACGCACGCCGTGGCCGAGGCGCTGCGCGACGTGCTCGAGCTCGGTGACCGCGTGCGCATCATCGCCGGTGCCGTCTCGAGCGACCTCGTCGTTCCCCCCGACGCCGCACAGTTGCGGCGCGACCTCGAGCTGCCCGAGCGCTACGTCGTGGCCGTCGGCACCGTCGAGCCGCGCAAGGGGCTCGACGACCTCGTGCGCGCGCTCGCACTGCTCGACCGCGCCGACCTTCCGCTCGTGCACGTCGGCCCGCAGGGCTGGGGCGACCTCGACCTCGGCGTGCTCGCCGATGACGCGGGACTCGATCGCGAGCGCGTGCGGGCCCTCGGGTATCTCGCTGACGCCCAGGTGGCGGCCGTCATGCAGGGCGCCGCGGTGTTCGTCATGCCGAGCCGGGCCGAGGGCTTCGGCCTGCCGCTGCTCGAGGCCATGAGCCTGGGCGCGCCGACCATCCACACCGATGCTCCCGCGCTCGTCGAGGTCGCGGGCGGAGCAGGGCTGGCAGTCGAGCTCGAACCCGCTGAGGGACTGCCGCAGCGCTTGGCCGAGGCGATCCGCTCGGTCGTCGACGACGAGTCGTACGCCGAGACGCTGCGCGTCGCCGGTCACGACCGGGTCGGCGCCTTCAGCTGGCGCGACTCGGCCGAGAAGACCTGGCAGCTGCACGCCGACCTATGAGCGGCGCCGAACCCCCTCGAACGCCCGCTCCTCGCCGTGCGATGCGGCCCGAGATCGAGAGCCTGCGGGCCCTCGCCGTGCTGCTCGTCATCGCCTTCCATCTGTGGCCCGAGCGGCTCACGGGCGGCTTCGTCGGCGTCGACGTGTTCTTCGTCATCTCAGGGTTCTTGATCACCGCGCACCTCGTGCGCGAGCTCGACGACGCGGGGTCGATCTCCTTGGGGCGCTTTTGGGCGCGTCGCGTGCGTCGGCTCTTCCCCGCGGCGCTGCTGGTTCTCGCGGTGTCGCTACTCGCTGTCGTGGTGCTCTGGCCCGCAACCCGCTGGCTCACCAACCTCGCCGAATTCTGGTCGAGCCTCGGGCTGGTGCAGAACTGGTACCTCGCGGCGAACGCCGTCGACTACTTCGCAGCCGAGAGCGAGTCGCCGTTCCAGCACTACTGGTCGCTCTCGGTCGAAGAGCAGTTCAACCTGATCTGGCCCGTCGCGATCGTGCTCGCCGCGACGCTCGCCGCTCGCCGCGGCCGGGGTTCCACCCGCACCGCGCTCACCGTGCTCGCGGCGACCGTGGTCGTGGCCAGCCTCGTCTACTCGATCGCGAGCGCTCAGCTCGTGCCCGGCGGCACCTACTTCTCGACCATCAGCCACGCCTGGGAGTTCGGCGCGGGGGCGCTGCTCGCGCTGCTCTGGCCCCGGCACGAGCGCGGTCTCGCCCTGCTCGCGCCGACCCCGCGACGGGCAACCGCGATCGGGCTGGGGGCTCTCGCGACCGGGGTGTCGCTCATCGTCGTGAGCGCGGTCGTGCTCACCGGCACCACGGCGTTCCCCGGCTGGGTGGCCCTCATCCCGGTGACGGGCACGCTTCTCGTGATCGCGTTCGGCCCGCTCATGACCCGGGGAGCGCCCGGTCGGCTCGTCAGCCTGGCCCCCGTGGTGTGGATCGGCGGCATCTCGTACTCTGCCTACCTCTGGCACTGGCCACTGATCGTGTTCGCGCCCGATGTGCTCGATCGCCCGCTCACGACGCCCGATCGACTCGTGATCCTCGCTCTCACCCTGGGCCTCGCCTGGGCGACGAAGCGCTGGGTCGAAGACCCGGTGCGGTTCGGGCGGGTCGTGTCAGGGTCTCGGCGCACCTACGCGCTCGCAGCCGTGATGGCGGCGAGCGCGGTCGTCGTCTCGCTCGTGCCCTACGGCATCGCCACGAGCGAGAAGCAGGGCGCGGCCGATGCGGTGGCGAGCGTCGTCGACGATGTCGTGTCGGGAGCATCTCCCTGTCTCGGCGCCCCCGCCCTGCTGGATCCGCAGGCAGAGTGCGCGAACCTGCACCAGCTCGACGAGCGGATCGTCACGGCGGCGCCCTGGCTCGAGCAGCTCGAGCAGGGACTGCGCCCCCAGGGAGACGTCTGGCAGACCGCATGGTCCGAGTGCCCCAGCGCGTCGAACGGGTCGGTGAACCCGTGCGTCTTCACCTCATCACCGGATGCCCCCACGATCGCGATCGTGGGCGACAGCCACGCCTTCCAATGGGCGCACGCCGTGCTGCCGATCGCGCAGCGTGAGGGCTGGAACGTCGTCATCTCGTGGATGGCAGGCTGCGCCCTGCACGAACCGGGGCGCACGTGGTCGGGCGACGAAACGGTCAACGGCTCCGGCACGTGCGACCCGTGGCGCGAGGCCGTGCTCGCCGACATCGCGGCCTCTCCTGACTACGACCTGATCCTCACCAGCAGCTACTCGCGCAAGTTCGCCTCGAACGGCGTCGCCGAGAGCCAAGAGCAGCTGGCGGAGGCATTCCGAGCGGCGCTCGACGCGATGACCGCCGGCGGCGCTCCTGTGCTGGTGATGGCGGCCTCGCCGCTCCCCCTCGAGAACGTGCCGCGATGCCTCGAGAGCGCGCCTCCCTCTGAGAGCCCCTGCGCGACGCCGCGCGATCTCGCCCTGCTTCCCGACCCGCTCGCGGCGGGCGCGCGGGCACTCGACCGCGACGACGTGCAGCTCGTCGACGTCACCGACGCTCTCTGCGATGCTGACCTCTGCCACAGCGTGGTCGGCGGCCTGCCGGCCTACAGCGATCGCCACCACCTCTCGCGCATGTTCCTGCTCACGCTGAGGTCGTCGATCGAGCAGCCGCTCGCGCGCCTGCTCGCACAGGACGGTTGATCAGGGCTGCGGCGTGGGTCTCGGTGTCGGCGGGGGCGCGACGGCATCGAGCACGAGCTCGTGGATCAGCGCGAAGTCGGGGTACTGGTTGTCGACCTGCGGGGGCACCAGCTCGAGGCGCTCGATCGGGTACGCGCGCGACGACGCGGCGAGGTCGGTGAAGAGCCCGAGCATCGACTGCGGGATATCGGTGCGCGCGAGGCCGCTCGAAGCCTGCGCGATCGCCTCGAACCGCGTGAGCACCGTGGCTGGGTCGAGCTGGCGCAGCATCGCCTCTTGAATGTCGCGCTGGTGCCGCATGCGGTCGAAATCGGTGAGGTTGTAGCGGCTGCGGGCGTACCAGAGCGCCGTCTCGCCGTTCATGCGCTGCTCGCCCGCGGGGATCACGCCGTGCACCGTGCCGCCGTTGATGCCGCGCGAGACGGGCTCCTCGACCGTCACCACGACGCCGCCGAGCGCGTCGATGAGCGCCGCGAACCCGGCCATGTCGATGAGCACGGTGTACTGCACCGCGATGCCGGTGACCCCGGCCACCGCATCCTTCATCGCCTCGAGCGCGGCCGTGCTGCCCGCCGCCTCGGCGTCGGGGTACAGCTCGGGATGCTCTTCGGCCCACGGGTAGAGGTAGGCGAGCAGGCAGTCGTCTCCGCAGTCGAAGCCGTTCGGCCAGGCCTGCCACAGGGGCGAGCCCTCGCGGAACGGCGCCCGGTAGAGGTTGCGCGGAATGCCGATCATGGTCACCGCCCCCGATGCGGCGTCGATGCTCATGAGGGTCATGCTGTCGGGGCGGAGCCCGATGCGATCGTCACCCGCGTCGCCCCCCAGCAGCAGGATCGTGTAGCGCCCGTCGATCGGCTCGACGATGCCGCCATCGGCGAAGACGGCCCCGAGAGCATCGCGCCCGACGCCCGTCAGGTAGGCCGCATAGCCCGCCGTGCCGGTGCCGAGCACGAGGCTCAGCGCGACGAAGAGGGCGATGGGCCCGCGCGAGCCGGGCCGGGTCGAGACGAGACGTGCGAGCGCGAAGGTGTTGACAGTCGTGATGAGCCACAGCACGGCGTAGAACAGCAGCCCGAGCTGCGCGATCCACAACACAACGACGTTCGTGGCGATCGTGAGGGCCGCCGGGCGCCAGAGCACGAATAGCGCGACCGCCGCGGCGACGATCGCCCAAAGCACGAAGGTCGCGCCCACGGCGAAGCGGCCGAGGCGCCGGTCGCCCGCGAGCAGCTGCGCGCTGCCGGGCACGAGCAGGTTGAGGCCGAGCAGCCACCATGCCCGACGGCTCATGACCGCCGGGTCGCGCGTGTCGGGATGGCGCAGCGGCGAGGTGTGGCTCACGGTGCCGGCGCGGCGGCGATCGCGGCCTTGAGGGCGGCGTTCTTGCCGGCCACGGCCCGCTCGAGTTCTGCGGCGACGGCGGCGAGGCGCTCGGCCACGGCCGCATCCGTCGACCCGATGATGCGCGCGGCGAGCAGCCCGGCGTTGCGGGCACCGCCGATCGAGACCGTCGCCACCGGGATTCCCGCGGGCATCTGCACGATGCTCAGCAGCGAGTCCATGCCGTCGAGGTAGGCGAGCGGCACGGGCACCCCGACAACCGGCAGGGTCGTGACGCTCGCGATCATGCCCGGCAGATGGGCGGCCCCGCCGGCGCCCGCGATGATGACCCGGATGCCGCGGCCCGCGGCCGCACGGCCGTACGCGATCATCGCGTCGGGCGTGCGGTGGGCGCTCAGCACCTCGACCTCGTGGGCGATGCCGAGCTCGGCGAGCGCGGCGGCGGCGTTCTGCATCACCGACCAGTCGCTGTCAGAACCCATGACGACGGCGACGAGGGGAGTGCTCATGCCTCCAGGGTAGGACTCAGGCGTCGAAGTGGCTGGCCGCGGCGCGCGCACGATAGACGGTGTCGTCGAGATCGTCGCCGATGACCGTGACGTGCCCGGCCTTGCGGCCCGCGCGCGCACCCTTGCCGTAGGCGTGCACCTTGGCGTCGGGCTGATGCCCGAGGGCCGCGGCGATCTGGGCGTCGGGCAGGCTGCCGAAGACGTTGATCATGACGCCCCACGGTGCGCGGGGCGCCGTGCTGCCGAGGGGCCAGTCGAGCACCGCGCGCAGGTGCTGCTCGAACTGGCTCGTCGTCGAGCCCTCGATCGTCACATGCCCGCTGTTGTGCGGGCGCATGGCCAGCTCGTTGACGAGAACGCGCCCGTCGGTCGCCTGAAAGAGCTCGACCGCGAGCACGCCCGTCACGCCGAGCCCGTGCGCGACGGTCGTGGCGATCTCGGCGGCGGCGCGCTCGACGGCGTCGGTCGCCTGCGGCGCGGGGGCGATGACCTCGGCGCAGACGCCGCCGCGCTGCACCGTCTCGACGAGCGGCCACGGCACGGCCTCGCCGCTCGGCCGGCGCGCGATCAGCTGCGCGAGCTCGCGCTCGAAGCGCACGAGCTCCTCGACGAGCACGGGGCCCGCCGCGAGCCAGTCGTCGGCGGCGTGCGCATCGTCGACGACGCGCACACCCTTGCCGTCGTAGCCGCCGCGCGGCGTCTTCACGACGGCGCGGCCGCCGTGATCGGCGAGGAATCCGCCCAGGGCCTCGGCGGTCTCGACGCGGGCCCAGTCGGGCTGCGGCACGCCGAGGCCGGCCAGGCGCTCGCGCATCGCGAGCTTGTCTTGCGCGTAGAGCAGGGCATCCGCACCGGGCCGCACGGCGGCCCCCGCGGCGGTGAGCGCCCGAAGCACCTCTTGCGGCACGTGCTCGTGATCGAACGTGATCGCATCGCAGCCCTCGGCGAACGCGAGCACGGTGGCCGTGTCGCGGTAGTCGCCGACGACGGTGGCCGCGAGCCGCGCCGAGGCGTCCGGCGCCTCGGCGAGCACGCGCAGCTCGACTCCGAGCGCGACGGCCGCGGGAATCATCATGCGCGCGAGCTGGCCCCCTCCGATGACGCCGACGACGGCCATGGATGCTCCTCAATAGACTGGCGGACGATTCCTGTCTATTCTGGCCGACCGCGAGCAGGTCGGCCTCCCGCGACGAGGTGAGATGCCCGCCCTTCTTCCGCAGCTCGCCCGCTTCGGCACCGTGGGACTCGTCGGCCTCGTGGTCGATGTGGCGCTGTTCAACCTGCTGCGCGTAACGGTGCTCGACCCGGGTGTCATCGCCGAGGGGCCCATCATCGCCAAGATCGTCTCGACCTCGGTCGCGATCGCCGTCAACTGGCTCGGCAGCCGGTACTGGACCTTCCGGCTCGAGCGACGGCGGCCGGCCGCGCGCGAAGCCGTCGAGTTCGCGATCGTGAGCCTGGGCGGCATGCTCATCGCCGTGGGCTGCCTCGCCCTGTCGCGTTACGGCTTCGGGTTCACGAGCCTGCTCGCCGACAACATCGCCTCGAACGTCGTCGGGCTCGCGCTCGGCAGCGCGTTCCGCTTCGCGCTCTACCGCTCGTGGGTGTTCCACCCCCGGCGCACCCCCGCGGCGGCCGAGGCCCCCGGCGCGGCCGAGCTAGGGTCGGCCTAGCCCCACGTAGGTGAAGCCCGCCTGGCGCCACGCGCCCGGATCGAGGCAGTTGCGGCCGTCGATCACGAGGCGCGCCGTGGTGCGCTGCGCGACGACCGCGGGGTCGAGCTCGCGAAACTGGCGCCACTCGGTGAGAACCACGATCGCATCGGCACCCGTCAGCGCGTCGTCGATCGACGAGCGGTAGTCGAGCTGCGGCTGCGAACGGCGCGCGGTCTCGACCGCCTCGGGGTCGGTGGCCTGTACGGCGGCGCCGAGCGCCGCCACGCGCTGCGCGATGTCGAGGGCGGGTGAGTCGCGCACGTCGTCGGAGTCGGGCTTGAAGGCCAACCCGAGCACGGCGACCGTGCGGCCGCTCAGCCCATCGAGGTGCTGCTCGAGCAGGTCGACGACGCGTTGGCGACGGCGCAGGTTGATCTGGTCGACGTCGTCGAGAAAGTCGAGGGCCTGCCCGACCCCGAGCTCGGCGGCGCGCGCCTGGAAGGCGCGGATGTCTTTCGGCAGGCATCCCCCGCCGAATCCCACACCGGCGTTCAAGAACCGGCGGCCGATGCGCGCGTCGAAGCCGATCGCGTCGGCGAGCGTCGTGATGTCGGCACCCGTCACCTCGGCGATCTCGGCCATGGCGTTGATGAACGAGATCTTGGTGGCGAGAAAGGCGTTGGCCGAGACCTTGACGAGCTCGGCGGTGGCGTAGTCGGTGACGATGCGCGGCGTGCCCGCTTCGAGCGGTCGCGCGTAGACGAGGTCGAGCACCTCGGTGGCGCGGTCGTCGCCCGGGCGCACGCCGTAGACGAGCCGGTCGGGCGAGAGGGTGTCGCTCACGGCGAAGCCCTCGCGCAAGAACTCGGGGTTCCAGACCAGCTGCGCGCCGGTCGGCTCGACGAGCTCGGCGAGGCGCGCGGCCGTGCCGACGGGAACGGTCGACTTGCCCACGACGAGGTGGCCGGGCCCGATGTGCGGCAGCAGCGCCGTCACGGCCGCGTCGACGTACCGCAGATCGGCCGCGTGCCCGCCGGCCACCTGCGGGGTACCGACGGCGATGAAGTGCACGCGCGCCTGCTCGATCTCGGCGTGGTCGGTCGAGACCCGCAAGCGGCCGTGCTCGGCGTCGCGCTGTTCGTCGCGGCCGGGCTCGAAGAACGGCGAGCGCCCCGCCGCGAGCTCGGCGATCTTCGCGGCGTCGACGTCGATGCCGACGACGTCGTGCCCGAGTTCGGCCATGCACGCCGCGTGCACCGCCCCGAGATACCCGCAACCGATGACTGAGATTCGCACCCCCCGAGCCTAATGCGACGGGTGGATGCGCGTGGTCGCCCGAGCGTCAGCGCCCGGTGCGGGTGCGGCGCGTCGCCGGGTCGGTCGCGTCGACCGGTCGGCGCACGGTCGTGATCGACGTCGTGCTCGCCTCCATGACATCGCCCAGCGCGCGCAGCACGAGGTCGGCGCGCGGCAGGTCGCGCAGCACGACCGGCCGGTCGAGGCCGGTGTTGACGAGCACGTCGCCCGAGCGGAAGGCCGACTGCAGCCCCGAGCGGCGCAGCGAAACGTCGAAGCTGCGGCTCAGCAGTACCTCTTGTCGCGTGCGAACGAGCAGGCCGCGCCGCAGCACGATGCGCCGCGTCGTGATGAGGTACTGCGTGCTGAGCCAGCGCAGCAGCGGCAGTACCCAGAGCAGCCCGGCGGCCACGACGGCGCCGAGCAGCACCGCGAGCACCTGCCACGTCTCGTCGAGGGCGAAGGCTCCGTACGAGGCGGCACCGACGATCACGATCAGCGCGATCGCGGGCACGACGAGGGCTCGAGCGTGGGGGCGCAGGCGCGCGATCGCCCGCTCCGGAACCCGTGCCTCCCCCGTCATGCCCTATTCATACCGCAGATGCGTCACATCGCCCGCCGCCACGGCGATGATCTCGTCGCCCTCGCCGAGCGGGCGGACGCGCAACCGACCGTCGTCGTCGAGCCCCAGCGCGGTGCCCAGCAGGGGGTCGAGTCCGGGCCGATCGATGCGCACCGCTCGGCCGATCGTGCGCAGCTCGGGCTCGACGATGGCGCGCAGCTCGGCGGGCGACCCCGCCGAGCGCCACTGCGCGACGATCGCCCGCAGTTCGCGCAGGGTGGCGGCGAGCGCACGATCGGCAAGGTCGCCGTCGACCGGCACGCCCTGCAGGGCGAGGGATGTCGCGGTCGCCACCGGAAGCTCGTCGTGCGTCATCGAGAGGTTCAGCCCGGCGCCGATCACGACCCCCTCCGGCGCGAGCTCGGTGAGGATTCCGCTGAGCTTGCGCGGCAGGCCGTGCGCGTCGTCGACGAGTACGTCGTTCGGCCACTTGAGCCCCGCGCCCTCGACCCCGAGCGACCGCACCGCGCGCACGACGGCCACGCCCGCGACGAGCGGCAGCCAGCCCCAGCGTCGCGGGTCGGGCACGGCCTCGAGCCGAACGAGCATCGAGATCGCGAGCGCCGAGCCGGGCGGGGCCGACCAGTCGCGGCCGAGGCGCCCGCGCCCGGCCGTCTGGTCGGTGGTGGCGATGACCGCGAGGTCGGGCAGCTCGGCGGCGCGCGCGACGAGCTCGGTGTTCGTCGACGAGCACCGGTCGCGCCAGTCGAGCGCGGGACTGATGGCGCGACTCAGGGGCAACTGCATCGGGCCAGCCTACGAGGTGCGCGCGGCTCAGCGCCGTGCGTTCGATCGCCACCGCGCGGTCAGGCGGACCCCCGCGCGTAGCGGCGATCCGATGACGAGCGCGACCGCGCCGAGCGCCGAGCCGTCGTGCCGGCCGAGCGCCGTCCGGCGGTCCCACGCGCGGCGCAGAGCACCGCCCCGCGTCGATCGCGCGGGTGCCCGGTTCGCGAGCTCACCGGCGTCGCGCGCGCGTCGCAGGGCTTCGAGGTGCCCCAGCGCGTCGTCCTGCTGCGGATCGTGCAGGTAGTTGTCGGCCGCCCACGCCGCATCGGCGTGACGGAAGCGGCCGGCCACGAGCTCGGCGGTCGACCCGAGCAGCCCGCTGCCCCGAAAGATCGTGTTGAGCAGCGCGTCGTCGACACCGTCGTCATCGATCGCGAGGGCGGGGATGCCCCGCGCGACCGCCTCGATGAGCGCCGTCGAGCTCACCGAGACGAGGGCTCCGGCTCGGTCGAGCACGTCGCCCATCGGCCCGGAACGCACGACCACGTTGGCGGGCACGTCGCCGACGGCCGCGAGCAGCCCGTCGAGCGGCCACCGCTCGTCGTGGGTCTGGCGCTCTCCTGCGAGCGCCCGCACCTTGAGCACGAATCGGCGTTCGGGGTCGCGCCGCGCGGCCTCGACGAACCGCGCGACGAGCGAAGCGCGCGACGCCCGCGTGATCGGCACGAGCGCCTGCGCGGCGAGCACGACATCGTCACCCGTCGAGGCACGTCGGTCGAGGAACGGCAACGTCGAGAGCGCGAACCGGTGGTCGAGCCCCGCGAGGCGATCGAGCTCGGCGAAATCCCGTCGCTCGTGATGACTGTGCACGACCATGAGATCGGCCTGGGCGCGGTAGACGAGCGCCTTGCGTCGAGCGGGCAGGGCGATGCCCGGGATGCCCGACCAGAGCACAGGGCGCCGCGGCAGCTCGGTCAGCATCGCGAGCACGAGCGCGGCCATCGGGCCCCGCATGGCGACGAGCACGGCGTCGGGCTCGACCTCGCGCACGTGTGCGACGGCCGCATCCACCGTCATTACCGGCACGTCGGCGCCCGACCACGAGGTCGTCGCGACCGCGGCACGACGCTGTGCGGCGCTCGGCATGACCGGGTTGGCGACGATCACGAGACGGCGATCGGCATCCGGCACGACACGGTCGAGGGTCGCCGCGCCCCATTTGAGGTACGAGTCGGAATCGACGAGGGCGACGACGATCACGCGAGGACGCGACGCAGCTTCGCCTTGGGCGCCAGCTCGCCGGGAAAGACGCGCTTGACGCCGTCACCGAGGGCGGTCTCGATGATGCGGATGTCGCGCACGAGGTGCTCGAAGCCCTGCGGCTCGAGCGATGCGGCGTGATCAGACCCCCACATCGTGCGGTCGAGGGTGATGTGGCGCTCGACGACCCGGGCTCCGAGCGCCACCGCGGCGAGACTGATCTGCAGTCCCCGCTCGTGACCCGAGTAGCCGATGGGCACCCCGCGGTAGCGGTCCCGCAGGGTGTCAATCGTGCGCAGGTTGGCCTCGTCGGCGGGCATCGGGTAGGTCGAGGTCGCGTGCAGCATCACGAGCCGCTCGGCGCCGAGCACATCGACCGCGCGGTCGATCTCGTCGAGCGTCGACATGCCGGTCGACAGGATGACCGGCTTGCCGGTGAGCGCCACGCGCTCGAGCAGCTCGATGTCGGTGACCGAGGCCGAGGCGATCTTGTGGGCGACGACGTCGAGGCCCTCGAGCACCTCGACGCTCGGCACGTCCCACGGCGAGGCGAACCAGTCGAGGCCGCGAGCGGCGGCGTAGGCGCCGATCTGCGCGTACTGCTGGGCGTCGAACTCCACGCGGTGGCGATACTCGAGGTACGTCATGGTTCCCCAGGGCGTCTCGCGCAGCGTGTCGCGCATGTGCTCGGGTGTCGCGATCTCGGGGGTGCGCTTCTGAAACTTGACCGCGTCGGCGCCCGCCTCGGCGGCGACGTCGATGAGGCGCAGGGCGAGGTCGACATCGCCGTTGTGGTTGAGCCCGATCTCGCCGATGACGTAGACGGGGGCCGAATCGCCGATGGTGCGGGTGCCGATGGTGACAGTCATGTGGGGATGTCCTCTGAGGTCGGGGGCAGGGTCGCGCGGTCGCGCGGGTCGTGGTGCAGCGCGCTGAGCGCTCGAGCGATCTCGAGCTCGACGGGGGTGTCGATGTCGATGGCGAAGCTCTCGTCGACGAGCTGGGGCTCGATACGGCCGAAGAAGCGGTGCCGTGCGGCGAGAAAGCCATCGGTGCGCATCGCGTAGAAGGCCCCGGTCTCGGCCGCTTGCGGCGGCAGGTCCTGACGCCGAGGCCGCACCCCGGCATCGTGATTGAGCCCCACCCAGCTGACGGCGCCCGGGCCCCAGAGGAACACCGGCGTCGCGACCGCCGAGAACACGACGTCAGCCTCGCCGTCGCGCACGCGCTGCACGGCGGCATCGAGATCGGCGGGGTCGATGAAGGGTGAGGTCGCCTGCACGAACACCACGACCGGGGCGACGACATCGAGAACCGAGAGGGCGTGCAGCAGCGCGGACTCGCTCGTCGACGTCGAGGTCGCGAGCTCGGCGGGGCGGTCGATCACGAAGGCCCCCGCCCGCCGGGCCTCGTCGGCGATCGCGGGGTCATCAGTCGTGACGACGACGCGCTGGATGCTCAGCGCATCCCGCGCGCTGCGAACAGCCCGCGCGACGAGCGACGCGCCACCGACCAGCTGCAGGTTCTTGCGCGGGATGCCGACCGAGCCGCCGCGGGCCGGGATGATCGCGATCGCCGGGCCCGTCATCGAGCACGCTCCGGCACCGGGGGCTGCAGGAGCACGATCGACCCCGTGCCGCGCAGCACGACGGGAAGCGTCTCGGCCGCCGTCGAGATCGGGGCGATGATGTGCAGTGCGCGCGGCGTACCGGCAAGGGCCAGCTCGATCGGCAGCGCGGCGGGCACGACGAGCATCTCAGGCTCGCGCTGCAGCGCGGCAAGAAACCACTGCGGCTCGCGCCGGTGCGGCAGGTAGGCGATCGCGCTCTCGCGGGCGAGCGCTCGCAGTCGGCCGATCTCGCGCTGCGGATCGACGAGGCGGTCGGCGACAGCGGCCGACCCGAGCACGATGCGCGCACCATCCGGCACCTGCTGGGCGCGCAGCCCCTTCTGACGAGTGGCGTCGAAGCGATGGCACGTGATGATGGCCCCGAGATCCCGTAGTGCCACCACTGCCGGGTCGCTCGGTGCGAGGAACGTGGTCACCCGGAGTCGCCCCTCGCGTGCGAGCCGGCGGAGCAGCCGCGTCGTGCGCGCGGCCAGCTCCCGCCGCAGTGCGCTCCCGGCGCGCGGCGGGTTCGGGCGAAGCAAGGGTTCGGCAGCCTGCAGCTGCTGGGCGAGCCTGCGGGTAATGGCCCCGTCGTCGACGAGCGTCACCGTCTGCGGCTCGGCACGCTCGAGACGCCACTGCACCTGGCCCGAATAGGCATCGCCGATGAGCCAGTCGCCGCCCGCACGAAAAAGGCGTGCCGGCATGACGCGCCGATCGAGGGCGATGTGGGCGTCACCCGTGCCGAACGCCCGTCGGTCGGCGAGGTGCGCCGCCGTGCGCTCGAGCTGCGCATCGCCGCTGCGCGGCACGACCGCGAGCTCATCGCCGGTCGCGTGAGCGTGCTCGAGGGCGCCGAGCAGCTGCAGCGGCGACTCGACCCACGCTGCCGTCATCGATGCCACGGCTCTCCCTCGTTCTCGCCTCGACGGTACGAATCACGAACCAACAGCAGGTGCACAGCGGTTTGCCGATGAGCGAACGTCGCATCGCCCTCAGGCGGCAGAGTCGACAGCCGGGGCCGCGATTCTTGTGCATGATCTCCAACGGTCCCCCGGGTCGTGCGGTCGATAGGCTGAACCGGTGACCGACGACGCCCCCGCGACCACCCCCGCCGCCCCCGACCTCTCGACGACGGCCGGCAAGATCGCCGACCTCAAGATCCGGTACCACGAAGCCGTGACCGCGAGCGGTGAGGCCGCGATCGAGAAGCAGCACGCCAAAGGCAAGATGACGGCGCGCGAGCGCATCGACACGCTGCTCGACCACGGCAGCTTCGTCGAGATCGACGAGTTCGTGCGGCACCGCACCCACGCCTTCGGCATGGAGGCCAAGCGGCCCTATGGCGACGCGGTCGTGACGGGCACGGGCACCATCCACGGTCGCCAGGTGGCCGTCTACAGCCAAGACTTCACGATTTTCGGCGGCTCGCTGGGCGAGGTGGCTGGCGAGAAGATCATCAAGGTCATGGAGCTCGCGCTCAAGACCGGGGTGCCGATCATCGGCATCCTCGACTCAGGTGGAGCGCGCATCCAGGAGGGCGTCGTGGCCCTCGGCAAGTACGGCGAGATCTTTCGCCGCAACACGGCCGCGAGCGGCGTGATCCCCCAGATCTCGATCATCTGCGGCCCGGCCGCGGGCGGCGCCGTGTACTCGCCCGCCCTCACCGACTTCGTCATCATGGTCGACAAGACAAGCCAGATGTTCGTGACCGGCCCCGACGTCATCAAGACCGTCACGGGCGAAGACGTCGGCATGGAAGAGCTGGGCGGCGCGCTGACCCACAACCGCACCTCGGGCGTCTCGCACTACCTGGCGAGCGACGAGCACGACGCCTTCGACTTCGCACGGGCCCTGCTGAGCTACCTGCCCGACAACAACCTCGCCGAGCTGCCGCAGTACGCGGCCGAGGCTGAGCTCGAGATCACCGACGACGACCGCCGGCTCAACAGCATGATCCCCGACAGCCCGAACCAGCCGTACGACGTCGTCGGCATCATCGACCACGTCGTCGACGAAGGCTCGTTCCTCGAGGTGCAGCCGCTCTTCGCGCCCAACATCGTCATCGGCTTCGCGCGCGTCGAGGGCCGCAGCGTCGGCGTCATCGCCAACCAGCCCAACGCCATGGCCGGCACGCTCAATATCGACGCCGGCGAGAAGGCCGCGCGTTTCGTGCGCTTCTGCGACGCGTTCTCGATCCCGATCCTGACGCTCGTCGATGTTCCCGGCTACCTGCCCGGCACCGATCAGGAGTGGACGGGCGTGATCCGCCGCGGCGCCAAGCTGCTCTACGCCTACGCCGAGGCGACCGTGCCGCTCGTCACCGTCATCACGCGTAAGGCCTACGGCGGCGCGTACATCGTCATGGGCTCGAAGCAGCTCGGCGCCGACATGAACCTCGCCTGGCCCACGGCCGAGATCGCCGTCATGGGCGGGCAGGGCGCGGTGAACATCCTGTACCGCGATCAGATCAAGGCGGCCGAAGCGGCGGGCGAAGACGTCGCGGCCGTGCGCACGCGGCTCGCGAACGAGTACACCTACAACGTGGCGAGCCCGTTCCTGGCGGCCGAGCGCGGCGAGCTCGACGGCATCATCGAGCCCGCGGCCACGCGCGTCGCCGTCATCAAGGCCTTGCGGGCGCTCAAGACCAAGCGCGCGAGCCTGCCGCCGAAGAAGCACGGAAACATCCCGCTGTGAACGAGTCCACCCCCGCGGCGATGGATGCGGCGCCCACGATGCGCGTCGTGGCAGGCAGCCCCACCGACGAAGAGCTCGCCGCGGCGCACTCCGTGATCGTCGCCGTGCTCGCCGAGCGTGCCGCCCGTGGCGCGGAGCTCATCGAGCCGCCCGTCGACCGCTGGAGCCGCGGAGCGCGCGCCCTGCGTACCCCGCTCGCCCCCGGACCGGGCGCCTGGGCCGACACGTCGGGGCAGCGCGGCTGCTGAAACGCGCGAAAGTCGTCTCCACGACGACGGAATCCGAAGCACATCGCTGCGGATTCCATGGCCGAAGTCCGTGCACGGTCCCAGAAATCCCCCCTTTCGGGGGGAATGTACCCTGGAAATCGTCAAGGGGGGCCGCTACACCCGCGGAAATCCAGGGTTTTTGCCGCAACGGGGTACGAACTCTGTCCCCCGTAGTCCCCCAAAATGATGACTGCGCATCCGGGGCTCGCGGGGCAGTATTGCTGATGTCAGGTGATGCTCTTCACGAGCTCACCACCGATCACCACAACCGCACGGGTAGCGGTTCTGTGATTGGGGGGCGAGGTAGGTCAACATTCGGGTTGTAGGCCTACCTCGATACGTTGCGAAGGGCCGGAGCTGGGTACTCCGGCCCTTCGATCGTTAAGCCCGCCCCGCGGTCCGGGGGATCTCGAGCCAGAGGTCGACCGAGTCGTCTTCGTCGTCGTCGGACTGGCCGAGGTCGCGCGCGCGGCCGTCGCCCGAGGGCGTGAGGCCGACGACCGTCACCGCGACCTCGGAATCGGGCGGTGCCGTGCGCGCGACCACGCGCGTCGCGCTCGTCGTGCGGATGGCGTCAGCGAGTGTCGTCAGCACGCGGCGCAGCGAGTCATCGTCGAGCTCGTCGAGCCCGCCCTCGTCGAACAGGCTCACGAGCACGCCTCGGCGGCGCGCGGCCATGACCTCGCGGCGCACGACATCGTCGAGCAGGCGACGCCCGCGGATCTCGTCGCGAATAGCGCCCTCGAGGTGCAGGCACTCTTGACGCTGCTCGTCGGTGAGCTCGCCGTTCGACTCCTCGATGATGCGCAGCATGGGCACCGCGGTCGTGCCCGTCTGCCCCAGGCGGAACTGCCGCTCGTAGAGGTGCGCCTCTTGCGCGGCCTGCCAGTCGGTGGCCTCGCGCTCAGCACGCGCGAAGCGGGCGGCGTCGCGCGAGGCCTTGGCGAGAGCTCGCGAGAGGATGTGCGAGACGGCGACCCACGAGATGCTGCCGACCACGCCGATGCCGAGCAGCAGTCCGGGGCCGCCCCAGACGATCGTGTGCACGACGAGCACTCCGGTGCCGATCCACGCGTAGAGGTGCCGGCGGCGGGTCGAGGTGATCGTCATGAGCGTACCGACGGCCGCGACGTACCAGGTCGAGTAGCTCAGCCCGCCGGGCCGCGCGGGGTCGAGCTGCGAGGCCACCAGCAGCGTGATCGCCGCGCACGCCACGACGTTGCCGATCGCCATCCAGGTCGACATGCGCTCGGGCTGGCCCGGCAGCATGCTGATCGTGACCGCTGTGGCGTAGAGCGCCATGGCGGCGAGGACGGGGACGGGGTCGGCGGGGATATCGATCGTGTAGAGCCCGAGAACGATGTGATACGCCGCGAAGATCGCCGCCATCGTGACGATGAGGGCGCGGGGAACCCCGATTCTCATGCGCCGATCCCTTCGCGCTCGAGGGGCTCGATGTCGTCGAGATCGTCGCCGGGGGTGAACACCGGCCACAAAAGAACCACGACGGTGCCCTTGCCTGGTGCCGACCGCACCTCGGCGTGCCCGCCCGCATTGGCGGTGCGCTCGACGATCGACCGGCGCACGCCCAGGCGTCCCTCGGGCAGATGCTCGGAGTCGAAGCCCGCTCCCGCGTCGCCCACCTCGATCTCGACGGCCCCGCCGTGCACGCCCGAGACCTTGAGCCAGCGGCGCACCTCAGCGGGCCCGGCGTGCTGCACGCTGTTCATCATGGCCTGCACCGCCGCCGAGTAGAGCGCCTCGGCCTGCGCCGAGGGGATGACGCGCGTGTCGAGCGAGCGCACGCGCACCGTGAACGGCGCCTGCATCTGGCGCGCCGCCGTGACGATTCGGTCGGCGAGCTGCCGAAACCGCACGGTCGTGCCGTCGTCGGGCGAGACGAGCGCGGCCTCACGCAAGTGACGCATGGCGTTCGACGCCATGTGCGCGGCGAGCTGCTGCTGCTCGGGCGTCTCGGCGCGCGCTGCCGAGAGCAGGGTCGTGAGAACGCTGTCGTGCACGATCGAGTCGACGTGCACGCGCTCGACCTCGGTCGCGTGCTGCCGCACGGCGCGCGCGTAGCGGTCGAGCGCGGCCCCCTGGGCCTCATCGACCGAGGTGGCCGCCGACCGCGTCATCGTGACGATGACGAGCACGGCGCCGCCGAGGATGATCGCGTAGATGGCGTTGAACAGTCCGAGCTCCCACGGACCGCCGCCGCCCTGCGGGGTCGCGCGGATGATGCCGTAGATGAGCGGCACCACGATGAGGTAGGCGAGGGCACCGCGCACGCGAAGACCGATCGCCGCCGTCGCGGTCGCCACGGTCGTCAGCTGGTAGAGCCAGTGGTCGCCCTGCTGCGGCACGGCGGGGTCGGCGAGGAAGAAGGGCCAGGTCAGCAGGGCGACGACGTAGACCCCCGAGACGAGCAGGTGCGAGGGCCCGACCCACCGTTTGATGGTCGAGCACAGCAGCGCGACGAGCAGAGAGCCGTAGATCGCCGCCACCGCCATGGCCGACCACAGGGGCTGCCCGAGCGAGTACTGGCTGAGCAGACCGGGAACCGCCTGCAACCCGAAGACGATGCCGAACCAGGCGACCGAGCGCGAGATGACGGTGTCGACGCGCTTGCGGCTCAGCGGGCTGCGCTGCGGCTTGCCCGTGGCGGGGGCCGCGGCGAGCGCCTCAGGCCGACTCATCACCGTCCGGATCGAGCCCCGGCAGGATCCCGTCTTCGACGGCCCTGCGCAGCAGGTCGACCTTGGTGGGGGCGGGGCGACCGACCTCGACGTACTTGGCGCGGATGCGGTCGAGGTACTCGCGGGCCGTCGAGTACCCGATGCCGAGCTGCTGCGCGGCGAGCTTGAGCGGCAGGCCGCTCGCGTACAAGTGCAAGATCTCGCGCTCGCGACGACCGAGCTGCGCCTTGGCGAAGTCGCGGTCGGCGTCGATCGCGCTCGCCCACTCGAGGTTGTTGAGCACCTCGCCGCGCGCGACGGTCTCGGCGGCGGCGATGACGGTGCTCGTCGCCGACGACTTCGGAATGACGCCAGCAGCACCCGCGGCGAGCGCCTCGCGCACGCTCGCGACCCGGTCGGCGATCGAGTGCACGAGCACGGCCGAACCGGTCGCCTGCACGGCCTTGACGTTCTCGGTGACGCTCGAGCCGTCGCCGAGCGAGAGGTCGAGCACGACGACGTCGATCTCTCGGCCATCAAGCGCCTCGACGAGCTCGGGCACGCTCGCCGACGTCGAGACGACGTCGAACCCTGCGTTCGTGAAGGCCGCCTGCAGCCCCAGCCGCACCGACTCGTGATCGTCGACCACTGCGACGCGCACCTGCTTGTTCACCGGAGCAACCACGAGAGCAGAACCCACACCCTTCGACGTTCGGGAGAGCGAGGCACGGCGGTGCCGGTCGCGCCTCTCATGCTAGCCGCGCTTGCACCCCGCACGGGGGTCAGGGCGCGCCGGGAATCGCCCGATGAGCCGCGGAATCCCGCTGCTGAGTCACCCTCGCATCAGGGTCGCGACGGCTTCGACGTGGTGCGTGTGGGGAAAGAGATCGAAGGCCCGGATGCGCGCCAGCCGGTAGCCGGCCTCGGCGGCGAGGGCGACATCCCGAGCGAGCGCGACCGGGTCGCACGCCACGTACACGAGCTGCGCGGGCGCGAGCCGGCCGAGCACGGTCATGACGTCGGACCCGGCCCCCGAGCGCGGCGGGTCGAGCACGATCGTCGCCGCGGCCAGCCGGTCGCGGTCGGCCGCCGAGGCGCCCGCGTCGAGCTCGCGCAGCCAGCGGTCGACCCGGCCCGTCTCGGCCGAGGCGCCGAGCCATTCGGCGAGGTTCTCGCTCGCGTGGTCGGTCGCGCGCTCGTCGGACTCGACGCTCGTGATGCGGGTGTCGGGGCCGAAGCGGTCGGCCACGGCCGCGGCGAGCAGCCCGACCCCGCCGTAGAGGTCGAGGTTCTCGGCACGCGGGTCGAACAGCGCCGGGTCGATGGCCTCGTGCACGGCGCGCGTGAGCGCGACGGGCGCCGCGCGGTGAACCTGCCAGAACCCCGTGTCGTCGAGCTGGAACTCGCGATCCCCGACGAGCTCGCGGATGACGGTGGGCTTCTGCTCGCCGATGACCAGGCGCGGGTCGCTCGTCGTGGGCGCGATGACATCGAGGGTGCCGAGGCCGAGGAACCGCTCGGCGAAGGGCGTCGCGGCCTGCACGGCGGCGGTGGCGAGCGGAACATCCTGCACCGGGATCACCGAGTGCGAGCGCGAAGCCATCGGTCCGAGCCGGCCCTGGTCGTCGACGTGCAGGCGGATGCGCGTGCGCCAGCCGAGGCCGTTGACGGCCGGGTCGCCCGGCAGCGGCTCGACGACGACGTCGCTCTCGATGCCGGCCATGCGCTGCAGCGACTCGGCGAGCACCTGGCGCTTGAGCTCGCGCTGGTGCGCGAGGGCGATGTGGCCGAACTCGGCGCCGCCGGCGCGGCCGCGGGGGTCGCGGTCGATCGCGGCGGCCGACCAGACGTGCTCGCGCCGGTGCTCGCTCGCCTGCAGCACCTCGACGGCATCGGCGCGCCAGAAGCTCTTCTTGCGGTCGTCGCTCACGCGCGCCCGAACCGTCTCGCCCGGGATCGCATCGCTCACGAACACCACCCGGCCGTCGAGCCGACCGACGGCGATGCCGCCGTGCGCGATCTTGTCGACCGTGAGTTCGATGATGCTGCCGATGTGCTCTCCCATGCCCTCAGCCTAGGTGCGGCCCGTAGCATCGAGCCGTGCGCCTCTACCTCGCCTCGACGTCTCCGGCCCGGCTCGCGACGCTGCGGGCGGTCGGCATCGAGCCGGTCGCGTTCGCGCCGGGGGTCGATGAAGAGCGGGCAGTGGATGCGGCCGCGGCCGCGCATCCCGAGGGCCGCCTGCCGGCCGCCGAGATGGTGCAGCTGCTCGCCCGCCTCAAGGCCGAGGCGGGGCTCGACGCGGCGGTGCTCGCCGACGCGGGGCTCGCGCCGCACGAGGTCGACGGCTTCATCCTCGGCGGCGACTCGGCCTTCGAGCTCGACGGCACCGTGTACGGCAAGCCGCACGAGCCGGCGATCGCTCGTGAGCGGTGGCTCGCCCAGCGCGGCCGCAGCGGGGTGCTGCACTCGGGCCACTGGCTCATCGATCACCGGGGAGGTCGGGTCAACGGCGCCGTCGGGCGAGCATCCCGCGCCACGGTGCACTTCGCCGACGACATCGAGACCGCCGAGATCGACGCCTACATCGCCACCGGTGAACCCCTGAAGGTGGCCGGGGCGTTCACGATCGACTCGAAGGGCGCGGGCTTCATCGACCGCATCGAGGGCGACCCGCACACGGTCGTGGGCCTCTCGGTGCCGCTGCTGCGCAAGCTCGTGCACGAGCTCGGCGGGCGCTGGACCGATCTCTGGAACCGCTAAGCGATCCGCACCCCTTTTGTGGGCCTGCGCCAAACACCGGTGCCGCGCGCACCCCTAGGCTGGGGAACCATGGCCCGCATCACAAAGATCCTCATCGCCAACCGTGGCGAGATCGCCGTCCGCGTCATCCGCGCCGCCCGTGATTCGGGCATCGCCACGGTGGCCGTCTACGCCGACCAGGATCGGGATGCCCGGCACGTGCGCCTCGCCGACGAGGCCTACGCCCTGCACGGCACGACGAGCGCCGAGACCTACCTCGTCATCGACAAGCTGCTCAGCATCGCCCGCCGGGCCGGAGCCGACGCGGTGCACCCCGGCTACGGCTTCCTCGCCGAGAACGCCGACTTCGCACGCGCCGTCATCGACGCCGGCCTCACCTGGGTCGGGCCGTCTCCGGATGCGATCGAGAAGCTCGGCGACAAGGTCAGCGCCCGGCACATCGCCGAGAAGGTCGGTGCCCCCCTCGCTCCCGGCACCCTCAACCCCGTCAGCGGAGCCGACGAGGTGCTCGCCTTCGTCGATGAGCACGGGCTGCCCGTTGCGATCAAGGCCGCGTTCGGCGGCGGCGGGCGCGGCCTCAAGGTCGCGCGCACCCGCGACGAGATCCCCGAGCTGTTCGACTCGGCCACGCGCGAGGCCATCGCCGCCTTCGGCCGCGGCGAGTGCTTCGTCGAGAAGTACCTCGACAAGCCGCGCCACGTCGAGACCCAGTGCCTCGCCGATGCGCACGGCAATGTCGTCGTCATCTCGACGCGCGACTGCTCGCTGCAGCGCCGCCACCAGAAGCTCGTCGAAGAGGCGCCCGCGCCGTTCTTGACCGACGAGCAGACCGAGCTGCTCTACCGGTCGTCAAAGGCCATCCTGAAAGAGGTCGGCTACCTCGGCGCCGGCACGTGCGAGTTTCTCATCGGCGCCGATGGCACGGTGTCGTTCCTCGAGGTCAACACGCGCCTGCAGGTCGAGCACCCCGTCTCGGAGGAGGTCACGGGCATCGACCTCGTGCGCGAGCAGTTCCGCCTCGCCGAGGGCGAGCCGCTCGGCTACGACGACCCCGTCGCCCACGGCCACTCGTTCGAGTTCCGCATCAACGGCGAAGACCCGGGGCTGAACTTCATGCCCATGCCCGGCCCCGTGCACGCCCTGCGCTTTCCCGGCGGCCCCGGCGTGCGCGTCGACTCGGGCGTCACGACGGGCGACGTCATCTCGGGCGCGTTCGATTCGCTGCTCGCGAAGCTCATCGTCACGGGCAAGACGCGCGACGACGCCCTCGAGCGCTCGCGCCGCGCCCTCGCCGAGTTCGAGGTCGCCGGGCTGCCGACCGTGCTGCCGTTCCACCGCGCGATCGTCGACGACCCGGCGTTCGCCCCCGCCGACGGCGCGCCGTTCACGGTTTACACGCGCTGGATCGAGACCGAGTTCGACAACCAGCTCGAGCCGTGGAGCGGCTCGCTCGCCGAGCCCCTCGCCGAGCCCGCGCCGCGCCACACCGTGGTCGTCGAGGTCGCCGGCAAGCGCCTCGAAGTCTCGCTGCCCGAGACGCTCGTGCCCGCATCCACCTCGCGCGCGTCAACGGCGCTCGCCGCAGCGCCCAAGCGCCGCTCGGGCTCGGCCGTGGCCGCCGGGGCCTCGGGCGATGCCGTCAAGAGCCCCATGCAGGCCACGGTCGTCAAGCTCGCCGTCGCCGAGGGCGACAAGGTCGTGGCGGGCGATCTCGTGGTCGTGCTCGAGGCCATGAAGATGGAGCAGCCCATGACCGCGCACAAAGACGGCGTCGTCACCGGCATCGGCGCGGCCGTCGGCGAGACGGTGTCGTCGGGCCACGTGCTGCTCAGCATCGTCGACTGAGCCGGGCCTCTCGGCCGTCAGCGCACGACGAGGCGCGCTCCGGCTGATGCCGGGGCGTGGTCGCGAACGTGCCCGAGCAGGGCGTGCAGCAGCAGCGCGACGCCGAGCATCTCCATGGTCTCTTCGAGCGCCACGAGCCCGGCGCTGACGAGGTGCGACCGCACGGGCTCCATCGCCTCGCGCCAGGGGAACGTCGCGGCGTCGAGCATCTCGACCCCGATCGCGCCGGCCAGCCACAGGCCGATCGCAACGACCACGCCGGTGCGGGTGCGGCGCGGCAGGCGGGCGGCGAACGGCGCGAAGACCAGGGCCAGCACCGCGACGAGCACGAGCGCGGGCACGACCCACGCGAGCCACAGCGGGCCGCTCGTGATGCCGAGCAGCCCGCGCATCGGCAGCACGAGGGACTCGTGCAGTTGCAGCTGCTCGTCGATCGAGGCGTAGCCGAACACGATCGCGACCCCGACCCATCCGCGCCACTGCACCGAGCCGGCCCGCCGCTCGGCGAGAGCGATGACCCCCGCGACCACGACGACGCCGAGCATCATGCCGATCGTCAGCCAGGTGCCGATCGCCGCCTCGCCGCCAATGTCGAGGATGCGCAGCAGCTCGGTCTGCGCGAACCCGCGCGGGGGCGGCCACGAGAGCACGAGCGCCGACCGCACCGCGTGCGCGAGCAGCACGACGGCGATGGCGCCGACGAGCAGCCGCAGCACCCTCCGGCGCGCGATCACGAGCACGAGCGGGTCGGCCGCCGCGGGCGGCTGCGGCGGGATCGCGGCGGGCGGCACGGGCTAGTCGCGGGGCACGTGCATCGCGCGCGCGGCATCCGTGATGCCGCCCGAGAGCGAGGGGTACACCGAGTAGGCCCGAGCGAGCTGGTCGACCGTCAGGCGGTGCTCGATGGCGAGAGCGATCGGCAGGATGAGCTCAGAGGCCCGGGGGGCCACGACGACGCCGCCGATGACCGTGCCCGAGGTCTTGGCCGCGAAGAGCTTGATGAAGCCGTCGGTGACACCCTGCATCTTCGCGCGCGCGTTCGTCTCGAGCATGAGCTTGTGCACGATGCCGCGCGTCTCGCCGTCTTCGATCTGCTTCTGCGAGAAGCCCACCGTGGCGATCTCGGGGGCCGTGAAGATGTTCGAGGTGACGTTGCGCAGGCGAATGGGCGTCACGGCATCGCCCATGGCGTGGTAGACCGCCGTGCGGCCCTGCATCGAGGCGACGGATGCGAGGGGCAGCGAGTCGCTGCAGTCGCCGACCGCGTACACGCTCGGCATCGAGGTGCGCGCCACCTTGTTGACCGCGATGTGGCCGGAGGCCGTGAGCTGCACCCCGGCCTCCTCGAGCCCGATGCCCGCCGTGTTCGGGATCGAGCCCACCGCCATGAGGCAGTGCGAGCCCTCGATGACCGTGCCGTCGCTCAGGGTGACCGTCACGCCGTCGCCCGTGTTGACGACCGAGTCGGCGCGGCTCTTCGCGAGCAGGGTCATGCCGTTACGGCGGAACACCTGCTCGATGAGCTGCGCGGCATCCGCATCCTCACCCGGCAGCACCTGGTCGCGGCTCGAGATGAGGGTGACCTGCGCGCCCAGCGCGCGGTAGGCCGAGGCGAACTCGGCACCCGTGACGCCCGAGCCGACGACGATGAGGTGGTCGGGCACATCGCTGAGGCCGTAGAGCTGGGTCCAAGTGAGGATGCGCGTGCCGTCGGGCTTCGCGGTGGGCAGTTCGCGCGGCGACGCGCCCACGGCGACGATGACGGTGTCGGCGTCGCACTGATCGAAGTCGGTGCGCTTCTTTCCGTGCCCCGCGGCGACGACGATGCGGTTGGGGCCGTCGAGGCGCCCGTCGCCCGCGATGATGCGCACGCCCGCCTCGAGCAGCTGCTCGCGCATGTCGTCGCTCTGCTCTTGCGCGAGGCGCAGCAGGCGCTTGTTGACCTGGGCGAGGTTGACGGCCACCTCGGGCTTGACGGCCCGACCGCTCTCGCCGCGCGCGAAGAACTGCACGCCGAGGTCGCCCGCGCCGCGGATGGCGCCCGCGGCCTCGGCGGTGGCGATGAGCGTCTTGGAGGGCACGACGTCGGTGAGCACGGCCGAGCCGCCCACGCCGACGCGCTCGACGAGGGTGACGTCGGCGCCGAGCTGGGCCCCGGCGAGCGCCGCCTCGTAGCCACCGGGCCCGCCCCCGAGAACAGCGATGCGGTGTTGGCGGTCGAAGAGGGTGGTCATGGGTTCCATTCTGTCAGCGCGCGCGAGTGCGCGCCCCGCTGCCGCTCCGCGAGCACAGCCCGCTCAGTAGGCTGGCGGTCATGAGCCACACTGCTGTGAACCCTCTCGACGACGCCCACGCCGACCCCTTCGCGATCGCGGCCCAGGCCGCCGCGCAGCTCGCCGAGGCGACCGGCGTCGAGCGCCACGACATCGCCCTCACCCTCGGGTCGGGCTGGGCCAAGGCCGCCGACCTCATCGGCGAGACGACGCACACCATCGCCGCCACCGAGATCGCGGGCTTCAGCAAGCCCGCGCTCGAGGGGCACGTCGGCACGCTGCGCTCGATCCTGCTGCCGAGCGGCAAGCGCGCCCTCGTCATCGGCGCCCGCACCCACTACTACGAGAACCACGGCGTGCGGCGGGTGGTGCACTCGGTGCGCACGGCCGCCGCGGCCGGGGCATCCATCATGATCCTCACCAACGGCGCGGGCGGCATCAAAGACCACTGGACCCCCGGCACCCCCGTGCTCATCAGCGACCACCTGAACCTCACGGCGAACTCGCCGCTCGAGGGCGCGACCTTCATCGACCTCACCGATCTGTACTCGCAGCGCCTGCGCGACCTCGCGCACACGGTCGACCCGAGCCTCGACGAGGGCGTGTACGTGCAGTTCCGGGGTCCGCACTACGAGACCCCGGCCGAGGTGCAGATGGCGAAGACCATGGGCGGCCACATCGTCGGCATGTCGACCGCGCTCGAGGCCATCGCGGCCCGCCAGGCCGGCATGGAGGTGCTGGGCCTCTCGCTCATCACCAACCTCGCGGCGGGCATCTCGCCCGAACCGCTGAGCCACGGCGAGGTCATCCAGGCCGGCAAAGACGCCGAGCCGGTCATCAGCGCGCTGCTCGCCCGCATCGTCGCCGAACTCTAGGGGGCACGCATGACGACTCTCGATCTCGCCAAGTCATGGCTCGAGCAGGACCCCGACCCCGTCACGCGCGCCGAGCTCGAGGCGCTCATCCCAGCCGCCGAGGGCGGCGATGTGGCGGCGATGGATGCCCTGCGCGACCGCTTCGACACCCGCCTCACGTTCGGCACCGCGGGGCTGCGGGGTGAGCTCGGCGCGGGCTCGAACCGCATGAACCGCGTGCTCGTCTCGCAGGCGGCGACCGGATTCGCCCGCTGGCTGCTCGCGCGCGACGAGAACGCGAGCGTGGTCATCGGCTACGACGGCCGCGTCAACAGCGACGTGTTCGCGCGCGACTCGGCCGAGCTCATGGCGGGCGCGGGCGTGCGCGTCGTGCTGCTGCCGCGCGCCCTGCCGACGCCCGTGCTGGCCTTCGCGGTGCGCGAGCTCGAACTCAGCGCGGGCGTCATGGTGACGGCGAGCCACAACCCGCCGCGCGACAACGGCTACAAGGTCTACCTGGGCGGCCGCGACGGCGGCTCGCAGATCGTCGCGCCGGCCGACGAGGCGATCCACGCGGCGATTCTCGCGGTCGCCGACACGGCGACGGTGCCCGAGCTGCCTCGCTCGACCGCCTACGAGACCGCCGACGAGTCCGTCATCGACGCCTACATCGACCGCACCGCCGCCCTCGTGCCGCACACGCCTGAGTCGGCCGTGCTCGAGCCGGTGTCGTTCGTCTACACGGCGATGCACGGCGTCGGGTGGGAGGTCGCGCAGCGCGTCTTCCGCGACGCGGGTCTCGGCGAGCCGACCGTGGTCACCGAGCAGATCGCCCCCGACGGGGCCTTCCCGACCGTGGCGTTCCCGAACCCGGAGGAGCCGGGCGCGATGGATCTCGCGTTCGCGACCGCGCGGGCCGCGAGCGCCGAGCTCATCATCGCCAACGACCCCGACGCCGACCGGCTCGCCGTCGCGATACCCGACGCCGCCGCCCCCGAGGGCTGGCGGCGGCTCAGTGGCAACGCCGTGGGGGCGCTGCTGGGGTGGCGGGCCGCGCAGCGCCTGCAGCGCGAGGAGCGGCAGGCGAAGTTCGCGGCATCCCTCGTCTCGTCGCCCGCGCTCTCGGCCGTCGCTGCCGCGTACGGCATCAGCTACAGCGACACCCTCACGGGCTTCAAGTACATCTCGCGCGTCGGCGGCCTCGGCTACGGCTACGAAGAAGCGCTCGGCTATCTCGTCGACCCCGAGAAGGTGCGCGATAAAGACGGCATCTCGGCCGCCGTCGACTTTCTCGCGCTCGCGGGCGAGCTCAAGGCCGCGGGACGCACGCTCGAGCAGCACCAGCGCGACTTCGACGAGCGCTTCGGCGCCTTCGCGAGCGCGCAGGTCTCGCTGCGCGTCACCGACCTCAGCCGCATCACCGCGGTCATGGCGGCGCTGCGCGACAACCCGCCGAGCGAGGTCGGGGGCGTGCGCGTCGAGCAGGTCGACGACTTCAGCGGCGGCTTCGGGGTGTTCCCCCCGAGCGACATCCTGCGGTTCTGGATGCGCGGCGGCGCCCGCGTCATCGTGCGGCCGAGCGGCACCGAGCCCAAGGTCAAGGTCTACATCGACGCCTCGTCGCAGCAGGGCTCGGTCGACGAGCGCCGGGCGGCCGCCGAGGCCGAGGTCGCAGCGCTCGAGGCGGGCATGCGCGCCCTCATTGTCTGACGTTCCCCCGACGCGAGCGCCCGCGAACGGTGGTGTTCGTGGCATGAGTCGCCGAACGTTCTGGCACTCATGCAACAAAAGACGACTCGTGCGGGCGCGCATAGGGTGGAGGGCGTGACGCACCCGACGCCCGAGCGCCCGCCGCTGCTGCCGACCCCGGTCGTCGTGGTGTGGTTCGCGGCGCTCGTGAGCTGGGCATCCGGTCGGGCGCTGGGCGCGCTGGGCGCGTTCCAGATTCCCGACCCGTACGCGGCGCCCGGCGACGGCGCGACGACCATTCCCGACGAGCGGCTGCTCGCCCTGGCGCAGCAGGTCGCCGCGCTGCAGTCGCTGCCGACGACACTCGCGATCGTGCTGGGCGCGATCGGCCTCGGGATGCTCTACAACCGCCGCGGATTCGACCGACTCACCCGCACCCCCGCCGTCTCGGCCGTCGTCATGGCGATCGCGAGCGCGATCGCCGCGGTCGGTGTGCTCGCCCTGCTCACGATCGGGCCGGAGCGCCCCATCGGCATCGTCGACGTGCAGGTCGGTGCGGTCGTCGCGATCACGACGGCGGCCGCCTCGGCCTCGGCGGTCGTGCTCATCCGGCCCTACGTCGATCCGATGGTCGCGCACGTCTGGGCGGGCATCGCCGGAGCGGGGCTCGCGCTGCCGTTCATGATCGCCGGCATCAGCCCCGCGCTCGTCATGGCCGGGGCGATCGGTCTCGGCATCGTCGACCGCGTGCGCGGGGCACGCATCGAGCGCGAGGTCGAGTTCCGCAAGCAGCTCGAGGCCGCGTACGCCGCCGAGCATGGCGACGGCGGGCGCGGCATCGGGGTGTCGGGGCTGCCCGGCATGCCGCCCCTGCCGCGCGCACCGCGGCCCCAGCGGCCCTGGTCGGAGGGCGAGCGCCGCCTCAGCATCTGGCTCGGCGTCGTCGCGGTAATCGTGGTCGCGCTCGCCTGGACAGCCGGATCAGCCGCCGCCGAGGCCGGCCTGCTCGTGGCCGGGCAGGGCTTCGCGGTCGCCTCGCTCGGTGCCGTGCCGCTACTCGTGCAGGTCGCCGTGCTCGCGCGCGTCGCGACGTCGCTGCGCGAGGCGCTCGCCGTCGCGAGCGGCCTGCTCCTCGCCGCCTCGGTCGCGATGACGACGGCACCCGTTCCCGTCGTCGTCACGAGCGCGATCGCGCTGCAGTCGCTCGCGATCGCCATCATCACGGGGCTCGTGGCGCGGCAAGCGGCGGGCCTGCGCCTCGGCCCGCTCGTCATGCTCTCGATCACCGCCGTGATCGTCTGGTGGCTCGTCGTGCTGCCGAGCGGAGCGCTCGTGCTCGCCTTCGTCGCCGTCGCGACGACCATCCTCGCCCTCCGTCGAAAGGCCCGCTCATGACCGGCTCATCCTCCTCCTCCCTCGACGGGCTCGCGGGGCCGCCGAGCCGCGTCACGGGCCTCGTCGCGGCGCTCACGGCGACGGCGATGATGCTCATCGGCGTCGTCCTCGTGCCGACGCTATTCATTACGCCAGTCGACACTTCTCAGGTCGAGGGGCTCGAACAGCTGGTCTCGTACGAGAGCAACGACCGCGCCTTGCTGCTCGGCAACGTGCTCGCCTTCCTCGGCTTCGTGCCGCTGCTCACCGCGGTGCACGCTCTCATCGGCCGCCGCGCACAGCCGGTCGGGCTCCTGCTGGGCGCCTACCTCGTGCTGCTCATCCGCCCGCTCGCGCTCGTCGCCGAGGCCATCGCCCTGCCGGGCTCGGTGCTGCTGCCGCTCGGGCCGCTCGTGCCCTGGGTGCTGCTCGCGACGACGGGCGTGGCCGCTGCGCTCGCGGCCGCGGCCGTGCTGCCGCTCGCGCAGAATGCCGTGAGCCCCGGGCGTCGCGCGGTCGTCGCCGGCGGCGTGGGCCTGCTCGTCGCCCTCGCCCTGTTCTCGTTCGCGCCCTACATCGCGCCGCTCAGCGCCCTCGGCGTGGCCGTGGCCCTGTGGATGCGCGCGGGCGGCAGTGGTGCCGATCGTGCGAACGGGCCGGCCGGGCAGAGCTGAGCCGCGGCTGGCGCGAGCGCGGCATCCCGCACCCGAAGCGGCGCTCAGCCGATCGCGGCCTCGAGCTTGACGGCCAGCTCGTCACTGTCGAAGTAGTTGTCGATGACGATGACGTCGGCGCGCGTCGGACCGATGGCCTCGACGAACTCGCCGCTCGTCAGGATCACCTGGGCGTCGGCGGCCACGCGGTCGACCGAGGCGAGATCGGCCGCGACGACCGTCGCCGTCAGGCCCAGACGCTGCAGCACCCGCTCGGCGTTGACCTTGAGGATGCCGCTCGAGCCGATGCCCGCCCCGCAGATCGTGACGATCTTCACGCGATGCCGCCGCCCGCGAGGATCGTGCGCACGGCATCCCGTGTCGTCGCCGCGGCGAGCGCCGGGATGGCCGCCGCATCATTGAAGGCGTTGGCGAGCTGCGCCACGGCTTCGAGGTGGCCGTCGGCCGCCACGCCCGCGAGACCGATGACGACGCGCACGGGGTCGTTGTGGGCGTGCCCGAACTCGACCGGCTCGGCGAGCGTCACGACCGAGAGGCCGTCGCAGCGCACCTCGGGGCCGGGGCGAGCGTGCGCGAGCGCGAGGCCCGGAGCGATGACGATGTAGGGCCCGTGGTCGTCGACCATGCGGATCATCGCCTCGGTGTACTCGGCGGTCGTGCACCCGCTGTCGACGAGCGCGTCGCCCGCGAGCCGCACGGCATCGCGCCAGTCGGCCGCGCGGGCCTGCAGCACGATCGCGCGATCGGCGAGGGCGGGCAGCGTCATTGCGCGGCCTCGAAGCCGTCGATGATCGTGTCCATGAGCGCCTCGCGGTCTTCGACGGGCAGGAAGGCGGCCTGCGCGGCGTTGAGCTGCAGAGCCAGCAGGTCGTCGAGGTCGTAGCCGAAGGCCTCGGCGACGAGGCGCAGCTCGCGGCTGAGCGTCGTCGCGCTCATCAGGCGGTTGTCGGTGTTGACCGTGACGCGGAACCCCAGCTGGTAGAAGAGGTCGAGCGGGTGGTCGACCATCTGGTCGCCCCATGCCGCGATCGCTCCGGTCTGCAGGTTCGAGCTCGGGCTCGTCTCGAGCGCGACCTGGCGGTCTTTCACCCATTCGGCGAGCAGGCCGAGCTCGGCGATCGTGGCGCCGCCCTCGTCGCGCAGCGTGATGTCTTCGGCCAGGCGCACGCCGTGGCCCAGGCGCAGGGCGCGGCCGTCGAGCAGGGCGCCGCGGATCGACTCGAGGCCGTCGGCCTCGCCCGCGTGGATCGTCGCGGGGAAGAAGCTCGCCGAGAGCAGGTCGAAGGCTTCTTGCATGCGGCTGGGCGGAAAACCCGCCTCGGCGCCCGCGATGTCGAAGCCCACCACGCCGCGGTCGCGGTGGCGCAGGGCGAGCTCGGCGATCTCGCGTCCGCGATCGGCGTGGCGCATGGCGCTGACGAGCTGACCGACGCGGATGCTGTGACCGGCCCCGCGCGCCTCGTCGACCCCCGCATCCAGACCCGACTGCACGGCCTCGACCGTCTCGTCGAGGCTCAGCCCGCGGGTGAGGTGCTGCTCGGGAGCCCAGCGGATCTCGCCCCACACGACACCGTCGGCCGCGAGGTCGAGCACGAACTCGCGCGCCACCCGCTCGAGGCCCTCCCGCGTCTGCATGACGGCGGTCGTGACATCGAAGGTCTTCAGGTACTCGACGAGCGAGCCCGAGTCGCTCTTCTCGGCGAACCACGCGCCGAGCGCGGGCGCGTCGGTCGCCGGCAGCTCGAGGCCGATCGCTTCGGCGAGCTCGATGATCGTCTGCGGCCGCAGCCCGCCGTCGAGGTGGTCGTGCAGCGACACCTTCGGCAGCGACTCGATCGCCAGATCGGTGCCGGGAAGGAGGTTCGCAGTCGACGTCGTCATACCCTCAAACCTACCGGTTCGTTACCGAGTCGTGACCCCTGTGCGCCCCTCTAGGCTCGAGGCATGGCGACCCCCGATTCCGCTCCGCACAAGATCATCCTCGACTGCGACCCTGGCCACGATGACGCGGTGGCGATGCTGCTCGCTCACGGCTCGCCCGCCATCGACCTGCTCGCGGTCACGACCGTCATGGGCAACCAGACCATCGAGAAGGTCACGCGCAACGCCCTCTCGGTCGCGCGCGTCATCGGCATGGATGCGGTGCCGATCGCCCGCGGAGCCCACCGCCCGCTCGTGCGCACGGTCGAGACGGCTCCCGACATCCACGGCGAGTCGGGGCTCGACGGCCCCGTGCTGCCCGAGCCGGTTATCGAGCTCGACCCGCGCCACGCCGTCGACCTCATCATCGACACCGTCATGAGCCACCCGCCGAAGACCGTGTCGCTCGTGCCGACCGGGGCGCTCACGAACATCGCGCTCGCGGTGCGTAAGGAGCCGCGCCTCGCCGAGCGTGTCAAGCAGGTCGTGCTCATGGGCGGCGGCGTGCACGTCGGCAACTGGAGCGCCGTCGCCGAGTTCAACATCATCATCGACCCCGAGGCGGCGCACATCGTGTTCAACGAGCCCTGGCCGCTCACGATGATCGGCCTCGACGCGACCCACCAGGCGCTCGCGACCGATGAGGTCGCCGCGCGCATCGCCGCGGTCGGCACGGCGCCCGCGCGCTTCGTCGGCGAACTGCTCGAGTTCTTCGCGCACTCGTACAAAGACGCGCAGGGCTTCGATCACCCGCCTGTGCACGACCCGTGCGCCGTGGCCTTCCTCATCGACCCCACACTGCTGCGCGTCGTGACAGCGCCGCTCGACGTCGAGCTGACGGGCGGGCTCACGCTCGGCATGACCGTCGCCGATCTGCGCGCCCCCGCCCCCGAGGGCTGCACGACGCAGGTCGCCCTCGACATCGACAACGACCGCTTCTGGGATCTCGTCGTCGATGCCCTCGAGCGCATCGGCGCTGTCGACCTCTAGTCGACGACCCCCGCGATGAGCGGCCCGCCCGTGACGACCTCGTCGCCGGCGTCGCCGATGCGGTAGCCGCCCTCGAGCGCCTCGAGCGCGCGATCGAACCGCGCCGCCTCGTTGGTGTGCATCGTGAAGAGCGGCTGGCCCTTCGTCACGGTGTCGCCCGGCTTCGCGTGCAGGTCGATGCCCGCGGCGTGGTCGACCGGGTCCTCCTTGCGGGCGCGGCCCGCGCCGAGGCGCCAGGCGGCGATGCCGAAGGGCAGAGCCAGTTGCTCGACGAGCACGCCGTCGCGGTCGGCCGTGACGACGTGGTGCTCGGCGGCCTCGGCCATGGGCGCTTCGGGGTCGCCGCCCTGGGCCCGGATCATGGCGTTCCAGGTGTCCATGGCCTGCCCGTTCTGCAGGGCGCCCTCGACATCGGCGTCGGTGATGCCGGCGAGCTCGAGCATGTGGCGCGCGAGGGTCACCGTGAGCTCGACGACATCGGCGGGTCCGCCGCCGGCGAGCACCTCCACCGACTCGCGCACCTCGTTGGCGTTGCCGATGGCGAGGCCCAGCGGCACGTTCATGTTCGTGAGCACCGCGCGCGTGGCGACCCCGGCATCCTCACCCAGGCGCACCATGACCTTCGCGAGCTCGCGCGACTGCTCGATGTCTTTGAGGAACGCGCCCGAGCCGAACTTCACGTCGAGCACGAGCGCGGCGGTGCCCTCGGCGATCTTCTTCGACATGATCGACGAGGCGATGAGCGGGATGCACTCGACCGTGCCGGTGATGTCGCGCAGCGCGTAGAGCTTGCCGTCGGCGGGCGCGAGGCCCGAGCCCGCGGCGCACACGACGGCGCCGGCGCTCTCGAGCTGCGCCATCATCTCGTCGACGCTCACGTTCGCGCGCCAGCCCGGGATGCTCTCGAGCTTGTCGAGCGTTCCCCCCGTGTGGCCCAGCCCGCGGCCGCTGAGCTGCGGCACCGCGACGCCGAACGAGGCCACGAGGGGCGCGAGCGGCAGCGTGATCTTGTCGCCGACCCCGCCGGTCGAGTGCTTATCGGTCGTCTTCTTCGACAGGCCCGAGAAGTCGAGGCGCGTGCCCGTGGCGACCATCGCCAAGGTCATGTCGCGCACCTCTTCGCGGGTCATGCCGTTGAGGAAGATCGCCATCGTCATGGCCGACATCTGCTCGTCGGCGACGTAGCCGCGCGTGTAGGCGTCGATCATCCAGCCGATCTGCTCGGTGGTGAGGGCGCCCTTGTCGCGCTTGGTGCGGATGAGGTCGACGACGTCGAACGGCTCGACAGCCATGGTGGTCTCCTTGTGCGGGCGCTCAGGCGCCGGTGGTGTGGAAGGCGGCGAGGGTGCGCGGGCCGAACGCATCGGGCAGCACCTCATCGATCGTGCGGATGCCCGACACGGTCTCGAGCAGCATGCCCTCGGCCGAGTGCTCGAACAGCAGCTGCCGGCAGCGGCCGCACGGCATGAGCGCGCCGCCGTTGCCGTCGACGCACGTGAAGGCCACGAGCTTGCCGCCGCCCGTCATGTGCAGGCTCGACACGAGCGCGCACTCGGCGCACAGCGTGAGGCCGTACGAGGCGTTCTCGACGTTGCAGCCCGAGATCACGCGCCCGTCGTCGACGATCGCGGCCACCCCGACCGGAAAGTTCGAGTACGGCACATAGGCGTGCGACATGGCCTCGAGGGCGACCGCGCGCAGAGCATCCCAGTCGATATCGGTCATGGATGCTGCGCTCACGACTTGACGTACGGCTTGCCCGAGGCCGCTGGCGGCCGCGAGAACCCGACGAGCCCGGCCACGGCGAAGATCGTGACGAGGTACGGCAGCATGAGCATGAACTCGCTCGGCACGGGCGAGCCGACGATCGACAGCGTCGACTGCAGGTTCGTCGCGAAGCCGAACAGCAGGGCCGCGAGCGTTGCGCGGATCGGGTTCCACTGGCCGAAGATCACCGCGGCGAGCGCGATGAAGCCCGCGCCGTTCGTCATCTCTTTCGTGAACGAGCCGATGGCCGCGAGCGTGAAGAACGCGCCGCCGCCGCCGACGATGAGGCCCGCGAGCAGCACGTTCCAGAACCGCGTGGCGCGCACGTTGATGCCGACCGTGTCGGCCGCCTTCGGGTGCTCGCCGACCGACCGCAGGCGCAGGCCCCAGCGGGTCTTGAAGAGCGCGAACCAGACCGTGGGCACGAGCGCGAACATCAGGTAGACGATGATCGTCTGGTTGAAGAGGATCGGCCCGAGCACGGGGATATCGCTCAGCAGCGGGATGGCGATGCGCTCGAAGCGCTCGGGCTTGTTGAACAGGTCGGGGTCGCCCGTCATGACCGTCGAGTACAAGAAGCTCGTGAGCCCGACGACGAGCACGTTGAGCACGACACCGACGATGACCTGGTCGACGAGGTACTTGATGGCGAACACCGCGAGGATTGTCGAGACGAGCGCGCCCGCGAGCATCGCGGCGAGCAGGCCGACGATGGCCGAACCCGTGAAGGTCGCCACGAGGGCCGCTACGAAGGCCCCCGCGAGCAGCTGGCCCTCGATCGCGATGTTGACGACGCCCACGCGCTCGCTGATGACGCCGCCGAGCGAGCCGAAGATGAGCGGCGTACTCACCGTGAGGGCACCCGCGAGCAGGCCCACGAGCGGCACGGTCGATCCGGCGGCCGCCCACGTGAGGAACCCGAGCAGGAACAGCACCGCGAAGAGCGAGGTGAGCCAGAGCGGGATGCGCCGCCCGCCCCGCACGGTCAAGAACCCGTAGACGGCGACCGCCGCCATGAGCACGACCGTCACGAGACCCGTCGCGTCGGCGGGCAGCACGATCGAGGGCAGCACGATCGCGTCGGTGTCGTTGCTCAGGCGGTAGGTCGTGTCGCCGCCGCGCGCGAGGGCGATGAAGAGCACGGCCCCGAGCACGGTGAAGATCGCGAAGGCGATGGGAGCCTTCCAGCTGCGCACGATGAGCTGGGTGGGGACGAGCCCCGACCCGGCATCGCGGGTGGTCGTCACGGCGCTCACTTGGTCACCTCCGCCTTGCGGGCGAGCTTCGGGGTCCGCCATTGGAACAGCGGATCAGGGGTGGGAAGTCGGAAGATCGACCGCACGAGCGGCGGCGCCGCGATGAAGAGCACGATGAACGACTGCACGACGAGCACGATGTCGACCGGGATGCCCTCGGCCGCCTGCATCGTGTAGCTGCCGGCCTTGAGGGCGCCGAACAGGATGCCCGCGAAGAAGACTCCCCAGGGCTTCGAGCGCCCCAGCAGGGCCACGGTGATCGCGTCGAACCCGATGCTCGCATCCAGACCCGAGGCGAAGCCGCCCGTGAAGTTGCCGAGCACCTGGTACACGCCGGCGAGACCCACGAGGGCGCCGGCGATGAGCATGACCTGCACGTAGACGCGCTCGACCTTGATGCCCGCGACGCGCGCCGCGTTCGGGTTCTCGCCGACCGCGCGGAACCGGAAGCCCATGGCTGAGCGGTTGAGCAGGTACCAGACGTAGATCGTCGCGACGATCACGAGGATGAAGCCGAGGTTGAGGTTGTACTGATCGCCCAGCAGCGCCGGGAACTGGGCGGTCTCGAGGATCGGGCCGCTCTTCGGGTTGTTCTGCCCCGGCGCCTGCAGCGCGCCCGGGGTGCGCAGCAGGAACGAGACCAGGTAGAACGCGATGTAGTTGAGCATGATCGTGACGATCACCTCGTGCGCGCCCGTGCGCGCCTTCAGCAGACCGACGATGCCGCCCCACAGGGCGCCGCCGATGAGGCCGACGACGAGCGCCACCACCAGGTGGATCACGGGCGGCATGGGGATGTAGGCCCCGACGTACCCGGCCGCGGCGGCGGCGATGAGCATCTGCCCGCGACCACCGATGTTGAACAGGCCCACCCGGAACGCGAGGGCCACGCCGAGTCCGGCCGCGATGAGCGGCGTCGCGTTGGCGAGCGTCTCGGTGAGCGGGCGGAACGCCACCGCGAGGTCGTCGGCGCGCAGGTAGTTGAACACCGAGCCGCGGAACAGCGCCGAGTAGGCTCCCGCGACCGCGTCCCACATCGCGGCGAGCATGTCGGTCGGGCGCGAGAAGAAGTAGGCGCTCGTCTGCGCGACGGCCTCATCGGTGAGCACGATGAGGATGCCGCCGAAGACGAGGGCCAGCACGACGGCGAGCACCGAGATGGCTGCGCTGCCGCCGAAGATCTCTTTGACGATCTGGTTGCTGCGGGGAACCTCGGGGGTCTCCGTCTTCAGGGTCGTGTCGCTCATGCGGCCACCTCCGTGGGGGTCTCTCCGGCCATCATGAGGCCCAGAACGTCGCGCGGGGTATCGCCCGGAACGATGCCGACGATCCGGCCCCGGTACATGACGGCGATGCGGTCGGCGAGCGCCGCGACCTCGTCGAGCTCGGTCGAGACGACGATGACGGGGATTCCGGCGTCGCGCGTCGCGACGATGCGCTTGTGCACGAACTCGATCGAGCCGACGTCGAGCCCGCGCGTGGGCTGTGCGGCGACGAAGAGGGCGAGCTCGCGACTGAGCTCGCGCGCGAGCACGACCTTCTGCTGGTTGCCACCCGAGAGCCGGCCGGCCGCCTGCGTGATGCCCTGCGTGCGCACGTCGAACTCGGCGACCCGCTCGACCGCGAAGCGCGCGAGCTCGTCGAGCTGCAGCGTGCCCCACTTCACGAAGGGCTCACCGGTCGAGCGATCGAGCATGAGGTTCTCGGCGATCGAGAAGGTGCCGACGAGACCGTCTTCGGTGCGGTCTTCGGGCACGAAGCCGACCCCCGCATCCAGAACCTGCCGAACCGAGTCGCCGACGAGCTCGTTGCCCTCGAGCGAGATGGAGCCGTGAACCTTGGGCTGCAGGCCCATGATGGCCTCGGTGAGCTCGGTCTGGCCGTTGCCCTGCACGCCCGCGATGGCGAGGATCTCGCCGCGGTGCAGGGTGAACGAGACGTGGTCGACGAGCACCTGGCCGCGAGGGTCGGTGACGACGAGGTCGGTGACGACGAGCGAGGGCTCACCGGGCTGGGCGGGCGCCTTGTCGACCGTGAGCTCGACGGCGCGGCCGACCATGAGCGAGGCCATCTCGGCGTTCGTCGCGGTGGGCTCGGCCTCGCCCACGACCTTGCCGAGGCGGATGACCGTGATGCGGTCGGCGACCTCGCGCACCTCGCGCAGCTTGTGGGTGATGAAGACGATCGAGGTGCCCTCGTCGCGCAGCTGGCGCATGATGCCCATGAGCTCGTCGGTCTCTTGCGGGGTCAGCACGGCGGTCGGCTCATCGAAGACGAGCACGTTGGCGTTGCGCGAGAGCGCCTTGATGATCTCGACCCGCTGCTGAACGCCCACCGGCAGGTCTTCGATCTTGGCGTCGGGGTCGATGTCGAAGCCGAACCGGCTCGAGATCTCGCGCACCATCGCGCGCGCGGCGTCGAGGTCGAGCAGCCCGCCGGCCTTCGTCTGCTCGTGGCCGAGCATGACGTTCTCGGCCACCGTGAAGACGGGGATGAGCATGAAGTGCTGGTGCACCATGCCGATGCCGGCGTTCATGGCGTCGCCGGGGCCAGCGAACTTCTGCACGACGTCGTCGAGCAGGATCTCGCCCTCGTCGGCCTGGTAGAGGCCGTAGAGCACGTTCATGAGCGTGCTCTTGCCGGCGCCGTTCTCGCCGAGCAGGCAGTGGATCTCGCCCGGTTCGACGACGAGGTCGATGTGGTCGTTGGCGGTCAGCGCACCGAAGCGCTTGGTGATGCCGCGAAGCTCGAGCTTCATGCTCCTTGGCCTTCCTGCGCCGGCGACGAGGGCGGCGCTGTTACGGGTGCGGGGTGCGCGCGCACGCGGGCAGAAGCGACCGCGGTGTGCTCGTGACACCACTGTAGGGGAGAGCGCAGAGCGGAATATGAGCGCATCCCTGCGCATCTGAGCATCCGGCCCCGAGGGCGCGCCGTGGGCGAAACGGACCGGGGGAGGTCAGCATCGCTGACCTCCCCCGGGTGGAACGATTCCGGACTACTGACCGGGCGACGCCGGCGAGGTGACCTCGATCGAGCCGTCGATGATGCCGGCGATGAGCGCCTCGACCTCGCCCGCGAGCTCGGCGTCGACCGCCGACTCGAAGTCGTGGAACTCGGCGATGCCCACGCCGCCGTTGTCGAGCGTGCCCACGTACGGGCTCGAGTCGAACTCAGCGGTGGCCGCACCGGTCACGACGTCGTAGACGGCCGTGGCGATGTTCTTCAGCACCGAGGTGAGCACCAGGTCGGCGATGTCGGGGTCAGACACGAAGATGTCCTTGTCGACGCCCATGAGGGCGATCGAGCGACCCGAGTCGCGGATGGCCTCAGCAGCGCTGAAGTAGATCGGGCCACCGACGGGCAGCAGCACGTCGGCGTTCTGGTCGATGAGGCCCTGCGCCGTGGTCAGCGCCTCGGTGCCGGGGGCGAAGCCACCGGTGAACGCGCCGGTCTGGCCCTCGAGGTCCCACCCGAGCGCCTGCACCGAGGTGCCCTTGGTCTCGTTGTAGTAGTCGACGCCCTGCACGAAGCCGTCCATGAAGATGGTGACGGGCGGGATCGGGATGCCGCCGAAGGTGCCGACGACGCCGGTCTCCGAGTAGCTCGCCGCGACGTAGCCGGCGAGGAACGCCGCCTCGACCGTGTTGAACTGGATCGGCTTGACGTTCGGAGCGTCGATGAACTCATCGATGATCGCGAAGTTGATGTCGGGGTTGGCCGCGGCCGCGTTGGTGGTCGCCTCGGCGAGCAGGAAGCCCACGGTGACGATCAGGTCGCAGCCCTGGTCGACGAGCTGCTGCACGTTGGGCTCGTACGCGTTCTCGTCAGCCGACTCGACGGCGACGAACTCGACACCGAGCTCGGCAGCGGCCTCCTCGATGCCCTCGTACGCGGCCTCGTTGAACGACTTGTCGTCCCATCCACCGGCGTCCGAGACGATGCAGGGAAGGAAGTCGAGCGCCTCGGTCTCTGCGGGCGCCTCCTCGGGGGCTGCGGCGCAGCCGGCGAGCACGAGCGCGCTCGCGCCGAGCAGGGCAAGCCCGCCGAGGGCGCGCTTACGGGTAGTGATGATCACTGTGTCCTCCAAAATTGCTGCCCAGCAGGACGCTGGAGCGAATTGGCTCCACGTTAGCGAACGCACGGGTCTTGCAGGAGTGCCGAAGGCCCCTGGTGATGCAAGCGTTACGAATCCGGGACGCGGCCGTAATCCCGCGGAAATGCTGGGCGGCACGCACGAGATGCGCACGCGCGTGCGCGAATGAGCAGAACGGATGCGCGGCGCGAGCCGCTCCGAGGTCGCGCCGGGCGGCTAGAGCAGGTCGTCGCGACCGGCCTGCTTGATGGCGTCGACGACGCTCTTGACGCGCTGCGCGTGCTCGCGCGTGGTCACGAGCAGGGCATCCGGAGTATCGACGACGACGATGTCGGTGACCCCGATGAGCGAGATGAGCCGCTTGCTCTGGCTGACCACGACGCCGCTCGACGAGTCGGCGAGCACGCGGGCGCCCTCGCCGAGGATCGCCAGGTCGCCCGGGCGGCCGCCCGAGAGCAGCTTGGCGAGCGACGAGAAGTCGCCGACGTCGTCCCAGGGAAAGTCGCCGCGCACGACCGCCAGCCGGCCGGCCGCGGCGGCGGGCTCGGCCACGCTGTAGTCGATCGCGATCTTCGGTAGCAGCGGCCACACCGCGTCGACGACGATGTCGCGCTTCGAGGTGTCCCACGCCGCGGCGATCTCGAGCAGCCCCTCGTGCAGCATCGGCTGGGTCTCGGCCAGCTGCGCCAGAAGCTGGTCGGCGCGCGCGATGAACATGCCGCCGTTCCAGAGGTAGTCGCCCGAGGCGAGGTAGGCGGTCGCGGTCTCGAGGTCGGGCTTCTCGACGAAGTTCTGCACCATGTGCGCGTGCGCGGCACCCTCGATCGAGAGCCGCTCGCCGCACAGGATGTAGCCGAAGCCCACCGAGGGCTCGGTCGGCGTGATGCCGATCGTCGTGATGTACCCCTGGCGGGCCACCGCAACGGCCTCGGCGACGGCGTGACGAAAGCGCTCGCCATCGGTGATCACGTGGTCGGCCGCGAACGACCCCACCACGACGTCGGGGTGTCGACGGTGCAGGATGGCCGCCGCGAGCCCGATCGCCGCCGACGACTCTTTCGGCTCGCTCTCGAGCACGATGTTCGCCTCGGTCAGCTCGGGCAGTTGCTGCTGCACCGCGGTGCGGTGCGCGCGCCCCGTGACGACCATGATGCCGGCGCTGCCCGCGAGCGGCAGCACGCGGTTCCAGGTGTCGCGCAGCAGGGTCTGCCCGCTGCCCGTGAGGTCGTGCAGAAACTTCGGGGCCTCGGCCCGAGAGAGGGGCCAGAGGCGCGACCCGACGCCTCCCGCGGGGATGACGGCATAGAAGTCGGGAAGAGCCCCCTCGAGTGCGTGCATGCGCGCCACCCTATCGGCAGGCCCGCGCCGTTCCGAGCACTCAGAAAACTCGACGTAGACTGCGTGTATCGGCGACCACCAGCTGAGAATCGGAATCCAACCGGAGTCCACGAGCGCGGGCGACCGCGCGCGTCGTCACTGCCCTGAGGAGGGTTTCTCGTGCCAGCGAAGGCATCGGGAGCCGGAGCGATGAGCTCGTCGGCAACCATCGAAGTACCCGTTCCCCGCCGATCGGTCATTCCCGGCGGCACGCTCTACCGCGGGAACGAAGGCATGTGGTCGTGGGTGCTGCACCGCATCACGGGTGTGGCGATCTACTTCTTCCTGCTCGTGCACATCCTCGACACGGCCCTCGTGCGCGTGAGCCCCGAGGCGTACAACGTCGTGATCGGCGCCTACAAGACGCCCATCATGGGGCTCGGCGAGCTCGCGCTCGTCGGCGCGATCGGGTTCCACGCGCTCAACGGGCTGCGCATCATCCTCGTCGACTTCTGGGGCGTCGGCACGCGGCACCAGAAGGCGATGTTCTACGTCGTGCTCGGCGTCTGGCTGGTCTTGATGATCGGCTTCACCCCCCGTCACCTCATGCACGTCTTCGGAGGCTGATCATGACGACCATCGACGCACCCCGCAGCCCCTACGCGACCACGCGCCGCGGCATCAACTGGGAGAAATGGGGCTGGATCTACATGCGCGTCTCGGGCGTTCTGCTCGTCGTGCTGATCTTCGGCCACCTCTTCGTCAACCTCTTCTTGGGCGACGGCGTGAGCCAGATCGACTTCGCCTTCGTCGCGGGCAAGCTCAGCGACCCGTTCTGGCAGTGGTACGACTTCGCGCTGCTCGTGCTGGCGCTCATCCACGGCACGAACGGCATGCGCACGATCGTCAACGACTACGTCGCCACAGCGAGCGTGCGGCGCATCCTGCACACGGCGCTCATCGCGTCGACCGCCGTGCTGCTCGTGCTCGGCACGCTCGTGCTGTTCACCTTCGACCCCTGCCCGGCCGGGGCCGACCCCGAGCTCGTCGCTTCGTTCTGTGAGGACATCCTGTGACTTCCGCAACTCCGAGTACCGAGACCATGAGTGCGCCTGCCGCACCCACCGTGCACCAGCACCAGTTCGACGTCGTGATCGTCGGTGCCGGCGGTGCCGGCATGCGCGCCGCGATCGAGGCCGGCCCGAACGCCAAGACCGCCGTCATCTCGAAGCTCTACCCGACGCGCTCGCACACGGGCGCCGCGCAGGGCGGCATGGCCGCCGCCCTCGCGAACGTCGAAGAGGACAGCTGGGAGTGGCACACCTTCGACACCGTCAAGGGCGGCGACTACCTCGTCGACCAGGACGCGGCCGAGATCCTCGCGAAAGAGGCTATCGACGCGATCATCGACCTCGAGAACATGGGTCTGCCCTTCAACCGCACGCCCGACGGCAAGATCGACCAGCGCCGCTTCGGCGGGCACACGCGCGACCACGGCAAGGCTCCGGTGCGCCGGGCCTGCTACGCGGCCGACCGTACGGGCCACATGATCCTGCAGACGCTGTTCCAGAACTGCGTCAAGCTCGGCATCGAGTTCTACAACGAGTACTACGTGCTCGACCTGGTGATGAACGAGGGCAAGGCCGCGGGCGTCGTCGCCTACGAGCTCGCGACGGGCGACCTGCACGTCTTCCACGCCAAGAGCGTCGTCTTCGCCACGGGCGGCTTCGGCAAGATCTACAAGACCACCTCGAACGCCCACACCCTCACGGGCGACGGCGTCGGCATCATCTGGCGCAAGGGCATCCCGCTCGAAGACATGGAGTTCTTCCAGTTCCACCCGACCGGGCTGGCCGGCCTGGGCATCCTGCTCACCGAGGGTGCTCGCGGCGAGGGCGCCATTCTGCGCAACGCGAGCGGCGAGCGCTTCATGGAGCGCTACGCCCCGACCATCAAAGACCTCGCGCCGCGCGACATCATCTCGCGCTGCATGGTGCAGGAGGTCGCCGAAGGCCGCGGCGCCGGGCCGAACAAGGACTACGTGCTGCTCGACTGCACCCACCTGGGCGCCGAGGTACTCGAGACCAAGCTGCCCGACATCACCGAGTTCGCCCGCACCTACCTCGGCGTCGATCCCGTCGTCGAACCGGTGCCCGTCATGCCGACGGCCCACTACGCGATGGGCGGCATCCCGACCAACATCAAGGCCGAGGTGCTGAGCGACAACGACACCGTCATCCCGGGCCTCTATGCCGCGGGCGAGTGCGCGTGCGTCTCGGTGCACGGCTCGAACCGCCTCGGCACCAACTCGCTGCTCGACATCAACGTCTTCGGCAAGCGCGCCGGCCGCTACTCGGTCGAGTACGCGAACTCGGCCGAGTTCGTGCCGCTGCCCGAGGACCCGGCGAAAGAGGTGCGCGAGCTCGTCGAGCGCCTGCGCACGTCGAACGGCACCGAGCGGGTCGCAGCGATCCGCAAAGAGCTGCAGGAGGAGATGGACAAGAACGCGCAGGTGTTCCGCACCGAGGAGAGCCTCGAGAGCGTGACCAACACCATCCAGCGCTTGCGCGACCGCTACCAGAACATCGGCATCCAAGACCGGGGCAAGCGGTTCAACACCGACCTGCTCGAGGCGATCGAGCTCGGCTTCTTGCTCGACATCGCCGAGGTCGTCGTCTACTCGGCCCGCAACCGCAAAGAGAGCCGCGGCGGCCACATGCGCGACGACTACCCCGACCGCAACGACGCCGACTACATGCAGCACACGATGGCCTACCTCACGGGCGACGCGCACAGCGCCGACGCGAGCGACCACATCCGCATGGACTGGAAGCCCGTCGTGATCACGCACTACCAGCCGATGGAGAGGAAGTACTGATGGCGACCGCGACCGCGACCGACACGACCGCCGAGGTCGGGGCCGTTCAGGAGTTCACCGTCACGGTCATCATCCGGCGCTTCGACCCCGAGAAGGACGCCGAGCCGTACTGGCAGGACTTCGACGTGCAGATGTACTCGACCGACCGCGTGCTGGATGCCCTGCACAAGGTGAAGTGGGACCAAGACGGCACGCTCTCGTTCCGCCGCTCGTGCGCCCACGGCATCTGCGGCTCTGACGCCATGCGCATCAACGGCCGCAACCGCCTCGCGTGCAAGACGCTCATCAAAGACCTCGACATCACGAAGCCCATCTACATCGAGGCCATCAAGGGCCTGCCGCTGGAGAAGGACCTCATCGTCGACATGGAGCCCTTCTTCGCGTCGTACCGCCAGGTGCAGCCCTTCCTGCAGTCGAGCTCGAAGCCCGAGAAGGAGCGCATCCAGTCGATCGAAGAGCGCGCGCGCTTCGACGACACGACCAAGTGCATCCTGTGCGCCGCGTGCACCTCGTCGTGCCCCGTGTTCTGGACCGATGGGCAGTACTTCGGGCCGGCCGCGATCGTCAACGCGCACCGCTTCATCTTCGACAGCCGCGACGAGGCCGCCCAGGTGCGCCTCGACATCCTCAACGACAAAGAGGGCGTGTGGCGCTGCCGCACGACCTTCAACTGCTCGGAGGCGTGCCCGCGCGGCATCGAGGTCACGAAGGCGATCTCTGAGGTGAAGCAGGCGATCCTGCGGGGCCGCCCGTAGCATCCTCTCTCGCATAGCGAAGGCCCCGGGTCTCCCCCCGGGGCCTTCGCTATGGTGGCGGGGTGACCGAGCCCGCCGCCCCCAAGCCCACCGGCTGGTGGGGGCGCCTCATGGCGTGGATCGGCCGCGTGACCGCGTGGGTCATGGCGCTCAAGCCCGTGCGCGTGTTCACGCTCTACGGAGAGAAGCGCGGGCCGCTGCTCGCGGCAGGCCTCGCGTTCCAAGCGATCTTCGCCGTCTTCGCCGGGCTCTGGGTCGGCTTCGCGATCGCCGGGCTCGTGCTCGTCGCGAACTACGGGCTGCGCGAGGCGCTCATCGACGTGCTCGCCCAGACCGTGCCGGGCCTCATCGCGACCGATGGGGGCGAGGGCGTCATCGACCCCGAGGCGCTGCTCTCGGCGGGCGTCTTCGGCTGGACGGGCGCCGTCGCCCTCATCGGCCTGCTCTTCTCGGCCCTCGGCTGGCTGGCCGGGGCCCGCGACGCCGTGCGCACGATTCTCGACCTTCCCGGCTCGCGCATGAACCCCGTGCTGCTCAAGCTCAAAGACCTCGGCCTCGCCGTGGGGTTCGGGGCTCTGCTCGCGCTCTCGTCGGTGCTCGCGGTGCTCGGCACGGTCGCGCTCGAGGGCCTGCTCGACAGCCTGGGGGCGCGCGACACCACCCTCAATGCCGTGCTCGGCCGCCTGGTCACGCTCGGCGTCATGTTCGCGCTCGATGCCGTCGTGCTGGGGATGCTCTACCGCGTGCTCGCGGGCGTCAACGTGCCGTTGCGCCACCTGCGGCAGGGCGCCCTGCTCGGCGCGCTCGCGCTCGGGGCGCTCAAGGTGCTCGGCACGAGCCTGCTCGGCGGAGCCAGCAACAACCCGCTCCTCGCCTCGTTCGCGGTGCTGCTGGGTCTGCTGATCTGGTTCAACTTCGTCTGCCAGGTGATCCTCATCGCCGCATCGTGGATCGCGGTGAGCGTGAGCGACGAGCAGCTCGTGCTCGACGAGGTCGCCCACGCGCAACGGCTCGAGCGGGCGCGGGCCCTCGTCGCCGCGCACGAGCCCAAGCCCGCGGCCGACGATCGGCCGTGGCTGCGGCGGCTGTTCGGCCCTCGCACCTGACCGAACTCATTCCGCGACTCGGCGACCTGTCGGTCGCCGCTTCTAGAATGAGCGCATGTCGACCCGCGTGCGCATCGCCTCTGTCAATGTCAACGGCATCCGCGCCTCGTACCGCAAAGGCATGGGCGACTGGCTCGCGAGCCGCGATGTCGATGTGCTCGCGATGCAAGAGGTGCGGGCATCCACCGACGACGTCACGGGGCTCCTCGGCCCCGACTGGACCGTGCTGCACGACGCCGCCACCGCCAAGGGCCGCGCGGGCGTCGCGATCGCCGCGCGCCGCGAGTTCGCCGCCCACCGCGTCGCGCTCGGCCCCGACGACTTCGACTCGGCCGGCCGCTGGCTCGAGGCTGACCTCGACATCGACGGCACGACGCTCACGGTCGTCAGCTGCTACGTGCACTCGGGCGAGGTCGACACCCCCAAGCAGGTTGAGAAGTACAAGTTTCTCGACGCCATGACCGAGCGGCTGCCGCTGCTCGCCGCGCACTCCCCCTACGCCCTCGTCGTCGGCGACCTCAACGTCGGCCACCGCGAGCTCGACATCAAGAACTGGAAGGGCAACCGCAAGAACGCGGGCTTCTTGCTCGACGAGCGCGCCTACTTCGACCGGTTCTTCGGGGCGCTGGATGCTCCCGTCGCGTGCGTCGACGGCGTCGAGCGCCCCGGCCTCGGGTGGGTCGACGTGGGCCGCGTGCACGCCGGTGAAGTGCCCGGCCCCTACACCTGGTGGTCGCAGCGCGGCCAGGCCTTCGACACCGACACCGGCTGGCGCATCGACTACCACGTGGCGACGCCGGCCCTCGCGGCGACCGTGCAGTCGTACGCCGTCGACCGCGCACCCTCGTGGGACACCCGGTGGAGCGACCACGCGCCCGTGGTTGTCGACTACGAGTTGCCCTGAACTCAGTCCGAGCATCCACCTGAAAGACTGATCGCATGAGCCTCCCGCGCCTGTTCTCGGGCATGCAGCCCTCCGCCGCCAGCCTGCACCTCGGCAACTACGCCGGAGCCCTGCTGCAGTGGCGCGACATGCAGGCGACCCACGACGCCGTGTTCTGCGTCGTCGACCTGCACGCCATCACGGTGCCGCAAGACCCGGCCGCGCTGCGCGAGCAGACCCGCCGCACGGCCGCGCAGTACATCGCGGCGGGCATCGACCCCGAGCACTCGACGCTGTTCGTGCAGTCGCACGTGAGCGCGCACGCGCAGCTCGCGTGGGTGCTCAACACCATCACGGGCTTCGGCGAGGCCAGCCGCATGACCCAGTTCAAAGACAAGTCGGCGAAGGGCGGCGCCGACCTCGCGTCGGTCGGGCTCTTCACCTACCCGATCCTGCAGGCCGCCGACATCCTGCTCTACGACGCCGTGGTCGTGCCTGTGGGTGAAGACCAGCGGCAGCACATCGAGCTGACGCGCGACCTCGCCACGCGCTTCAACGCGCGCTTCGGCGACACCCTCGTCGTGCCCGAGGTGCGCATCCTCCGCGAGACCGCCAAGGTGTACGACCTGCAGAACCCGGGGTCGAAGATGTCGAAGTCGGGCGAGAGCCCGGCGGGCATCCTGTGGCTCATGGACGAGCCGTCGGTGCTGACCAAGAAGGTCAAGTCGGCGGTGACCGACTCGTCGGGCGTCGTCGCGTACGACCCCGTCGAGAAGCCGGGGGTGTCGAACCTGCTGTCGATCCTGTCGCTGCTGACCGGTCAGGGCATGGATGCTCTCGTCGCGTCGTTCGACGGCCTGCAGTACGGCGCGCTCAAGACGGCGGTTGCCGAGGCCGTGGTCGAGGCGTTCTCGCCGATCCGCGAGCGCACCCTCGAGCTGCTCGACGACCCCGCCGAGCTCGACCGGCTGCTCGCGATCAACGCGGAGCGGGCATCCGTCATCGCGGATGCGACGCTCGCGCGCGTGTACGACGCGCTCGGATTCCTGCCGCGCGCGTGAGCGGCTCGCCGATCGAGGTCGTGCTGTTCGACCTCGACGACACGCTCATGGCCCACACCCGGGCGGTCGATGAGGCGATCGCGCTCGCGCAGTCGACGGCGGGCGGGGCGTTCGCGGCCGACGACACCGCGGCCGTGCAACGTCGTTGGGCCGAGCTCGAAGAGCGCCACTACGCGCGCTACCTCACGGGCGAGCTCACCTACCTGGGCCAGCGGGTTGCGCGGGCGCGCGACCTGATGGCGCCCTACGGCGTCGAGGTCGGCGACGACGAGGCGCTCACGTGGTTCGAGCGCTACCTCGTCGGCTACCGCGACGCGTGGAGGCTGTTCGACGACGTGCTGCCCGCGCTCGACGCGCTGCCCCCCGTGCGCGTGGGGATCATCACCAACGGCGACCTCGCCTTCCAGACCGACAAGCTGTCACGGATCGGCCTCTGGGACCGCCTCGACCTCACGGCCGCGCGCGCCGACGGCTCGATCGACGAGCCGGCCCGGCGGGGCCGCGTCATCGCCTCGGGCGAGCTCGGCGTCACCAAGCCCGACCGAGCGATCTTCCACGCCGCGGCCCGCGCCTTCGAGGTCGAGCCTGCGCAGTGCGCCTACGTGGGCGACCGGGTGCGCACCGACGCCGTCGGGGCGCACGAAGCCGGGATGCTCGGCATCTGGCTCGACCGCGGCCGCGATCGCAACCCGCTGACCGACCGCGCCGAGGGCGATGCGCCCGCGGGCGTGCCGAGCATCCCGAACCTGCTCGCCCTGTCCGCCCTCCTGACCCGCTAGCTCGGCGAGAAGCGCCAACCGAACACGTGCACGAAAGTCTGCAGTATCGGGTTGAGAGATGCCGAACATCTTCAACCGTCACGTGCTGCAGACGATAGTTCCCGCGAACCGTGAAATCACGACACGATCAGAGCACGCGGACGACGAAGCGCCTGCCGCACAGCACCCACCACGAGATCTGCTCGCGCGATCGCGTGTGAGTAGTCGACCCGAACGACTCCGAGGCCTGAGGCGAGCGCCGCGAGATCTCGACCGTAGTCGCGACTCTGCTCGCCCTGGTGCCAGCGGCGGCCATCGACTTCGACAATGACGCGACCGTCGACGAGCAGGTCCACTCGGCCCACCCCCGGAATCCAAACCTGCGACGTGCACGGGAGCCCGGCATCGACGAGAGCCACCCGCACCAGCGACTCGATCCCCGACTCGCTTCGCGGGTCGAACATCGACAACGGTATTCGGCGGCGCATGGGCACCCGGGCAAGGATGGCCTGCAGCTCACTGTCCGACACCAGGCCCGCGTACAGAGCGCTGTCGATCACCGCGACCGCAATAGCACGCGGCTGGCAGCGGACAACGTGGGCGAGTGAGTCAACGAGGGCGGTTCGGGTGCGTTCTCGAGCGGCCTCAGTTGCCCACCAGTGCGCCACTGTTCCCGATGCGCGTCGGCGTGATCGAGCGCGGTCGAAGTGAACGTGCACGCGCGCGTCTGGTGGGTGCCAGAGGCCAAACGACTGGGCCGCCGATATGCAGCCGAGCACGCCGCCGGCGCGAACGGCACGCTGGACCGCGTCAGGCAGCTCTGGCGAGCAATAGACACCCCGTCGAAGGCGCACGACGCCGCCGACTTCGACCAACTGATCGAGACGACGCCGCGACACCAGCACCAAGAGCTCGTCTCGCCCGTACAGGGCGCCGGGGTTGAGCAGGGGCACACCCCGGATTCTGCGCGGGCTTGGCGTGCGCGGGTGCGAAACCTCAGCACAGGCGCGCAGCCGCGGCAGCTGAGCGCTTAGGGGAGGAGAGGCTCGCGCACTAACGACTGCAGAATCCGCCGCGCAGGGTTGCGCCCAAGCCGGCAAGCCGATCTGCAGACGTTAGAGCACGCGCAGACACGCAAAACCGCTGAAGCGAAGGCTCGAGCGGGCGAACTACACCGAGGTGTCGTCGTCGACCCAGTCGAGCGTGCGGGTGACCGCCTTCTTCCACACGCGCAAGCGGCGCTCGCGCTCGGCCTCGTCCATGGCGGGCTCCCAGCGGCGGTCTTCGTGCCAGAGCGCGGTGAGCTCGTCGCGAGACGACCAGAAGCCGACGGCGAGCCCGGCGGCATAGGCGGCTCCCAGCGCGGTCGTCTCGATGATGCGCGGTCGCACCACCGGAATGCCGAGAATGTCGGCCTGAAACTGCATGAGCAGTTCGTTACCGGTCATACCACCGTCGACGCGCAGTTCCGCGATCGGCACGGGCACCTCACTGTCGGCGGCGTCGAGCACCTCGCGCGTCTGGAAAGCCGTCGACTCGAGGGCCGCACGGGCGAGGTGCGCGCGCGTGATGAACCGGGTGAGGCCGACGATCGCGCCGCGGGCATCCGGTCGCCAGTAGGGGGCGAAGAGGCCGCTAAAGGCGGGCACGATGTGGGCGCCGCCGTTGTCGGGCACCGAGGCGGCGAGCGTCTCGACCTCGCCCGACGACGAGATGAGCCCGAGGTTGTCGCGCAGCCACTGCACGAGCGAGCCCGTGACGGCGACCGAGCCCTCGAGCGCGTAGCGCGGCGCCTCGTCGCCGAGCCGGTAGGCGACGGTCGTCAGCAGCCCGTGCTGCGAGGCCACAATCTGCTCGCCGGTGTTGACGATGAGAAAGTTGCCCGTGCCGTAGGTGTTCTTCGACGCTCCGGCTTCGAAGGCGGCCTGGCCGAACGTCGCCGCCTGCTGATCGCCCAGGATGCCCGCCACGGGCACCTCGCGTAGCAACGAGCCCGGGTACGCGTGGCCGAAGACCTCGGCCGAGGAGCGGATCTCGGGCAGCATCGAGCGCGGCACGCCGAAAGCGGCGAGCAGCGACTCGTCCCAGTCGAGCGTGCGCAGGTCCATGAGCAGGGTGCGCGAGGCGTTCGTGACGTCGGTGGCGTGCACGCCGCCGGTGACGCCGCCGGAGAGGTTCCAGAGCAGCCAGGTGTCGATCGTGCCGAAGAGCAGCTCGCCGGCCTCGGCGCGGGCGCGGGCACCGTCGACGTGGTCGAGGATCCACGCGATCTTGGTGGCGCTGAAGTAGGTGGCGAGCGGAAGACCCGTCGTCTCGGCGAAGCGGCGCACGCCGCCGTCAGCGGCGAGCGCGTCGACGAGGTCCTGGGTGCGGGTGTCTTGCCAGACGATGGCGTTGTGGACCGGTTTGCCGGTCGAGCGGTCCCACACCACGGCGGTCTCGCGCTGGTTGGTGATGCCGATCGCGGCGACGTCGTGCCGCGTGAGCCCCGCCTTGCCGAGCGCCTGCCCGATGACCTCTTGCGTGTTGTGCCAGATCTCCATGGGGTCGTGCTCGACCCAACCGGCCTTCGGGAAGATCTGCTCGTGCGGGTGCTGCCCGACCGAGACGATCGCGCCGGCGTGGTCGACGACCACCGCCCGCGTGCTCGTGGTGCCTTGGTCGATCGCGACGATGTGCGTGGTCATGGTCAGCCCTTCCGCGAGCGCGCCGGTGCGCCCGTCGTCTCTGCCGGCGCGAGCGAGATTCCGTGCCGGTCGGCGAGGTACAGCCTGGCATCGTCGCGCTCCTGGGTGCGACGCGACGCCGACCAGCCGAGTGCCTCACCGAGCACCTCGGCAAGTTCGGCGAGCAGCGCCTCGGTCACGAGGCCGCGGAACGCGAGCGAGGTGCGCCGCAGCAGCAGGTCGATGAGGCGCACGACCTGCTCGGTCTCGGCAAGGTGCACGATCTCGGCGCGCGAGTAGTCGGGTGCGGCGGCGAGGGGCGCATCCGGAGCGCTCTCGATGCGGCGGATGATCGCCTCGGCGCTCGTGCCGTAGCGCTCGAGCAGCTCGGCGGCGCGCTCGGCGCCGACGGTCGCGCCGTGCGTCGCGAGCCACTGCGCGCGGTCGGCGTCGGTCGTCGGGTAGCCGACGGCTCCGCCGATGAGGCGCCCGTCAGTGCTGACCGCGCGGGTGCGGCCGAGCAGCGCGAGAACGCGCCCGCCCAGCTGTTCGCCGAGCGCGCGGAAGGTCGTCCACTTGCCGCCGACGAGGCTCAGCACGGGCACGCCGCCGCGCTCGCCCTCCTCGACCCGGTAGTCGCGACTGATTTGCGCGTTCGACGCGGCATCTTGTCGCGGCAGCGGGCGCACCCCGGAGAACCGGAAGACGATGTGCGAGCGGTCGACGGGGATCGAGGGGAAGACGTACTTGACGACGTCGATGAAGTAATCGACCTCGGGCTCGGTGCACCGGATCGGCTCGGCCATGTCGTGCGCGATGTCCGTCGTGCCGATGAGCACGCGACCCTTGAGCGGGTAGATGAGCACGATGCGGCCATCCGAGAACTCGAAGAAGATCTCGCGGCCGTTGCAGGCGGCGAGCAACTCGGGGTGGTCGACGACGATGTGCGAGCCCTTCGTGCCTCCCATGAACTGCGAGGGCTCGCCGAGGGCGGCGTTGGTGAGGTCGGTCCAGGGGCCGGAGGCATTGACGACGACGCGCGGCCGCATCGTGAACTCCTCGCCCGTGATCGCGTCGCGCAGCAGCACCGCGCCCTCGGCATCCATGCCCGCCGCTTCGACGTAGTTGGATGCGCGCGCGTGCTCGCCGACGGCGACGCCGTCCATCAGCACGTCGAGCGCGAGCCGCTCGGGGTCGTGCATCGAGGCGTCGTAGTAGGTCGCCGTCCACTTGACGTCGCGGCGCAGCGCGGGCAGGAGGGCGCGCGAGGCCTTCGCACCCCGGAACTGGTGGCGCGGCACGCGCCCGCCGTCGCGCGAGAAGATGTCGTAGATCGTCAGCCCGACCTTGATGATGAGCGCGCCACGCTCCTTCTTGCCGCGCGTCTTCACCCCGATGAACCTCAGGGGCGCCGAGAGCAGGCTCGAGAAGGTCGAGAAGATCGGGATAGTCGTCGGCAGCGGCCGAACGTAGTGCGGGGCGAGGCGAAGCAGGGCGTTGCGCTCGTGCACCGACTCCTTGACGAGCCGGAACTCGCCGTTCTCGAGGTAGCGGATGCCGCCGTGGATCATGTGCGACGAGCCGGAGGACGCCCCGGCGACGTAGTCGTCGCGGTCGACGAGCACGACGTCGACGCCGTTGAGCGCGAGGTCGCGGAAGGTCGCGATGCCGTTGATGCCCGCGCCGATGATGAGCACCTCGCACTCGGGCCGGGCGCGGAGGGCCTCGACGGTGGCGCGGGAGGGGCGAGGCGGGGTGCGGGTGGGCATCGTCGGTGGAACCGTTCTGTCGGGAGTCGCGGGCCGTCGCGCGCGAGGTGGTGCCTCCATCCTGGGGCCGGCGCGACAAACTTGCCAGGCCCGTGCACAAACGTGCAGACGCTGCGGCGGTGTCTGCCGAGCTCAGCGCAGCCGTCGCGGAGCGCCGGCCGCCAGCCCCTCGGGCACCTCGCGCACCAGCGCGGCGGCGAGGCTCTCGTCGAGGATGAGATCGGTGATGAGGCCCGCGGCGAGCGCCCCGCGCAGGCCCGGCAGCTTCTGCACGCCCGAGACGACGCAGATGCGGCGGGCGACGCGGCGCAGCCGGTCCAGGTTCGGTCCGGATGCCCGGGCATTGAGCTCGATGTCGGCGAAGGTGCCGTCGCCGCGGTAGAACACGGTGGCGATGTCGCCCACGACGCCATCGGCGCTCAGGCTGCGGTAGTCCTCGGCGTCGAGGTAGCCGCCGATGTACACCTGGCTCGGCACCTCGGCGAAGGGCGAGCCGAGACCGAAGACCGCGACGTCCATGCGCGACTGGATGTCGAGCAGGCGCCGCGTGCTGCGCTCGCGCCAGAGTCCTTCTTTCGTGCGCGGGTCGTCGAAGAAGGCGGGCACGGGGAACTGCTGCACCTGCGCCGAGAAGGCCTCGCCGAAGCGGTGCAGGATCTCGCTCGCGTAGTCGATGCCCGTGGTCTGGGTGTTGCCCGCACCGTTCATCTGCACGACGGTCGAGTTGTGGGTGGGCTTCTTGACGAGGTGGCGACTGATGGCGCCGAGGGTCGAGCCCCACGCCACCCCCACCACCATGTTCGCGTCAATGAAACGCCCGAGCAGTCGGCCCGCGGTCATCGCCACGCGCTCGAGGCGATCAACATCACTGATCGACTCGGGCATCCGCACGACGTGCGCGACCACGCGATGCCGCGCAAGGATCTCTTGCTCAAGATCGAGCCCGCGATCGAATGGCGAGCGAATCTGGATATCGACGAGCCCCGACTCGCGGGCAAACGACAGCAACCGTGACACCGACGAGCGCGAGGTGCCTAATTCGGCGGCGATCGCCTCCATCGTGAGGTCTTGCATGTAGTACCGCTGCGCAGCCGTGAGCGCGGCGGCGATCTTCGCGGTCTCCGGGTCACTCGCGGGCATGGCGGCAGTCTGGCATGCGCTGCACTTCTGTGCGCACTCCCAGAACGGATGCGGGCATCCGTCGCCCCCCGCTAGCGCTCACCAAACACCCCAGTGATTCCCAGCCAAGCGTCGGGAATAGTGAGGCTTGGCAGCGGTTGACTACTCTGACAGCAGTACGTGTTCCGGGGTCGGTGAAAATCCGAGCCGGCGGTGAGAGCCCGCGACCCGTGATCGAGGCGACTCGAGAGCGGTTGAACCGGTGGAATTCCGGTGCCGACGGTGAAAGTCCGGATGGGAGGAACACGCGAGCGGCAGCATGCCGTTCGCGCGCGCGACCCCGGATGCGTCCCGATCACACTGAGGACCCCGGATGACCCGCACCGCCGCACCGCACGCCGACGAGGCTCTCGTCGCGGCGATGCGGCGCGCCCTGAGCCTCGCGACGCACGGCCCCGCCGTCGGTGAGAACCCGCAGGTCGGCTGCGTGCTGCTCGACGCCGCGGGCACGGTCGTCGCCGAGGGCTGGCACCGCGGGGCGGGCACCGATCACGCCGAGGTGGATGCCCTGTCTCACGTCGCGGATGCCACAGGCCTCACGGCCGTCGTCACGCTCGAGCCCTGCAACCACACGGGCCGCACGGGACCCTGTGCGCAGGCTCTCATCGACGCCGGGGTCGCCCGCGTCGTGTACGCACTCGACGACCCCAACCCGATCGCGGGCGGCGGCGCCGACCGGCTGCGCGCCGCGGGGATCGAGGTGCACGGCGATGTGCTCGCCGACGAGGCGGAGGAGCTGCTGCGCCCGTGGCTCACGAGCGTGCGGCTCGGCCGCCCCTTCGTGACGGTCAAGTGGGCCTCGACGCTCGATGGCCGCGCCGCCGCCGCCGACGGCACGAGTCAGTGGATCACCGGCACGGCCGCCCGCCAGCGCGTGCACGAGCAGCGTGCCGCGCACGACGCGATCGCCGTGGGCACGGGCACGGTGCTCGCCGACGACCCCTCGCTCACGGCGCGGGGCGACGGCGGCGAACTGCTGCCGCACCAGCCGATCCCGGTCGTGTTCGGCGGCACGCCCGTACCGGCCGACGCGCGCCTGCGCCAGCACCCGGCCGGCCTCATCGAGATCGGCCACCGCGACCTCGCCGCGGCGCTGCGCGAGCTGCACGAGCGCGGCATCCGCCGCCTCTACGTCGAGGGCGGCCCCACGCTCGCGAGCGCCTTCCTGCGGGCCGGCCTCGCCGACGAGGTGCTCGTGTACCTCGCGCCCCTGCTGCTCGGCGGGCCGAAGACGGCCCTCGACGACCTCGGGGTGACCACGATGAGCGAGGCGCTCGCGCTGCGCATCCACCGCATCGAATCGCTCGGCGACGACCTGCTCGTCGTCGCCCGCCCCCGCGACCCGCACGCGACGACCAAGGACTGACGACATGTTCACCGGATTGATCGAAGAGCTCGGCGCCATGGTGCGCTGGCAGGCCGTCGGCGACGCCGGCCGGCTGACCGTGCGCGGGCCGCTCGTCGTGAGCGATGCCGCGCACGGCGACTCCATCTCGGTGAACGGCGTGTGCCTCACCGTGGTCGAGCAAGGCGACGACTGGTTCACGGCCGACGTCATGGGGCAGACGCTCGCCATGAGCACGATCGGCCAGTGGGTCGAGGGCGAGCCCCTCAATCTCGAGCGCGCCGCCTCGGTGGGCGACCGCCTCGGCGGGCACATCGTGCAGGGCCACATCGACGGCACGACGACCGTGCTCGAGGTACGCCAGAACGACGCGTGGCGCGTGCTGCGCTTCTCGCTCGACGCCGCCCACGCTCCCCTCGTCGTCGACAAGGGCTCGATCGCCGTCGACGGCGTGAGCCTTACGGTGAGTGCCGCGGGCGACGACTGGTTCGAGGTCTCGCTCATCCCCGAGACGCTCGCCGTGACCACGCTCGGCCGCAAGCAGGTCGGCGACACCGCCAACATCGAGACCGACATCCTGGCCCGCCACGTGGCGCGGCTGGTGCGCTTCGGCGCTGCCGACGGAAGGACTGACTCATGAGCATCGGAACGATCCCCCAGGCGCTCGCCGCCCTGCGCGAAGGCCGCCCCGTTCTCGTCGCCGACGACGAGAGCCGCGAGAACGAGGGCGACGTCATCCTCTCGGCCGAGCTCGCGACGCCCGCGTGGATCGCGTGGACGATCCGCCACACGAGCGGCTTCTTGTGCGCGCCCATGACGAACGAGATCGCCGACGAGCTGCAGCTGCCGCTCATGGTGACCGACAACCAAGACCCGCGCCGCACGGCCTACACGATCACCGTCGACGCGGCCGACCGCATCACGACGGGCATCAGCGCGGGCGACCGCGCGCACACGTTGCGCACGCTCGCCGACCCCGCGTCGACGCCCGCGAGCCTCATCCGCCCCGGCCACATCCTGCCGCTGCGCGCCGTCGACGGCGGCGTGCGCGAGCGCGCGGGGCACACCGAGGCCGCGGTCGAGCTCATGCGCCTCGCGGGCCTGCGCCCCGTCGCAGCGATCGGCGAGGTCGTCGCCGAGGACGGCGACATGATGCGCCTGCCCGAGCTCATCCGCTTCGGCGAGCAGGAGGGTGTGGTCGTCATCACGATCGTCGACCTCATCGCCTACCTCGAGTCGGGCGAGGACTTCGCCGCGGCGTCACCCGCCCGCACCGCCGAGCACGTCAGCAGCGTGACCTTCGAGGTCGCGACGACCGTGCCGACGACGCACGGCCCGTTCTCGATGCGCGCCTACCGCGACCGCAAGACGGGTGCCGACCACGTGGCGATCGTGAGCGGCATGCCGCACGACGACATGATCGTGCGCGTGCACTCCGAGTGCCTCACGGGCGAGGCCTTCGGCTCGCTCAAGTGCGAGTGCGGCCCGCAGCTCGACGCCGCGCTCGACGTGATTCAGCGCCAGGGCGGCGCCGTGCTCTACATGCGCGGCCACGAGGGTCGCGGCATCGGGCTCATCAACAAGCTCAAGGCCTACCGCCTGCAAGAAGACGGCTACGACACCCTCGATGCCAACCTCGCCCTCGGCCTGCCCGCCGACGCGCGCGACTACCAGGCCGCGAGCGACATGCTGCGCGACCTCGGCGTCTCGCGCGTGCGCCTGCTGAGCAACAACCCCGAGAAGCAGCGTCAGCTGACCCAGTACGGTATCGAGGTGAGCGCGCTCGTGCCGCTCGTCGTCGGCGTCGGCGACGACAACGAGGGCTACCTCTCCGCCAAGCGCGACCGGATGGGCCACCGCCTGCCCGAGGCCATCACGAGCGCCCCGGTGTTCGCGACCATCGAAGGGAAGACCGCATGAGCGGCGCAGGTTCACCCCAGCTCTCCGTCGACGGCACGGGGCTGACCGTCGCCATCGTGGCGGGCCAGTGGCACACCGTCATCAGCGAGGGGCTCAAGGCGGGCGCGCGGCGCGTGCTCGAGGCATCCGGCGCCACGATCGTCGAGTACGCCGTGCCCGGCTCGTTCGAGCTGCCCGTGGTGAGCAAGGCCGCGCTCGAGGCGGGGGCGGATGCCGTGGTCGCGCTCGGCGTGATCATCCGCGGCGGCACGCCCCACTTTGAGTACGTGAGCGCCGCCGCGACCGACGGCCTCACGCGCGTCGCGCTCGACACGGGCAAGCCCGTCGGCTTCGGCGTGCTCACGCTCGACACCGAGCAGCAGGGCATCGACCGGGCCGGCCTGCCGGGCTCGATCGAAGACAAGGGTGCCGAGGCGGCCGAGGCCGCGGTCGCGACCGCCCGTGTGCTGCAGGCCATCCGCGGCTGAGTCCGGCACCCGCGGGTGCGCCGCGCCGCGGCACCAGACGACTCTGGAACCTGCGGAAACCTCACCGGCAACGTTCTGCAACGCTGTTGCAGCATCCTGAAACCTGGGTGGTACTTGGCCATTCCGGGGTGGAACGACCGCTCCACTGTATGAAAATTGTGGAACCGGTTGCAGTCCCGAGACGCGCGGGCGATACTCCCCTCACCAGGGAGGTCGTCAGCGACGACGGCGTCGCTCCTCCCGTCAGGGGGAGCAGCCATGCGCACTCGACACCGGCACGCGGCGACGGGCGTCATCGCCCTCGCGCTGTCCATCATCGCCACACTCATCGTCGGGCCGACCTCGGCCACGGCGGCGACTGCCACCAATAATCCCGACTTCAGCGCCAACGTCATGGCGCCGCTCGAGGTCTCGAACTGGACGGAGTTCGGCAACCAGCTCGCGACCGTCGAGGCCTACGGCGTCGATGCCGTGACGGTCGACGTCTGGTGGGGCAAGGTCGAGGCCGCGGGCGACAACCAGTTCAACTGGAGCTACTACGACCAGGTCTTCTCGGCGATCACGAGTCGCGGGCTCGACATCGTGCCGATCTTCTCGTTCCACCAGTGCGGCGGCAACGTCGGCGACACGTGCAACATCCCGCTGCCCTCGTGGCTCTGGGGCAAGTACACGGGTGCGACGCTCAACGGCGTCACGCTCGACGCCAACGGCCTCAAGCACCGCAGCGAGCAGGGCAACTACTCGAACGAGACGGTGCAGGGCTGGGCCACGCAGCTCGTGCAGAACGAGTACCAGGCCTTCACCCAGGCCTTCGTCGCCCGCTACGGCACGACCTACGCCACGCGCATGCAAGAGATCAACGTCTCGCTCGGCCCGGCCGGCGAATTGCGGTATCCCTCGTACAACAGCCACGACTCGGGCACGGGGTATCCCACGCGCGGCGCGCTGCAGGCCTACTCGCCGCTCGCCATCACGAGCTTCCAGCAGTGGGCGCTCGCCAAGTACGGCACGATCGCGGGCATCAACGCGGCCTGGGGCTCGACCGTCACGACCATCACGCAGGTGCAGCCCCCGAGCAACGCCGGCTTCTTCTTCTCGTCGGGCGACTACCGCACCACGCAGTACGGCAAAGACCTGATCGACTGGTACAACAAGAGCCTCGTGGATCATGGCGAGCGGATGCTCGACACCGTGCTCGCCGCCCTCGGCACCTCCTTTCCGGGCGCCGAGATCGGCTACAAGATCCCCGGCGTGCACTGGTCGATGACGGGGCCGACGCCGAGGGCGGCGGAGGTCGCGGCAGGCCTCATCCAGACCAGCGTCGACATGTACGCCGTGAACACCGGTCGCGGCTACGCCAACATCGTCGGGCTCGCCAACCGCGTGGCCGACTCGGGCCGCGGCGTCATCTTGCACTTCACGTGCCTCGAGTTCACCGATGAGAACTTTGCCCCGCAGTACTCGCAGGCGAAGACCCTCGTGGGCTGGGTCGGTGCCGAGGCGGGCCGGCAGAACGTGAAGATCAAGGGCGAGAACGCGCTCGCGGGCGGCATCACGTCGAACGGCGGATGGGACAACGTCAACCAGGCGTTCGACACCTACCCCTACCTCGGCATGACGGTGCTGCGGGTGGGCGAGGTGGCCTCGGGCACGGGCGCCACGCGCTACGCGCAGTTCATCCAGAAATATCGCCCGGCGGGCTCGAGCTGGAACTCGCTGTACGTGCGCGGCACGAACAACAGCTGGGGCCTCGGCACGCCGATGACGAAGTCGGGCGACGTGTGGACCGCGACGAACGTGTCGTTCGGCTCGGCCGCGAACCAGCGCTTCAAGTTCGACGTGCGCGGCGACTGGAGCCTCAACTACGGGGGCTCCGGGCTCACCGGCACCGCCGTGCAGAGCGGCGGCGATATCGCCGTGGCCGCGAACACGACCTACACGATCACCTTCAACGAGGTGACGAAGGCCTACGCGGCGACGCCGAGCAGCCAGCCCCCGCAGGGCTCATCAGTGACGGTGCACTTCGCCGAGTGGCAATCGGCGACGAGCTACTCGATCCACACTTGGAACGGCATCAGCGGCACCTTCCCGATGACCTACGAGGGCTTCATCAACGGGCGCCACTGGTGGAAGGTGACGCTCGCCAACGCGCCGAGCTCGTTCGGCTTCACGTTCACAAACAGCAACGGCAACTGGAACGCGCCCGACCGGCAGTACGCCAACCAGGCGAGCACCGTGTACGTGCTGCCCGGCAGCGCGACCGTGTCGACGACTCGGCCGTGAGGCCATCGGTGGGGGGGGGGCCCCAAAAAGGGCCCACAACCCACCAAAAAAAAAAAGCGCCGAAAAACACCCCCCCGGGACCCAAGAGCGAGGTAGGCACCCG
>NZ_JBKBLF010000001.1:99155-297539 GCF_046296455.1 Microcella sp.
GGCCATCGGGGGGTGCTGCCCCCTACGTGGGGCCAGCACCCACCGAGAAAAGTGAGGCGCGATCGACCGGCCGCAGGCTAGCCTGGCGCGTGTGAGCACGCTGCCCCCGCCTCCTGCCTTCACGCCCTTCGCCGAGCCGACGAGGCGGGTGAGCGCCCGCTGGATCGCGCTCTTCGCCACCGCGTGGCTCGGCATCTGGATGGCGCAGCTGACACCCGTGCAGCTGCTGCTGCCACAAGAGATCGACGCCCTCGCGAGCGGCGACGACTGGACGCAGAGCGTCGTGGCCTTCGGCATCATCTCGGCGACCGCCGGCGCCTGCGCGCTCATCGTGTTCCCCCTCACGGGCGCCCTGAGCGACCGCACGACCTCGCGCTTCGGCCGTCGCAAGCCTTGGATCGTCGCGGGCACCCTGCTCTTCGCCGCCTCGCTCATCGCGCTCGGGCTGCAGACCTCGCTCGTCGGCATCGGCGTGGCGTGGTCGCTCGCCATCAGCGGATTCTGCATGGCCTCGGCCGGCATCACGGCCACGATCGCCGATCAGGTGCCCGTTGAGCAGCGCGGCTTCGTGTCGGCCTGGGTCTCGGCCCCGCAGGCGATCGGCACCGTGCTCGGCATCGTGCTCGTGCTGATCCTGGGCCTGGGGCTCTTCGGGGGTTACGTGCTCGTCGCCGGGCTGCTCGTGGTGCTCGTGCTGCCGTTCGTGCTGGGGGTGCGCGATGAGGCGCTGCCGCGCATCCTGCGACCGAAATTCCGGCCCGGGATGCTCGTCACGGGTCTCTGGATCAGCCCGCGCCAGCACCCCGACTTCGCCTGGACGCTCGTCAGCCGCGTGCTCGTCAACATCGGCAACGCGCTCGGCACGACGCTGCTGCTGTACTTCATCCTGTACGGGCTCGGGCGCACCGAGACCGCCGAGGACGACCTGCTGCTGCTGACCGCCGTGTACCTCGTCTTCTTCACGGCGGCCGCGCTCGGGTTCGGCCGTCTGAGCGACCGCTTCGGGCAGCGCAAGCCCTTCGTCTACGTCGCCGCCTACCTGCAGGCGATCGCGGCCCTGCTGCTCGCGGTCGCGCCCGACTACACGATCGCGATGGTCGCCGCAGCGTTCCTCGGCATCGGCTACGGCAGCTTCATGGCGGTCGACCAGGCGCTCGCCACCCAGGTGCTGCCTGACCGCCACACGCGCGGCAAAGACCTCGGCATCATGAACGTCGCCCTCGCCGTGCCGCAGGCCGTCGCCCCGCTGCTCGGCGCCCTGCTCGTCGCGGCGGCGGGCGGGTTCACGGCGCTCTTCATCGCCTCGGCGGTGGCCGCGACGCTCGGCGGACTCGCGGTGCTGCCCGTGCGCTCGGTGCGCTGACCGCTACTTCAGGAACAGCGCGCGCAGCCGGTTAGTCGTGAAAACCACACCGATCGCGATCATGACGAGGTAGTAGCCGACGTGCACGAGCATCATGCTCGAGAGGGCGCCCGTCGTGAGCCCGCGCACGAGCTCGACGCCGTGCCACAGCGGCAGCGCCTGAATGACCCACTGAATGCCCTGCGGGTAGACCGTGATGGGGTAGAACGTCGCTGAGAAGAGGAACATCGGCAGCATGATGAACGTGACCCACTCGATCTGCTGGAAGGTCTTCATGTAGCTCGTGATCGCCATGCCGAGGCTTGCGAACCCGAAGGCGATCAGCAGCACGGCCGGCAGCGCCAGCAGCGCCGTCCACGCGAGGTTGAGGCCGAAGGCCTGCATGATCACCATGAAGCCGAGCGCGTACATCGCCCCGCGCAGCAGGGCCAAGAAGATCTCGCCCAGAGCCACGTCGAGCGGGCCGAGCGAGGTCGTGAGCATGCCCTGGTAGAGCTTCGAGTAGTTGAGCTTGAAGAAGACGTTCCAGGTCGAGTCGTACACCGCGCCGTTCATGGCCGAGACGGCGAGCAGTGCGGGGGCGATGAACGCCGCGTAGGGCACCTCTTGCCCCGTCGAGGTCTGCACGGTGCCGACGAGCGCGCCGAAGCCGATGCCGAGCGACAGCAGATAGAACACGGGCTCGAAGAAGCCGCTGAGCACGACGAGGTAGTTCGTGCTGCGGGTCGCCAGCAGGCCGCGATGGATGACCGCACCGGTGTTGCCCGCATACAGGGCACTGCGGCGCGGCAGAAGAGCGGGGGCTTCGGTCGTCGTCACTTGTTGAGCCTCCGCACGAAGTGCTTGCGCGTGGCCCACAGGCCCACGACGAGCAGCGTCGTCAGGTAGCCGACGTGCGTCACGGTGAGCCAAATCGGCTCGTCGGCGCCGTAAGTGAGCACGCGGCCGAGCTCGGTGCCGTGCCACAGCGGCGAGGCCCAGCCGATCGGCTGCAGCCACACCGGCAGCTGCTCGAGCGGGAAGAAGGTGCCCGAGAACAGGAACAGCGGCGTGATGCCGAAGCGCTGCAACATGGCCATCTGCCCGCGATCCTCTTCGATCGTCGAGGTGTAGGTCGAGAGCACGACGCCGATGGCCATGCCCGTGAGCGTGGCGACGACGATCGCGAGCCAACCGAACCCCGAGGGCACCGCGCCGAACAGCACGATGACGCCGAAGTAGATCGCCACCGTCACAAACGTTCGCAGGGCGATGTGGATCATCATGCCGTTGACGATCTGCCCGCCCGAGATGGGCGAGGCGTTCATGCCGAAGAAGATGGGGTTCCACTTGAAGCCCATCATGATCGGATAGCTCGTCTCGTTCGCCGCGACCGTCATGGCCGCGGTCGCCATGAGCGCAGGCGCCACGAACTGCAGGTAGCTGACCTCGCCGATGCCCTGCGGCACGAGGCTCGCGAGCCCCACACCGAGGGCGAAGAGATAGATGAGCGGGTTGCCGAAGCTCTGGAAGATCGCGTCGCCGGCGTAGCCCTTCATGGCGCGGATGCGGTGCTCGGCGATGTACCACGAGCCCCAGCGGCGCGGGGCGGCGCCGCCCGCGAGCGCGCGCTGGGCATCCTGCCGCTGCTCGAGAGCGGTCATTCGATGAGGCTCCGCCCGGTCAGGCGCAGGAACACGTCCTCCAGGCTCGAGCGTCGCACGAGCGAGGTGATGGGCGCGAGGCCCATGTGGGTGATGGCCTCGAGCGCGGCCTCGCCGTTCTCGCTGTAGACGAGGATGCGATCGGGCAGAACCTCGAGGCGCTCGCCGACCCCGGCCATGCGCTGCGCTGCCTCGGCGTTCTTATCGCTGCCGAAGCGCACCTCGAGCACCTCTTTGCTCGAGTACTCGCGGATGAGCGCGGCGGGCGAGCCCTCGGCCATGATGCGGCCCTTGTCGACGACGACGAGGCGGTCGCAGAGCTGCTCGGCCTCGTCCATGTAGTGCGTCGTGAGCACGAGCGTCGTGCCCTGCTCTTTGAGCCGGAAGAGGCGGTCCCACAGGATGTGCCGCGCTTGCGGGTCGAGGCCCGTCGTGGGCTCGTCGAGCAGCAGGATGCGCGGCTCGTTGATGAGCGCGCGCGCGATCGTGAGGCGGCGCTTCATGCCGCCCGAGAGGTCGTCGACCTTGGCCTTCTTACGGTCGGTCAGCTGGGCGAACTCGAGCAGGGCATCCGCCCGCTCGGCGACCAGGGCGCGCGGCAGGCCGAAGTAGCGCCCGTAGACGAGCAGGTTGTCGCGCACGCGCAGCTCTTGGTCGAGATTGTCTTGCTGCGGCACGACGCCCAGCTGCGAGCGGATGTCGGGGCCGTGATCGTTCGGGTCGAGGCCGAGGATGCTCAGGGCCCCGCTCGTGCGCGTCGACACCGCCCCGACCATGCGCATGGTCGTCGACTTGCCCGCACCGTTGGGGCCGAGCAGGCCGAAGCTCTCACCCGGAGCGACCTCGAAGTCGATGCCGTCGACGGCCGTGAAGTCGCCGTAGACCTTGGTGAGCTGCGATGCGGTGATGACGGGCTGGGGCACGAGAGAAGAGCCTAGCCCCGTCGCACGGTCGGCACCGAGGATGCGTCGGCCAGGATGGAGCCATGAGCAGCCCCACCCCGCGCCCCGCCCGCCGCTTCGGCCGCCCCGTCGACGACGGGCCGCGTGCGACCTTCGGGCAGCTGCTGCCCTACCTGCTCGAGCATCGCGTGGTGCTCGGCTGGGTCATCGTCATCAGCGTGCTGGGCGCCGCCGCCTCGCTCGCGCAGCCGCTGCTCGTGAGCCAGGTCATCACCGTCGTCGAAGACGACGGCGACCTCGGCCCGCTCGTGGCCCTGCTCGTCGCGCTGGTCGTCGTCGGCGCCCTGCTGAGCGGATTCGGGCACTACCTGCTGCAGCGCACGGGTGAGGGAGTCGTGCTCTCGAGCCGCCGCGCGCTCGTGCGCCGCATGCTGCACCTGCCGATCAGCGAGTTCGACCAGCGGCGCACGGGCGACCTCGTCAGCCGGGTCGGCAGCGACACGACGCTGCTGCGCGCCGTGCTCACGCAGGGCCTCGTCGAAGCCATCGGCGGCAGCCTCACGTTCGTCGGCGCGCTCATCGCGATGATCATCATCGACCCGGTGCTGCTCGGCCTCACGGTGCTCGTCATCGCGGTGTCGGTCGTCACGGTCGTGCTGCTCTCGCAGCGCATCCGCATCGCAAGCCGCAGGGCGCAAGAGAAGGTCGGTGACCTCGCTGCGGCCGTCGAGCGGTCGATCTCGTCGGTGCGCACCGTGCGGGCCGCCAACGCGACCGAGCGCGAGATCGCCGTCGTCGAGCAGAACGCGGTCGGCGCGTGGCAGCAGGGCATCAAGGTCGCCAAGATCTCGGCGCTCGTCGTGCCCATCTCATCGATCGCGCTGCAGGTCTCGTTCCTCGTCGTGCTCGGGGTCGGCGGATTCCGCGTGGCCTCGGGCGTCATCGGGGTCGCCGACCTCGTCGCGTTCATCCTCTTCCTGTTCCTGCTCATCGGCCCGCTCGGGCAGGCCTTCGGCGCCATCACGAGCGTCAACGCGGCGCTCGGGGCGCTCGGCCGCATTCAAGAGATCATCGGCCTGGCGAGCGAGAGCGAGGGCGATGCGCAGGTCGCGCCCGCCGCGTCCACCGACTCGGTCGCGGCGGTCGAGTTCGACGCGGTGCACTTTCGGTACCCGGAGGCGGCGCACCGCACCGAGGAGGAGAAGGCCATCGCGGAGGTCGTGGGCGAGCATCCCCGCGACAAGACAGTGCTCGATGGCGTGACGTTCAGCGTTCCCGTCGGCTCGCGCACCGCCCTCGTCGGCCCGAGCGGCGCCGGCAAGAGCACGGTGCTCTCGCTCATCGAGCGGTTCTACGACCCGACCGCGGGCGTGATCCGCATGGGCGGCGACGACATCCGCGGCCTCGACCGCACCGAGCTGCGCGGCCGCATCGGCTACGTCGAGCAAGACGCCCCCGTGCTCGCCGGCACGCTGCGCGACAACCTGCTGCTGGGCACGCCCGGCGCCACCGACGAGCAGTGCATCGCCGTGCTGCGCTCGGTCAACCTCGACGAGGTGCTCGATCGCGACGAGCGGGGGCTGGATGCGCAGGTCGGAGAAGACGGCGTGATGCTCTCGGGCGGCGAGCGCCAGCGACTCGCGATTGCCCGCGCGCTGCTCGCGGCCCCGCCGATCCTGTTGCTCGACGAGTCGACCTCATCGCTCGACGGCGTCAACGAGCAGCGCATGCGCGAGGCCATCGACGCCGTCGCCGAAGACCGCACGCTCATCGTCATCGCGCACCGGCTCTCGACCGTCGTCGACAGCGATCAGATCGTCGTGCTCGACCACGGTCGCGTGGTCGGTATCGGCACCCACAGCGAGCTCGTCGTCTCGACGCCGCTCTACCGCGACCTCGCGAAGCACCAGCTGCTGGTCTAGCGCCCGTTCTCAGACGGCTCGACCGTCACCCCGGCGGCGTCGAGCTCGGTGAGCGCAGCCGCGCTCGTCGCGGGAGCGACGCCCGCGACGAGGTCGGTGAGCACCCGCACACGGCGGCCGGCGGCGAGCGCATCGAGCGCCGAGGCGCGCACGCAGTAGTCGGTCGCGATGCCGACGACGTCGACGTCGGTCACGCCGAGCTCGTCGAGCGCGGTCACGAGTCGCCTGCCATCGTCGGTCGTGCCCTCGAAGATCGAGTACGCGGGCACGCCCTGGCCCTTGCGCACGTGGATATCGATGAGCCCGGTGTCGATCGAGGGGTGGTACTCGGCGCCCTCGGTGCCCGCCATGCAGTGCTTCGGCCACGTGGCGACGAAGTCGGGCTCGCCCTCGAGCGCGAAGTGGCCGCCGTTGTCGTTGTCGGCATCGTGCCAGTCGCGCGAGGCGATCACGACGTCGTAGGTCTCAGGATGCGCGCGCACGTGCTCGGTGATCGCAGCCGCGACGGCCGCTCCCCCCTGCACGCCCAGCGCTCCGCCCTCGGTGAAGTCGTTCTGCACATCGATGATCACGAGCGCGCGGGACATATCGCCTCCGAGGCGGGTCAGTTGTTCGAGAGGTTGTTGCCGCAGCGGAAGGCGCCCGCCGTCAGCGCGTCGAGCGCGGGCCGGGCTCCGTCGGTGATGCCGTCGCGGATCGCGTAGAAGGCGAAGGTCAGCACCGTGCCGTCGGCGGCCCGGATGATGCCCGAGAGCGTGTGGGCCGATCGCAAGAAGCCGGTCTTCGCCGTCACCTGCCCGCGCGCGACCGCGCTCGACCCGGTGAACCGCCCCGCGAGCGTGCCGCTCTCGCCTGCGACCGGCAGGGCCTCGGTGATGATCGAGAGATTCTGCTCGCCGGTCTGGATGACCGCGAACAGTTGGGCCATGAACCGGGTCGGCACGCCGTTGTCGGTCGCGAGGCCCGACCCGTCTTTGATGACGAGGCCCGCGGTGTCGAGGCCGTAGGTGTTGAGCGCTCCCGTGATCGCCTGGGTGAGCGATGCCGTCGACCCGTCGAGCCCGAGCGACTTCGACGTGATGCGCGCGAGCATCTCGCCGAGCATGTTGTCGCTGTTGGGCAGCATCTGCGCGATCAGGCGGCTGACGGGCTGCGACTGCACCTGGCCCAGCACGGCGCCGCCGACGGCCGAGCCGCGGCTCACCGAGGGCACCCCCGCCGGGTTGCCGGCCGCGGCGATGGCCTGCGCGAAGGCGGTGCCCGCCCGAGCGATCGGGTCGTCCGAGCGGGGGCTCGTCTGGGCGCGGGGGTCGGCGCGATCGCCGTCGACCATGAGCGCCGTCGCGGGCGCTTGGAAGCCCGCGGGGATGCGGTCGCGGTTCCACGTGGGGTGCCAGGCGTCGGCCGGGTTCCAGTAGGTCGCGTCGAGCACGAGCTGGGTGATGCCCGGCGATTCGGGATTCGCCGCGGCGTGCGCCGCGACCACCTGGGCAGCGAGGTCCGAGAGCTTGGGCGCGCCGCGGTAGATGCTCTCCTGGCCCGCGGGCAGGCGGCTGAGGGTGGCATCGCCCGCGCCGACGAGCACGACGGTGCCGGGCGTCGAGCCGGCGACGACCTTCGTCGTGATGCGGAAGTCGGGTCCGAGCGCCGAGAGCGCGGCGGCGGCCGTGGCGACCTTGAGCACGCTCGCGGTGCGCACGGCGGCGTCGCCGCGGCGATCGAAGAGCACCTCTCCCGAAGCGGCGTTGATGACCGTGCCGTGGATGGTCGCCAGTTCGGGGCTGCGGGCGAAGGAGAGGATGCTGCAGGTGCGCACGGGGCTCGGCGCCGCGATCGTCGCGGGCAGGGTGCGCGGATCGGGCTCGGCGGTCGGGGTCGCTGAGGCCGTGGGAGCAGGAGCCGCGTCGGCAGAGCCGACGGCGATGCCAGCGAGCAGCGAACCGCTCGCGAGCAGCACGAACGCGACCGAGAGCGACGTGGTCAGAACCGCACGGGGGTGGCGGCGCACGAACCCGGCGATGCCACGGGGCTCGGTCGTCGTTCCCTCGGACGGCGCGGCGCCCGGTTCAGCACCCGCTGCCGGCTCGACGCCCCGACGCCCGCGCGAGGTCGTCGACGCGCGCGCGGCGCGGCGGCTGGGGGGCTGCTGCGAGTCGCTCACGCGCCCATGATACCGAGCAGACCCGAGGCGTCCTCGCCCGGGTATGCGAGCCCGATGATCGCGCGCACCTCGTCGAGCACCCCCATGATGGCCACCGACTCGTCGAGCGGCAGCGAGGCGGGCTCATGCCCGGCGACCCGCCGCTCGAGCTCGAGCGCCTGAAAGTGCATGCCTCGGGTCGCGACCGGCTGCTCGAAGCGCTCGACGACCTGCCAGTCGCGGTCGTAGCGCGTGAGCACCGTGGGGGTGTACCAGACGCGGTCGAGCTCGATCGCCCCCGTCGTTCCGAGCACGACGGCACGATTGGATCCCGCCGTGTCGAGCGCGCACTGCAGCACGGCCTGGCGCCCGTCGTCGTAGCCGAAGATCATCGCGGTCTGCCGGTCGACACCCGTCGGGGTCATGGCGGCGTGCGCGCTGATGCTCGTCGGCAGGCCCAGCACGTCGACGGCGAACGACACCGGGTAGATGCCCAGGTCGAGCAGCGCCCCGCCGCCGAGTTCAGGGTTCTGCAGGCGATGACCGGGGTCGGTGGGCAGCGACTGCGTGTGGTCGGCGATGACCGTGCGCACCTCGCCGATGGCCCCTGCCGCCAGCAGCTGCCGCAGGTGCACCATGTGCGGTAAGAACCGGGTCCACATCGCCTCCATGGCGACGACGCCGCGCTCGGCGGCACGATCGGCAATGCGCTGCGCATCCGCCCGATTGAGGGTGAGGGGCTTCTCGATCAGTACGTGCTTGCCGGCATCGATCGCGAGCAGCGCATTGTCGACATGGTGCGGATGCGGGGTCGCGATGTACACGACGTCGATCTCGGGGTCGGCGACGAGCGCCTCGTACGATCCGTGCGCGCGCGGGATGCCGAACTCGGTCGCGAACGCCTGGGCCGCGCCGGTCGCGCGCGAGCCGACCGCACCGATCGTGAGTCCGGCGTCGATCAGGTCGCGCGTGAAGGTTCGGGCGATGTGCCCCGTGGCCAGGATTCCCCAGCGCAGTGCAGTGCTCACGGTCGGCTCCTCTTGTGCGCCGCTGTGGCGCCCGGTGGTGCGAGCCTAATCGAGCCGCGCGATGCGAGCAGCGGTCAGCAGCTGGTCCATCGCGCGGCCGCGCGGGTGAACGAATAGGGCTCATTCGGCACGCCGCCGTGCGTCATGGCGAACAGGATGCAGACGTTGGTCGTGCTGCCCGTATAGGTCGGCTTGTAGAGCGAGCTGCGGTGGCCGCTCGAATCCCACCACTTCTGCGCGACCGTTGTGCCGGTGTTGTCGGTGCCGCCGGCGAGGTTGCCGTCGCATCCGACGCTCGGCACCCCGTCGCTGCGCTGCGAGCCGATGTGGCCCCACGCGCTCATCGGGTCGGTGCTCGGGTCCTCCGCCATCCAGAACAGGCGGTCTTCCATGCAGCTGTCGTACCGGATGTTCGAGAAGGGCACGGGAGGCAGGCAGTTCGCGACGCGGATGGCGTTGTACTTCTCGGCGAAGAGCTGCAGATCGCTCGAGGTGGTGCCAGCGACGCCGAGCGGAGAGGTGCGGCTCGGGGCGCCGGGGGTGGTGCCCGAGATCGCCGCCGGGCACGAGCCCGCGGTGGGCGCCGGCGACTCCTCGGCGATCGGCAGGTAGATGGGCACGGGCGAGGCGGTGACGGTCGAGGTGCCCGTCGAGGTCGACGAGCCCGAACCGGTCGAGCCGGTCGCGGTGGGCCGGGGCGACGACGAGGTGGCGGTGGGCGACGGCGCGGCCGAAGCGGCGACGAAGTCTCCTTGGTCGGCGACCGGGGTCGGCGTGACGGCCAGATCGGGCGCGGCCGTGTCGGTGCTCGCGACGGTGACCGACCCTGCCGGAGGGGCCGCGGTGGTCGAGGCCGCGCCGGCACCGCTCACGACGGGCACAGCGAGCCCCACGACGACCGTGAGCGCCATGACCGCGGTGATCGAGCGGTAGTCGAACGATGCGCGCATGATGATCAGCCCCGCTCTCAGCAACTCGTCCAGCGCGCGGCCGCGCGGGTGAAGCTCGTGGGCTCGTTCGGCACACCGCCGTGCGTCATCGCGAAGAGGATGCAGACGCCGCCGGTGCCGCCCGTGTAGGTCGGCTTGTAGAGCGAGGCGCGGTGACCGCTCGAATCCCACCACTTCTGCGCGACCGTCGCCCCGGTGTTGCCCGAGCCGCCGGCGAGGTTGCCGTCGCAACCGACGCTCGGCACGCCGTCGCTGCGCTGCGAGCCGATGTGGCCCCACGCGCTCATCGGGTCGGTGCTCGGGTCCTCCGCCATCCAGAACAGCCGCTGCTCCATGCAGCTGTCGTACCGGATGTTCGAGAAGGGCACGGGAGGCAGGCAGTTCGCGACACGAATCGCGTTGAACTTCTCGGCGAACGACTGCAGGTCGCTCGAGGTCGTGCCGCCGACGCCGCCCGCCGAGGTCTTGCCCGGAGCGCCCGGGGTCGAGCCGCCGATCGCGCCGGGGCACGTCGGGGCCTCCGGTTGCGGTGCGGGTGCCGGTGCGCTCGGCGCGGGAGCAGACGACCCTCCCGAGGAGCCGCCCGACGACCCGCTCGATGAGCCGGAGGAAGACCCGGAGGATGATCCCGCGCTCGATCCGCTCGATCCGCTCGACGCCGCGCTGGCCTCCGCGCTCGCAGACGGCGCGGGCGCTTGCGCGCTGTGCTCGGTGTCGCGGTCGTCGGCCGGGCCTGCGGAGTCGCTCTCAGCCGTTCGGCGCTCGACGTACTCGAGGATCGCGACGGTGGAGTCGTCGTCGACCGACCGTGCGTCGGCGGCCGTGATGACCGGTGCGCTGCTGCTCGGGCTCGCCGCGAAGAGACCGGCGAGGTCGGTGTTCGCGCCGCCCAGAATGGGCATGGTCACGAGCATGACCGCGGTCAACGCGGACCCAGCAAACACGGAACGCAGCACGAGCCCATCCCCCCGAACAGTTAGCTCGACAGCCCCCCCGGCTGTCGTGATTCACGGTATGCCCGCATAGCCGAACGGCAAAGTGGGCATAGTCGAAAAACGAACGATTGCCCCGCGAACTGGGGGGCGTGTCGTGCCCTTTTCGCCCCCGGTCGGGGGTATTGACGATTCGGTCCGCTCGCGCAGGGGGATTGCCCGCCGAGTCTGTGAGTTCGCCGAACACGCACCGCATAGCAGTACTGAGAGAGCCGACTGCGGGCGTGGCGCATCGCGCCACGCTGGGCGCGGCTCTCGACACATCGCCTACTGAGGGGTAGGCGAGTCTGTGGGGTTCTGAGAGAGCCGACTGCGGGACTTGAACCCCGCGACGCATCGCGTCGCGACAGAGAGCCGACTAGGGGACTCGAACCCCTAACCGCCCGATTACAAGTCGGGTGCGCTACCAATTGCGCCAAGTCGGCGTTGGCCGATTCCGGCCGGGGCCGGAGCCCGGCCCCCAGACTACCGCCGCTACGGCGTCGGGGTCGGGGTCGGCGTCGGGGTGGGGTTGGTCGAGAACTCGTCGCCGGCCGCCTGCAGCACGAACTGCGCGAACTCCCCCTGGTCGAACGGGTAGCGGTACTCGAAGAGCTGGCCGTTGACGAAGATCGACGGCGTGCCCTCGATGCCCTCGACCTCGACCCCGCGGATCGCGAGAGGCCCGGTGCGCGCGCGCTCGGTGGCCGCCTTGACCCACGACTCGAATCCGCGTTCGGCGATGCACGGCTCGACCAGGCTCATGGTCGCCCCGGCCTCGTCAGCGAGCTCGACGAGTCGCGCGTCGTCGAGTCCGGGCGTGCCCTCCTCGGGCTGCTCGGCGAAGAGCGCCGCGTTGAAGGCGAAGAACGAGTCGGGCGAGGAGTTGGCTACGCACGCGGCGGCATTGGCCGCCCGCAATGAGTACTCGGTGCCGGCGGAACGACTGGTGAGAATGGCGATGGGCCGGTACTCGACCGTTGCGGCCCCCGACTCGATGAGGGTCGCGATGAACTCGCCGTTGGTCTCTTCGAACTCGCCGCAGATGGGGCAGAGGTAGTCGAGCACGATCTGGATGTCGACGACACCGTCGGCGTTCGGGGCCGAGGCCACGGGCCGATCGCCCGCGGGCAGGGCAGCCGTCGGCACGGCGACGAAGCCCTCGGCGATGCGGATGCCGTCGCTGGCCATATTGCGCGGGCCCGGTCCGGCGGGCCGCACCGAGTTGACGAGCACGAGGGCGATGATCGCGACGATCGCGACGGCCGCGAGGGCCACGCCGCCCTGCAGCAGCAGGCGCGAGCGCTTCTCCTTCTTCAGGTGCTCTTGGCGCAGCTGGCGGGCCTTCTCCCGCGCCTCGGCACGACGCTCGTTCTTCGACGGTCGCGCGCTCGCGGATCGCTGGTCGCTCATGGAACCTCATTCGACGGGAGGACGGGACTCCCCCGGGACACGGTGAAGGGCGCACTCGGCGCCCTCGGTGCAGTCTACGTCGCGCCGCTATGAGGGTGCCAGGCAGGGCGCCGGAATGGGCGTAGCGCTCGTCAGGTGGCATACTGGCCCCGGTGGTCGATGACGCCCACCGCGCCTCTTGGCACATCCATTCACTACGGATCGTCCGGCACGTACCTGCCGGTGAAGGAGAAGATCAGCATGGCTACTGTGACCTTTGACAAGGCCACCCGCCTCTACCCGGGTTCCACGGTTCCCGCGGTCGACGCGCTCGACCTGCACATCGCAGACGGCGAGTTCCTCGTGCTCGTTGGCCCCTCGGGCTGCGGCAAGTCCACCTCGCTGCGCATGCTCGCCGGCCTCGAAGAGGTGAACGACGGCAACATCCTCATCGGTGAGCGCAACGTCACCGATGTGCCGCCGAAAGACCGCGACATCGCGATGGTGTTCCAGAACTACGCGCTCTACCCGCACATGACGGTCGCCGAGAACATGGGCTTCGCGCTCAAGATCGCCGGCATCAACAAAGACGAGCGCGCCACCCGCGTGCTCGAGGCCGCCAAGCTGCTCGACCTCGAGCCCTACCTCGACCGCAAGCCGAAGGCGCTCTCGGGCGGCCAGCGCCAGCGCGTCGCCATGGGCCGTGCGATCGTGCGTCAGCCCCAGGTGTTCCTCATGGACGAGCCGCTGTCGAACCTCGACGCCAAGCTGCGCGTGCAGACGCGCACCCAGATCGCCTCGCTGCAGCGCCGTCTGGGCGTCACCACGGTCTACGTCACGCACGACCAGACCGAGGCCCTCACGATGGGCGACCGCATCGCGGTGCTGAAAGACGGCATCCTGCAGCAGGTCGGCACGCCCCGCGACCTCTACGAGACCCCGAACAACGTCTTCGTGGCCGGCTTCATCGGCTCGCCCGCGATGAACCTGTTCCCGGCCGAGGTCGCCGACGGCGGCGTCAAGTTCGGCACCGCGATCGCGCCGGTCGCGCGCGACGTGCTCTCGTCGACGAGCGAGAAGATCGTGACCGTCGGCGTTCGCCCGGAGGACATGATCGTCAAGACGAGCGGCGAGGGCCTGCCGGTCGAGGTCGAGATCGTCGAAGAGCTCGGTGCCGACGGCTACCTCTACGGCAAGACCGAGGTGCAGGGTCAGCGCGTCGACATCGTCGCGCGCGTCGACGGCCGCGTGCACCCGCACAGCGGCGACACGGTCTACATCACGCCCGAGCCGAAGCACGTGCACGTCTTCGACACCGCGTCGGGCCTGCGCCTGAACAAGGAGCCCGTCTCGAGCTGAGACGCTCTCTGATCCACCGGCGAGGGCGGGCGTGCTGACTCCAGCACCCCGCCCTCGTCGCTTTCCCCCGGTCCCCCACCCCCGACAGGAGCGCGCATGAGCGCATCGCTCTCGATCACCTCGGCCGTCACCGACCCGGCCCTGCTCGATCTGCCGTGGCAGCTGCCCCTCGAGCTGTGGCCCGACGACGCGATCGCCTCGCTGCCCAAGGGCATCTCGCGCCACCTCGTGCGGTTCGTGCACATGAGCGACTTCGTGGTGGCGGTCAAAGAGACGACAGAGGAGATGGCGCGGCGCGAGTACGACATGCTGCGCACCCTGCAGCGCCTCGACATCCCCTGCGTCGAGCCCGTCGCCGTGATCACGGGACGGGTCAGCGCCGAGGGCGAGCAGCTCATGCCCGTGCTCGTGACGCGGCACCTGCGGTTCTCGCTGCCGTACCGCGCCCTCTACTCGCAGACGCTGCGGCCCGACACGGCGACACGATTGGTCGACGCCCTCGCGCTGCTGCTCGTGCGTCTGCACATCATCGGATTCTTCTGGGGCGATGTCTCGCTCTCGAACACGCTCTTCCGGCGCGATGCCGGAGCCTTCGCGGCCTACCTCGTCGACGCCGAGACCGGGCAGCTCTACGAGGGCGGGCTCTCGAACGGGCAGCGCGAGAACGACCTCGAGATCGCCCGCGTCAACATCGCGGGCGAGCTGCTCGACCTCGAGGCGGGCGGACGCCTCGACGAGAGCATCGACGCCATCGAGACGAGCAACGGCATCATCGAGTCGTACCGCTCGCTGTGGAAGGAACTCACGGGCTGGGAATCGTTCGACCGGTCAGAGCGCTGGCGCATCAACCAGCGCGTCGAGCGCCTCAACGACCTCGGCTTCGATATCGAAGAGCTCGCGATCACGACCGATGGCGAGAGCACCGAGGTACGCATCCGCCCCAAGGTCGTGGATGCGGGCCACCACACGCGCCGCCTGCTGCGGCTGACCGGCATCGATGCGGAGGAGAACCAGGCGCGGCGACTGCTCAACGACCTCGACTCGTACGCGGCATCCAACTACCCCGATCGCGAGGCCGATGAGGAGGTCGTCGCCCACGAGTGGCTGGCGCGTGTGTTCGAGCCCGTCGTGCGCGCGGTGCCGAAAGATCTGCGCGGCAAGCTCGAGACCCCCGAGCTGTTCCACCAGTTGCTCGAGCACCGCTGGTACCGCTCGCAAGACGAGGGTCGTGCCATCCCGCTCGCCGAGGCGCTCAGCTCGTACATCGACACCGTGCTGCGGCACCGCCGCGACGAAGCGACGATGATCGCCCCGCCGACCGAGACGATCTCGCTGCCCGCACTCGACACGAGCGAGATCGAGATCGTCGAGGGCGACGACGCGCCGACGGGCAGCTGGCGCGACAAGGTGTAGTCGGCCAGGCAGCTCAGGGGGAGGGCTCGATCTGCACCTGCACGGTGACCTCGACCCCGTCGCGCACGAACGTGAGCGTCGACCCCGAGAGGAACTGATCGATCGGCACCCGGACGACCTGTCGAACCGCGCGGTCGTACCCTGCCGCACGAGGCAGAGCGGTCGGGCACACGTCGTCGTCACCCCCGACGGAACCCGGCGTGAAAGCCTCGACGTGCACCGACACCTCGGTCGACCGGGTGAGGTACGCCGACCGGACGTCGTTCTCGAGAGGAGACGTCTGCACGCCTGCCCCGCACGAGAACCATTGACGGCGCGACCGGTCGTTCTGCCACACAGCAGCGCCGATCGTGACCGAGTGCTCACCCAGGATCACGGGGCCTCCGTCGAGGCGACGCACGGAAACGTCGGTGCGAACCTCGACCGGTCGAGGGTCGACGAAGACGACACCGGCCGGCCAGGTGAGGCCCTGCAGACCGTTTCCGTCGTAGACGCTGATGTTCCCGTCTCGGTCGGTGAGGGTGAGGACGAGCGAGTAGGCCGTGCGGGCATCCACCGTTCCCAGATCGATGACGTGCCGGTCGGAGAAGGTGGTCTCGCGGATCACGGGGACGTCGACCTCGACGACGCTCGCGTCGCCCGAGAAGGAGTAGTCGACCGAGAACGTGCCGACCATGGTGACCTCGCGATCGGTCACGATGGTCGCGGTCGCGGGGAAGGTGATGCCGTCGGCCTGCGGCGCCCCGATCTCGATGCCCGAACTGCGGTCGAGCACGGGTCGATCGACCTCGGCGAGGGGCACGTCGTCGCGCACCCAGTCGGTGAACCACGAGTCACGACCGTCGACCCAATCGATGCGCAGCCGAACCCAACTGCGGTCGTACGGCGCGCATCCGTCGCCGAGGCACTCCCGCTGCGCGGGCAGGGGAACATCGGCGAACGTCGGAGCGATCGATTCGCATCCGACCCCGCATTCGCGTGCGTCGATGATGTGCACATACGGACGGGCCGACGAGCGAGGCGCACCATCCTGCCGGGTCGAGACGATCAGGGTGTTGTTCCACCGCCAGTCGGGGGCGTCGGCGAACCCCGTCGCGTCGCACAGCACGTAGTCGGTCGCGAGAACGGGCCCCCAGAAGTCGGTACCCCACCCGCCGCAGTACGACTCGCCGAATAGCGCGGTTTCAGAGAACGAGCCACCCAAGCGGGCCTCGAGCAGCACGGGATTCGCGAGGACCCACCCGTCGAGATCGGCGTCATCGACCGAGATCACGGGGTAGGCGAGGTCGGGGCTGTGCAGCACCTCGCCGAAGACCTGATCAGGAATGTTGCCCGACCACGTGTGCGACTCGACCCAGCCCGCGCAGACCGTGATCGTCGAGGCCTCCGGAACGGCGAAGGCCGCCGCATGCCGTTCGATGAAGAGGTCGTTGTAGCCGGCCTCCCGCAGCTGCTCTCGCGACGAGCTCTGCATGGCCTGGTCGATGGGCTCGATTGCGTTCTCGATGTTGTCGAAGTCGCAGGCGAGGGGCGGTTCGCCAAAGGGGACCGCGAAGGCGAGAAACCGCACGGTCGCGACATCGCCCGTCGCGACCGAGATCATGACCGCGGTCGGCGTGATCGGCTCGACCCACGAGGGCGGGATCGGATTCGCGTCGTACCACTGCAATCGCTTCTCGAGGCGAGCGGTGCCGCCCGTCTGATCGACAGCGTCGATGACCGCGGTGCCCTGCCACGCGGGCGAGAGATTCGTCAGCGCGACGCAGTGCGCGATGAAGTCGATCGCACCGGCCGCGAGCCAGGCCGATTCGGCCTCGTCAGAGGTCGTGACGGTGATCGCGCGTGGCGCTCCGTCAACCACATACGTGATGTCGAGCACGACGGGCCGGGTCGAGAAGACCTGGAACTCCCATCGGTCGCGAGCGTTGGCCTCCGGCGCGCAATCAGATCGGTCGCTCGCCCGCAGCTCGAGCGGCGGGCCGAAGGGCAGATCGAGAACGGTCGCTCGGCCGCCGTCAGGGCACTCGCCCTCGACGGGCGGCAGAGCGGCGCAGGGGTCGGCCGCGATCGCCGCGCGTCCGGCGCTCGGCAGCAGGTCGCGCGCGAGCAGAAGCGCGCCCGGATCCGCGCGGTCGAGTGCCCGTACCTCGTCGATCGTTTCGAGCATCGCCGACCGGGCGGCCACCGCTGACGCGGGGTCGGCGGTCACGACCTGGGTGGGCGCCAGCAGTTCGTCGATCGGGGGGTCGTCTCCCGACCGGTCGAGTGCGAGCGGCGTGATGCCCGAGCTCGTGGGCAGCACCCACGCGTCGAGCAGTTCGGGTTCGACGATGCGCGGAGCAGCGAACGGAGCGGCGATGGCGAAAGCGCCCACCCCCACCGCGATAGACGTGACGCCGGCAATGACGGGCATCCAGATTCGGCGAGGTATCACGGCGGCTCTCTCGTTAGATGAGGCAGTCGACCGGCACGGTGAGCCCGGCGGGGGCGCTCACGTTGCCGGCGGCGTCGACCGCCGTGATCGTGAACTGCACGGGGCCCTGAGTGCCTGGTCCGGTCGCGTCGAAGGTGAAGACCCACACCGAGCCCGACCGGGTCGCGGTCGCCTGGCCCGTGTACGCGCCGCTCCACGTCGCCCTGACGCCTGTGACGCCGACAGCGTCAGCGGCGGTGATCGTGATCACCGTCGCCGTGGGGTAGGTGTACCCGTCATCGCACGCGACGATCGGGTGCTGCGAGACGACGCTGGAGATCGTGGGGGCCGTGCGGTCGCGCGCTGGCTGCGACGGCGACGGCGACCCGTCGGAGTCATCGACCGGGGGTTCGCTCGCCACCGGTTCGGCGGCAGGGGGCGCCGAGTCGGCCACGATCGTGACCGACGCGCACTGCCCGCCGATCGGCACGGCACCCACCGCGGCGGCCTCGCCGTCGTCGATCACGATCACGGTCGCCGGAACCCAGAGCAGCTCGGTGAGACGCTGCGGGTTGCGCACGGCCACCCAGTCGGCGTCGTCGCTCTGTGCCACGACGAGCACCCGGTCGCCCGCGAAGAGCTCGCTCACGACGGGGCCGTCGACACACGCGTGGGCGGCCGTCGATTCGATGAGCCCGCCGATTCCGGGGTCGAGCGGTTGGGGCGCCGCGAGAACACCCGAGAGCGCGATGCTCGCTCCCGCCACGCCCGACACCGCCACGGCACCCGCCGTGATGAGCCATCCGCCCAGTGCACTGAGTGCCATGGGCCCATCATGACGGTCGAATGACCGCAACGCTATGGTGAAAAGGAGTATTCGTCGCGAGCGCTACAGGTTCTTGACGGCCGTCAGCACCTTTGTGAGCGAGTCTTTGGCGTCGCCGAACAGCAGGGTCGTCTGCGGTTCGAAGAGCAGGTCGTTCTCGATGCCCGCGAAGCCGGGGCGCATCGAGCGTTTGAGAAAGACGACCTGACGCGCCGAGGCGACGTCAAGGATGGGCATGCCGTAGATGGGCGAGCCGGGGCTCGACTTCGCGGCCGGGTTGACGACGTCGTTCGCGCCGACGACGAGCGCGACGTCGCAGTTCTTGAACTGCGGGTTGACCTCGTCCATCTCGGCGAGCACCTCGTAGGGCACGTTCGCCTCGGCGAGCAGCACGTTCATGTGCCCAGGCATGCGCCCCGCGACGGGGTGGATGCCGAACACGACCTCGATGCCCATGGCCTCGAGCGTCGTCGCGAGCTCGGCCATCGTGTGCTGGCCCTGCGCGACCGCGAGGCCGTAGCCGGGCACGACGATGACGCGCTGCGCGTAGCCGAGCAGGATGGCGACGTCTTCTGCGCTCGAGCTGCGCACGGGGCGGTCGCTCTGCGCGGTCGAGCCGGCGGTCGAGCCGCCGCGGAAGGCCCCGAAGAGAATGCCCACGACGCTGCGACCCATGGCCGAGGCCATGGCGCGCGTGAGAATGGTTCCGGATGCTCCCACGAGGGTGCCCGCGACGAGCAGCAGCGTGTTGCCGAGCACGAGGCCCGAGGCTGCCACCGTCAGGCCCGTGAACGCGTTGAGCAACGAGATGACGATCGGCACGTCGGCTCCGCCGACCGGCAGCACGATGAGCACGCCGAGCGCGGTGCCGAGCGCGAGCAGAACGTAGCTGGCGGTCGCGTCGCCCGTGAGCACGAGCCACACCGCGCTCGCGAGCGAGCCCAGCGCGACGAGCGTGATGACGACGGGCGCGCCCGGGAAGACGATCGGGCGGGTCGGCATGAGCTCTTGCAGCTTGGCGAAGGTGATCGCCGAGCCCGAGAACGACACCGCACCGACGAGCACCGTGAAGGCGACGGCGATGACGGCGCCGAGCTCGTCGGCGACGAGCGGCAGCTCGAGCAGGGCGACGAGCGCGGCCGCGCCGCCGCCGACGCCGTTGAACAGGGCGACGAGCTGCGGCATCTGGGTCATCTTGACCATGCGCGAGGCCGGCACCGCGATGACCGTGCCCAGGGCGATGACGCCGAGGATCAGCAGCACGTTGTCGAGCTCGGTCGAGAGGAACACGACGACCATCGCGAGCAGCGCGCCGAACGCGCCGATGAGGTTGCCGCGTCGCGCCGACTTCGGCGACGACAGGCCCTTGAGGGCGAGGATGAAGCAGACGGCCGCGACCAGGTACAGCACAGCGGTCCACTCGGGGCTGAGCACGATCACTTCGACTCCTCGCGATCCTTCGCGACGGCGGGCTTGCGACCGCCGAACATCTCGAGCATGCGGTCGGTCACGACGAAGCCGCCGACGAGGTTGACGGTCGCGAGCAGCACGGCGATGAGGGCCACGACGAGCACCGGGGTGCTCTCGGCCTGCCCGGCGACGATGACCGCGCCGACCAGGATGATGCCGTGGATGGCGTTGGCACCCGACATGAGCGGGGTGTGCAACGTGCTCGACACCTTGGAGACGACCTCGAAGCCGACGAACACCGAGAGCACGAAGAACGTGAGCAGGGTGATGGCGTCCATTACTTGCCCTCCTTACGGTCAGCGAGGGCCGCGGCCGTCGGCTCGTGCCGCACGACCCCCTCGTGGGTGAGGCAGGCCCCCGCGACGACCTCGTCGTCGAAGTCGGGAACGAGCGCGCCGTCACGCGTCATGAGCGCGATGAGGTTCGCGATGTTCTGGCCGAGCAGGCGCGAGGCGTCGAAGGGCATCGTCGAGGGGGCATCATTCATACCGACGATCGTGACGTGGCCGCCCGTGACGGGAACCAGAACATCGTCGCCGGGCTTCGCGCCCTCGACGTTGCCGCCGGTCTCGGCGGCGAGGTCGACGATAATCGAGCCGGCGGCCATGCCTTGCACCATGCTCGCGGTGATGAGGCGCGGCGCCGGTCGGCCGGGGATGGCCGCGGTCGTCACGATGATGTCGGCCTCAGCCACGAAGGGTGCGAGCAGCTCGCGCTGCCGATCGGCGCGATCGGCGGCGAGCTCTTTCGCGTAGCCGCCGGCCGCGTCGGCCGCGGCATCGAGATCGAGGTGGATGAATGTGCCGCCCATCGACTGCACCTCGTCGGCCGAGGCCGAGCGCACGTCGTAGGCCGAGACCTTCGCGCCGAGGCGCTTGGCGGTCGCAATGGCCTGCAGTCCGGCGACACCGGCCCCGAGCACGAGCACCCGGGCCGGCGGGATCGTTCCCGCGGCGGTCATGTACAGGGGAAGAAAGCGGGGGAACCGCATCGCGCCCTCGAGCACGCAGCGGTAGCCCGCGACGAGCGCCTGCGAGGTGAGGGCATCCATCGACTGGGCGCGCGAGATGCGCGGGATCAGCTCGAGCGAGAACGCGGTCACTCCGCGATCGGCGAGCGCCTGCACGCCGTCGAGCTCGCTCGCCGGCGAGGCGAACCCAACCGTGATCGCACCCTTCGGCAGCGTCGCGATGGTCTGGCGGTCGAGCGGGCGCACATGGGCCAACACGTCGACTGTCGACAGCGGGATGCTCGCCGCGAGCTCGGCCCCCGCCTCGGCATACGCGGCATCGGGGTACCCGGCCGCGATGCCCGCCCCCTTCTGTACGGTCACCGCGTAGCCCGCGGCGACGTACTGGGCGACGGCCGCGGGGGTGGCCGCGACGCGGCGCTCCCCCTCGATCGGCTCGCGCCGGATGGCGATCTTCATTCGTGCTCCCGTTCGACAATGAGTGGAGACACGGCCAGAGTATCCGCCGCGTCGCCCGCCGACCCCGATGGTCGGCCCCGGGGCCGTGAAAGAACCGCCGAAAATTGCTGCAGCGCAGATTCTGCTCAGGCGAGGATCGACACCGGGTTCTCGATGCGGGCGACGAAGGCGGCGAGCCAGCGCGCGGCGAGCGCGCCATCCAGCACCCGGTGGTCGGCCGAGAGCGTCACGGTCATGACCGTGCCCACCTCGAGGACCCCGTCGACGACGACGGGGGCCGGCCGCGCGGCGCCGACCGCGAGGATTCCCGCCTGGGGCGGGTTGATGATGGCGCTGAAGGCTTGCGTGCCGAACATGCCGAGGTTCGACACGGCGAAGCTGCCGCCCTCGATCTCGTGCTGCTTGAGGCCGCCGTTGCGCGCGCGCGTCGCGAGGTCGCCGATCGCCGCCGAGAGCGCCGTGACGCTGAGCGACTCGACGCCGCGCACGACGGGGGTGACGAGACCGTCGTCGAGCGAGACGGCGATGGCGATGTCGGCCGTGCGGTGGCGCAGCATGCCCTCGTCGCTCCACGTCGTGTTGGCCTCGGGCACGTCGACGAACGCCGCCGCCACCGCCTTGACGACGAGGTCGTTGACCGAGATCTTGACGCCGTCGATCGCGTTGATCTCGCGCCGCAGCTCGAGCAGGCGGTCGACCCGGCAGTCGGCTGTGAGGTAGAAATGCGGAACCGTGCTCTTGCTCTCGGTGAGACGGCGCGCGATGGTCTTGCGCATGCGCGAGGTCGGGATGAGCTCGGGCTCGAGGCCCGCGGCAACCGGCGCGGGAGCGGCGGCCGCAGCCGCGGGAGCGGCCGCCGAGGCGGCGGCCGGTCCGGACGCGAGCAGGGCCTCGATGTCGCGCCGCACGATGCGGCCGCCCGGTCCCGATCCCACGACGCCATCGAGGCTCAGGCCCTTCTCGCGGGCCAGGCGGCGCACGAGGGGGCTGACGAACCGGCGAGCGCCGGAGTCGACGGTGGTCGCGGGTGCCGGGGCGGCGGTCGGCGCCGCTGCTGCAACGGGCACGGCGGCAGTCGGCGCCGCCGCGGCCGACGGGGCCACCACCACAGAGTCCCCGTCGGACGCGGCAGGCGGTGCTGCCGCGGGAGAGGCAGGGGCCACCTCCCCCGCCTCCCCCACGATTGCGATGGGAGCGCCGACGTCGACGGCGTCGCCCTCCCCGATGAGCAGCTGCAGCACGGTACCGGCCGTCTCGGCCATGTACTCGACGACAGCCTTCTCGGTCTCGATCTCGGCGAAGGGCTGGCCCACCGCGACCTCGTCGCCAGGAGCGACGAGCCACTTCTGCACGGCCGCCTCGGTGACATTGGCGAGCACCTCGGGCATGCGAATGGTCGTGGCCATCAGGCACCCGCCCCGTTCGCCACGATCGCCTGCAGCGCGGTGACGACCTCGTCCGTGCGGGCGATGGCCGCCCGCTCGAGCACGCGCGAGATCGAGGGCGACGACTCCTGCCCCGTCACGCGCTGCACTGGCTGATCGAGCCAGTCGAAGAAGCGGCGCTGGATCTCGTCGGCGAGCCATCCGCCGTAGCTCGTGCCCTGGGCTCCCTGCTCGACGATGAGCACCGCGTTGGTCTTCTTCACGCTGGCCTCGATGGTCGCCCAGTCGAGCGAGGCGCGGTCGAGCCAGCGCAGGTCGATGAGCTCCGCATCCACCCCCGTCTGCTCGATGGCTTCGGCGCAGTGCCGCACCATCGAGAGGTAGCTGATGACGGTGACGGCCGAACCCTCGCGGCGCACCGCGGCGGTGCCCGGCGGGATGATGTAGTCGAGGTCGCCCGCGATGATCTCGTCTTTCTCGGCGTACAGGTCGACATGCTCGATCACGAGCACCGGATCCTGCAGCGCGAGTGCGGCGTTCATGAGCCCGACGTAGTCGGCCGCCGACGAGGGGGCGACGATGCGCCAGCCGGGGCTCGTGGCGAAGATGCCGGCCGGGTCCATGAGGTGCTGCGAGCCGTAGCCCGATCCCATGGCGACCTTCGTGCGCAGCACGAGCGGCACGGGGTTGTCGCCGCCGAACATGTGGCGCGCCTTGCCCACCTGGTTGAACACCTGGTCGGCGGCGACCCACATGAAGTCGGGGTACATGAACTCGACGACAGGACGGAACCGCCCGTCGAGGGCCAGACCGCCGCCGAGGCCCATGAAGGCGTTCTCGCTGATCGGCGTGCCGAGCACGCGGTCGGGGTAGGCGGCGGCGAGGCCCTTGGTCGCGCCGTTCGTACCACCCTTCAGGCGGTGGATGTCCTCCCCCATGATCACGATGCGCTCGTCCTCGCCCATCCGGCGCTCCATCACCGCGGCGACGGCGTCGACGAACTTGGTCTCCTCGCGCGCGGCGTCGGATCGGCTCGGATCGAGCACGCGCAGGGCGTCCAGCTCGCTCGCGTCCCCGCGCACGCCCACGTTGACGAACGCGGTGTCGGGCCAGAGCTCGGGGCGGATGCGCCGGCGACCCTGCTTCTCGGGGTCGGCCTCGAGCAGTTCGGCGGTGGCCGCATCCATCGCGGCGACGGCCTGGGCGCGCACGCTCTCGATGCCGGCGTCGTCAATGAGGCCGAGCTTGATCATCTCGGCGGCGACCCGGTCGAGCGGGTCGCGCATCTTCCACTCCTGCTCTTCTTCTTTGGTGCGGTAGCCGAAGGCGCTGCCCGGGTACGGCCCGTTCTGGTGGAAGAAGCGGTAGACCTCGGCCTCGATGACGACCGGGCCGTTGCCCGACCGCATGTGCTCGATGGCCTCCTGCATCGCCAGGTGCACGGCGAGCGGGTCCATGCCGTCGACGCGCCACGAGGGGATGCCGAAGCCCTGGCCGCGCACCGAGAGGCGCGTGTCGGCCACGGCCTCGTCGATGTGGGTCGAGACGGCGTAGAGGTTGTTCTCGATGAAGAAGGCGACGGGCAGCTTCCACGCGGCGGCGAGGTTCATCGACTCGAGCACCGAGCCGATCTGCGCGGCGCCGTCGCCGAAGTAGTTGATCGTGAGGTCGGTCGTGCCGGCATGCTTCTGGGCCCAGGCGTTGCCCGTGGCCATGGGGGCGCCGCCGCCGACGATCGCGTTGGTGCCGAGCGCACCGGCCTCGAACCACTGCAGGTGCATCGATCCGCCGCGGCCGCGGCAGTAGCCCTGCGCGAGGCCGAGGATCTCGGCGAGCGTGCGCTGCAGCACGGTCTGGATCTCGGCGGTCACGAGCGCGTCGAGGGCGAGGCCGCCCTGCGCCACGTGCGTGAGCGCCTTGGCGAGGAACTGGTGGTGGCCGCGGTGCGAGCCGTTGACGGCGTCGGTCGAGCGCAGGGCCACGATCGAGCCGACCGCGCCGCCCTCCTGCCCGATCGACGAGTGGGCGGGGCCGTGCACGAGGCCCTCGGCGGCGAGGTCGAGCACGCGCTCTTCGAAGGCGCGGATCAGGTGCAGCTGCCCGAGCATCGTGGCGAGCAGGGCCGGGTCGGCCGCCTTCCAGTCGGCGGGCGTGGTCGTGATCTCGACCCACGGAACCTCGGTCTGCAAACGTCGTTGTTTCGCCATGGGAGCGAGAATAGACAACATTGCATCCAATCGCAACGACTTGATGGAGAAAATCGCGCGCAACGCGGCTGTTTGGGGATATATTGCATCCACTGTTCGCTCCCACCCCGCCTGGAGGCCCCGATGGCACTGCCCGGACTGCGCGGCACCGAGCACATCGGGTTCACGGTGCCCGACCTCGACGAGGCGCACCGCTTCTTCGTCGACGTCATCGGGTGCGAGTACGTCTACACGCTCGGCCCCTTCGCGCGCGACGACGACTGGATGCGCGAGCACCTCAACGTGCACCCGCGATCGGTCATGCGCGAGCTGCGCTTCTACCGCTGCGGGCACGGCCCGAACTTCGAGGTGTTCCAGTGGGAGCCGGCCGACACCCAGCTCGCCCAGCCGCGCAACAGCGACATCGGCGGCCACCACCTCGCCTTCTACGTCGACGACCTCGATGCGGGTGTCGCCCACTTGCGCGAGCACGGCATCCGCGTGCTCGGCGAACCGACCGCGAGCCGCAATGCCAGCGAGGGTCAGCGCTGGGTCTACTTCCTCAGCCCCTGGGGCATGCAGTTCGAGCTCGTGAGCTTCCCCTCCGGCAAGGCCTACGAGCGCGACAGCGACGTGGTGCTGTGGCACCCCGCGCGTCCGGCAGAGTAGAGCGGTGACCCCGCCCCGCGAACACGGCGCCGCCGCCGCCCACGTCGCCGACCGCATCCGCGAGGCGATCATCCGCGGCGAGTACCCGCCGGGCGCCCGCATCCGGCAAGAAGAGCTCGCCCTCGACGCCGGGGCCAGCCGCGTGCCGGTGCGCGAGGCCCTGCGCATGCTCGAGGCCGAAGGGCTCGTCACCCTCGTCGCCAACACGGGAGCCTGGGTGTCGTCGCTCAGCCTCGGCGAGTGCCAAGAGATCTACCGCGTGCGCGAGCGCGTCGAGCCGCTGCTGCTGCGCATGAGCGGCCCGAGCCTCGATGAGCCGACGCTGCAGCGGCTCGACGAGCTCGCCGCGCAGATGGCCGACTCCGACGACCCCGAGACCTTCCTCGAGCTCGACCGCGCCTTTCACCTGCTCACCTACGCGGGCACCACGACCGTGGTGCTCACCGAGCTCGTGCACCGCCTCTGGAACCGCACGCAGGCCTACCGGCGCGTGTACACGGGCCTCATGGATGCTCGCGCGCGCCGCACCGTGCACGACGAGCACCGGCTCATCGTCGGGGCCCTGCGCGACCACGACATCGACGCGGCCGAGTCGCTGCTCGCCGGCCACATCCGGCGCACCCGGCGCCAGCTCGCGAGCCACCCCGAGGTGTTCGCGGCGAGCGACGCGTCGAGCTAGCCGCGCTGCTCGGGGCGCAGCGCCTTGAGCGCCTGCAGCACCTCGACCGCCGAGGCCGGCGCCCGCACCTCGCCCGTGTCGTCGTGGCCCAGGTCGGCGAGCGTTTGATAGGCCATCTCGCGGCGGCCGATGACGAACCAGATGCCGCGCGCGGGAACATCACCCGCATTGATGTAGAGGTGCGGCCGCGAGGCGTCGAAGCAGAACGAGTCGCCGGGGTCGAGCTCGTAGGTCTCGAAGTCGACGCGCAGGGTCAGCCGCCCCTCGAGCACGACGCCGTACTCGAGCGCGGCGTGCCGCATCATCTTGCCCTCGACCGACGACGAGGCCGACGGAGCGTAGGTGACGATGAGCGGGTCGGCGATGGCGCTGTCGCCGACGGCGAGGCGCTCCCACGTGACGCCGTTCTCCATCTCGATGACGGGGTTGTCCTCCCGGCGCTGCACGATCGAATCGCTGCGCCGGTCGCCGTCGGGCCCGGGCGCGCTGTCGGCCGAGCTGACCGCGCTCAGGCCGAGCGGCGCGGCCGTGACCCGGCTCGTGCCCATGAGGCCGTCGAGCGAGATGCCGAGGTGGTTGACGAGCGCGTAGAGGGTGCTGACCGAGGGCTGGGTCTTGCCCGTCTCGACCTGCGAGAGCAGGCTAGCCGAGACGCCCACCGCCGAGGCGACCGCGCGCAGGCTCAGCTTCTTCGATTCCCGAACGCGCCGCAGTTCGGCGCCGAGATCGAAATGCATGGGTCGCCCTTTCGTCGTGCACGGGATCAGCATTGATCGACAGCCACGGTGAACAAGACTGTTGATCGAGCATAGCCGACGGAACGGTCTACCCGGGCGGCGCGCGGGCTCGTCGCCAGCCCGCCGCACGGTCAGCGCCCTGTCGCGCGCCAGTGTGAAGCGATACTGTACAAAGGCGAGGGTGGACACCGCGCCGACGAACGAAGTGGAGACGATCGTGCAGCACAACGACACGAGCAGCCCCGCCGCCGTGGCCTTTCTCGGGCTCGGAGCCATGGGGCGCGGCATGACGGCCCGGCTCGTCGATCAGGGCTACGACGTGCTCGTCTGGAACCGCAGCTCTCAGCCGGCCGAGCAGCTCGCCGCCGAGCACAGCGCCGTGGCGCGCGCCGACTCGGTCGAGGCGGCCTTCGCCGAACGCGCGGTCGTGCACTCGATGCTGAGCGACGACCGCGTCGTGCTCGATGTCTTCAGCGACGACCTGCTCGCGGCCGTGCCCGCGGGTCGCGTGCACGTCAACCACGCGACCATCAGCCCCGCGGCGGCGGCCGAGCTCGCCGAGCGGCACGCCCGGCACGGCGTCGCCTACGTGAGCGCGCCCGTGCTCGGGCGCTCGACCGTCGCCCACACCGGTGCGCTGCTCGTCGTCGCCTCGGGCGCCCCGGCCGCGGTCGCCGCCGCGACCCCGTCGATGCAGGCCCTCGGCTCGCGCCTGTGGAGCCTCGGCGACGACCCGCGCCTCGCCGCCGTCGTCAAAATCGCCGTCAACTACTCGATCCTCAACGCCCTGCAGTCGATCGCCGAGTCGGTCACCCTCGTCGAAGCAGGCGGCATCGACCCGAGCACCTTCGTCGAGATCCTCACGCACACGGCGTTCAGCGGCTCGGCCCACAAGGGGTACGGACCGATCATCGCCGAGAAGCGCTATCAGCCGGTCGGTTTCGCGATGTCGCTCGGGCTCAAAGACCTCACCCTCGTCGAGGATGCGGCGGCCGAGCTCGGCGTCGCGCTCCCCGTGGCTCCGGTGCTGCACGAGCTCTTCGAGGCCGCGCTCGCCGACCCCGAGCTGGCGCAGCTCGACTGGTCGGCCGTGGCCGAGATCACGCGTCGTCGGCGCGGCTGAGGCCAGGCATCCCGATCGCACAAGAGAGCCCGGCGGCGCCGACCCGAACGGCGCCACCGGGATCACCACGACCCGGCGCCACTGGCTCGGGGCCGATGACGCCGGGCGGGACTCGAGCGGCTACTTGCCGCCGCGGCCGTCGACCGTGTTGAGGTGCGACTGCGAGTCGCGCAGCGTGCTGAGCTCGCCGCCGACCGAGTAGTAGCGCTTGCCCGCGACGAGCAGCTCTTCGGCCGGGAACTTGGTGATGACCTCGCAGCCGGTGGCGGTCACGACGACCTCTTCTTCGATGCGCGCCGCACCCCAGCCGTCGGCCGCCGGCCAGTAGGTCTCGAGCGCGAAGACCATGCCCTCCTCGAGCACCTCGGGGTGGTCGAACGAGGTCAGGCGCGAGAAGATCGGCTTCTCCCAGATCGAGAGCCCGACGCCGTGGCCGTACTGCAGGGCGAACGCGGCCTCTTCGTCGGGGAACCCGAACTCCTCGGCCTTGGGCCACACGGCGACGATGTCGGCCGTCGTGGCGCCGGGCTTGACGAGCGCGATCGCGCGGTCCATGTACTCGCGGGCTCGCGTGTACGCATCCTTCTGCGCCTGGCTCGCCGAGCCGACCGCGAAGGTGCGGTAGTAGCAGGTGCGGTAGCCGTTGTAGCTGTGCAGGATGTCGAAGAACGCGGGGTCGCCCGGGCGGATGAGGCGGTCGCTGAACACGTGCGGGTGGGGCGAGCAGCGCTCGCCCGAGATGGCGTTGACGCCCTCGACGTACTCGGAGCCGAGGTCGTACAGGGTCTTGGCGACGAGGCCCACGGCCTCGTTCTCGCGCACGCCGGGCCGCAAGAATTCGTACAGGTTCTCGTAGGCCGCATCCACCATCGACGCCGCCTGCGTCAGCAGCCGGATCTCGTCGTGGGTCTTGATGCGGCGCGCCTCGAGGAAGATCTGCTGGCCGTCGACGACCTGGATGCCCTGCTGCTGCAGTGCGAACAGGATGGGCAGCTCGATCACGTCGACACCGAGCGGCTGGTCGGCGACCCCGAACTTCTCGAGCTCGCGCTTGATCTTGCGGGCGACCTCTTCGGCGATGCCCGCGTCGGGCGGGAAGGCGCCGCGCAGGGTCGAGATGCCGGCGCGCGCCCCGCTCTCGAGGCGCGGGCGCTTGGCGCCCTCGTGCGGCGAGTGCGGGTCGGCGTCCATCTCGGAGGTCGTCACGTCGAGCCACGGGTTGTAGAGCTTGTGGTGCTTGGCAGCCGAGCCGAAATCCCACGAGATCGGGTCGGTGTTGCGCGTCAGCAGGCTGAAGCGGATGAGCTTGTCCATCGCCCACGTGCCGATGTGGGTCGCGGTCATGTAGCGGATGTTCGAGAAGTCGAACGCCAGCAGCGCACCCACGTCGGAGCGGTCGAGCTGCGCCTTGAGCTTCGCGAGCCGCTCGTCGCGCAACCGATCGAAATCGATGCGTGCTTCCCAGTCGACGCCGTTGGTGCCCGTGGTTCCCGTGTTCTTCATGGTCTCAACTCTCCTCGATGAATCCCGTGATGGTGTGCAACCGCTCGATGCCGCCGTGGCTACCCGGCCGCGGATCGAGCGTCGGCGCGGCGTCGGCGCCAGGCGACGATGATCGGGATCAGGGCGGCCAGGATGACGAAGACGCCCTGCAGCCAGTATTGCCACGAGAGCCCGAGCGAGAGGAAGCTCAGCGCGCTCGTGATGGTCTGCAGCAGCAGTCCAGCAGCGGCGACGGCGATCGCCGAGCCCGAGCCGCCGAAGATGCTCGCACCCGCGATGACGATGGCGGTCACCGAGGTGAGCGTTAGCGCTTGGCCGGTGTTCGCGTCGCCGATGCCGGTTCGCGTGTAGAGGATGAGCCCCGCGATGGCGGCGAGCACCCCCGCGGCGACGGCCGCGTAGAAGCGCATCCGGTCGACGTTGACGCCCATGCGGTTGGCCTTGACCGGGTCGGAGCCCGCGGCCCGCAACCCGCGGCCGAGGGTCGTGCGCTCGATGACGTACCAGAGCCCGACCGCGAGCACGACGGCGACCATGAGCACGACGGGCACCCCCGCGATGACCGTGCCGATCGCCGACATGATGTCGCCCGTCGCCGAGCCGCCGGGGGCGGGACGTAGCACCTGGGCCACGCCCACGACGGCGATCGAGGTCACGAGGGTGGCGATGACCGGTGGCAGGCCGAGCCTCGTCACGAGCAGACCGTTGACGACGCCGACGACGAGCCCCGCGACGAGCGCGAGCACGATGCCGAGAGCGAAAAGCCCGGGGCCGCCCTGCCCGAAGAACGAAACGACGACGGTCGAGAGCGCCACGACCGAGCCGATGCTCAGGTCGATACCGCCCGTCATCACGACGAGCAGCTGCGCGAGCCCGACGAGGATGATCACCGACGACGCCGCGAGCAGCTGGCTGAGGTTGAGCGGGCTCAGGAAGGCTGACGACACGAGCGTCGTCGCGAGGCTCAGCGTGAGCGCCAGGGCGAGCAGCACGGTCGCCTGGGTTCCCCCGGGCCCGAGCGGCGAACGCCGACGCGGCGCGGTCGCCGCGGTGATCGTGGTCGACTCGGAGGTGTCGGTCGAGAGCACTGCGGCGCCCGTGATGGCGCGCTCGGTGACCTTGCTGCCGTCGAGAACCGTCTGCACGCGGCCGCGCGAGAACACGGCGACGCGATCGCACAGGCCCTCGAGCTCGACGGCGTCGGTCGAGAGCACGACGACCACCGTTCCCTGGGCGGCCATCTCGCGCAAGAAGGCGTAGATCTCGACGCGCGCTCCGGCATCGACGCCCTGGGTCGGGTCTTCGACGAGCAGCACGCGCGGCGCGCCCAGCCGGGCCCGCGCCAGCAGCACTTTCTGCTGGCTACCGCCCGACAGCGAGACGATCGAGGTCTCGAGCGTGGGGGTCTTGACCGCGAGGCCGGCGATGGCCTGACGCGTCAGTCGGTATTCCTGGCCCCGATTGATCACACCGAAGGGCATGGCCTCGCGCAGGGAGGGCGCGACGACGTTCTCGCGGATGGTCATCTTGCCGAACATGGCTTCGCCGATGCGATCTCCGGGCAGGTACACGACGCCGGCCCGTTTGGCGGCGCGCGGGTTCTTGAGCGAGATCTCGTCGCCCGCGAGCGACACGGTGCCCGACCGCACCCCGTGGCCGCCGAGCGCGCGCAGCACTTCGCGCTGGCCGTTGCCCTCGACCCCGGCGAGGCCGATGATCTCTCCGGGCCGAGCCTCGAAGCTGACGTCGGTGAACGCGGCAGAGGTGAGGTTCGCCACCGAGAAGACCGGGGCGACTCCGTCGTCGACGGCGGCCTTGTCGGGGAAAGTGGTCTCGAGCGAACGCCCGACGATGAGTTCGACGATCTCGTCCTCGGTGTAGTCAGAGACCACGCCGCGACCGACAACACGGCCGTCGCGCAGCACCGTGAGGTCATGGGCGATCTCGACCACCTCGGGGATGCGGTGCGTGATGTAGACGATCGCCGTTCCGTCGGCGAGCAGCTCGGCGATGCGGTCGAAGAGCCAGCGGGTCTCCTCGGGCCCGAGGGCCTCGGTCGGCTCGTCGAGCACGAGCACCGAGGGCTTGCTCGCGAGTGCGGCGGCGATCTCGACGAGATGCGCATCGCGCAGCGAGAGGCTCGACACGAGCGCGGCGGGGTCGACCCGCAGCCCGAGCTCGCTGAAGTGGGAGGAGAGCCACGCGCTCGCCGCACGCTGGGCGGGGCGGCGCGATTCGGGAAGGAGCAGCATGACGGCGTCGAGCACCGACAGGGCGGGAGCGAGCGCAGGCGTCTGGTAGACGATCGCCAGGCCGCGCTCACGGGCATCCCGGGTGTGCATCCGGGGCAGTTCCTCGCCGGCGAGGCCGATCGTGCCGGAATCCGGCACGACCGACCCCGCGGCGATTCCGACGAGCGTGGACTTGCCCGCGCCGTTCTCACCCAAGATCGCGTGAACCTTGCCCGGGGCGACAGCGACGCTGACATCGTCGAGCGCGCGAACACCGGGGTAGGTCTTGGTGATACCGGAGAGAGTGAGTGCGAAGTCCATGATCATCGGTTCTTTCTCGTGCTAGTTGAACAGAGCCGCGATCTCGTCGGGCGTGAGGAGGGTCGACGGCGTCGCGTCCGGCGGAGCGTCGGGCAGGCACGCGTCAGCGGGCAGCACCGAACCCGGAGCGGTTCCGGTCGAGTCCTCGTAGATGGCCAGCTCGTAGATCGACGGCTCGGGGTTGCTGCCGCCGTAGTACGCCGCCACGGCCTTGCGCAGGGCGACACGGCCGATCCAGGTGCGCGACGACACGGTCGCCAGCTCGTACGAGGGGTTGGTCTCCTTGAGCGCCTCGAAGTTGCAGCTCAGCGAGTTGTCGTCGGTCGTCGCCAGCAGCGGCAGCGAGAGCCCAGCGGCCTCGTAGGCGCGGATGACGCCACCCGCGGCTGCGCCGTAGTCAGCGATGATCGCGTCGATGTCCGGGTACTGCGCGAGCAGTCCGGCCATGGCCTGCTGGGCCTGGGCAGGGTCCCAGTTGGTGACGACGGGCTCGGGGGTGAGCAGCGTGACCTGCGGGTTGTCCGCGAGCACCTCCTGCAGACCGGCGAACTCCTGCGTCGAGACGAGCGCGCCAGCGGGGCCACCGAGGAACACGATGTTGCCGCCCTCGTCGCCCAGCTGGTCGACGATCCACTCGGCCTTCGAGATACCGACGAACTTCGGGTCCTGGTCGGCGTAGTCGAGGTAGTCGACACCGGCCTCTCCCTGCGGGTCGGAGGCGAAGTTGATCACGATCGACCCGGCCTGCGTGGCCTGGCGGATCGCGGGCAGGTGCGCCTCGCCCGGTCCAGCATCCGGGATCACCAGGATGATGTCGGTGCCCTTGGCCGCGAGGCTCGTGATGCCGCTCGTGGTCGTCTCGAGGTCGAACAGACCCGCGACGAACTCAACGCTCTCGATGAGCGGGCACTGTGCGGCTTCGCTCTCGATCTCGGCCAGCACGGTCTTCGACCAGCTGTTGGTGCCGATGCCGTCGACGACACCGAGCGTGATGGGGTCGCCCTCCTCGGGGCAGACGTCGGCCATGGTGATGAACTGGTCGACGGTGCCGACCGATCCGGCGGCGATGTCGGCGACGAGGTTGTTCGGCGTCTCGCCCTCTTCGGGCGCCGTCGAGTTGGTGGACGAGCAGCCGGTCACGACGAGCGCTGAGACTGCCAGCACGGACGCGATCGGAATGAGCCTGTTGCTCATGATCTTCATGACGCACTCCTCATTGAGTAGTTGGTGCTAGGGATGGGTTTTGCGATTGAGCCGAAGGATCGAAGAGATCCGACTCGAGTTGCCGCCCAGCTGAAGCTGGGCAACGATCCCGACGCCGATGATGAGCGCCTGGACGATGTTCTGCACGGCTGTCGCCTGCGTGAAGGTCTGCACCAGCTGGCTCAGCTGGGCGAGGAAGAGGGCGCCGAGCGCCGTGCCGACGACGCTGCCGCGCCCTCCCGTGAGCGCCGTGCCCCCGAGCACGACCGCCGCGATCGACGGCAGCAGGTAGTCGTTGCCCGCCGTAAGCGTCGGCGCGCGCAGCAGGCCGGCGAGCAGCACGCCCCCGGCGGCCGCGAGCAGGGTCGAGAGCCAGTAGGCCGAGACGATGTAGTTGCGGGCCGAGATGCCGATGTTGCTCGCGCTGCGCGGGTTCTCACCGACGAGCTCGAAGCGGCGGCCGACGCGGGTTCCCTTGAGGATCACGTGCACCGCGACGACGATGACGAGCGCGAACCAGGCGAGCACCGGGACACCCCACACCCGCGTGAGCGCGAAGCTGCTGAGCTCGTCGGTGGTCTGCGCGTTGAACCCGCCCGAGATCGCCTGCACCGCGCCGATCATGAGCGCGTTGCTCGCGATTGTCACGACGAGCGGCGGCAGGCCGAAGACCGCGATGACCACGCCGCTCAGCAGCCCGAACAGCGACGTCGCGATGATGGCCACGACGATCGCGGTCGGCAGGCCCCAGTTCTCGTCCGAGCCGAACTTCGCCACGATGAGCGCGCTGAGCGTGATCGCGCCGGGTACCGAGAGATCGAGCCCGCCCTGCTGGATCACGAGCGTCTGCCCGACCGCCACGATGGCCGTGAGCGCCGCGAACGGCAGCATCGAGATCACGGCCGTTTCGCTAACGCTGCCGGGCGCGATGAGCGGGCTCACCGCGAACAGCACCGCGACGGCGACGAGCGCCCGCGTTCCGGGCCACGACCAGATCGTGCGCCCGAGCGAGGCCCGATCGACGATCTGCGGCCGCGTCGGTGCGGGCTCGGTAGTGGCGGTCATGGCGATCAGCCCTTCTTCGCGAGCTCGGGGTGCCACGAGCCGTCGAGCTTGGCCTCGGGCATCTCGCCGACGATGTAGTCGCGCGAGGCCTCGGCCCGCTTGCGGAGGGCGTCGATGTCGACGCCGACGAGCACGCCGTCTTTCTTGACCTGCTTGCCCTGCACGAAGATGTCGCGCACGAGGCCGGGGTGCGCCGAGTAGACGACGGCGCCGATCGGGTTGTTCATGGGCGTGAGGGCGAGCGAGCGGCCGTCGAGCACGACGATGTCGGCCGCCTTGCCCACCTCGAGCGAACCCGTGCGGTGGCCGAGCCCGGCCGCGTTAGCCCCGTCGATCGTCGCGAAGCGCACGACCTCGGTGACGCTCAGGCCGATGCGCTCGAGCACCTCGCCTGTGTCGACGCTCGGGGCGTTGTCGAGGGCGCGCTGCATGCCGATGGCGGTGCGCATCGTGCCGTACATGTCGCCGCCGTTCGAGCTGCAGACATCGATCGAGAAGGTCGGCCGGATCCCGGCCTTGAGCAGGCGGCCCGTGGCGGGGAAGCCGTGGCCCATCTGCATCTCGACGTCGGGCGAGACGGATGCGGTGCCACCGGACTCGGCGATCATGTCGAGCTCGTCATCGCCGAGGGTGCAGCAGTGAACGTAGGTGATCTTGTCCGAGAGCAGGCCCTCGTCCTTGAGCTTGCGGATCGGGCCCGACTTGCCCCAGTAGCCGTCGCCGACGTGCATCGTGATGCGCAGGTCGAGGTCTTTCGCCAGCCGGAAGTCGTTCGTGTTGACCTCGGGAACGACGAACTGCGGCCCGCGTAGGGCGAGCGCCATCGTGACCAGCTGGTCGTCCGAGCTGAAGTACTGGTCGCGCACGCGGCGGGCGTCGTCGGCGGGGTGGTCGTTGGTCGAGGGCAGCGCGCCCCACTGCTGGGCGCCACCGCCGTGCGCGAAGACCGCGCGCATCCCCGTGTCCATGAGCGCCTGCACAGCGGCGTCGGCGTGGGCCGGGGTCGCGAGGTTGTGCGACCAGTCGACGAGGGTCGTGATGCCCGAGTCGAGGGCCTCAAGGGCCCCGAGGTAGTTGCCGGTGTAGGTGTCTTCGGGGCGGAAGAACTTGCTGAGGCCCGTGTGCAGGCCCGCGAGGTACTCGGTGAGCGACCAGTCCGAGGCGACGTGCCGCACGACCGACTGCCAGGTGTGCCGGTGGGTGTCGACGAAGCCGGGGTGCACGATGCGGCCCGACACGTCGATGACGGTGGCATCGGCGGCGTCGAGCCCGCGGCCGATGGCTTCGATGTTGCCGTCGGCGCCGATGAGGATATCGGTGTCGGTGAGCACCTCTCCGGCCCGAGCCGAGGTGATCACGGTGCCGCCACGCAGCAGGGTACGAGTACTCATGTCGTCTTTGACTCCTGGTTCAGGCAAGGCGTCGCCTGAGGCGCCGCATTGCGTCGTGGTGTGCTGAGGTCATGCTAGAAGTGACACTGAACGACGTCAAGCGTCACTTACCGTTTTGTTTAGTTTTAGTGAACCCCGCGCGAGCGGGGCCGTCATCACGCCCGCTCGCGGTAGAGCGGGATGTCGATGGGCGGCTGCGGGATGAACCCGCCGTGCTGCTCCATCTGGTCGTAGAGGTAGCCGTGCGACTCGTCGAGCGTGCGCAGCGCGCCCGGCAGATCGACGTGCACGAGCACACCGCCGCGCTTGATCACGCGACCGTCGACCAGCACCGTGTCGACGCACCCCGCGTGGGCCTGGGCGATGATCGCCCCGGCCGGATCGTTGCGATTCCACCCGGCCTGGCTGATGCCGCCCATCTCGAGCAGCACGATGTCGGCGCGCTTGCCCGGGGTCAGCGAGCCGACGAGGTCGCCGACGCCGGCCGCGTGAGCTCCGTTGATCGTGAGCCAGCGCAACGCATCCTTCGTCGTCCACGCCATCGTCTGCGGCGCGACCCATTGCTGGTAGCCCGGTTCGTCGGCACGGTACCGGCTCGCCTGCAGCACGAGTCGGGCGTGCGAGATCATGTCGCCGCTGTCGCCACTCACGCAGTCGATGCCGAGGCTCGGGCCCGGCGTGTGCCGCGTCACCTCGGCGATCGCGGGGTACCCCATGCCCATCTGCATCTCGGTCTCGGCGCAGACCGACACCATCGTGCCGGTGCCCTCGAGCATGCGCCACTCGTCGTCGGTGTTGAAGGTGCAGTGCACGAGCAGCAGGTCGTCGCCGAGCAACGAGTGCTCGTGCAGCACCTCGACATCTTTGAACAGCTGCCGCACCATGACCTGGTTCGCGTGCATCGTGATGCGCGCACCGAGCTCGCGAGCCAGCGCGAACTCGGCCTGCACCGTGGCGACCGGAGCGATCGCGAGCTCTTGAGGCGCGATGCCGAATCGCAGCAGGCTGTCAGAAGAGAAGTACTCGTCGCGGATGCTGCGCGCGAGCCGCGCCCGCGTCTCGAGGTCGGCGGGGTCGGAGTCGGCGGCCGAGCCACCCTTGCTCTCGCTCCACGTGTTGCTCGTGATCGGCGTGAGCCCGTGGCCGTACAGCCCGCGGATTCCCGCATCGCGCAGCCCCGTCACCGCGGCATGCGCGCAGTCCGGGTCGAGGATGTTGTGACAGTAGTCGACGAGCGACGTCACCCCGCAGTTGAGGGCGTCGAGGGCGCCGGCGTAATTGCCCGCGTACATGTCGGCGGCCCGGTAGCGGGGAGCCATCTGCAGGCGGATGCCCCTCAGGTAGTCGGGAATGTTGCCGTCGGCGAGGATTCCGCGCAGCGCGGTCTGCCACGTGTGCCGGTGGGTGTCGACCATGCCCGGCATTGCGATCATGGTCGAGGCGTCGATGACCTCGGCGTCTGCCGCGTCGATCGACGGGGCCACGGCGAGGATCTCGCCGTTCTCGATGAGGATGTCGCCGCGCGGGAGGTCTCCGATGGCGTCGTCCATCGAGACGATGGCGGCGTTCGTGATGAGGGTGCGCATGGGTCAGCTCCGGTGGTGGTCGGCGGCGCGCACGTGCGTCGCCGAGGGGTCGATGAGGGTCTTGATGCGCTGGGATGCGCCCGTGCTGAGAGGGATCAGACCGTCGTCGAGCGTGCGGTCGAGGGGGTGGACGGTCGGCGCGATGTCACTCCAGTCGTCGCGCGTCGCCAGCAGGCGGACCGCCTCGGCGAGGTCGGCCGAGAAGACGTGGGCGTTGGTGCCCACGATCGTGTACTCGCGCACGGTCCACGAGGCGAGGGGCGCGGTGACATCGGCGCGTTGGATTCCGACCGGCACGATCGTCGAGCCCGGTCGTGCGGCGCCGAGCACCGAGGCGAGTCCCGCTGCGCTGCCGCTGACCTCGAAGAGCACATCGGGGTGCACGTCGAGCGCGTCGAGCTGGTCGGTGAGCGATCCGTCGCGCGGGTCGAGGGTCGCGGTCGCGCCGAGGCGGGCCGCGAGCTCGAGACGCGCGGGGTCGAGGTCGACCACGACGACGCGCGCCGCCACCGCGGCGGCGGCCACGATGAGGAAGGCGCCGATGCCCCCGGCACCGACGATCACGGCGTTGTCGTCGGGGCCGACACCGCTGCGGCGCACGGCGTGCACCGCGATCGACATGGGCTGGGCCAGGCCCAGGGTGTCGAGCGTGAGGGGGGAGTCGCTCACGTCGAGCAGCACCGAGGCGGGTGCCACGACGTACTCGGCGAGTCCTCCATCGCGCTGCAGCCCCGTGGTCCAGTAGGTGGCGCAGAGATTGGTGCGGCCGCGGTGGCACTGACGGCACTGGCCGCACGACACCCCGGCGCCGCACACGACGCGGTTGCCGGGTGCGAATGCCGTGACCGACGCGCCGACGGCCTCGACCGTGCCGGCGAACTCGTGGCCCAGGACGACCGGAGGCGAGGTCAGGATGGGGCCGTGATCGAACTCCGCCGCATCGCTGCCGCAGACCCCGCACACCGCGACGCGCACGAGCACTTCGTCGGGGCCGGGCACGGGAATCGGCCGCTCGACGACCTCCGCCTGCCCGGCCGTGCGGAACACGAGAGCCTTCACGACGACGCCTCGCGCGTCCCGGTCGTTCGATCCATCGTGTCTGCTCCAGCTCATCGTTGAGATTTAGCGTCACTTTACACACGGGGTGGGAGTGCAGCGCAAGCGTCCATACATCCGCATATATCCGCGCAAGTGTCACTGTCGCTCGACAGATCGTTCCCTGCCACTGAACGAGCCTGTACAGTGTGGACGTCGTCCCGACCGAAGCAGAGAGGCCTCGAATGAGCAGACCGCGGATCGCCGTGCTCGGCACGGGAGCCCAGGGCGCCGGGATCGGCGCCGACATGGTGCGCGCGGGGCACGACGTCACCTTCATCGATCAGTGGCCCGCCCACGTTGAGGCCATGCGCGATGGGGGCATCGAGGTGCGCATGCCGCTCGAGACGGTCGTGACGCCGGTCGACGCCATCCATCTGTGCGAGGTCGCGACACTGCGCCAGCCCTTCGACATCGTCTTCGTCGTCGTCAAGGCCTACGACACCCGGTGGGCCGTCGAGCTCATCGCGCCGCATCTCGCCGAGGACGGTCTCGTGGTCGGTGTGCAGAACGGCATGACGATCGACGACATCGCCGCGGTCGTCGGGCCCGAGCGCACCCTCGGCGCCGTCATCGAGATGGCGTCGAACATGTTCGATCCCGGGGTCGTGACGCGTCAGAACGCTCCCGCAGACTCCTGGTTCGCCGTCGGGGGCGTGCACCCCGAGGCGCAGCGTCGCGCTCCCGAGGCGCAGCAGGTCTTGAGCAGCGCCGGCACGGTCGAGATCAGCGACGACATCCGGTCGTCGAAGTGGATGAAGCTCGTGGCCAACGCCGGCGAGCTCGTGCCCTCGGCGATCCTCGACCTGCCCCTCTACGAGGCGGTGCGGCTCGAGGGCGTGCACGAATTCATGATCGCCTGCGGCGCCGAGGCCGCCCGCGCGGCGCTCGAAGACGGCAGCCGCCTCGTGAGCATCTTCGGCATCGACGCCGCCGAGGTCGGCGATCCCGACCGCTACGCCGAACGGCTGCTCGGCGAGGTGCTCGACAAGTACTCGCTGCCCGACACGCGCACGACGGTGCTGCAGGACTGGATGAAGGGGCGTCGCTCCGAGTACCGCGAGCTCAACGGGCTCGTCGTCGACGTGATGCGCGGCGCCGGCACGCAGGCGCCCATCAACGCGCGCATCGTCGAGCTCGCGGCGCGCATCGAACGCGGCGAGCTATCGCGCGACATCGCGCTGCTGCCGGCCCTGCTGCACGGCGACGAGCGGTGAGCGGCACCGGGCCCGACGCCCTGCGGGTTGCCGTCGTCGGTGCGGGCGCCAACGGCGGCGGCATCGCCGCCGACCTCGTGCGCGCCGGCCTCGACGTCACGGTGATCGAGCAGTGGCCCGAGCACGTCGCGGCGATGCGGCGCGACGGGCTGCGCGTCATCATGCCCGACCGTGAGACCGTCACGCCGATGCGCGTGCTCGACCTGTGCGATGTGGCAGCCGAGCGTGAGCCCTTCGACCTCGTGCTCATGCTCGTGAAGGCCTACGACGCGACCTGGGTCGCCCGGCTCATGCTGCCCGTGCTCGCCCCCGACGGGCTGCTCATCGGCGTGCAGAACGGCATGATGGCCGAGACCATCGCCTCGGTCGTCGGCACCGAGCGCACGCTCGGCTGCGTCATCGAGGTCTCGAGCGAGCTGCTCGAGCCCGGCATCATCGTGCGCAACACCCCTCCCGAGCGCTCGTGGTTCGCGCTCGGCGTGCTTCCCGGAGGGCGGGACGACCGCCTCGAGCTCGCCGCGGCCGTTCTCGGCCACGCGGGCCGCGTCGAGATCGTCGACGACATCCTCTCGGCCAAGTGGATGAAGCTCGTCAGCAACTGCACGACGCTCGTCGCGACGGCCGCCCTCGGCCTGCCGATGATCGCGGCGCTCGAGACGCCCGGCATGCGCGCGCTCATGCTTCGGGCGGGTGCCGAGGCGCTCGCGGTCGGGCAGCGCGACGGCCGTGCGATGCTGCCGATCTTCGGGCTGACCACCGCGCAGGTCGAGCAGCCCGAGACGGTCGTCGAGGTGCTGCTCGACGCGCTCTACGCCGGGTTCGTGCTGCCGACCACGACGACCACGGTGCTGCACGACTGGCGCCGCGGCCGGCGCAGTGAGGCCGAGCAGCTCAACGGCCTCGTCGCCCGGCGCGCGGCGCAGCTCGGCATCGCGTCTCCCGCGAACGACGCCCTCATCGAGATCGCCCGGCAGATCGAGCGTGGCGACCGCGTGCCCGAGCCCGGCGTGGCGACCGCGCTGCAGCGACTCGCGTCGCGCTGACGGCGCTGCGCGCATCCACCACCCGCCCGCCGCGCGATCTCGACACCGCGCCCCAACGGAACGAGGGGGCGACCAGCTGGTCGCCCCCTCGTTCGTCGACGCGTGCGTCGATCGGTCGCCTAGCTCTCCTCGTCGAGGTACATGTACGGGTTGGCGATGGGCTCGTCCTCGGGCAGAGCGGGGTTCATCCACTCCTTCCAGGCGTATTCGCCCAGCTCGCCGCGCACGTGCTCGACCGACGCGGCGACGCGGTCGGCCACGGGCTTGAGCGGCAGACCGATGCGCTCGCCGTTGTACTTGACGACCTTGCCGTTCACCACGACCGTGTGCACGTCGGCCGTGCCGGCCTGGTACACGACGTGCGCGTAGGGGTTGAGCACGGGGGTCATCGCGGGCGACTCGTCGTTCTTGAGCAGAACCAGGTCGGCCTTCTTGCCGACCGTGATCGAGCCGAGCTTGTCGGCCATGCCGAGCGTGTGAGCACCGCCCATGGTCGCCTGCCAGACGGCGTCCTCCGCCTTCATGCGGTTGACGTTGACCGTCTCCTCCTTGTTGTGCGCCTCGAGGTGGTCGCGCGAACGGAACGAGCTCAGGGTCGCGCGCATCGCCGAGAAGAAGTCGGCGCTCCACCACACGCTCGTGTCCATCGACAGCGAGGCCGTGATGCCGTACTTCTTGGCGACCCAGGCCGAGGGGTAGCCCTGGCCGGCGCTCTGCTCGCTCTCGGTCGCGATCGAGATCGTGCCGCCCGTCGCGGCGATCTTGTGGTAGCTGTCGGGCCCGAGCGAGCTCGCGTGCACGTACGTGACGGTGTCGTCCATGAAGCCGTTCTCGTACATGTACTCGATGTTCGGGTCACCGTTGACGCCCCACACACCGGCGTGGGTGGTGACCCGCAGGCCCAGGTCGCGCGCGGCCTGGAAGGCACCCTTCTCGTGGAAGTCGGGGCCCGAGTTGACGTCGAAGGCCACCTGCAGGCCCATCATGTCGTCGGCCGTGAAGTTCTTCGCCCAGTTCTGGAAGCCGGGCTCGTTCATCCACTCCCACGGCGCGCCGAGGTAGTTGCCGTACGCGAGCACGAACCGGCCCGGGATGCTGCGCAGAGCCTCGACGGCGGCGTCGGCGTAGTCGGGCGTGCGCAGGGCGTGCGACCAGTCGACGGTCGTCGTGACGCCCTGGTCGACCGACTCGAGCGCGCTGAGCTGGTTACCCGCGGCGATGTCTTCTGCACGGAAGACGTGGCCCCACGTGAGGTAGTAGAAGACGAAGTACTGGCTGAGGGCCCAGTCGCCGCCGTAGCCGCGCAGCGCGGTCTGCCACATGTGGCGGTGGGTGTCGATCATGCCGGGCATGAGGATTCCCCCGGTGGCGTCGATCTCGAGCGTGCCGGCGGGCACCTCGAGCTTGTGGCCGACGCCGGCGATCGTGTCATCGGTGATGAGAACGTCGGCGTTCTCGAGCACGCCAGCCGAATCGACCGTGATCACCGTGGCGTTCCGGAAGACGACGGGACGGCCGGGAGCGAAGTCCGCGGCGTGAGGCGCGACGGCATCGGTCATGAGTTCCTCCTCGTTGAGCAATTCAATAAGGGTGTACGGCTATGTACAGCCCGGGTGAAATTCTAAGTCCATACGCCTGGATATATCCAGTCGTGATCGCAAACTTCCGGGGGCGATGCTGGCCCCTCGTGACGAGGAGCGCACGCCGACTAGGTGAGGCGCCACCCGCGGTCGACGTTGAGACTGATGCCCGAGACGCCCCGGTTGTCGAGCAGGAACATCGTGGCCCCGACGATGTCGGCCATCGTCGCGAGTGTGCCGCCCGGTGTGCGCGACTGGTAACCGTCGAGCGCCGCCGTCTTGTCGGCCCAGAACGGGCTGTCGCCGATGATGCCGGGGTGCAGGCCGTTGACGCGCATAGGGGCCAGTTCGAGAGCCATCGAGTGTGTGAGGCCCTCGACGCCGCCGTTGATCGTGGCGACCGTGGTCGAGCCGGGGTACGGGGCGTCTTTCGCGCGCCCCCCGAAGAGCACGATGCCCGTGTCGACGCTCGGTTCGAGACGGTCGAGCAGCGCGTGCACGGTCTCGGTGTACCCCACGAGCTTGAGGGTCACGAGGCGGCGGGCGCGCGCGATGTCGTACTCGCGCACCGAGTTCGCGTCGCGCTCGATGGCCGCGAGCACGAGGCCGTGCACCTGGCCGATGCTCGCGAGGCTCGCGGCGATCGTCTCGGGCTCGGAGATGTCGACGCCGAGGCCCGTGGCGTTCTCGCCGATCGAGGCCGCGATCGCCTCGGCCCGCTGCTGGTCGCGACCGGTCAGCACGACGCGGTCGCCACGGGCGACGACCTCCTTGGCGATCTCGAGGCCGATTCCGGATGTTCCGCCGATGACGACGATGGTGCGCTGAGTCACTGCTCCTCCTTGAGCGTTTCGATCGGGTGCGGTGCCGCCGGGCTACTCGGAGCCGAGCTTGTCGGTGAGGTAGGTCCAGTCGCGCGCGAACCGGTAAGCGTGGCGCGCGGGCATCTGGGGCGACTGCGTCTCGAGCCAGCGCACGGGCTCGCCGACCGCACGGAACGAGTGCACACAGCCGACGCCGGCCCACGCGATGTCGCCGGGCTTCATGCGCACCTCGTAGCCGTCGAAGGTCGCGTCGACCTCGCCGTCGAGGATGAGATACGCCTCTTCGAGCGGGTGATCGTGCGGGCCGGCCACGCCGTCGGGCTCGTACTGCACCATGAACATGGTGTGCAGCACCGATCCGAGGTCGCTGTCGACCATCATCTTGAGCGAGATGCCGCTGTAGACGAGCAGCGCGGTGCGCATGCTCGCCGATTGCGCGAGCAGCTCTTGTGACTGCTTGCCGGGGTTCATCTGCTCGGTCGTGATCGCGCCGAACGAGCGCGTGCGCGGGTCACGCGGGTCGACCGCGACCGGCGTTCCGGGGGCGATGTCGGGCACCCGGAAGGTGTCGTAGCCGTGGTGCGCGCGCGGCGGCGGCGAGTAGATGTCGCTCCACACGGCGGGCGCGTCGCCGACCGCGTGCCACGAGTGCGGCACGCCCAGCGGGATGACGCCGTAGTCGCCCGCCACGAGGTGCACCGTGGCCTCGGGGGTCACGAGCAGCACCTCGCCCTCGACGAGGTGGAACGACTCCTCGACCGAGTGCACGTGCGTGGGCACGACGCCGCCGGGCTCGAGCCGCGACATCCCGAAATCGGTGTGGGCGGCGCCGTCGTCGAAGCCGACCGCGCACCAGCGGGTGAAGCCGCTCGAGTCAGGGGCGAGCGGCCCCGGGTCGCGGTAGTCGGCCTGCTCGGCCGTGCGCACGACGTAGCGGTTGGTCATCGTCGACTCCTTCGATCACGGAGGGCCTCGCCACTCAGGCGTTCACCCCAGCTGAACACAGTCAATGCGATCGCATGCTCCCCTGTCAAGCGGAGGCGAGCGTACCGATCAGCAGCGGGGCGTTCGCGGGCGAGGGTTCGATCTCGCCGCGCTCGACCCGCTCGGCAAGACGCAGCACGGCGTCGTTGACCGGCGCGCGGCCACCGAGCGCGGCGCGCTGGCCGACGATGTAGCCGCTGAACGCGTCGAGCTCACCGCGGCGCCCCTTCTGCCAGTCCTGCAGCACCGCCACACGCGTGTCGGGCTGCGAGAAGTGCGAGAGCACGCGGTCGAGAAGATCGAGCGCGTACTGCTCGGTGGGCGGCATCTCGTCGGCCGCGATGCCCAGGCTCGGACGCATCGTGATGCCGAGGTCGATCGCGAGGCGGTAGGCCTCGCGGGACATCGCATCCATCACGGGCCGGATGCCCGCCATGGTCGCCGCTTCGAGCAGGGGCACCCCGAGCAGGGCCGACGGCAGCATCTCGGGGATGTTCGCGATGAGCTTCATCCACTTGGCCGCCCTGATGTCATCGGTGACCTCGACGGTCGCCGCGTGGCCGAGCACAGCCGCGACCTGCTCGAGCCGCGGGGTGCGGGCCCCCGAGAGCGTGCCGATCGAGAACCACGTCGCCGCGGGCGCCACCTGGCGGCGCACGAGGCCGGGCTGCGGCAGATTCGCGGCGATACCCATGGCGCAGCCGATCGTGCGATCGGCGCCCAGGATCTGCGCGCTCTGATCGATCGTCATGCCGTTCTGCAGTCCCACGAACACGGAGTCGTCGCGCAGGAGCGGCCGCATGAGCTCGGCGACCCAGCGCGTGTCGTAGGTCTTCACCGAGGTGAAGACGAGGTCGAAGGGAGCCCGTAGCTCGGCGACCTCGCACAGGTGGTGCGCTCGCACCGCGGTGACCTGCACGTCGCCGAGCGTGTCGACCGTCAGGCCGTTCGCGCGCATCGCCTCGACGTGCGCGGGCCACTGGTCGATGAGCGTCACATCGAGCCCCGCCCGCACGAGGTCGGCACTCACCGATGCGCCGACGGCGCCGGTTCCGACGACGGCGATCCTCAGGTCGTGCAGCTCCATTGCCGGCTCCTCGCGCGTTCAGTAAAGGTGAACACTGCGAGGATACACACGGCCGCGAGGCCGCTACAACGCCGAGCGCCTCCGCGCCACCTCGTAGAGCGCAACGCTCGCCGCGATGCCCGCGTTGAGCGACTCGGTCGCCGCCGAGATGGGGATCGACACGATCGCGTCGCACGTCTCGGTGACGAGGCGCGAGAGCCCCTTGCCCTCGCTGCCGACGACGATCACGAGCGGGCGGTCGGCCAGTTCGAGCTTCGGCAGCTGCATGTCGCCCTCGCCGTCGAGCCCGAGCACGAATACGCCCTCGGCCTTCATCGCCTTGAGCGTCTGCGTCAGGTTCGCGGCCATGGCGACGGGCGTGCGGGCCGCAGCTCCCGCCGAGGTCTTCCAGGCGGCGGCCGTGACGCCGACCGAGCGACGCTGCGGCACGATGACGCCGTGCCCGCCGAACGCGGCCGTCGACCGGATGATCGCCCCGAGGTTGCGCGGATCGGTCACGCCGTCGAGGGCGACGAGCAGCGGCGTCTGACCGCGGTCGATCGCGCGCGAGACGAGATCCATCGGGTGCGCGTACTCGTACGCGGGCACCGTGATCGCGATGCCCTGGTTGACCGAGTTCTCGCCCGTCATGCGGTCGAGCTCGGGCCGCATGACCTCGAGTACGGGGATACCGCGCTTGGTCGCGAGCGACAGCGCCTCTTTCACCCGATCATCCATCTCGACGCGCGAGGCGATGTAGAGCGTGCTCGCGGGGATCTTGGCCCGCAGCGCCTCGAGCACCGAGTTGCGGCCGCTCACGACCTCGGCATCGGCGCTCTTCTTCGGGGCGCGCGACCGACTGGCCTGCTGGCCGCCGCCGTTGCCGCCGCCCGCCCGGCTCTTCGCCGCCGCGAGGCGATCGTTGGCCGCCTTGCGCTTGCCCGCGGGATGCCACGTGCGGTCCTCGGCCTTGGGGGTGGGGCCGCGGCCCTCGAGAGCCTGGCGGCCTTGCCCTCCCGAACCGACCGTGGGGCCTTTTCTTTTCTTGCTCGCGCCAGGGCGCCCAGGCTTAGCCATCGATACTCCAGTCAGTTGCGGTCGGTGAGTCTTCGAGCACGATGCCCGCGGCAGCGAGCTCGTCGCGGATGCGGTCGGCTGCCGCGAAGTCGCGTGCGGCTCGAGCGGTGCGCCGCTCGGTGATCTTCTGCTCGACGAGCACGGCGAGCGCGCGCTGCGCGACGACGGCGTTCGCCGTGCTCGGTGCGGTGTCGTCGAGACCGAGCACGGCGAGCATCGCCTCGACCTGCGCGAGCACGGCGCGTGCGCCGTCGTCGTCGCCAGCGTCGAGGGCGGTGTTGCCCGCCCGCACGGTCTCGTGCAGCGCGGCGAGCGCCTGCGGCACCGCGAGGTCGTCGTCGAGCGCGGCCGCGAACGTTGCGGGGACGCTCTCGTCGAGGGGAGCGAGCCACGCGTGCTCAGCGTCCGGAACCGCCAGTCGCGCGCGCGCCCGCCCGCGGAAGACGCGGATGCGAGCGAGCGCCTCGCGAGCCTCGTCGAGCGAAGTCGGCGTGTAGTCGATGCTCGAGCGGTAGTGCGCCGAGCCGAGCCAGTACCGAACGACGGCAGGCTCGTGGGTCGCCAGCAGGTCGGCAGCGAACACCGAGTTGCCGAGTGACTTCGACATCTTCTGCCCACCCACCGTCACGAGGCCGTTGTGCACCCAGTGCCGGGCGAAGGCATCGCCCGCCGCGGCCGACTGCGCGAGCTCGTTCTCGTGGTGCGGAAACCGCAGGTCGAGCCCGCCGCCGTGAATATCGAACGCCGCGCCGAGGTAGCGGGCGGCCATGGCCGAGCACTCGATGTGCCAACCGGGTCGGCCCGGCCCCCACGGCGACGACCACTGCGCGGTCTCGGGCTCGTCGGCCTTCGCACCCTTCCACAGCGCGAAGTCGCGGGGGTCGCGCTTGGCCCGCGCGGGGGCGTCACCCGCGTCTTCCATGTCGTCGGGGCTCTGCCGCGTGAGCTCGCCGTAGCGGCTCCAGCTGCGCACGTCGAAGTACACGTCGCCCGAGGCATCGGTCGCCGCGTAGGCGTGCCCCGCGGCGATGAGGCGCTCGATGAGCTCGTGCATCTGCGGGATGCTGGCTGTCGCGCGCGGCTCGTACGTCGGGGGCAGGATGCCCAGGGCACGGTAGGCGGCGGTGAACTCGAGCTCGACGCGATACGCCACCGCGAACCACGGCTCGGCCTCGCTCGCATTCGCGAGCACCTTGTCGTCGATGTCGGTGACGTTGCGCACGAACGTCACGGCGTAGCCGCGCGCGGTCAGCCAGCGGCGCCACAGGTCATAGACGAGCGCGCTGCGCAGGTGCCCGATATGCGGAGCCGACTGCACCGTGGGACCGCACACGTACATGCCGATCTGCCCCTCGACCCGTGGTTCGAGGTCGACGACGGCCGCTTGCAGGCTGTCGAAGAGGCGCACGGTCACCGGCCCAGCCTACCGGCGGGTCAGGATCGGAGCATGGCCGTGGCGATGGCGGCGACGCCCTCGGCGCGTCCGGTGAATCCCAGGCCGTCGCTCGTCGTCGCCGCCACGCTCACGGGAGCCCCGAGCGTGCGGCTCAGCAGCGCCTCGACCTCGTGCCGGCGGGCGGCGAACCGCGGGCGCTGGGCGACCACCTGCACCGCGACATTGACCACCTCGAAGCCCGCGGCGCGCACGAGCTCGAGCGTCGCCGTCAGGAACACCTCGCCGCGGGCCGCGGCGAACCGCGGGTCGTCGACGCCGAACTGCGAGCCGATGTCGCCGAGCCCCGCGGCCGACAGCAGCGCATCGCAGATGGCATGACTGATGGCGTCGCCGTCGCTGTGCCCCGCGAGCCCCGGCTCGTCGGGCCAGTAGAGACCGCCCAGCCACAGCGGCTGGCTCTCGTCGTAGGCGTGCACGTCGATGCCGATGCCCGTGCGCAGCGCCGACCGGTCGCTCGCGACGAGCTGCTGCGCGCGTCGCAGATCCCACGGGGTCGTCACCTTGAAGGCGCGCTCGTCACCGGGCACCGTGACGACGGGATGCCCCGCCGCGGCGAACACGCTGGCATCGTCGGTGTGCTGCGCACCAGGGGCTACCGCTGCTACCGCGGAACGGTAGGCCTCGGCCGGAAAACCCTGGGGGGTCTGGATCGCCGCGAGCTGCGCGCGATCGACCTGCTCGACGACCGCTCCCGCGGCGTCGCGACGCGCGATCGTGTCGACGACGGGCAGCGCAGGGATCACGCCGACCCCCTCGGCGCGCACGCGCTGCACGACACGCGTGAAGACCTCGGGCGGCGTGAGCGCCCGCGCCGCATCGTGCACCAGCACGACCTCGATGCCCTCGGCCATGGCGGCGAGACCGGCCGCGACTGATGCCGCGCGGCTGTCGCCTCCCGTCACGACGGTCACCGCATCCTGAACCGCGCCCGCGACGCGACGGCCGATCGCGGTCGCCTCATCGCGGTGGCTCGCCGGCGCGACGATGACGACCTGAGCGGGCTCGGGCTGGGCAAAGACCCCCTCGAGGGCGTGCTCGAGCAGCGTTCGCCCGGCGAGCGCGACGAACGCCTTGGGCTCGGGGCGACCCAGCCGGGTGCCGCTGCCGGCCGCGACCACGATGATCGCGAGCCGCGGCGCGAAGGGCACCGTCATGCTCAGGAGGCGAGAACCTCGTCGAGCACCGTCGAGGCCTTCTCCTCATCCGTCTTCTCGGCGAGCGCGAGCTCGCTGATGAGAATCTGACGGGCCTTCGCGAGCATGCGCTTCTCGCCCGCGCTGAGGCCGCGGTCCTGATCGCGGCGCCACAGGTCGCGCACGACCTCGGAGACCTTGATGACGTCGCCCGAGGCGAGCTTCTCGAGGTTGGCCTTGTAGCGGCGCGACCAGTTGGTGGGCTCTTCGGTGAACGGCGCACGCAGCACCTCGAACACCTTGTCGAGCCCCTCCTGGCCGATGACGTCGCGAACGCCGACGAGGTCGACATTCTCGGCGGGAACCTCGATCGTCAGGTCACCCTGCGTGACGTTGAGCTTGAGGTACAGCTTCTCTTCGCCCTTGATGATTCGGTTCTTCACTTCGATGATCGTCGCCGCACCGTGGTGGGGGTAGACGACCGTCTCGCCAACCTGAAAAAGCATGGGTGATGGTCCTTCCGCAGAACTGCCAGTCTACCACAGCGTTTTCACAGAGAATCGGGCCCGGCGCCCCCGCGCACGGGGGCGGGAACGGGCCGCGGCGGCTCACTAGACTAGACTCGGATGCGCTCTCGCGCGCCTCTCGCACTGTGCGCGAACAGGCCACCCGACGGGCTGAAGGAGTCAATTCGTGAAATCTCGCTTGGCGGCGTCGATCGCCCTCGCGACCGCCCTCCTAGTCGGAACGACCGGCTGCACGTTCGGAGCGGTGATCGCCACGGAGAAGGACTACGACCCGAGCGACGGCGTCGGTGCCGAGGTCGGCGAACTGGCCATCCGCAACGCCCTGCTCATCGGCGAAACCGGCGACGAGCTCAACCTCGTCATGACCATCGCGAGCTCGGCCGACGTCGACCGACGCCTCACCGTGCAGTGGGAGGCCGACGGCGAGCGCGTCACCGAAGCCGTCGTCGTGGCAGCGGGAGACCGCACGCGCGTCGGGGGGCCCGACGACGAGACGCAGATCGTCATCGCCGGCAGCGGCGCCACGATCGGGGGCCTCGTGCCGGTGTTCTTCAGCTACACGGGCGCCGAGGGCGTCGAGGTGCTCGTGCCGGTGCTCGACGGGGCGCTTCCCGAGTACGAGCTCTATATTCCTTGATCCCGCCCTTCGGGCGGCGAATCCCTGAGCTCGCCCTTCGGGCGACGAGTTCCCTAGGCCTCGAAGCGGTAGCCGAGGCCGCGTACGGTCACGAGCATCCGCGGGTTCGAGGGGTCGGGCTCGATCTTCGAACGGATGCGCTTGACGTGCACGTCGAGGGTCTTGGTGTCGCCGAAGTAGTCGGCACCCCAGACGCGGTCGATGAGCTGGCCGCGGGTGAGCACGCGCCCGGCGTTGCGCAGCAGCAGCTCGAGCAGCTCGAACTCTTTGAGTGGCATCGCGACGACCGCGCCATCGACCGTCACCTGGTGCTTCTCGACATCCATGCGCACGGGGCCCGCCGTCAGCACGGCGTCGTCGAGATCGCCCGCGTCGGTCTGGCGGCGCAGCACCGCCCGGATGCGCGCGAGCAGCTCTCGGGTCGAGTACGGCTTGGTGACGTAGTCGTCAGCGCCCAGCTCGAGCCCGACGACGATGTCGACCTCGCTGTCTTTCGCGGTGAGCATGATGATCGGCACCCCCGAGCGCTGACGCAGCTCGCGGCACACCTCGGTGCCCGGCAGACCCGGCAGCATGAGGTCGAGCAGCACGAGGTCGGCCCCCGCCCGGTCGAACTCGGTGAGCGCCGCGATGCCGTCGGCGGCGACCGTGGTCTCGTAGCCCTCGCGGGTGAGCAGGTAGGCGAGCGGCTCAGAGAGCGCTGCTTCGTCTTCGACGATGAGGATTCGGGTCATGACCGTGCCTTCGTGAGGAGGGGTTTCGCCGGCTCGAGCACGCGCGGCAGTCGGATGGTGAAGGTCGAGCCGCGACCGGGCTGCGACCAGACGCGCACATCGCCGCCGTGGTTTTGCACGACGTGCTTGACGATGCTGAGGCCGAGACCGGTGCCGCCGGTCGTGCGCGACCGGGCCTGGTCGACCCGGAAGAAGCGCTCGAACACGCGATCGAGCTCGTCTTCGGGAATGCCGATGCCCTGATCGGTCACCGCGATCTCGATGACGTCGTCGGCGGCCGTGACGCCCACGCCGACGCGCGAAGGGCTGGGTGAGTACTGCACGGCGTTGAGCACGAGGTTGTGCACGGCCGTGATGAGCATGGCCTCGTCGCCCCACACCCGCATGCCCTTCGACCCCCCGCTCACGAGCGTCACACGCTGCGCTTCGGCGAGCACGCGGTTCTGGTCGATCGCGGCGGTGATGACGTGATCGAGGTCGACGACCTCGGGATTCGACAGGGCATCCTTCGCCTGCAGTCGCGAGAGCTCGATGATCTCTTGCGTCATGCTCGCGAGCCGCGACGACTCCTTCGTCAGCTGCTCGGCGAAGCGGCGCACCTGCACGGGGTCATCGGCCGCATGCACGAGCGCCTCTCCCAGCAGCCCGATCGCGCCGATGGGCGTCTTGAGCTCATGACTGATATTTGCCACGAAGTCGCGGCGCACGGCATCGAGACGGTACGACTCGGTGCGGTCCTCGGCGAGCAGCAGCATGAACCGGCTGCCGAGGCGGGCGACGCGCACCGAGAGATGCAGCGCGGCATCGCCGAGCGGCCCGCGGCTGAGCTCGAGCTCTTCGGTGACCGCCTCGCCGCTGCGGCGAACGCGATCGACGATCTCGACGAGTCGCGGGTGCACGAGCGTGCGGTGCCACACGAGCCCGAGGGTGACGGCGCGCGGCGAGGCCTTGACGACATTGTTGCTCGGGTCGAGCACGACCCCCGCCGACTCGAGCGCCTCGATGACCTGATCGACACCGTCGGGCACGGTCGTCGACGCGACCTCGGCGGCCATGCGGCCCCGTCGCGCGGCGGTGACGACGGCGACGACGGCTCCGCCCCCGATCACGGCCCCGAGGGCGAGAGCGAGGGGCACGAGCAGTGCCGAGTCCATGAGCACTAGATTAGTGACCGACAGAGCACCCTCCGGGTGCCGAAGGTCGCCCCGAGCGCGACGTCGCCGAGAATTAACCTGCGGGCCAGCAGTCGTTCACCGCCGAACGGCACTGTGCAAGGGATTGTGCCGCAGCCCCCGAGATCAAGAGGACGTGTTCAGATGCGCGAAGTGTTCCAGCAGGAGCTGCGAGAGGTGCGCGAGCGCCTTGTGGAGATCGCCGGCCTCGTGGCCGACTCGATCGACAACGCGACCCGCGCGTTCAATGAGTCGAATGTCTCGCTCGCCGAGACCGTGATCGCCGACGACGCCAAGATCGACGCCGCGGCGGCCGAGCTCGACGAGCTCGCGATCAACATCCTCGCCCGCCAGCAGCCCGTCGCCCGCGACCTGCGCGTGGTCGTCAGCGCCCTGCGCATCAGCGCCTCGCTCGAGCGCATGGGCGACATGTCCGAGCACATCGCGCAGCTCGCCCGCTACCGGTTCCCCGACAAGGTCGTGCCGAAGAGCCTGCGCGGCACGTTCAAAGAGATGGGCGCGCTCGACGTCGAGATCGCGCGCAAGCTCGTCGAGCTGCTCGAGACCGAAGACGTCGCGATCGCCGAGCACATCCGCAACGAAGACGACAAGATCGACGCGCTGCACCTCAGCGTCTTCGACAAGGTGCTCGGCGAGACCTGGAAGGGCGAGGCGATCGACACCGTCGATGCCACCCTCGCCTCGCGCTACCACGAGCGCTTCGCCGACCACGCCGTGTCGATCTCGAAAAAGGTGCAGTACCTGGCCACGGGCGACTGGGTTCCGGTCGACTGACCCTGCTCGAGCATCCTGCTCACGCGAACGGCCCCGGCAGACCTGCCGGGGCCGTTCGCATTGCTGTGGATGCGCGCTACTTCTTGCCCTGCGCTGCGACGGCCGCGGCCCCTGCCGCGGCAGCCTCGGGGTCGAGGTACTCGGCGGGCTTCACGGGCATGAAGTCGTCGCCCAGCTCGTAGACGAGCGGGATTCCGGTGGGGATGTTGAGCTCGGCGATCGCGTCGTCCGAGATGCCGTCGAGGTGCTTGACGAGCGCGCGCAGCGAGTTGCCGTGGGCCGTGACGAGCACCGTCTGACCCGCGGCGAGGTCGCGAGTGATGTCGCTGTGCCAGTACGGCAGCATGCGGTCGATGACGAGCTTGAGGCTCTCGGTGCGCGGCACATCGCCGTCGATGCCGGCGTAGCGCGGGTCGTGCACCTGGCTGAACTCGGCGTCGTCGTCGAGCGGCGGCGGCGGGGTGTCGAAGCTGCGGCGCCAGGTCATGAACAGCTCGTCACCGTGTGCCGCGAGCGTCTCGGCCTTGTTCAGGCCCTGCAGCGCGCCGTAGTGGCGCTCGTTGAGCCGCCAGCTGCGCTTGACCGGCAGCCAGTCGAGATCGGCGACCTCGAGGGCGATGTTCGCCGTGTGGATGGCGCGCTTGAGCAGGCTCGTGTAGAGCACGCGCGGGGCGAGGCCCGAGGCCTTGATGAGCTCGCCGGCGCGGGCCGCCTCGGCCTTGCCCTGCTCGGTGAGCCCCACGTCGACCCAGCCGGTGAAGATGTTCTTCTCGTTCCAGACGGAGTGGCCGTGGCGAAGCAGGATCAGGGTGTGCGTCATGGCTCCAGCCTATCGAGGGCCGACAATAGACGGATGGCAGAGGGGCGCATCACGCGGGGCACGACGGGCGTCAACCGCCTGCGCCGCATGGACCGCTGGCTCGCGGCGCAGCCGGCCCTGCGCCGCGCATCCGACCCCCTCGTCGTCGACCTCGGCTACGGGGCCGCGCACTGGACCTCGCTCGAGCTGCTCGAGCGCCTGCGCCCCGTGCGCCCTGACACGTGGGTCGTCGGCATCGAGATCGACCCCGAGCGCGTTCGCGCGGCGGCCGCGTTCGCGCGCGAGGGGCTGAGCTTTCGGCAGGGCGGCTTCGAGGTGCCGCTCGACGGGGATGCCCGGCCGGCGATCATCCGCGCCGCCAACGTGCTGCGGCAGTACGACGAGGCCGAGGTGCCCGCGGCGTGGGCCCTCATGCGGTCTCGACTGCTGCCCGGCGGTCTGCTGCTCGAGGGCACGTGCAGCGAGGTCGGCCGCGTGGCGAGCTGGGTCGCGCTCGACCCGGCCGGCCCGGTGTCGCTCACGCTCGCCCTGCATCTGGGCTCGCTCGACGAGCTCGGCGGGCCCTCGGTCGTGGCCGAGCGGCTGCCGAAGGCGCTCATCCACCGCAACGTGCCCGGCGAGCCCGTGCACGCGCTGCTGCGCGACCTCGACGCGCACTGGGCGCGGCAGGCGCCGCTCTCGACGTTCTCGCCGCGCCAGCGATTCATCGCCGCGGTGCGCGGGCTGCGCGAGGCCGGTTGGCCGGTGCTCGACGGCCCCGCGCGCTGGCGGCTCGGCGAGCTCACCGTGCCCTGGTCGGCGGTCGCCCCGCTCTCCTAAGGCCGGCCCGCGCCGCCCTGCCCTGCACCGCTCTGCCTCGCCTCGCCTCTCCTCTCCTCGCCTCTCCTCTCCTCGCCTCCCCTCTCCTCGCCTCTCCTCGCCTCTCCTCGCCTCGCCTCGCTCCACCCTCTTCCCTACTCCACTCCCCCAGACTCCCCAATCCAAGGAACTGTGCGCGACCGCGCTGCCTGATCTCCTTGGATTGGGGAGTGCGCGTGACCGGGGCGGGCCGCCGCGCGCTACCGGGTGATGACGACACGCGCCCAGGCGGCCGCACGGGGCAGACGGCCCTACAGCGGGGGCAGCAGCGCGCGAGCCTCGTCGGCGGGGGTGCCGAGGTGCACGAGCACGTCGAAGACGAGCGGGCGCAAAAGCACGATGACGACCTGGTCGCCGACGCCCTCGACCGCGGTTGGCGAGCAGCGACCCGCGAGCACGGCCGCCACGGCGCGCGCCGCATAGCGCGCGGCCTCGTCGTCGCGACTGCGGCCGAGAAGGCGAACGAGCTCGGCGGCCGACTCGACGAGCTCGGCGAGCACCGGCCGGGCCCGGCCGTCGCGCACGATCACCTCGACACGTCGCGCGATCGCCCGCACGTGGCGGGTCGTGAGGTCGGCGACGGCGAGCAACCGCACCTCGTCGGCGAGACCCGCGCGCCGGGACCGCAACCAGGGCGACACGGCCGCGACACCGCGCGCGCTCTCGAGAGAACGGCCCCAGTCGTCGATGAGCACCTGGCTGCGCCGCACGCGGGCGAGGGCGAGCTCGGCCGCGCGGCCGTCGCCACCGCGCAGCGACTCGTGCAGGCCCGAGAGCGACTGCTCGAGCAGCGAGAACAGGGCGGTGGCCTCGCCGCGCTGCCGCACGAGGTCGAAGCGCGGGATGAAGGCCGTGATGAGCAGCGCCATCGCGCCTCCGATGAGGCCGTCGAGGCTGCGGGCGAAGACTCCCCCGTCGGGCGGCGGCAGCACGGCGACGAGCATCGACTGCACGGCCGCCGCGATCGCGAACGGTGCCGAGGGCGACACCGCCCGGGCGACCACGAGTGTCACGGCGAGGATCACCGCGATCTGCCAGGCACCCTGGCCGATCACCTGCACGAGCAGCGCGGCCACGGCGATGCCGATGTTGATACCGATGACGGTCTCGACGACGCGCCGCGGGGTCGCATCGCGCGCGAGCCCGAGCGCGACGATCGTCACGGTGACGGCGACGAGCGGCAGTTCATGGCCGAGCAGCCACTGTGCGAGCAGGTAGGCCGCGGTCGCGCCGACGACGATCTGCACGATGGCCGGCAGCGAGCGCGCGACGCGGTCGAGCGCGGCGCGCGCATCCAATCGTCGCCGGATGCTGCGCTCGAGCCGCGAGAGCGCCTTCGCCTCACCGCTCATGCCGACACCCGCCGGCTCAGGCCTGCGGGCGCTGCACGGCGCCCAGCCGCGGCAGGCGCGGAACACCCGCCGTCGCGCCCGCATCGGTCGGCACGATGGTCTGCTGGGCGGCGGCGACCGCGACGCCATCGGCCTCGACGACGAGGGCCGCGGAGGGGTCGAGCGAGCGCTTCACGACCGCGAGCGCGATCGGGCCGAGCTCGTGGTGCCGGGCGCTCGAGGTGACGGTGCCGACGGGCGCGCCGTCGAACAGCACGGAAGCGCCATGCGCGGGCAGCAGCGCGTCGGAGCCGTCGAGGTGCAGCATGACGAGCCGGCGCGGCGGGTGGCCGAGGTTGTGCACCTTCGCCACCGTCTCTTGACCGCGGTAGCAGCCCTTGCTGAGATGCACGGCCGAGCGCAGCCAGTCGAGCTCGTGCGGGATCGTTCGCTCATCGACCTCGGTGCCGAAGCGCGGGCGCCACGCGGCGATGCGCAGGGCCTCGAGCGCGAGCGTGCCGGCGACCGCCAGGGTGCCCGCACGGGCGGCCGCGGCGACCTCGGCGAGGCGAGCGCGCTCGACGAGCAGTTCGACCGCCGAGAACTGCGGCGCCGGATGGCCCTCGTCGGCGGCGTACTGCCAGCCGCCCGTCTGCACGGCCGACCAGGGGTCGTGCCACGCGAGCGGAACGCCGTTCGGGGCCGCCGGCGCGACGAGCAGGTCGGCTCCCTCGGGCTGCAGCTGCCCGAGCACTGCCCACTGCGGCGAGACGTCGGCGACCTCGACCCGCAGCATGAAGCGCATGCGGTCGAGCCACGCGGCGAGTGCCGCGGTCTGCGCCGCCTCGACGAGCAGCCAGGCGGTGACGCCGTCATCGACGAGGCGGATGCTGTGCTCGAGCCGCCCGTTCGGGTCGAGCATCAGGGTCTCGGCCGACTGGCCCGGGGCGAGCGAGGCGAGCGCCTGCGAGGTGAGCGAGTCGAGCCAGGTGAGGCGGTCGGAACCGGTGACGGTAATGACCCCGCGGTCGCTGAGGTCGACGATCGCGCGGCCGGCGGCGAGCATCCGCTGCTCGGCGACCGGGTCGCCGTAGTGCGCCGCGACCGCCGCGGGGCCGGCGGCCTCGGCCGGCACGGCGCCCACCATGGCCACCGCCCCGGGCAGGGCGAGCAGCGCGCTCACGGGGCTCGACTCAGGCATCGCGGTTCAGGGTTCCCGAGGCGTGGGTGCGCAGGTCGTTGCCGAGCGCGGCGATGTCCCACGCCCACAGCAGGCGACCCTCGACGAGGCCGTAGATGCGCGTCGCGGCCGCGTACTCTTTCGCGCTCGCCGAGCGCATGACCGCGTCGGTCTGCAGGTCGATGCGCGCGTCGGCGACACGGCCCAGGTAAAGCTCGCTCACGCCGCCGGGGTGGATGAGCGCGACCTCGACGTCGAAGCCGCCGTGCGCGGCGCGCAGCTGCTCGACCTGCTCGGCGGTCGCGTAGGGCCGCGGGCCGTCGCCCGGCAGCATGCCCGGGCCGGGGTCGCCGGGCTGCGAGGGCCGGTGCAGCCGCCAGTAGCCGGCCTCGGCGCTCAGGGGCGTGTTGGCCTCATCGAGCAGCCAGGTGTGCGACGAGTAGTTGAGGTAGTTGAGGCCGTCGTGGCTGAAGCTCACGCGCTGGCCGAACTCGTGCTCGCGCGTGCGGTCGCCGTCTTGATAGTGCACGACCCCCGTGCCGTCCCACACCCCGATGAGCCAGGCGAGGGGTGCGAGCTCGGCCGGCAGGCTCGTGTCGAGGGAGAACACGGCTGCGCGGGGAATCAGCGCTGGCCGCGGTACAGGTTGACGAGCACGACGACCGAGACGAACCCGATCGAGAGCGTCGCCAGACCCAGCAGGCCGAGGAAGAAGATCTCAAGGGCGAGAAGCATGGTTCCAGTGTACGACGGTGGCGGCGGGGAGAACGCCTACAGCGTCGTGACGAGCAGCGTCGCGATCGAGGCGGCGATCAGCAGCAGGATCGCCCCCGTCACCGTGACGAGCATGCGCATGACGAGCCCGTCTTTCGACTGCAGGCTCACCTGAATGACGAAGGTCATGATCATGGCACCGCCCGCGATCGCCGGCAGCACCGCCCACCACTGATCAGCGGGCATCAGCAGGGCGACGACGACGACGGCCGCGGCGACGGCGAGCCAGACGGGCAGCGCGGTCGCGATGGTGCGGGACATGCCCCCATGCTAGGCCGCTTGTACACTGAGCGGGACACCGTGGAGGACATGTGGCTCAGCTGTTGATCCTGACCTCGCAGGTGAACACCGACGTTCTCCCCGCGCTAGGGCTGCTTAGCCACCGGGTGCGCCGAATTCCGGCGGAACCGGCGGCCCTCGTCGGCGCGCCCCCCGCCGATGTCATCATCGTGGATGCTCGCGCCGACCTCGCGAGCGCCAAGTCGCTCTGCAAGATCCTGACGACCACGGGCGCCGGCTCGCCCATCATCGTCGTGCTCACCGAGGGCGGCCTCACGGCCGTCAACGCGGAATGGGGCATCGACGACGTGCTGCTCGAGACGGCGGGGCCCGCCGAGGTGGATGCCCGGCTGCGCCTCGCCGTGGGCCGCCAGTCGCGCGACGAGGGGTCGAGCATGATCCGGGCATCCGGCGTCGTGATCGACGAGGCCAGCTACTCGGCGAAGGTGCACGGCCGCACGCTCGACCTCACGTTCAAGGAGTTCGAGCTGCTGCGCTTCTTCGCCACCCACCCGAGCCGCGTGTTCACGCGCGAGCAGCTGCTGAGCGAGGTCTGGGGCTACGACTACTTCGGCGGCACCCGCACGGTCGACGTGCACGTGCGGCGCCTGCGCGCGAAGCTCGGCGACATGGAGTCGCTCATCGGCACCGTGCGCAACGTCGGCTACCGCTTCACGGTGCACGAGGACGACGCCGAGCAGGCCGCGCGGCGCGTCGACGCCTAGCGCGGCCCGCCCTCCTTCACCGCGTCGGCGGCGAGCACTCATGCGCTGACGCCCACGAGTGCTCGCGTCGGCGGCTCAGCAGCAGACGGTCGACTCGCAGCACGCTCCGGGGCAGCACTCCTCGGCGCAGCAGGGGCCGAACGCGATCATCGAACGCAGCACGGTCATGGTGTCTCCCTTCTTCTTCGTCTTCTCGGAACCGGCCGCTCAGCAGCAGCCAGCGTTGAGGGCGCGAGCGATGGCGTGGATCGCCTCGGACTCGGCCCGGTAGTGCACGTTCAGCCCACGGCGCTCCTTGCTCACGAGCCCCGCGCGCTCAAGGCGCTTCAGGTGGTGACTCACCGTGCCCTCGGTCAGGTCGACAGCGGGGGCGAGGTCGCACGTGCATGCCGTGCCATCGGGAGCGGTGAGCAAGGAGGTGAGCAGCTGCAGCCGGGTCGGGTCGGCGAGCGCCTTCAACCGCAGCGCGAGCTGTTCGGCCTCATCGCGGCTCAGGGCGGAGGAGGAGCCGATCGGCTCGCAGCAGATCGGGGCGGTGGTCGTGAGCACGGGCAGCGGAGCGGGCATGCCCTCAGTCTGACAGTGATTTGATATATGTCAAATAAAACGGTGACGACCACGGCGCCGTCAGCGACGGGCCGGTGTGAGCTCGAACTCGGCGGCGAGCCCGGAGACGTGCTCGGCGATCTGATCGCGCGTGCGCCGCAGCCCTGGCCGGCCGCTCGTGCTCTCGAGCATGATTCTCCAGGTGCGGAACTCGCGGCCCTCGAGCTCATCGAGGGCGTCATTGCAGTTGAGCACGATGATGTGGTCGGCGGCCGCCACGAACTCCGGCGTCACGGGCTTGGGGTACTCGCCGAACGAGGGGATGCCCAGCTCGTCGAGGGTGTCGGTGACGGCGGGCAGCACGCGCGCGGCGGGATGCTCGCCCGCACTGACCACGCGCGTCGAGAGCGGCGCGATCGAGCGCATGAGGGCCCCGGCGAGCTGCGAGCGGCCCGCGTTGCCCGAGCACACGAACAGGAACGAGGGCGGGGCCGGGCGCGATCCGTGCCGCGCGCGGAAGCGCAGGGCCTCGAGCCGGTCGGCGGCGAGCTGGGCGGCGAGCGCACGGCCGTGGTGGGCAGGGTGGTCGAGGTGCCGGTAGCGCCGGAAGCTGTCGAGCACGAGAGCGCGCACGGCGGCCTCGTCGATCGCACGCGCGTGCTGGGCGGTGAGCCGCCGGGTGACCTCCTCGATGATCTCGAGAGCCTGCGGCGCGTGCAGCGTCATCGTGCGCGCCCCGCGCGCTGAGTGCCCCCCCTGCCACGTGACCAGGCAACGGGCCTCTCGTGAACGGCGTGTGAACGCACGACGACCCCGGCACGACGGTTGGGCGATTCCTGCCACAATGGGCCGCATGCACGACGACGGGCTCGCAGAAGCCGGCTACCAGGTCGACGGCGGCGTGGGCGGCGACTTCCTCGACGACTACGACGAGTCGACGAGCGTCGACGACGGCACGCTGCCGCCCGACCGCTACCTCGATCGCGAGCTCAGCTGGCTGCGGTTCAACCAGCGCGTGCTCGAGCTCGCCGAAGACGAAGCGGTGCCGCTGCTCGAGCGCGTCAACTTTCTCGCCATCTTCGCGAGCAACCTCGACGAGTTCTTCATGGTGCGCGTGGCCGGGCTCAAGCGCCGCATCGTCACGGGCCTCGCCGTGCCGACGAACACGGGCCGTGCGCCGGCCGACGTGCTCGCGGACATCAACGCGCTCGCGCTCGAGCTGCAGTTGCGCCACGCGCGGGCGTTCCACGACCACGTCAAGCCCGCGCTCGACGAGGCCGGCATCCACATCGAGTCGTGGGCCGATCTCAGCGAGTCCGACCGCTCGCGCGTCGACGAGATCTTCTCCGCGCAGATCTTCCCCGTGCTCATGCCGCTCGCCGTCGACCCGGCCCACCCCTTCCCGTACATCTCGGGGCTCTCGCTCAACCTCTCGGTGCGCGTGCGCAACCCGAAGACCGAGCGCGTCGAGTTCGCGCGCCTCAAGGTGCCCCAGGTGCTGCCGCGCTTCGTGCAGCTGCCCGACGACGGTTCGGGCCGCGTGCGGTTCCTCACCCTCGAAGACCTCATCTCGAACCACCTCGACGAGCTGTTCCCCGGCATGGAGATCCTCGAGCATCACGAGTTCCGGGTCACGCGCAACGAAGACGTCGAAGTCGACGAGGACGAGACCGAGAACCTCATCCAGGCCCTCGAGCGCGAACTGCTGCGCCGTCGCTTCGGTCCGCCCATCCGTCTCGAGATCACCGATGACATGGATGCTGTGACTCTCGGCCTGCTGGTTCGCGAGTTGGGCATCACCGAGCAGGAGGTCTACCGCCTGCCCGCGCCCCTCGACCTCGGCGGGCTCTTCGAGATCTCGAAGCTCGACCGGCCGCACCTCAAATACCCCAAGCACGTCCCGGTCACCCCACTGCAGCTGCAGCCGGTCGAACCGAATGCGACCCCCGACGTCTTCGCCTCGATCTCGCGCGGCGACATCCTCGTGCACCACCCCTACGAGTCGTTCGCGACGAGCGTGCAGGCCTTCCTCGAGCAGGCTGCGCGCGACCCCAACGTGCTCGCCATCAAGCAGACGCTCTACCGCACGAGCGGCGATAGCCCCATCATCGAGGCCCTCATCGACGCGGCCGAGGCGGGCAAAGCCGTGCTCGCGCTCGTCGAGATCAAGGCGCGCTTCGACGAGCAGAACAACATCGAGTGGGCGCGCAAGCTCGAGAAAGCGGGCGTGCACGTCGTCTACGGCCTCGTCGGGCTCAAGACCCACTGCAAGCTCGCTCTCGTCGTGCGGCAAGAGAAGGGCGGGGCGCTCAAGCACTACGCCCATATCGGCACGGGCAACTACAACCCCAAGACGAGCCGCATCTACGAAGACCTCGGGCTGTTCACCGCCGACGACCAGGTCGGCAAAGACCTTACGCGGCTCTTCAACGAGCTCTCGGGCTACGCCATCGAGAAGAAGTTCAAGCGCCTGCTCGTCGCTCCGCGCTACTTGCGCCGCGGCCTGCTCAAGCTCATCGCCACCGAGACCGAGCACGCGCGCGCGGGCCGACCCGCCGGCATCCGCATCAAGGTGAACTCGCTCGTCGACGAGGCGATCATCGACGCCCTCTACCGGGCGAGCGCCGGCGGCGTGCCCGTCGACATCGTCGTGCGCGGCGTGTGCGCCCTGGTGCCGAGCCGCGAGGGGCTCAGCGACACCATCCGCGTGCGCAGCGTGCTCGGCCGGTATCTCGAGCACTCGCGCATCTTCGCCTTCCAGAACGCGGGCGACCCGCAGGTCTACATCGGCAGCGCCGACATGATGCACCGCAACCTCGACCGCCGCATCGAGGCGCTCATCCGCCTCGTCGAGCCGGCGCACCTGGCCGAGATCGACGAGCTCTTCGAGACGACCATGAGCGAGCGCACGGCCTCGTGGCACCTGCGGCCCGAGGGCGATTGGCAGCGCGTCCACCGCGATGAGCGGGGCCAACCGCTCGCCGACCTGCAGAATGTCGTCATGAACGCGATCGCGGCCCGGCGCCGCGGGGGCGCGGCGCGCGCATGACGCCCGCAGCCCCGTTCACGGCCACCGCATCCGACATCGTCGAGGCGGCCGGCGCCGTCGTGTGGAAGATGGTCGACGGCAAGGCGCGCATCCTGCTCGTGCACCGCACGCAGCACAAAGACGTCTCGCTCCCCAAGGGCAAGGTCGACCCGGGCGAGACCCTGCCCCACACCGCCGTGCGCGAGATCGCGGAGGAGACCGGCTTCGAGGTCGCGCTCGGCGCCCCCCTGGGCACGGTCGAGTACCGCCTGCCCAACGGCCGCGACAAGGTCGTGCACTACTGGTCTGCCGAGGTGGATGCGGGCCAGGCCGAACGGCACAGCTACGAGGCGAACGGCGAGATCCGCGCCCTCGAGTGGGTGCCGCTCGCCAAGGCCGCCAAGCACCTCACCTACGCGCACGACGCCGATGTCGTCGAGCGCTTCGCCGCGCAGGTCGAGGCGGGGCTCGCGCGCACCTTCGCGCTCGTCGTGCTGCGCCACGGCAAGGCCATGCCGCACGAGCAGTGGGACGGCCCCGACCACACGCGGCCCCTGCTGCACCGCGGGCTCGAGCAGTCGCGCTCGGTCGCGGGCGGCATCGCCGCCTTCGGCCCGGAGGCGCTCGTGACGAGCACGGCGGCGCGCTGCATTGCGACGATCGCGCCGACCGCCGAGGCGACGGGCCTCGAGGTCAAGCACTCGCGCGGCCTCAGCCAAGACGCGTACTCCGCCGACGCCGCGCGCGTGCGCCGCCAGGTCGAGAAGCGCGTCGCACGCCGGGTCACGGCGGTGCTCTGCAGCCACGGGCCTGTCATCCCCCAGATCATCGGCGCGGTCGCCGAGGTCACGGGTGCGCCCGTCACCCCCGCGCTACGGCGCAGCGCCGCGCTCTCGACGGGCGACTACACCGTGTTGCACCTCGCGCGCGAGGGCGAGCAGCCTCGCCTCGTCGCGATCGAGACGCACAGCCCCGCGCTCGTCGGGTGAGCGCGCGTGCGGTGGATGAATAACCACCGTTAACCTTCCGTTCACCTGAAGTGAGTGAGATGGTAATCACGTGCCCCCGCGCGCGTTCCCGCTCCAACCTCGTGATCCCGACGTCGGGCCACCCCCACCCCAGGAGTTTTCGTGACGCACACCCGTGCCGTGGGCATCGTCAGCATCGCGCTCTCGGTGAGCCTCGTCATGGCCGGGTGCGCGGTGAACGAGCAGATCGGGCCGGGAGCATCCGACTCCCGCATCACCGGCACGCTCGTCGGGGCTGGCTCCTCGGCACTCGGCGCGGCGCAGAACAGCTGGATCGCAGGATTCCAGACCGCCCATCCCCGTGCGAACGTGACGTATGACCCCACGGGCTCAGGCGCCGGGCGTGAGGCCTTCGCCGGAGGAGGTACCGACTTCGCGGGCACCGATCGCGCGTTCTCGACCGAGGAGCTCGACGGGGCGGTGGAGTTCCGCGGCTGCGCCGTCGACTCCGGGGTCGTACAGTTGCCCCTATACATCTCCCCGATCGCCGTGATCTTCCGGCTCGAGGGGATCGACTCGCTCAACATGTCGGCCGACGTCATCGCCGGCATCTTCGCCGAGCGGATCACCGACTGGAGCGACCCCGCGATCGCCGAGCTCAACCCCGAGACCACGCTGCCCGAGCTCGCGATCACGCCCGTGCACCGCTCCGACGACTCGGGGACGACCGAGAACTTCACCGACTACCTTGCCCAGGCCGCTCCGACGGTGTGGTCGTTCGAGGCCGACGGGGTCTGGCCGCTCGACTCGGGCGAGGCCGCCCAGGGCACGTCGGGAGTGGTGGATGCCGTGTCCAACGGCGTGGGGACGATCGGCTACGCCGACGCCTCGCGCGCGGGCGACCTCGGCATCGTCTCCGTCGGCGTGGGCGACGAGTTCGTGCCCTACTCGCCCGAGGCGGCCGCCGCGATCGTCGACGCCTCGCCGACCGTCGAGGGGCGGCCCGATTTCGACCTCAGCCTCGAGCTCGACCGCGACACCACCGCATCCGGGGTGTACCCCATCGTGCTCGTGTCGTACCTCGTCGCGTGCGAGCGCTACACCGACCCCGTGAAGGCAGAGCTCGTCGCCGAGTACTTCCGCTATATGGCGAGCACGGAGGGGCAGCTCGTGGCGCAGGACGGCGCCGGTTCGGCGCCGATCTCGGACGCGCTCTTCCTGCGCGTGAGTGCGGCGATCGAGGCGATCTCGTGAGCGCGCCCATGGTGCCGGCCCGGCAGCGCATCGGCGATCTGATCTTCTCGCGCGCGGCCCTCATCGCCGGTGGCGCCATCCTCGTGGTGCTCGCGCTCGTCGCGATCTTCCTGGTCGCGCAGAGCATCCCCGCTCTGATCACCGACCCGGCGGAGTTCATCGGCGCGCCCCCGAGCCTCTGGGACTACGTCTGGCCGCTCGTGTTCGGCACGCTGTGGTCGGCGCTTCTCGCGCTGACCATCGCACTGCCGCTCGCGATCGGCATCGCCCTCTTCATCTCGCACTACGCACCGAGACGGCTCGCGCAGCTGCTCGGCTACATCGTCGACCTGCTTGCGGCCGTGCCCTCCGTCGTCTTCGGCCTCTGGGGCATCGGCGTGCTCGCGCCCGCGGTGCTGCCGGCCTACACCTGGCTCACCGAGAACCTGGGGTGGATCCCTCTGTTCGCCGGCCCGGTCTCGGGCACGGGGCGCACCATCCTCACCGCCGCTATCGTGCTCGGCGTCATGGTGCTCCCCGTCATGACGGCGATCTGCCGCGAGATCTTCCTCCAGACGCCCGTGCTGCACGAGGAAGCCGCGCTCGCGCTCGGCGCGACGCGCTGGGAGATGATCACGATGGCGGTGCTGCCCTTCGGCCGCCCCGGCATCATCTCAGGAGCCATGCTCGGTCTCGGTCGCGCCCTCGGCGAGACCATGGCTGTTGCGATGGTGCTCTCGCCGCAGGCGATCGTGACGTTCGCGCTGCTGCAGTCGGCGAATCCCTCGACCATCGCCGCGAACATCGCGCTGAGCTTCCCCGAGTCATACGGGGTGAATGTCAACCTGCTGATCTTCACCGGTCTCGTACTCTTCATCATCACCCTCGTCGTCAACTCGATCGCACGATACGTCGTCAACCGGCGCAGAGACTTCTCGGGAGCGAACTGAGATGACCGCCATCCAGCCCCGAGCGGGCATCGCCAGCAGCCTCACCCAGGGCCAGTTGCACCCGCGCACCCCCTGGGTCGTGTTCGGGCTGAGCCTCACGGCGGCCGGTGCGATTGTCGCCCTCATCGCCATGGCGACGGGCGCCGAATTCTCGATCGTCGGCACGATCTTGCTCGGCCTGCTCTTCCACATCGTGATGATCGTCATCATCAGCCGGCAGGTCGAGGGCTCGCGCACGGCCACCGACCGGTTCGTGACCGCGCTCGTCGCCGGCGCCTTCCTGATCGCCATTACGCCGCTGATCTCCGTGCTCGCGACGGTCGTGATCAACGGCTCGGCACGCTTCGACGTCACCTTCTTCACCCACTCGATGCGCAACATCGTCGGCGAGGGCGGCGGCGCCCTACATGCGATCGTCGGCACGGTGCTCATGACCGGCACCGCGGCGATCATCTCGATCCCGATCGGCCTGCTCACGGCCATCTACCTCGTGGAGTACGGGCGCGGGCCGCTGGCCCGGGCGATCACGTTCTTCGTCGATGTGATGACGGGCATCCCCTCGATCGTCGCGGGGCTTTTCGCCTTCGCGCTGTTCGCGCTGTTCTTCGGCCCCGGGGTTCGCATGGGGTTCGCCGGGGCGATCGCGCTCTCGGTGCTCATGATCCCGGTGGTGGTGCGCTCGTGCGAGGAGATGCTCCGCGTCGTTCCGAACGAGCTGCGCGAGGCGGCATTCGCGCTCGGGGTTCCCAAGTGGCTCACGGTGCTCAAGGTCGTGCTTCCTACCTCGGCGGCGGGCATCGCGACGGGCATCATGCTGTCGATCGCCCGGGTGATCGGTGAAACCGCCCCGCTCCTCATCGTCGCCGGCTACACGGCGAGCATGAACTACAACCTGTTCTCCGATCGAATGCAGTCGCTGCCCGTTTTCGTCTTCACCTCGTACGCCAACCAGGGCGTCGACACGCAGGCCTACCTCGACCGAGCCTGGGCCGGAGCGCTCACCCTCATCCTCATCGTCATGCTGCTCAACCTGATCGCCCGCATGATCGCCCGCTTCTTCGCCCCCAAGCTCGGCCGCTGAGCCCCACCCCGATCGAAGGAATGCTGCCCCCGTGTCCAAGCGCATCGAAGTCAACGACCTCAACGTCTACTACGGCAAGTTCAAGGCCGTCGAGGGCGTCAGCATGGTCATCGAGCCCCGCAGCGTCACAGCCTTCATCGGCCCCTCGGGGTGCGGCAAGTCGACGTTCATCCGCACGCTCAACCGTATGCACGAGGTGATCCCCGGCGCCTACGTTGAGGGCGAGGTGCTCATCGACGGCGACGACCTCTACGGCCCCGGCGTCGACCCCGTGCTCGTGCGCCGGCAGGTCGGCATGGTCTTTCAGCGCCCGAACCCGTTCCCGACCATGTCGATCCGCGACAACGTGCTCGCGGGCGTCAAGCTCAACAACCGCCGCATCAGCAAGACCGACGCCGACGAGCTGGTCGAGAAGTCGCTGCAGGGCGCCAATCTCTGGAACGAGGTCAAAGACCGTCTCGAGCGCCCCGGCTCGAGCATCTCCGGCGGCCAGCAGCAGCGGCTCTGCATCGCCCGCGCGATCGCGGTCGAGCCCGAGGTCATCCTCATGGACGAGCCCTGTTCTGCCCTCGACCCCATCTCGACGCTCGCGATCGAAGACCTCATCGAAGAGCTCAAGAAGGACTACACGATCGTGATCGTGACCCACAACATGCAGCAGGCCAGCCGCGTGAGCGACAAGACGGCCTTCTTCAACATCGCGGGCACCGGCAAGCCCGGCAAGCTCATCGAGTACGACGACACCTCGGTGATCTTCTCGAATCCGAGCGTCAAGGACACCGAAGACTACGTGTCGGGCAAGTTCGGATAGCGGCGCGACGCCGCCGCCGGTCTAGTCGCCGACACGGTACCCGATGCCGCGCACGGTGTGCACGACATCGGGCAGTTCGGGAGCCGCTTCCGCGAGCCGGAGCCGAATCTTAGCGATCATGACCCGCACACGGGCGAGGTGGGCGGGAACCCCCGCCTCGAAAACCTGCACGAGCTCGGGAAGCCGCACGACCCGCGGCGAGGCTCGCATGAGGTACTCGAGGATCGCGAACTCCTTGGGCGACAGGTGCACTTCCCGACCAGCGACGAGCACGCGGTGGGAGAGCGAGAGGAGCTGCACGTGACCGCACTGCAACTCGGTAGGCAACGGCTCATCGCGGAGCCGTGCGGGCTCGAGCGCCCGCACCTCGTTGGCGATGCGCGGTGCGTCGAGAGGCATCGGCAGCATGCCACGAGCGCCCCGGTCGAGGGCGGCGACGGCGTCTGCGTGATCGTCGTCGCACGCCAGCCCGATGAACACCGGCGCGCGCGTCAACGACACGACGACGTCGGTGAAATCGACGATCGACATGCCGATGAGATCGGTCGGAGCGATCACCGCCGATACTTCAGCGTGTCCGAGCTCGACGAGCGCTGCGGCCGAGTCGGTGCGATGGACAACGGCGAGCCCCACGGAGCGGAACTCGCGGTCGGTCACGCGCAGTGGCCTGCTGGGCGAGTCGACGATGATGACCCGCGCCGGCCAGACCGACGGTGAACCGCCCGCCGCCCCCTCGCCGGCCGCCATCGCGCGCTCGGTCGACATCACCCGAAACGGCCGGAGATGTAGTCCTCGGTGCGCTTGTCGGCCGGGTCCTCGAAGATCTTCGTGGTCTTGTCGAACTCGACCAGCACGCCCGTGCGGTCGCCCGTCGACTCGTCGGCGAGCGCGGTGAAGAACGCCGTACGGTCGGCGACGCGAGCAGCCTGCTGCATGTTGTGCGTGACGATCACGATCGTGTACTCGTTCTTCAACTCGTGCATGAGGTCTTCGATGCGCGTGGTGGCGATGGGGTCGAGCGCCGAGCACGGCTCATCCATGAGGATGACATCGGGGCGCACCGAGATGGTGCGCGCGATGCACAAACGCTGCTGCTGGCCGCCCGAGAGGCTGAAGGCGCTCTGCTTGAGCTTGTCCTTCACCTCGTCCCAGAGCGCGGCCTTCGTGAGCGCCTCCTCGACGAGGTCGTCCATCGAGCTGGGCTTCATGCCCGTCACGCGCGGGCCGTAGGCGATGTTCTCGTAGATCGACTTCGGGAACGGGTTCGGCTTCTGGAACACCATGCCGATGCGACGACGCACCTCGATGGCGTCGACGTCCTTGCCGTAGATCTCCTCGCCTTGGAAGGTGATCTGGCCTTCGACGCGAGCGCCGTCGACGAGATCGTTCATGCGGTTGAGCGAGCGGATGAGCGTGGACTTGCCGCACCCCGAGGGGCCGATGAGCGCGGTGATCTCGTTCTCTCCGAACGACAGGTTCACGCCCGTGACCGCGCGAAACTTGCCGTAGAAGACGTTGACGTCGATGCACTCCATGATGGGGTTCGGAATGTCGGCGAGCGTGCGCTGCGCGGCCGTCTCGACGTGCATCGAGGGCTTGCGGCCCTCGGAGAGCGAGAACTCGGCGGGCTGGGACTGGGTTGCCATGAGTGGGGTCCGTTCGGTTGCGGTCGACGTGAGCGGCTTACCAGCGCTGCTGGTAGCGGTTGCGGATGATGATGGCGAGCGCGTTCATCGCGAGCAGGATGCCGAGCAGCAGGATCGAGGTCGCCGCCGCGAGGATCGCGAAGCCTTCCTGCGGCCGCCCGACCCAGTTGAAGATCTGGATGGGCATGGTCGTGTAGCCGCTGAGCAGGCCGTTGGGGTCGAAGCTCACGAAGACGAGCGCACCAAGCAGCAGCAGCGGTGCGGCCTCCCCGAGCGCGCGGGAGAGGGCGAGGATCGATCCCGTCGCGATGCCGGGAACGGCGCTCGGCAGGGTCTGCCGCATGACCGTCTGCAGCTCGGTCGCACCGAGCGCGAGCGAGCCCTGCCGGATCTCCATGGGCACGGCGCGCAGTGCCTCGCGCGTCGCGATGATGATCACCGGCAGGATCAGCAAGCTGAGCGTGAAGGCGCCGGCGATGACGATGTTGCGGTTCGCGACGCCGATCGCCACGAGGAACCCGAGTGCGAGGAGTCCGTAGACGATCGAGGGCACCGCGGCGAGGTTCTGGATGTTCAGCTCGACGAGGCGGTTGAACCAGTTCTTCTTGTCGGCGAACTCCTCCATGTGCACGGCGGCCGCGACACCGAGAGGGATCGACATGATCGCGGTCGTGATGATGACCCAGACGGAGCCGAGGATCGCCGGGCGCGCGCCCGCGTCCTCCGGGTCGGAGGCCGGGTACTCGGTGAAGAGCCGGGAGTCGAAGCGCGGCCAGCCGTCGATGACCGTCGTGACGATCAGCACGACGAGGAAGCCGAAGGCGACGAAGAGGCTGAACCAGAGGGCGATGAGGAAGAGGATCGACTTCGGGCTGGAGTCTCCGCCGCGAGCACGGCCGCGGACGGTCGCCCCGCGGATGTGCCCGCCCATGGTCACGGTGGTCAGAGCCATCAGTAGGCCTCCCGGAATCGGCGCACGATGCGGATCGCGATCGCGTTGATGAAGAGCGTCAGGATGAAGAGGAGCAGGCCGACCGCGAAGAGCGTGTTGTACTCGATCGAGCCGACCCGCGAGTCGCCGAGGGCGGCGTTCGCGATGAAGCCGGTCATGGTCTGACCCTGCTCGAGGGGCCCGGTCACGACTCGAGCCTGGCTGCCGGCCGCGATCGCGACGATCATCGTCTCGCCCACGGCGCGAGAGACGCCCAGCACGATGGCCGCGATGATGCCCGAGAGCGCGGCGGGGAAGACGACCCGGATGGTGGTCTGCATCTTGTTGGCCCCGAGGGCGGCCGACCCCTGGCGCATGCCGAGTGGCACGGCCGACATGGAGTCTTCACTGATGGAGGCGATGGTGGGGATGATCATGACGCCCATGACGAGACCGGCGGCGAGCACGCTGAAGGCGCCGGTGTCGAGCTGCAGCCACTCGCGGAAGACGGTGGTCTGCACGAACTGGAGGGCGAAGAGGCCGTAGACGACGGTCGGGATGCCCGCGAGCACCTCGAGGATCGGCTTGAGCACCTTGCGCACGCGCGAGGACGCGTACTCGGAGAGGAACACCGCGGCTCCGAGCCCGAGCGGGATCGCGACCAGCAGGGCGATTGCAGTCGTCCACATGGTGGCGCTCACGAGAGGCAGCACCCCGAACGATGCGTCGGCGAAGCGAGGAGCCCAGCGGTCGCCGAACAGGAAGTCGGTGACCGGCACCTCGGCGAAGAACTCGAGCGAGGGCCCGAGCAGCGCGATGACGATGCCGATCGTGATGACGATCGTGATCCACGCCGCTATGCGGAATACGAGCTTCACTGCGAGCTCGCCGTCGCGCGGGCGCATGGTCGACACAGACCCCGCGGGGCGGCCCGACGACGTCGTCGGGCCGCCCGTGGGGGTGAGTGTGCTCATGAAGTGCACTCTCTCCTTGTGTGTTGGGTGATGCGTGATGTGGTGGGTGGTGCTTAGCCGGCGAGCGAGGCGAGCTCGTCCGCGGCGGTGGTGATCTGCTCGTCGGTCAGCGGCACGAAGATCGCGGCCTCGGCGATCGACGCGGCGTTGGCCACGTAGTAGTCGACGAAGGTCTTGACAGCCTCGTTACCCGTGTACGACTCGTTCGCGACGTAGATGAACAGCGGGCGGCTCAGCGGCGTGTACTCGTTCGACTGAACGGTCTCGACGTTGGCATCGACGCAGCCGGCGCCACCGTCGATCGCGACGGCACGCAGCACGTCGGCGTTCTCCGCGACATAGCTGAGGCCGAGGAAGCCGACGCCGCCGTCTTCACCGGTCACGCCCTGGATCGTGATGTTGTCGTCCTCCGACGGGCTGTAGTCGGTGCGGATCGCACCCTCTTCGCCGTTGATCGCGTCGGTGAAGTAGTCGAACGTGCCCGAGTCGGTGCCCGCGCCGAAGAGGGCCAGCGGCACGTCGGGGAACGACGGGTCGATCTGGTTCCAGTTCGTGACGGTGCCCTCCGAGGCGGGGCCCCACATGGTGGCGAGCTGCTCGACCGTCAGGCACTCGGCCCAGTCGTTCGCGAGCGGGACGATGACCGAGAGGCCGTCGTTCGCCATGATGATCTCGGTGAACTCGATACCGTTCTCCTCGCAGGTCGCGATCTCCTCGTCGGAGATGGCGCGCGACGCGTTCGAGATGTCAGTCTCACCGGCGCAGAACGCGGCGAAGCCACCGCCGGTGCCCGAGGTGGCGACGGTGACGTTGATGCCGGGCTCGACGTCGCGGAACGCGTCGGCAGCGGCCTCGGTCAGGGGGGCGACGGTCGACGAGCCGTCGGCGACGACGGCGCCGGTGAGGCCTCCGTCAGCGTCGGTGCCGGCCTCGGTGGTCTGGCCGCCACAGGCGGAGAGGATCAGGGCGGTGATCGCGGCGGTGGCCGCGATACCGGCGAACTTGAACGTGCGCTTGGTCACTGTGTTCCTTTCACAGGCGACCCTGCGGGCCGCTTCGGATGAAATGTGGGCGCCGGCGAACCGACTTCTCCGATCGAAGGCCCCCCGGGTGAACGTGACGTGAACGGCGAGCGTCTGCCGTGTAGCGATCGGCGGTCGACTCGACCTCCTCGAGGGTCTCGAGCATCCGCTCTTTGGGTGAACGCAGGGTTAACGGCGGTCGACGATTCGACTCAGTCGTTACCCCCGTGCGGCGGGGGCGATGACGAGCCGCACGACGAGCACGCCGAGCGCCGCGCCGACGAGCTGGGCGCCGATGAAGGCCGGGGCGCTCTCGGGCGCGATGCCCGCGAAGCTGTCGCTCAGCATGCGCCCGATCGTGATGCCGGGGTTCGCGAAGCTCGTCGAGCTCGTCACGAAGTAGGCGCTGCCGATGTAGAGGCCGACGGCGGCCGGCACCCAGCCCCGCTGGTCGCGCGCGACGAGGGTCAGGATGACCGCCACGAGCCCCGCCGTCGCCACGACCTCGCCGAGCAGCAGCCCGGGCTCGGCCCGCACCGTGGTGCTGATCGACACGGCCGCACCGCCGTACATGAGGTTGGCCAGCACCGCGCCCGCGGCGAAGCCGAGCACCTGCGCGAGCACGGTGGGCAGGATCTCACGGGCGGGCACGAGCCGCTGCGCCACGAGCGCGAGCGTCACGACCGGGTTGAGGTGGGCGCCGCTCACGGCCCCGAGCAGCACGATGAGCACGACGAGCGCGGCCGCGGTCGCGACGGCGTTGATGAGCAGCTGCACGCCGACGTCGTCGGTCAGTCGGGTGGCCATGATGCCCGAGCCGATGACGGTGGCGCCGAGCCCGGCGCTGCCGATGGCTTCGGCGAGCATGCGGATCGGAAGGGGGCGAGGGGCGGCAGGGGGCGCGTCGACGTCGGTCACGGCCACACTGTACGTCATCGCATAGACTCGGGTCTATGAGACCGCGCGGCCCGGTGGCTCCCGAGCTCGGCGCCCTGGGCGACGCCACTCGGGGCGCGATTGCGCGCCTGCTGCTCGACGCCGACGACCACGCGCTGACGGTGGGCCGCCTCACCGAGGCGCTCGCCCTGCGCCAGCCCACCGTCTCGCACCACCTGCGCGTGCTGCACGAGGCCGGCATCGTCGACCGCGAGCCGCGCGGGCGCGAGGTCTGGTACTCGCTGCCCGAGCCGGTCGCGGCGCGGCTCGAAGAATGGGTGCCCGCGCCAGCGGCGGAACCGCTCAGCGGGGCCCTGCTCGGCCGCATCATCGACGACCTGGGCACGCGCTTCGCGGGCACGTTCTCGCGCGAGACCGTGCAGCGCGTCGTGCTCGACAGCGACAACCTGTTGCGGGCGCGCGACGGCTCGGGGCGCGCACTGCCCTCGGCGACCGCCCAGTTCGCGGCTGAGCGCCTGAGCGCACAGCAATCGAGCGGCCTCGTGGGCGAGCGGCCGCCCGGCGCTGCGCTCGAGGTGCTGTTCGTGTGCGTGCAGAACGCCGGCCGCTCGCAGCTGGCCGCCGCGATCATGCGCCACCTCGGGGGCGAGCGCGTGCGCGTGCGCACGGCGGGATCGGCGCCGATCGATGCGATCCGCCCCGCGGTCGTCGCGGCGCTCGACGAGATCGGCGTGCCGCTCGGCGGCGAGTTTCCGAAACCGCTCACCGACGACGTCGTGCGCGCGGCCGACGTGGTCGTGACGATGGGCTGCGGCGACGCGTGCCCCGTGTTCCCGGGCCGGCGCTACCTCGACTGGGCGGTCGCCGATCCGGCCGGGCAGCCCCTCGAGCGCGTGCGGGCGATTCGTGACGACATCGACGGGCGCGTGCGCGGGCTGCTCGACGAGCTGGGCGTGCTGGCCTGACGCGGTCGATCGGGTGCGAGCGCGCATCCCCGTGGCGCAAAGCATAGATGTGTGTCTATACTTTGAGCATGAAGAAGACAGCCCCCGTCGACCCCCAGCCCACCGTTCTCTTCGTGTGCGTGCACAACGCCGGCCGCTCGCAGATGGCCGCGGGCTACCTGCAGCACCTCGCGGGCGACCGCGTCACGGTGCTCTCGGCCGGCTCGGAGCCGAGAGACCAGATCAACCCCGTCGCCATCGAAGCCATGGCCGAAGAGGGCATCGACATCGCCAACAACGTGCCCAAGATCCTCACCGTGCAGTCGGTCGTCGACTCCGACGTCGTCATCACGATGGGCTGCGGCGACGCGTGCCCGATCTTCCCGGGCAAGCGCTATGAAGACTGGGAGCTCGACGACCCGGCCGGCCAGGGCATCGACTCGGTGCGCGTGATCCGCGACGACATCAAGCGCCGCGTCGAGGCGCTCGTCGCCGAGATCGCCCCGACCCGGTAGGGCGCGGTCGCGCGCGGCTCGATCGGGCTACGTGCGGTCGGGCTCGCGCAGGGCGAGCACGATCGAGGGCAGCGCGAGCGCGAGGCCCTCGAAGGCCCAGAAGATCGCCATCACGGCGCCCCAGCTGAGCTCGAGGGTCACGAGATCGTCGTCGCTCACGACGACGAAGGCGATGAGCGCGATCGTCGCGGCGAGCAGGGTCACCCCGGCGAACCAGCGGTAGGCCTCGACGTAGGCGCGATCGCGCACGCGCGACTGGCGCTCGTCGAGGTACTCGTCGGGCAGGTCGGCGACGACGCGCACCGACATGCGTAGCGCCCACCACGCGATCGCGGCGAGCCCGATCACCCCGAGCGCGGCCAGCGCCGGCAGCGTGAGCCAGGCGACGGGCATCGCGACGAGCAGCGCGATCATGATCGCGACGATGCCGCGACGGGCGCGGCGCGTGCGCATCCAGTCCCAGCGCGTGTCGCGCATCACGGTGTCGGCCATCTCGGCCACGGCCCGCTCGTTGCGCTCGCGGGCAGAGAGCTTCTTCTCGGTCATGCGGTTTCCTCCTCGGTCGGGTCGGCGCCGTCGAACGGCGCGAGAGAGAACAGCTGCTCGACGGGCACGCCGACGAGCCGCGCGATGCGCAGCGCGAGGGCGAGCGACGGCGCGTACTCGCCCCGCTCGAGGTACCCGACGGTCTGGTAGTGCACGCCGACGGCGTCGGCGAGCTCTTGCCGGCTCAGCCCGGCCCGCACCCGGTGCTCTTCGATGCGGGTGTAGACGGGGTCTTCTGACTTCGGCTTGCGTCCCATACTCGTAGCATAACTACTACATAGCAATAATGCAACAGGATGCCCAGGGCCGCGCACGACGAAGGGCCCCGTGCACGCACGGGGCCCCCTCGAGTCGTCGGCGCTAGGCCGTGGCGATCGCGACGATCGGGTCGGTCGTCGGCGCCGGGCTGCCCGACGCGGGTTCGACCGTCACTCCCACGACCGTGCCGGCCTCGAACGCGCCGTCGAGCACCTGCACGACCGCCCCGTCGCCGTCGACGGCGAAGAGGCCGGCCGGCGTGGGCACGCCGTCGGTGATGTACCAGAGGGCGTAGCGCTCGTCGTCGCTCAGCGGCGCGAGGCCATCGAAGACCATCGCCGAGATCCCCACCGAGGCGCTCGAGACGAGCGTCGCCGTGGCGCCTCCCGCCACGTCAGAGACCACGGTCGAGACGTCGGGCGCCGCGACGATCGCCGCCAGCTGGTCGGCATCGCTCGGCGCTCCGGGTGCGATGATGTCGGCGGCGAACACGCCGCCGAAGAACAGGGCCACCGCGGCAGCGGCGGCCGTCACGAGCATCGCGGGCCGGGCGAACCAGCGCGCCTGCGCTCGCGCGGCGGCCGACCCCGGTGCGGCGGCGGGCATCGCATCCACGACCCGATCGCCGGCGGCCGGATCGCCGACAACCGGCTCGACCGCCACGAGCGGCGCGAGCTGCGGCGTCGTCGCGATCGCGGCCATGACCGCGTCTTTCATGCCCGCCGAGGGCGCCACCGGCGCCACCGCGAGCCCGAGAGCGGCGCGCACGTCGGCGAACTGCTCGTCGCGCATCTCATCGATACCGTTCGCGTCATCGTCGATCGACTTCATGACGCCACCCCCAATTCTTCGCGCAACCGCATCATGCCGTCGCGCAGTCGAGTCTTGACCGTGCCCATCGGAATGCCGAGCATGGCGGAGACCTCGCTGTGGCTGTAGCCGCCGTAGTAGGCGAGCTCGACCGCTTGTCGCTGCAGCTCGGTCAACCGGCTCAAGGCCTTCTCCACTCGATCGTGTTCGATGCGGATCTCGACGCTCTCTGCGACCGAGTCGTAATCCCGGTCGAGATCGCGGATGCCGATTCTGGTGTCTCGGTCACGAGACGACTGCGCACTGCGTACGCGATCGATCGCTCTCCGGTGGGCCATTGTCAGCATCCAGGTCACCGCTTTCCCCTTATTCGGATCGAAGCGCGGTGCGGTTTGCCAGATCTCGAGCAGAACTTCTTGCACCACCTCCTCCGACTGGGCGTGGTCTTTCAGCACGTGCCGCACGAGCCCCAGCATGCGCGGGGCGATGAGGTCGTACAGCTCGCTGAACGCGCGCTGGTCGCCCGTGGCGACGCGCAGCAGCAGGGCGTTGGTGGCCTCGACGGTGGCGTCGGCAGCGGGGGCGACGTCGTCGAGCGCGATTTCTGGGGGCACGAGTACCAGCATCGCAGGACTCGGGCTGATCTACGGCTGAACGGGCCCTGCGGGTCGCGGGCGCAGCAGCGCGGCGGCGAGGCCCGCGGCGAGCGCGATCGCCTGCACGAGCGCGGCGATGACCTTGTCGGCGTACCAGATCGGCTCGAAGAGGAACGGCAGGCCGATGGGGCTCAGGTCGAGCGGCACAAGGGTCGTGATGACGACGAGAGCGAGGCCGCCCGCGGCGACGAGCGCGGCGAGCGCCGAGGCCCAGCGGGTGCGGGAGATGAGCAGCAGGGCGGCGGCGATGTTCACGGCGGCCTGGATGCGGAAGAGCGTGCCCTGGCTCACGAGCGCGCCCGTGATCGCATCGAAAGGGCCGGCGAGGCGCAGGTGCACGACAGCGTTCACGACGAGCGCGATGGCGGTGATGATCAGCAGGGCGATGCGGAGTGCGCGCATGAGCGGGGCCTCTCGGGTGCGGGGATGGTGCGGGAAGACGAGTACGGCCGGTGGGGTGGGGCTCGGGTCCCCTCCCCCCCGGCCGGTGGTCAGCGTTCGGCCCCTACCGGGCGTCGCGCTGGGTCATGCTGGCGACTACTGGATGCCCAGGTTGGTCGCGATGCCGCCGGCGAGCGCGGTCGCGGTCATCGGCATGTGGCTCGCGGCCTCCTTGAGCAGGTCGAAGTAGGCCGGGTCGTTCGCGATGTTGGCGTCGATCGCCGCGAGCAGGGTCGTCGCGTGCATCTCGAGCTCGGCCTGCACGGCCTCGGCCGGCAGCTCGGGAACGACCGAGTTGATCAGCTGGCCGAACGACACCGCGTAGGCGCCGAGGTCGGCGACGGCCTGCTCGGCGAGCGCGTCGTCACCGGTCGCCTTGCCGAGCGTGTAGTTGACGAAGAACGGGATGTGCGAGCGCCACGAGTCGAGGAACGGCTGCTCTGCGTCGGGGTACGCCGAACCGACGAGCGCGGCGACCTCGACCGAGTTCTCGTCGAGAGCGGCCACAGCGGCCTGCACGTTGGCGGTGGTCAGGTCTCCGCCATCCTGCAGCGCCTGGTCGATCGCGGCACCGGCGAGGTACACGTGGTCGGCGAGCAGAGCGGTGAGCTGGGCACGAAGGGCCGAGCCGTCGCTGTTGACGGTGTCGATGACGGCGGCCTCCTCCATGGGGGCCTCCGCCTCGGCAGCGGTCGAGCAGCCCGAGAGAACGAGAGCGGCAGCCAGGCCGAGGCCGGCGAATGCGATGGACTTGCGCATGATGTGATTCCCCTTAGTTGGTTGTGGTGCTGTTGGTGTTGGTGCGGGCCGGCTGCCTAGCCCTCGACGATGACGCGAGCGTTCATCGTGAGGTGCGGCATGCAGAAGTACAGGTACTCCCCCGGCTCGGTGAAGGTGAACGAGAACGTGTCCCCCTCCTGCCCCATCGGCGCGAGCGCGTGATCGAACAGGCCGTCGGCCGACTGCGAACCGCGCAGCCCGGTGCTCTCGTTGACGTCGCCCCAGGCACCCGATGTGATCGTGTGCCCGATGGTCTCGCCGTTGCGCCAGGTGACGGTGGTTCCGACGGGCACCGTGATGTCGTCCGGCATGAACCGGAGTCCGATCGTGATGACCTCGTTCGGTCCCGCCTCGAGCGACTCCTCCGCGGCCTGCGGCAGGCTCGTCGACGTCGCGATGATGGCCGGCGTGTTGCCGGTGCATCCCACGAGTGCGGCGAGCACGAGCGGCAGGGCTGCGATGGCGAGCCCGGAGCGGATGGTGCGTGCGGTCGGTGACATGCCAGGTGTTCGGCACCCCGGGGTGCGGGGTTTGGCCGAGGTGGCGTTGCTCAGCGCACTCTCAGGTTGAGGGCCCGAGCGAGAGCTCGAGGGCATGAGAAAGCCGGGCCGCAGAACGCCTCTCGGCGAGTGGCCGCTCGGAGCGGCAAATATTGGAGCCCGGGGTTACTGCGGCCCGGCTACAGCAGTGTAACCGGGTGACCCTGCACGGCATTCCCGGGCGGTGGATGCTCGGGCTCAGTCGAGCGAACCGGCGCGCTCGAGGGCGGCGCAGGCCGTGAAGTCGCGGCCGCTCGACGTGAGGCGGGCGGCGCGCGCCGTGAGCTCGGCGGCGCGGGAATCGTCGGCCGCGGCATCCGCGTCGTCGGCAAGATCGGCGGCGCCGGCCGCGGCGGTGCGGCAGAAGGCGGCGGCGCGATCGAACGCGACCGCGACGTCGCCGTCGTAGACGCCCCGCAGCACGGCATCGGCGAGCACGCGGATCTCGTCCGGGCCCGTCGGGCTTTCCGCCCCGGCCACGACGACATCCGCGGTCGACAGCACCTCGCTGCCGCGCTGGAACAGTAGCGCCGTGCCCGCCGGGTCCTGCCGGATGAGCGCGCGCAGCAGCGACAGCCGCCAGAGCGCACCCGGCAGCGTGCGGGCACCCGCGCGCGACCACAGCTCGGCGAGCGTGTCGAGGCCGTGCTCATCGGTGAAGGCGACCATGCGCTCGACCAGGTCGGGGTCGTCGCTCGAACGCACCCGGTGCACGAGCGCGCGGGCCGAGTCGTGCGCGATGCGCAGCGCGACGGCGGGGTCGAGCCCGCCCTCGATCGCGTCGAAGGCGCTCGACGGCCGCCGCACGGGGCGCATGGGGCGATCGTTCATGGCCTCAACGCTAACCCTGCGCCGGTGGTCGCTTTTTCTCATGGAGATCTGGTTCGCGAGCCCCTGTGCTCGGTAGGCTCGGTCGAATCGTATTCACCAACTCGGGGGTTGTCATGTCTCGCACCACGCTCCGCGTCTCGTCGCTCTTGGTGCTCTCGTCGGTCGTGGCACTCGCCGGTGCGGGAACCGCGTCTGCACTCGGCGGCGCGACTGATACGCGCACGTCGATCTCTGTGGACTGCGCGATCGGCGAAGGCTCGAACGACAACCAGGTGATCCTGCCCGGCGAATCACTCACGATCACGCTGCTGAACTGCGGCGACTGGCTGGTCACCGATCTCGCCGGCTTGAACGCGATCGATGTGCCCGCCGAGGCGAGCGACATCAACTCTTTCGTCGTACCCTCTGGCTCGCCGACCTACACGATGTCGGTCGACGACGAGGTCGACCTCGAGCTCACCTTCGAGGCCGACGACATCGACATCGACGTATCGATCGCGGTGGCGGGCGATGCTCCGTCGGGTGCGCTTCTGGCCACCAACCGCGTTGCCATGCCGATCGAGATCGACGACTTCAGTATCGGCCTCGATGCGCTGGGCACGGACGTCACCCTGGGCGGAGACGCGGAATGCACGATGGAAGCGGGGTACCACCCCTACCGAACGCTGCCGATCATCATCTCGGAGTCGGGTGACTTCACCTTCCGCGTCATCGATGTCGAGCCGGTCGATGAAGACCTCCAGTGGGGTCAGCCCTATTACCCCTCTCAAGACTTCTTCTTGGCCGTCTACACGGCCTTCGACCCCACCGAACCCGAGTCGGGACTCGTCTCGTGCAATGACGACCGGCCGGTCGACGACGTCTCGTTCGTCAACGACGGGGTCACCTACATTTCTGACGATCAGGCTCCCGAGTTCGTCGCTACTCTGGCGCCGGGCGCCTACACCCTGGTGCTGACCACGTACCGTTCCACGAGCAGCGACGACTGGGCGGCGGGAGAGTTCTCGGAGTGGTCAGGGGTGTCAGACCTCACATGGGCACCGATCGAGATGAGCGCGCTCTTCGAGCTGTGGGGGCCGACCGGCAGTCTTGCCATCGGCGAACCTGACGAACCGGAACTCGCTGACACGGGCATCGAGCCCTCCGACGCGATGGCGATCAGCGCGGGAGCGGCCCTGCTCATCGCCTTCGGCCTGGCACTTCTCGTTGCACGGCGCTCCCTCAGCCGCACACGCTGATCCCGTCGCAGCACCGCGACCGGTACTGTTATGGGGGGCCTCTAGCTCAGTTGGCAGAGCAGCGGACTTTTAATCCGCGGGTCGTCGGTTCGAGCCCGACGGGGCCCACCACTACTCGAGTCAGTTGTTGAAGCCGTCGCGCGGGCCGGGAGTGTCTTTCAGCACGCGGAAGACGCCGATCTCGGTCTCGCCGTCGGACTCGTAGACGGGAATGTCGTAGACGGCGTTGGGGTCAGAGGTCGACCGCCACAGGTTGCGCGCGAACTCCAGCTCGCTCACGCGAATGTATCCGGTCTTGCCGCCCTCGGCGCGGGCCAGGATGAGGTCGGGCACGCGGTCATTGAGCGGGCTGCCGTAGGTCTCACCGTTGGCGTTGACCTCGAACTCGATCTCATCGCCCACGATCGCGGTCGACGGCGCGACCGCTTGCGTGAACAGGTCACCGAGCGTGGGCGCGAGCGCGAAGCCTCCCCCGACGACGACCAACCCCCCAGCGATCATCGCGATGGTCTTCGGTGCAATGGCCATGGTCGACTCCCCCGTCGAAAGCGTGCGGGCCGCACGCGGGAAGCATTCCCCAGCCCCCTCGCTCATCCAATCACCCGCACGGCGCGCGGGTCACCCCCCGTTCGCGGGCGGCGGTGATGGATGCGGGGCTCAGGCCGGGCGGCAGATACCCCAGCTGCCCGCCCACGAGGCGCCGGGCTCGATCCAGCGCAGGCCGACGCCGGAGTTGAGTGCGTCGGCCGGCGCGGTCATGGGCTCGACCGCGATCGCCGTGACGGCGCCGTTCGCGGTCGGAAAGCTGCGCGTGATGAACAGCTGCAGCCACTCCCAGTCGCCGTTCTGCCACACCTCGGTCTCGGTGCCGTCGGCGGCCGACAGCACGGTGCGGATGACGCCGTCGTCGTCGGGCTGCACGCGAAAGGCATCGTCGAGCGCGAGCTCGCCGACGACACGGCCCGCGGTGAGATCCCACTGCCCCGCCGCCGGCTCAAGCCCGACGGGGTTGAGCCGCTCGTCGACCATGACGTGCTCGACCGTGCGCGCCGTGATGGTGAGCTCGTCGACGGGGTGAGATCCGACCCGGATGAACGGGTGCGTGCCGACGGCGTAGGGCGCGGCGTGGTCGCCGAGGTTGGTGACGGCGTGCGTCACGGTGACGCCGTTGCCGGTGAGCCGGTACTCGACCGTGGTCCAGAGGTGGAAGGGGTAGCCGTGCTGCGGCACGACGGCTGCGCCGAGCGTGACGGCGTCGTCGGTCTTCTCGACGAGCTGGTACGGGGTATTGCGCAGCAGGCCGTGGATCGCGTTCGTGCGATCGACCTCGGTCAGGTCGAGCTGCAGGGCGGCGCCCTCGTGCACCCAGCGACCGTCGCGCACGCGATTGGGCCACGGCACGAGCACGATGCCGCACCCGAACGGCGGGGTGACGTGCTCGTCGAAGCCCTGCACGAGATCGTGCCCATCGACGGTCAATACCCGCAGCGCCGCGGCCACCGAGGTGATGACGGCCTCGACTGGGCCGTGCGCTCCGTCATGGTGCAGGGCGTACTGCTCGCCCGTGGGAGGAGTGGTCATGCGGTCACTGTACGCGCGCGACGCTCACCGGTGTGACGACGAGACGCGCGTCGCGAAGGGGCGCGAGCCGCGCATCCGTCGCCGCATCGTCGGTGATGAGCTCGTCGAGCTCGTCGAGCGTGGCGACGCGGCCGAGGTGCACCTGGCCGATCTTGCTCGAGTCGGCGGCGAGCACGCGGCGGGCGGCGCTCGCGACCATGCGGCGCTTCACCTCGGCCTCGGGCAGGTTGACGTTCGTGACGCCCGCCTCGGCGTCGATGCCCGTGGCGCCGAGGATGGCGAGGTCGACGCGCACGTCGTCGAGCAGGGTCGTGGCGAGCGGGTTGACGAGCGAGTGCTGCAGCGACCGCACCGTGCCGCCCGTGACGACGACCGTGAAGCGCGGAATGGCGGGCTCGAGCGCGAGGGCGATCGCGAGCCCGTTCGTGACGATCACGACCTCGTCGAGGTCGGGGCGATCGACGAGCGCGTGAGCGACGGCGAGCGTCGTCGAGCCGACATCGAGCAGGATGCTCTCGCCCGAGCGCACGCGCGCCGCGGTCTCGGCGGCGATCGCCCGCTTGGCCCGCGTGAGCCGCGTGCGCGATTGCTCGAGGCTCGACTCGCGCTCGGCCACGAGACCGCGCGGCATCGCACCGCCGTGCACGCGCGTGATGCGGCCCTCGGTCTCGAGCGCGGCCAGGTCGGTGCGCACGGTGACCTCGCTCACCTGCAACTCGCGGGCGAGATCGGCGACGCGGGCGAACCCCCGTCGGGCGATGGATGCCGCCATGCGGTCGCGGCGCACGGGAGCGGCATCCATGAGCGGCCCCTTTCGAGATCTGTCGAAATCGAAAGCGTACCGCTTGCGGTTTCGCAAGCATCCGGCTCTAGCATCGTGAGGTGACGATCCGCTTCCATTCCACGACGCTCGCCGACGGCCGCGAGCTCATCTACGTCGACGACGCCGACACGACGCTCGGGCCCGAGCGCTCGATCGACCGCCGCGTGCTCGACCCGCGGCCCGAGACGGCGAGCATGCGGCAAGACGTGCTGACGGGCGAGTGGGTGTCGATCGCGAGCAACCGGCAGAACCGCGTGTTCATGCCGCCGCCGGATCAGGACCCGCTCGCTCCGGCGAGCGCGGCGAACCCGAGCGAGATCCCTAGCAACTACGACGTCGCCGTCTTCGAGAACCGTTCCCCGAGCTTCGGCCCCGCGCTGACGCACGAGAACGCCCCGGCCGGCCTCGACGACCTAGCCGAGATCGGCATCGGCCGGCTGCGCACGAGCGTCGGGCGCTGCGAGGTCGTGTGCTTCTCGCCCGACCACGAGGGCTCGTTCGGCTCGCAGAGCGTGAGCCGCGCGCGCACCGTGATCGAGGCATGGGCCCACCGCACGGCGGCGCTCAGTGCCCTGCCGGGCATCCAGCAGGTGTTCCCCTTCGAGAACCGCGGCGCCGAGATCGGCGTGACCCTGCCGCACCCCCACGGGCAGATCTACGCCTACCCCTTCGTGACCCCGCGCACGCGCACGCTGCTGCGCTCGATCGACGCCGTCGGCCCCGACCTCTTCGCGCACGTGCTCGAGAGCGAGCAGTCGAGCGACCGGGTCGTGCTGCGCGGCGAGCACTTCACCGCCTTCGTGCCCTTCGCCGCGCGCTGGCCCATCGAGGTGCACGTGCTGCCGCACCGGCACGTGCCCGACTTTGCGGCGCTCACCGAGGCGGAGAAAGACGAACTGGCGCCGTTCTACCGCCGCCTGCTGCGCGGCATCGATGCGCTCTACCCGACGCCGACGCCGTACATCGCCGCGTGGCACCAGGCGCCCGTGCACGTCGGGCGCGAGACCGTGCGCCTCATGCTGCAGGTGACGAGCCCCCGGCGCGGCGCTGACAGACTGAAGTACCTGGCCGGCTCGGAAGCCGCGATGGGCGCCTTCATCGGCGACGTCGCCCCCGAGGCCCAGGCCGCATTCATCCGTGAAGGAATCGAGAGCACCGGCAATGACTGACATCCGCGACGACGCGCGCGCGGGCTTCGAGGCTGTCTTCGGCACCGCACCCGACGGTCTCTGGTCGGCCCCCGGGCGCGTCAACCTCATCGGCGAGCACACCGACTACAACGAGGGCTTCGTGCTGCCGTTCGCGATCGACCGCCGCACGGTCGTGGCGCTCGGCGTGCGCGACGACCGCCGCGTGCGTGTCGCGAGCACCTTCGCCGACGAACTGGCCGAGATCGACCTCGATGCCCTCTCGCCCGCCGCGCTCGGCGGCTGGTCGGCCTATCCGCTCGGCGTGGCCTGGGCGTTCAGCGAGTTCGGCGCCGACCTCGGCGCCGTCCCCGGCGTCGACCTGTTCATCGACTCCGACGTTCCCGTCGGGGCCGGGCTGTCGAGCTCGGCCGCGATCGAGAGCGCGGTCGCGCTGGCGCTCAACGACGTCTGGCGTCTGGGCCTCGACCGCCGCACCCTCGCTCGCGTCGGCCAGCGCGCCGAGAACGTCGCCGTCGGCGCACCCACGGGCATCATGGACCAGTCGGCGTCACTGCTCGGCCAGGCCGACCACGCCGTCTTCCTCGACTGCCGCACGCTCGAGAGCGAGCTCGTGCCGCTCGGACTCGCCGAGGCCGGGCTCGCGATTCTGGTGATCGACACCGGGGTCAAGCACAGCCACGCCACGGGCGGGTACGGCGAGCGCCGTGCCGCGTGCGAGCGCGGGGCCGCGGCGATGGGCGCATCCTCGCTGCGCGACCTGACGGTCGACGACCTGCCGCGCGCGCAACAGCTGCTCGACGATGTGACCTTCCGGCGCATCCGCCACGTCATCACCGAGAACCAGCGTGTGCTCGACACCGTCGCGGTGCTGAAGGCGCAGGGCGCTTCGGCGATCGGCGACCTGCTGGATGCCTCGCACCGCAGCATGCGCGACGACTTCGAGATCTCGGTGCCCGAGCTCGACCTCGCGGTCGAGACGGCCGTCGGCGCCGGCGCGATCGGCGCCCGCATGACGGGGGGCGGATTCGGCGGTGCGGCCATCGCGCTCGTGCGGGTCGGCGACCTCTCGCGCGTGCAGGTCGCCGTCGACAACGCCTTCGGCGAGCACGCCTTCGGCCAGCCCGACACGTTCGTCGTCACGGCCTCCGACGGGGCCGCCCGCAACTAGGGAGCCGGGCGGCTACCAGCGGTTCTGCGCCTGCTCGGCCCAGCCGGTGAGGCCGTCGACGCTGAAGCGCGTGCCGCTCGCGTCGAGCATCCACCCGCGCCACGTACCCAGCGCCTGATGGATAGTGCTCGCGACGACGAGCGCGTTCGTGCGCTCGACGCGCCGGTGCCAGGGCGTGAGGGTGACGTCGGCGTGCTCGCCGACGATGCGCCACGGCGAGTGCTCGTCGTCGAGGTCGTACTGCCAGGTCAGCTCTTCGTCGAGGTAGTGCTGCACGCCGTCGACGAACAGGGCGTTCTCGGTCGAACCGGTACCGTCGGTCCACTTCCCGCCCAGCTGCAGGCCGATGCGCTGGCCCTCGACGAGCCCCGAGCCCGCGGCCCAGTTCCAGGTCATGCGGTACGGCCAGCGGCCGCGCCCGCGGTCGAGCACCGCCCAGCTGCCCTCGGCGACCGGGTAGTCGCGGCCGTCGACGGTGATCGCGCCCGACACCGGGCGGGCCACGTCTTTCAGCGTGTACTGGAAGAGGCGGTCGCTCCACGGCACGACCACGCCGAGCGCGTCTCCGGCGTCGGGGCTCGTCACGTCGATCGCGAACCCCGGTGCGGTGCCGTGGATGCTCGTGCCCGAGCCCGCGGAGGTCATCCGCAGCTCGTTGCCGCGCCCCCACCGCGTGCTCGCCTCGAAGGGCGGCAGGGTGTCGGGGATGCTCGTGCCGCGCGCGAACGGCACGAGGCCGCCGATCGTGCGATGCTCGCCGGTCGCACGGTTCACGAGGTAGATCGACGGCACGGCCGCGTAGTCGAGGCTCGAGACCGTGAGCCCCACGAACCAGCCGGGCGTCATGATGCCCCAGTATTCCCACCGCTTGGTGCGGCCCCAGCCGCGCAGGGGCGAGCGGTGCAGGGGCGTGCGGGTACGCCCGACCGCGGCCGGGTTCAGCCGACCGGTCGGCAGGCAGAGGTCGACGGGCTCGGTGATCTCACGCAGCGGCATCGGTGCGGGCTCTCGGCGGTGCGGGGGGCTCAGCGCGCGATCGCGAGCGTCGCGGCCGTGCTCTCGAGCAGCTCGTCGGCGAGCGCCGGGTCGTCAGAGACCTGGCGACCGTAGCTCGGCACCATCGCGAGCAGCCCGGGCCTCCAGCCCTCGAGCTTCTCGGGAAAGCACCGCTCGATGAGGTCGATCATGATCGAGGGCGCCGTCGACGCCCCGGGCGAGGCGCCCAGCAGGCCCGCGATCGATCCGTCGGCCGAGGCCACGACCTCGGTGCCGAACTGCAGCGTGCCGCCCTTGCCGGGGATGTTCTTGATGATCTGCACGCGCTGGCCCGCGGTCTGCTGGTACCAGTCGGCGCCGTCGGCGCCCGGGTAGAACTCGCGCAGGGCATCCAGCTTCTGCGATCGCGAGGCGAGCAGCTCGCCCACCAGGTACTTCACGAGGTCGAAGTTCTTGAGGCCCACCTGCAGCATCGGCACGAGGTTGTGCCAGCGGATCGAGCCGAACAGGTCGAACCACGAGCCGGTCTTCAAGAACTTGGGGGTGAAGCCCGCGTAGGGGCCGAACAGCAGGCTCGGCGTGCCGTCGACGACGCGCGTATCGAGGTGCGGCACCGACATGGGCGGGGCGCCGACCGAGGCCTTGCCGTACACCTTGGCGTGGTGCTTCGCGACGACGGCGGGGTTGTCGGTGCGCAGCCACTGGCCGCTGACCGGGAAGCCGCCGAAACCGCGGATCTCTTTGATGCCGCTCTTCTGCAGCAGTGGCAGCGCGTGGCCACCGGCGCCGACGAAGACGAACCGCGCGGTGACCTCGACGGGCGTCGTGCCGACCTCCTGCCGCAGGCGCAGCTTCCACAGCCCGTCTTTCGTGCGCCGGATGCCCGTCACGCTGTGCTCGACGTGCAGCGTCGCCCCGCTCGCCACGAGGCCGTTCATGAGCAGCTGGGTGAGCGCACCGAAGTCGACATCGGTGCCCGCGGCCATGCGCGTCGCGGCGATCGGCTGCGCCTTGGCCCGGCCGGGGATCGTGAGGGGGGCCCACCGTCGGATCACGGCGGCGTCGTCGCTGAACTCCATGCCGGCGAAGAGCGGGTGGTCTTTGAGCGCCTCGTAGCGCTTTCGCAGGTACTCGACGTTGCTCTCGCCCCAGACGAGGCTCATGTGCGGCGTCGCGGTGAGGAAGGCGCTCGGCTCGGGCAGCAGGCCCTTGCCGACGAGGTACGACCAGAACTGGCGCGAGACCTGGAACTGCTCGTTGACCTTCACGGCATTCGTGATCTCGATCGAGCCGTCGGGCCGCTCGGGCGTGTAGTTGAGCTCGCACAGCGCGGCGTGGCCCGTGCCGGCGTTGTTCCAGGGGTTCGAGCTCTCGAGAGCGACATCGCTCAGGCGCTCGTAGATGCGGATATCCCACTCGGGCTCGAGCTGACGCAGCATCGTGCCGAGGGTCGCGCTCATGATGCCGCCGCCGATGAGGACGACGTCGATGGGTTCAGTCACGCCCCCAGTTTAGTCGCGCTCAACAGGGCGTCGACCCGGCCCGACTAGGCTGGCCCGGTGATTCTGCCCCTTCTTGCGATCGGAGCAATCGGGGGCCTGTTCTCGGGGCTCTTCGGCGTCGGCGGCGGGTTCATCATGGTGCCGCTGCTCATGGCCTGGATGCGCTTCGACCAGCGCCGGGCATCCGCCACCTCGCTTCTCGCGATCATCCCGCCCGCCGCGCTGAGCGCCTCGCTCTACGGCGCGCGCGGGCAGATCGACCTCATCGCCGCCGCAATCATCGCGGCCGGGGCCATCGCGGGCACACCGCTTGGGGCACTGCTGCTGCGGCGCATCTCGCTCGTCTGGCTGAAGTGGATCTTCATCGCCGGGCTGCTGGCCACGGCGCTGCGGCTCGTCTTCGTCGTACCCGCGCGCGATGGCGCCCTCGACTACGGCGTGGCGACGGTGCTCGGCCTCGTGGCCCTGGGCGTGCTCATGGGCGTGCTCGCGGGTCTGCTCGGCGTCGGCGGCGGCATCGTCGCGGTGCCCGTGCTGATCGCCGTGTTCGGAGTGGGCGACCTGCTGGCCAAGGGCACGTCGCTGCTCGCGATGATCCCCGGCGCGATCGCCGGCACCCTGCCCAACCTGCGGGCCGGGCTCGTGCGCTGGCAGGAGGGGCTCATGATGGGCGCCGTCGCCGCCGCGATGTCGCTCGTCGGCGTGTGGCTCGCGTTCCTGATCCCCCCGCAGGTCTCGGGCTGGCTCTTCGCCGCGCTGCTGCTCGGGGTCATCGTGCAGATGGCCCTGCGGCCCGTGCGACCGCGCGACTGAGCGGCGCGCACGGGGGAACGGCGAGCCCGCACCGCTCGGAATGCATCGTTACAGTGAGCGGTGAGTCGTTCGCCGAGAAGAGGGGTCATCGTGGCTGAAACGTCGCCGCCGCGCCGCGCGAATACCACGAGCACGATCGAGCGCGTTGCCCTCGTGCTGGAAGAACTCTCAAGGCATCCCGGTGGCACAGGCCCTCGAGAGATCGCCCGGGCGACCGGCGTCGATCGAAGCGCGGCAAGCCGCATGCTCGCTGTTCTGCGCGACGCGGGCTTCGCGTCACAAGAGGTCGACTCGGGGCCGTACGTCGCCGGGGTCAGGCTCAAGTCGCTCGCCGCTCGATTGCGAGGCCACGACGGGACGGTCGCCATCGCCCGGCCGATCGTCGACAGGCTTCGCGACGCCGTCGATGAGACGGTGACGTTCGTGACCGGCCGCACCGACGATGCCCGCCATCTGGTCGTGGCAGAGAGCACCCGTCCCGTGCGATTCGCGGTGGCGGAAGGGTCGGATGCGGCGGGTGGCCTTCGGGGCTACCAGCCACCGGTCGGTGACACCGTACGCCACCTCGACGACCCCGACTCGGTCTGGCTCGTCGCGGCGATCGATACCGACGATCCCGATGCATCCGACCTTCTCGTCGTCGCTGTTCCCCGATCTCGTGCCACCGCAGAAGCAATCCGCAGTGCCTCCCTCGCCGTGAGCGCCGCCGCCCGCGAACTGCGCGGGCTCTTGCCCTGACGGGCGCTACAGCCCCAGCCCGACGAGCGCCTCGTCCATGAGGCGCGTCATGAGGGCGTAGCCCGCGTCGTTGGGGTGCAGGCCGTCGGCCGCCATCTCGCCGGGCCGGCCCGCGATCCAGTCGGAGGCGCCCGCGATGTGGTCGGCCCCGATGCTCGCCGCCTCGCGCTCGACCCAGTCGGCGATGATGCCGAGCGACTCCGGCTGCTCGGCCGTGTACCAGAAGGGTTCGACGACGATGATGCGCGCATCCGGAAGCCCCTCGCGCAGCCGCCGCAGGTCGATGGCGATCTGCGCCTCGATCTCGGCCGCGGCCCGCGAGTACGAGAAGTTGTCGTTGAGGCCCATCGTCACGAAGACGATGTCGGGCTGCTGGGTGATGATCTGGTCGGGCAGGTCGCCCGCCCCGTAGGTGCCGCGGTTGTTGACGAAGCCGAGGCCGTTGACGCTCGGATTGAACTCGCGCCAGCCACGGCTCTCGGCGATCTGCGTCGACCAGCGCAGGCTCGCGTCACTCGCCCCCGTGCCGAGCGTGTACGAGTCGCCGTAGAAGGCGACGAGCGGCCCCTCGCCCTCGGGCACGCCCGAGCCGGCGCTCGGCGCGGCGAGCGGAGAGCATGCGGTGAGCGCCACGACGGCGGCGAGCAGGGCGGTGGCGATGAGACGACGGCGAGCGAACATGTCACCTATTCGACGCGGGCGGGCTGAGGGTTCGCCGGGATGCCCAGCCCCGGCCGCGGTGCCCGCGGTCACGCCTGCTCGGGGCCGAACGGTTCGAGCGTCGGGCGCTTCGCCTGCCGATGGTCGCCCGACGACCTCCCGGTGAGGCGCCGGCCGATCCAGGGCAGCACGTAGCGTCGCCAGTACTCGGCCGTGCGCGGGCGCTCGACGTCGTCGGCGGCATCGGGCGCCATCGGCGCGGGGACGATAGCGACACCGAGCGCGGCGAGCACGTTGGCGGCCGCGAGCGCGTGGCCCTGCGCGTTGAGGTGCAGCCGGTCGACCGACCAGTAGCGCAGCTCGGGCAGGCGCGGGTCGCTCCAGTTGTCGACGAAGAGCACGTCGGTGCCGACTAGTCGGTGCCGTGCCGCCACCGCGAGTGCGTCGCCGCGGCGCGAGAACACCCGGCCGAGCGGCAGGTGGCGGGTGGGGTCGCCGCCGCTCACGATCATGACGCGCGCCCCGGTCGCCCGCGCGCGCTCGGCCGCCGACACGAGCCGGTCGGCGACGGCCTCGATCGAGACCGAGGGGCGCAAGATGTCGTTGCCACCGCCGTTGATGCTCAGCAGCTCGGGGCCGAGCGCGAGCGCCGCGGGCAGTTGCTCGTCGAGGATCGGGGCGAGCAGCCGACCGCGGATGGCGAGGTTGGCGTAGCCGATCGTGCCGCCCGCGGCATGCGCGAGCCCGGCCGCGACGAGATCGGCCCAGCCCCGCGGCGTGCCGTCAGGGCGCTCGTCGCCCATCCCCTCGCTGTAGCTGTCGCCGATGGCGGCGTACGAGGCGATGGGCACGACCGGTCCGCTCAGGCGGCGGTGCCGGTCAGCAGCCGTGCGGCGAGCAGCTCGGCGATCTGCACGGCGTTGAGCGCCGCGCCCTTGCGCAGGTTGTCGTTGCTGATGAACATCGCGAGGCCGCGGCCCCCGGGCACGCCCTCGTCAGCGCGGATGCGCCCGACCAGGCTCGGGTCGGCTCCGGCGGCGTCGAGCGGGGTGGGAACATCCATCAGCTGCACACCCGGGGCGTCGGCCAGCAGTTCGCGCGCGCGCTCGGGGCTGATCGGTCGCGCGAACTCGGCGTTGATCGCGAGCGAATGGCCCGTGAACACCGGAACGCGCACGCAGATGCCGCTCACGAGCAGCTCGGGCAGCTCGAGGATCTTGCGCGACTCGTTGCGCAGCTTCTTCTCTTCATCGGTCTCGCCGAGGCCGTCGTCGACGAACGAGCCCGCCTGCGGGATGACGTTGAAGGCGATGTTCTTGGGGAACTTCACCGGCGGCGGGAACTCGACCGCGGCGCCGTCGTGCACGAGGCCCATGGCGTCTTGCACGATGACGGCGTTGGCCTGCTCGAGCAGCTCTTCGCCGCCCGCGAGGCCCGCGCCCGACACAGCCTGGTAAGTGCTGACGATGAGGCGCTGCAGCCCGGCCTCGGCGTCGAGCACCTTGAGCACGGGCATGGCGGCCATGGTCGTGCAGTTGGGGTTGGCGATGATGCCCGTGACGGCCTGATCGATCGCGTGCGGGTTGACCTCGCTCACGACGAGCGGCACGTCAGGGTCCATGCGCCAGCCCGACGAGTTGTCGACCACGGTCACGCCCGCGGCGGCGAAGCGGGGGGCCTGCGCCTTGCTGAGCGTGGCGCCGGCGCTGAAGATGGCGACGTCGAGCCCGCTCGGGTCGGCCGTCTCGGCATCTTCGACGACGATCTCGCGATCGCCCCACGGGATGACCGTTCCGGCGCTGCGCGCACTCGCGAAGAAGCGCAGCTCGCCCACGGGGTAGGCGCGCTCGAGCAGCAGCTGGCGCACGACGGCGCCGACCTGGCCGGTGGCGCCGACGACGCCGATGTTGACCGTCGACCCCATGATCAGCGCCCCGTTCCCGCGTAGACGATCGCCTCGGCTTCGCCGTCGAGCCCGAAGGCCGTGTGCACGATCTGCAGGGCGTGGTTGAGAATGTCGGCGCGCATGACGACCGAGATGCGGATCTCGGAGGTGCTGATCATCTCCATGTTGATCGCGGCGTCTTTGAGCGCCGTGAACAGCTGCGCCGAGACGCCCGCGCTCGTGCGCATGCCGCCGCCGACGACCGAGAGCTTGCCGATCTGGTCGTCGTAGGCGAGCGACTCGAATCCGAGGCCGGGCTGCGCCGCACGCAGGGCCGTCATGACCTTCTCACCGTCGGTCTTGGGCAGCGTGAAGCTGATGTCGGTGCGGCTCGTCGCGGCGGCCGACACGTTCTGCACGATCATGTCGATGTTCGCCCCGGTCTCGGCGACGATCGTGAAGATGTCGGCGGCCATGCCTGGGGTGTCGGGCACGCCGACCACCGTGATCTTGGCCTCGCTGAGGTCACCGGCGACGCCCGTGATGATCGGCTCTTCCATTGCTTCTCCCTCTGTCGGGGTGACGACCCACGTGCCCTCATTGGGCGAGAACGACGACCGTACATGCAGCGTGACGCCGTGCCGGCGCGCGAACTCGACGGCGCGGATGTGCAGCACCTTGGCGCCCGCGGCAGCCAGCTCGAGCATCTCTTCCGATGTCACGCGGGTGATCTTGTGTGCCTTCTTCACCACGCGCGGGTCGGCCGTGAACACGCCGTCGACGTCGGTGTAGATCTCGCAGACCTCCGCGCCGAGCGCGGCGGCGAGCGCGACGGCGGTGGTGTCGCTGCCGCCGCGACCGAGCGTCGTGATGTCGCGGCTGTCGCGGTTGAAGCCCTGGAAGCCTGCCACGATCGCGATGGCGCCCTCGTCGAGGGCCTCTTGCACGCGCACCGGAGTGACGTCGACGATGCGGGCGGCGCCGTGCTGGGCATCCGTGATCATGCCCGCCTGGCTGCCCGTGAACGAGCGCGCATCGTGGCCCATGCTCTTGATCGCCATCGCGAGCAGCGCCATCGAGATGCGCTCGCCCGTCGTCAGCAGCATGTCCATCTCGCGGGGGTCGGGCAGCGGCGCGACCTGGTGGGCGAGGTCGATGAGGTCGTCGGTCGTGTCACCCATGGCGCTCACGGCCACGACGACCTGGTTGCCCGCCTTGCGGGTCTCGACGATGCGCTTCGCCACGCGCTTGATGCTCTCGGCGTCGGCCACCGACGATCCGCCGAACTTCTGCACGATGAGGCTCACGGCGGGACTCCTGGGGGTGATGGCGCAGCGGGGCTGAGGGCGGACGGTGGCGGCGGCGCGGAGCACGCGGGCACCCGAACCGGCGGCGCGACGGCGGTGGCGAGCCTGAGTGCCGATTCTACTGCCGCCGGATGCCCGGCGCGGCATGAGCCCAGTGAGCTAGCCGTCGACCAGGGCGAGTGTTCGTGCCACCAACTCGTCGATCGTCACTCGATCAAAGTCACGGACCGCGCTCCGAACGCGAGTGTGGGTGTTTCCCACGAGCGCTGGGGGAATCGAACCGAACCCATGGAGCGCGCCCCAGACGCTTCCGACCGTCGCCGCGTTCGAGTCGGTATCGCGTCCACCCGCGACCGTGATGTGGATCGCGTCAATAAACGACTCCCCCCACAGGAGTGCGGTGGCGATTTGCGCTGCGTTATTGATGGTGTGGACCCAGGGATACTGTCCGAGGTCGCTATCGATCCAATCCAGCGCCTCGGTCCACGATCTCCCTTCGTCGTGAAGCACACGAATCGAACGCAAAGCGCTCGCCAAACGAGAGCCGTCAGGAATAACAGAGAGACCGCTGTCGTAGACGTCGCTCATTGTGCAGTCGGCCAGCGCCGCCGCACAGAGCGCAGCAGCCCACAGCTCTCCGTAGACGCCGTTCCCCGTATGACTCAACCGCGCGTCTTTCACTGCCAGGCGAACCGCGGCCTCCGGATCGCCTGGGTTGACGTATCCGAAGGCGTCGCCTCGGATGAGCGCGCCGATCCACTCCCGATAGGGGTTTCGATAGGTTGCGGTCGACGGAGGGCTCATCCCGTGGATGAGGTTGCGGTACGCCGCTCGCTCGGCCGTGTAGGTCTGAGTGAACGGAACTCGATCGAGCCATTCACGTGCGATCTGCTCGGTGCTGAAGCCTCGCCCGTATTTTTCGACGACGTGGAGTGCGACGATCGTCCAATCAAGGTCGTCGTCGCGCGGCGCCGCATCGAAGGTGCCCAAAGTCGATACCGGAGCGGAGGGGTGCAAGATCGACACCCCGGCAGGCAGCGGCTGGACGAGCGGAAGGTAACCACGAACGGGCCAGGCGTCGCCGGCTCGGAGGTAGAGCTCCACCTCAGCGCGGGAGAGGCCTTCAATCGGCTTGCCGATGGTGTTGCCGACGGCACGGCCGGTCCACGCTCCTCGGAGCTTCTCCGGTAGTCGGGAACGATCGACCGGGATGCGAGATGCGCGGCCGGCAAGATCGTCAAGAGCCGCAGGATCGTCGGGCTCGTGGAACTCCCACGTCGGGAGCAGTCGACACGACTCAAGCTCCGAGTAGATCGTCTCGAGCACTGCCACGTCGCCGGCGCTCGCCGCGGTGAGAGCCCGGTGCTCAAATCCGACGACATCGAAGCCGCTGACCGTGCGTTGCTCGACCTCGTCGACGACGAGGTCTCGCAAATCAAGAACATCGTGCACAGGTACTCCTTCGTGCGTCGTGATCGATTGCACCTGCTCGCGCAGGCACGACTTGCTGTCACCCCTTGATGGCGCCCGACAGGAACCCTTGTGTGACCTGCTTCTGCAGCAGCACGAACAACACGATGACCGGGATGATCGTGATGAGCGCGCCGGCGGCGAGCGGACCGATATCGACCGACCTGCCGCCGACGAAGAGGTACAGCCCTGTGGTCAGGGGGCGGAAGGAACCGTTGGGCAAGTAGAGCAGTGGCACGAGGAAGTTGTTCCAGTTCTGCAGGAACGTGAACACAGCGAGCGCACCGGCTCCAGACGTCACCAGCGGCACCATGACTCGGATGAAGATTTGCCACTCCGAGGCGCCATCGATTCGTGCCGCCTCTTCCAGTTCTGTCGGCAGATCGGTGAAGAACGCCCGCATGAAGAAGGTTCCGAACGCCAGGCCTGTCGAGGCGAGAACAAGGTTCACTCCGAGAAGAGAATCAAGGAGCCCGAAGCCGCGCAGCTGGAAATAGAGCGGAATCATGAAGGTGAAGAACGGCACGAGTAGGCCGAGCACGACGAGATAGAACGCCACCGTCCTCCCGGGAAACGGAAGCCGGGCGAACGTGTACCCGGCCATGGTCGACAAGACCACCACAAGCGCCGTGCTCGGAACGCTCAGCAGGAAACTGTTCACGAGGTACTCGTTGAATCGGCCCACCGTCCATGCCGTGACGAAATTCTCGACTGAGAACGATGTGAAGAGGCCGAAGGGGTTGCGCTGCGCGTCCTGAGCTGTCTTGAACGCCGTCGAGATGGTGAGGATGACAGGGAAGAGGGTGACCAGCGAGATCACCACCAGCACCGCATGCTTGTTGACATTCAGCCAGGTCGTTCGGGGCGAGCGCACCCGCGATGCGGTGTTCATGCGCTTGTGCCTTGCATCGAAAGCCTCCGTTGAAGACGGTTGAGAGCGATGGTGAACGGAATCGCCAGGACGGTGATCAGCAGCGCAAGCGTCGTGCCGTAGCTGATGCGATTGAGCTCGAAAGCTTGGCTGTACGCGTACGTCCCCAACACGTCTGACGCCCCGGCTGGGCCGCCTCCGGTCATGACGAAGATGATGTCGAAGACACTGAAGCCGCCGATCAGCGTGATGGTCGTGACCATGAGAAAGACAGGCATGATCTGAGGAAGGATGACGTACCACAGTCGTTGAAGAGTGTTCGCCCCGTCGAGCATGGACGCATCGATCAACTCCATGTCGACGTTGCCGAGCGCAGAGAGGAAGATCACGAAGACGAAGCCCGCCGTCGCCCAGATCGCAGTCACCAATACGGCGTAGAGGGCAGTATCAGCGTTTCCCAGCCAGCCGGTCTGGAGTTCACCGAGCCCGACGACCTCGAGAGCCTTGTTGAGCCAGCCGCGAATCGGGTCGTAGATCCACCCCCAGACCACCCCGATAACCACCTGCGGCAGCACGTAGGGCAAGAAGAAGATCACCCGATACGCTGCACTCCCCCGACGGACGTTCCACATCAGCAATGCGAGGGCTAGGCCGATAACGAGTGGGGCGACAGTGCCGATGACGATCCAGATGGCGTTGTTCTGCAGTGCGGCCCAGACTCGCTCATCGGTGGCCATTTCAACGAAATTGTCGAGACCGACGAAGGGTGGGTTCGCGCTCAGACCGTCGAAGTCGACGAAGGCGTAATACAACGCGTTCACGAGCGGGGTGATGAAGAAGACGATGACCATGATCATGACGGGTGCCGCCAGGAGCAGCCCCAGCCGCATCTGCGCTTGACGCGTGACGAGGGGCGTGCGATGCGCGCTCGGCCGGGGGCGCCGGGCAATCGCCGCAGCGGCGATGGATTCCGGTGCCCCCGAGCCGTTGGCCCGAGCAGGCATCTGCGTCAGGCCGCGCTTCGTCACTGCTGCGACGCTTCTTCCAGGCTTGCGGCGACGTCCGCCGCACTTGCCTGATCGGAGTAGATCGCCTGCATCCCGTTGAACATGGCCTCGTTGAAGGCGTCGCTCATCAGCACATCAATGTTGAGGCCGAAGTCGCCTTCGCCAGCGCCGAACTGCTCGACATCCGCGAGCACCTGGGCCAACAGCGGCGAGATCTCGACGCCATCAAGATCGGCCGGGAACGGCGGGATGACGTCGAGGTTTTCGACCATCCATCGCCCGTGCTCGGCACTCACGAGGAAGTCGATCAGCTTCAGGGCCTCCTCCGGGTGCTGCGTCTCGGCGGTGATCATCGGGCCGGAACCCAGGCCTGCCGCGAAGATGCCTTCTCCGTCCGGGGCCGGGAACGGGAAGTACCCGGCTTCGAAGTCGGCGTTGGCAACGATGCCGTCGACGATCCAGCTGCCCATCGGCAGCATCGCAGCCTCACCCGCGAAGAACAGCGCGTTGCCCGAGTCGTACGAGACCGACGTCGGGAACGGAGTCAGGTAGCCGGCTTCGTCGTAGCTATCCCACAGTGCAACCGCTTCTTCGACGGCAGCTGACGTCCAGTCGCTGTCACCAGAGACGAGCTCGTTGACCCCCGCCGATCCGACAGCGCTTGAAAGCGCCATGCTGAGCTGGTGCCCTCCTTGCCAGCCTTCCTGGTCGCTGATCGCGAAGGGGATGTACCCGGCTGCCTTCGTCGCTTCAGCGATCTCCTCGAGGTCGGCGAGGCTCTGGGGCTCCTCCAGGCCGAGCTCCGCGAACAGGTCGCGGTTGTAGAAGACGCCCAGCGTCTCCATCTCGCCCGGGATGCCGTACACAGTCCCATCGGCGCTGGTGACACGATCCTTGGCGAAGTCATACACTTCCCAGCCGCGCTCCTCGTACGCCTCGGTCAGGTCATAGAGCAGGCCGGCATCGGCGAGTGCGCCACCGAAGCTGGGGCCAGAGCCCCAGTTGATGACATCGGGGGCGTCGCCCGACCGGAGCTGCGTCTGAAGCACCGTTCGCATGGTGTCGAACGGAAGGGTCTGGAGGTCGACAATGATCCCCGGGTTTTGGGCCTCGAACTCGTCGAGACGCTCACGAAGCCGCGCCTCTGCCTCGGCGTCTTCGAGCTCCTCAACCAGGTACCGCACGGTGACATCGCCCGAGGCCTGCTCGCCATCGGTGCTCACTTGCCCCGTGCAGCCAATCAACGTGAGCACAAGGCCCACCGCCGCTGCCGGGGCAGCGATTTTCGAAAGTTTCATGTGCTCGTGTCTCCTCGCGTGGGTTGTGGTGAGGTGTCGACTCGATGGCATTGAAGAATGTGCCTTCGGCGTTCTCCACAGCGAGTCGTTGGTAATCTTTGCACTGCGAAATGATTACTGTCAACGGGTTGCAGAGAGTCAACAATGAACGTTTCGTGAACGACGTGGCTGGCTAGCCCACGGTGGTCAGAAGACCCCGGACTGCCCTGCGGTCACGCCGGAAAGGACGACTGAATAGCCACCACGGCGGCGCCACGCGCCCATTCATCGAAGGCCATCGGTCGAACGACGAGGTCGTGATGATCGACTTCTCGAATGTCGAACTCCGACACCCCGTCCTGGAGCGCTTCTGCCGCGATCGAAGCGATGTCGACACCCTCGCCTGACAGGATGATGCGACGCACACCCGTCATCGTGCTCACGGCTGCTGCCGCTCTGCCCAGGGCGCGCGCAGACTCGTCAATCACCGAGACGGCGCGGGGGTCACCGGAGCGGGCGAGCTCCAGGGCCTCGGAGAAGCCAACCGGGTGACCGATCACTTCGGAGACGGCAGACGCTATCGACCCCGACGACACCATCGCCGTCATACACCCGCGATGGCCGTAGGAGCAGAGACGTCCCCCGGGGTTGACCGGGTAGTGGCTGATCGGCGCCACCCCCGTCGGGATTTGCTGATGGTTGATCACGAGACCGTAACCGATGCCGGCGCCGATGGTGATGAGCGCGAAGCTCTCATGTCCCGTTCCCTCACCAAACCAGTGTTGAACCTTCGTGAGACCGACCACATCGTTGTCGAGATAAACCGGCACGTTAAGTTCTGCGGCGAGGATGGATCGCAGTGGCACATCCCGCCAGTGCATGAACGGTGAATCCGCGACCACCTCGCCGTCTGTCACGAGCCCTCCGACGGTGACCCCCACCGCGTCCACGGTGCGGGCACCTCGAGCGGAAAGCTCGTCGACAACGCTTCGGACAGTCGTCACCACCTCCGCCACCTCGAGAGACGAAAGCTCGACCGTTACGCGATCGAGAATCGACGCTCGGAGGTCGGTCACCACTGCATAAACCGAGTCGGCAGTGAGCTTGACGCCGATGAATCGGTAGCGACCCGGAACCACATCAAGCGCGAAGGCGTTTCGACCTCTCTCCGCCGTTCGATAAGCCTCCGTTTCGACCAGAACGTCAGAGTCCAGAAGTGGGCGCACCAGCCGCGTCACCGTTGCAGGGGAGATACCCATTCGGCGCCCGACACTCGAGCGCGTCTGAGCACCGTGCACGAGGATGTCGATGGCCACTTCGCGTGAAAGCCCAGCGAGTGCGGTATCGGTCTCGATCGACACGCCTCAGACCTCCTCCTCGCCACCCCCACGGGCAGTGGAACCGAGTGCGAGACTAGCCCTGCGGAGGCGGTCAATGCGGCAATGCCACGCCTTGCACCTCACGCCTCGCCTGGATATAGCAGGCCGATTGATGCCCTGACACGGTCCATGGTTCGCATAACGGCGATCGTATGGTCGAGGGACGCCATCGCTGCGGCCCAATCATTCCCAGCGATGAGCCGTTCCATCTCGGTCGCTTCGAACTGCATTCCCCGGCCCGAGACACGCGAGTCGAAGCTGTCGCGCACAGCTCCGGATGCGTCGATCAACCGGACCGACGTCGGCGCGTACCACGTCCCGTGAAGCTCGAGGCGGCCTTCCGTCCCGATGATGGTTGCAGAATTCTCGGCACGCGCGACCATCGACGAGAACGTCGTTGCCATTGCTCCACCAACGTGGGTGGAGAGGGTCGCCACAGACGCATCGACCCCCGTCGACGTCATGGCGGCCTGGGCCGAAAGGAGTTCGGGTTCTCCGACCACATCGCGCAGCAGCGATAGTGGATAGACACCGAGGTCCAGAAGCGCTCCCCCGCCGAGAGCCGGATTCCGCAGGCGATGATGGTCGGGCACGTCCAACCGTTGCGCGTGCACGGCGTGCAGCGCGGTGATCTCACCGAGGTCACCGCGGTCAATGCGCTCGCGAACGAAGGCCATGTGCGGAAGAAAGCGCGTCCACATGGCCTCCATAACGATCACCTCGCGGCGTCGGGCCTCTTCAACGATCACACGGGCCTGGCGTTCGTTGAGTGTGAACGGCTTCTCGACCAGCACGTGCTTTCCGTGCTCCAGCGCGAGCAGGGTGTGCGCAAGGTGCTCAGACGGCGGAGTGGCGACATAGACCACATCGACTGCGGGATCGGCGACCAGGTCGGCGTAGGAACCGTGGAATCGCCCCACGCCGTGCGCCTCGGCAAAGGCACGCGCAGAGAGCTCCGATCGGGAACCAATGGCGGCAACGAGATGGCCATGAAAGAGCAGGTCACGGGTGAACAGCCCCGCGATCCCTCCCGTGGCTAGAATCCCCCAGCCGATCGGCCGACCGGCGTCTCCCTCGGACACCGTCATCCCGCTCGGTAGTCGAGTACGACCTGCAGCACATCACTCGCCGCTTCGTCGAGCATTTCGAATGCGCGCGCTGCCTCACGGGCATCGATGAGGTGCGATACCAACGGAGCCAGCTGCAGGCGTCCGCTCGACTCCAGATTCAAAACCGTCTGCGACATGCGGATTTCATCCCACCGATGCTGCAGTGACGGCGCGACCCCTGAGATTTGCGAACCGACGACAGCAACTCTGTTGTGATGGAACTCCTCGCCCAGTCGGATTTGAGTTCCGCCACCCTGATAGAAGCCAGCCGCCACGACCCGGGAGCTGTAGGCCACCGAGCGCACGGCGTCATGGAGAGCTTGATAGCTGCCGCTGATCTCGATCGCCACATCGGCACCTCGGCCACCCGTAAGTTCCTTCAGTCGCGTTGCAACATCGGTCTGTCGGGGATCGAGCGCCTCATGGGCTCCCAGACTCAGTGCTAGTTCCCGCCGTTCGGGGACGAGGTCCACGACCACGACGTGAGCCCCGTTCAGGCGCGCCAGTTGGGAGACGATCTGGCCGGGCACTCCCGCTCCGAAGACGACCACCGTCTCACCGATGTGGACGTCAGCATCAAGAACTGCGTTGAGTGCGATAGCCCCGATCTTCGCGAAAATCCCGACAGCGTCGTCATTCGCCTCAGGCATCATGCGCGGCTCGACCCATGCCGCCGTCCGGATTGCCGTCGAGCGATGCCCCCAAGCTCCCCATACGAGACGACCGATGAGTTCGGTATCGACACCTTCGCCGACTTCCGTGATCTCGCCCACTTCTTCGTAGCCCCAGCCATCGAGGGGGTAGCTGTGCGTCGGCTGCCCTTCGACGAACAGTCTCGAGTCAACATCCCAGCGATGACTCATGTAAGGGTTCGTTCCCCGGTACGCAGTGAGTTCCGTGCCTGCCGATATCCCGGAATAGCGAGTGGCGATGAGAACTTCGCCAACCGCGGGGCGCGCATACGGTTGCTCGATGACCTCGGCGTTCCGCGGGGAAGTGAAACGAACCAGATGACCCACCGTGGTGCTCCTGTCTCTCTCGTTGTTCAGTTCTGCTGTTCCGCGCCGACGCGCGTCAAGCGAAAGACCAGCGCTTGCTCGGGATACAGCATGGGTGCCTGCAAGCCGACCGTTGCCAAGATGTCGCCGCGCACGGCCGTCGGAGTCGTCCACCACGCTGGCGGCCCATCGGCGGTCCTCGTAAGGGCCGCCTCGGAGAGACGAACGGGCTCGATCCGGTAGGTCGACGCGGGGTCGAGCCCCGACAGACGGACGCGCCCCGGCTGGGTCGACACGAGAGTCTCCATCGCGACAAACGAAAACACGGCCGTACTCCGGTCGAGCGAGACGTATCCATGCGCCCAGTACGCCGGATCCGGGTAGTCAATGTGCACAGCCGTTCCTGTGTGCACGATTGGCCTGATCTCCTTGTAGAGGGCGACCCAGGCTGACAGCTCCTCACGCTCGGCCTGGCTCGCAGCACGCAGATCCCACTCGATCCCCATGTGCCCGAACAGCGCTGTGGCACCGCGGAACGCCAGTGTGTGAGTGCGGCGGGTCGTGTGCGACGTCGGCGCCCCGACGTGCGAACCGACGAGCTCTGGAGGGAGGAGAAGACCTGTCCACCGTTGAATCTGTTGACGCTCGAGCGGGTCGATGCAATCACTGGCCCACACCCGATCCGTGCGCTCAAGTACCTCGAGGTCGACGCGACCGCCGCCCGATGAACAGGACTCGATCTCGAGCTGGGGGAACCGACGCTTGAGCTCGTCCATCAGAGCGTAGACGGCAACGGTCTGATCGTGCACGGCCGCTCTGCCGGAAGCGCGGTCACCCGGTTCCGCAAGATCACGGTTGTGGTCCCACTTGATGTAGTCGACGTGATGCAGTTCGATCAACGCACTCATACTCTCGAGCACCGAGGAGAACGCATCTGGCCTGGTCAGGTTGAGAACGTGTTGATGGCGTCCGCTGATCGCAAGGCGGTCACCAGGAGAGAGGATCCACTCAGGATGCTCGCGCGCAACGTGGGAGTCCGCGTTAAGCATCTCAGGTTCGAACCACAGTCCGAACTGCATGCCGAGCGATCGGACGGTCTCGACCAGTGGGCCCAGACCGTCAGGCCAGACCTCGGCATCAACCTGCCAGTCACCGAGCCCACGAGTGTCGTTGCGTCGGCCGGTGAACCACCCATCATCGAGAACAAACCGCTCGACACCCACCTCTGCAGCTAGGTTCGCCAGCGAGATGAGCTCCTCAAGGTTGTGGTCGAAGTACACCGCTTCCCAGGTGTTGAGCACGACCGGCCTCGCGGACGTCGGGTGGTTCTCTCGCGCGCGGAGATAGCTGTGGAATGAGGCGGCAACGTCATCCAGACCTTGCCACCCGTAGGTCGCGTACACCCACGGGGCGGTGTACGTCGCTCCCGGGTCGAGGACGACCTCGCCAGGCAGCAGCACTTCGCCGCCGCCGATGATTCGCGAGTAGGTGCTGAGACCCCGCTCGGCGAAAGTGACATGGTTGCCGCTCCAGGCGGTATGCACAGCCCAGATTTCGCCGTGTTGGAAGCCGAAACCCGCGGTTCCCGCGGCAAGGACCGTTGCGGCATCAGAACCAGTTCGCCCTCGACGGCCCTCGCGTTGGTGGGTGCCCACCATGAAGGGGTGGCGCTGAGGTGTGCGTTCACGCAAGTGACGTCCGACAAAGTCGAGCAACTCCTCGGCTTCGACCGGCACCGGAAGCGCTACGCGCACAGCATTGACCGTGTAATCCGCGGACTCGCTCTCGTTCGTGACAGAGGCGTTCACCCTGAGGACCCCGGAAGGGCTCAAGTCGATCCGGGTCTGCAGGCTCAACTCTGCATCCGCGTCTCGTCCGACCACCACGAGACTCGCACCGAAACCGGAGCTCGAAAGGACTTGATAACCCACAGGAGTGAAGAGGCTCGAAAACTCTCGCCCGTTGCGATGGCCCTCGAGACCGGGAGTCCCAACCCACCCAGCACTCTGCTCGGGCAACACGGCAGGGGGGCCCGAGCCGCGCAGAGCATCGGCGCCCCGCTGCGCGACAGCCAGCGAACGGAGGTAGTCAACATCACCGCGACGGGCATCTACGCGCGCACCCCAGTGAAGAATGCGCGGAACACCCCGGGACGCATCGACAATCACGCTGACCGAGGCGCTGTGCAGTGCCACGACGCCGTCACCAAGATCAGAGGACTGTACCGGCGCGCTTCGATCGATCACGTTGTTATCTTTGCGTCCTGAAACTAAATACGCAAGCGACACACCGCCGAGGAAATCTGCGGTGTGAGGCCGGGTCGGTACCAGACCGTTCGGCGCCCAGTGAACACACACTTGAGCAGAAGCTTGCGGGTGCATCCGAGGCCCTCGGGCAGGCATTTGTGACCCTCAAGCCGCCTCGCCCGCCGCGCGTACACGACACTCAGGTTCAGGGGCAGGTCGCGCCCGCCGGTCACCGTCGCCCCGACCGGCTTCCTCCCGATCGGGTGCGAACAGCGTGCATGCATCCCCCGGAGGGAATGGTTACGGGCGCGCCCCGCGCACGGCGAGCTCGACGAGCTGGCGCGCCTCGGCATCGCTCGTCAGCCGCCCGCACAGCGTGCGCACGTGCATGGGGTTGACGATCTGCTCCCACACGATGATCGGGTCGAGGTCGCGGCGCATCTCGCCCGCCTCGACGAGCCGCTGCAGGGGTTCGCGGGCGAGTTCGTAGCGGTCGCGAAAGAACTCGTCAGCGAGCGCGACGAGCTCGGGCGTCGCCGCAGAGGCCGCGATCGCGGCCCGCAAGATGTTGCCGGCCTGGGGGCTGCGCAGCGCGGCGGCGACCGACACGGCGAGCGTCTCGAGGGCGGTGCGCGGGTCGGTCGCGTCGACGGGCGGCACTTGCTGCTCGCCGAGGCGGCGGATCGCGGCGGCGACAAGCAGCTCGCGGGTCTCGAAGCGCCGGTAGATCGTGGTCTTGTGCACGCCGCTCGCGGCCGCGATGTCGTCGACCGTGATCGCGGCGCCGCGCTCGGCGAGCAGCGCGATCGTCGTGTCGAGCACGGTCGCCTCGACCGCGGCGCCGCGGCGGCGCGGCTCGGGCGCAGCGCCCACGCGGCCGCTCGCATGAGTCGCGGCGCTCACGCGCCGACCCGCGCGGCGAGCTCGGTGTTCATGCGGGCGAAGGCGGCTGGGGTGTCGACCGTGAGCATGCGGCGGAAGACGGGCACGAGCACGCCCGACAGCACCTCGCTGTGGACGAGCCGGCTGCGGTTCGCGTCGATCGGCACGATCTCGAAGCGGTGACGGCCGTCGAGCGCGCCGGGGATGCCGACGCGGCCGAGCCAGACGAGCAGCCGCCCGGGTTCGAGCTCGACGATGCGCGGGCGGAAGGTCTGGCCGCTCGAGTCGGTGGGCTCGATGCGCACGGTCTGCCGCTCGCCGAGCGCGAGATCGCCCTGCCACGAGCGAATGAAAGTGTTCCACTGCGGGTAGGCGTCGCGGTCGACGAGGGCGGCCCAGACGTCGGCGGCCGGGCGGTCGATCTCGATGCTCGTCGTGATCTCGACGCGCAGGGCGGTCGAGGTGACGGTGTCGGTGGGGGTCATGCGGGGCATCCTCTCTTGTGCAACTTCTGTTGCGATAGAGAGACTACGCGCCCCCGTGCGCTAATGCAACAAAAGTTGCAATCCTGCTCAGCGCTCGACCGTGCGCCGTCCCTCGAAGGCCCGGCCGAGCGTGACCTCGTCGGCGTACTCGAGGTCTCCGCCGACGGGCAGACCGCTCGCCAAGCGCGAGACCGTGAGCCCCGGCTGCACGAGCAGGCGCGAGAGGTAGGTGGCCGTCGCTTCACCCTCGAGGTTGGGGTCGGTCGCGATGATGACCTCGGTGACGGTGCCGTCGCGCAGGCGTGCGAGCAACTGGGCGATACGCAGGTCATCGGGGCCGATGCCGTCGATCGGGCTGATCGCGCCGCCGAGCACGTGATACAGCCCGCGGAACTCGCGCGTGCGCTCGATCGCCACGACGTCTTTCGCCTCTTCGACGACGCAGATCGTGGTCGGGCTGCGGCGCACGTCGCGGCAGATCGAGCACTGCGCCTCCTCCGCGACGTTGCCGCAGATCTCGCAGAAGCGCACCTTCTCGCGCACGTCGATCAGCAGCTGTGCCAGCCGCGCGACGTCGAACGACTCGGTCTGCAAGATGTGAAAGGCGATGCGCTGCGCCGACTTGGGGCCGATGCCGGGCAGGCGCCCGAACTCATCGATGAGGTCTTGAATGATGCCGTCGTACACGTCAGCTCAGCTCTCTCGGCACGAATGCCTAGTAGTCGTCGCGCAGGGGGTCGGGGGCGTCGGCGCTCGACGGGCGGTCGGGATCATGCACGACGGCAGGGCTCGCGACGGGCTCGACGCCGCCCGCGCTCACGAGCGGCTCGATGGCCTCTTCGACGAGGAAGGTCGCGCCGAGCACCTCGCGCACGACCGCCTCGCCGTAGCGCTGGCGCCCGTTGACCTCGGTCACGTGCTGCACCGCGGCTCGTGCGGGCGGGGCCTCGGGCTCAGGCGCATCGGGTTCGTCGACCGGGGGCGCCTCGTCGGGCGAACCGGGCGACGTCTGTGCCGGGATGCTCGCCGGCGCCGCGACCGCGCCCGGGATCGCCGTCACGACCCAGTCGGTCACGACGGCCGGGCTCTCGCTCGCCACGGCCTGCGCGACCGGTGCCGAGCGGGTCGCGGCGGCGGGTCGGGATCGTGCGGGCGCGCTCGGGGCCGGGTCGGGGTCGGCGGGGGCGTCCGCCGGGGGCTCGGTCGGCGCGGGGGCGGCGGCCCGGGCATCCGGAGTCGCCTCGACGCGCACGCGGAACTTGACGCGCAGCCCGAGCACCGACTGGATGGCGCCGCGCACGTGCTCGCTGACGCTGTCGGTCGGTGCCGCCCGCTGCTTGAAGGCCGCGGCGTCGGCCTCGGTGGCGAAGGCGATCGTCAGCACGTCGTCGTCGAGCGCGACGGGCGTCGTGCCGAAGACGACCGTCCACGAGCTGCGCTTCGCCTGCTGCACCGCGTCGAGCACGGCGGGCCAGGACGCCCGCACGGTCTCGATCGTCACGGGAACGGCGGGCGCAGCGGGTGCCGGGTCGGAGGGAGCCGGCGTGGCGGGCGCGGCCGGCGCGGCCTCGACGGGGGCAGTCGCGGCGGGTGCCGGCGCGGAGGATGCGGGCTCGACCACAGCCGCCGGGGCGCTGGTCACGACGGGCTCAGGCCGGGCCGGCGAGGGTGGGGGCGTCGCGGCGGCCGACACCGCGGGCGTTGCCCGCGCGATGGGGGCGGCGGCGACCCCGTCGCCACCGAGCGCGACGAGCACGCGTGCCGTCATGAGTTCGAGATGCAGGCGCGGCGAAGTGGCACCCGACATCTCGGTGAGGGCCTTGTTCACCACATCGGCAGCGCGCGAGAGCTCGGCGGGGGCGAACATCGCGGCCTGGTCGCGCATGCTCTGCAGGTCGTCGGCGGGAATGCCATGCAGCACCGAGGCCGCGCTGTCGGCGGTGGCCTGCACCACGATGAGGTCGCGCAGGCGCTCGAGCAGGTCGTCGACGAACCGACGCGGGTCTTGCCCCGTCTGGATGACGCGATCGACCGCGTGGAAGGCGGCCCCGGCATCCCGCGCCGCGATCGCCACGACGACCTCGTCGAGCAGGGCGCCGTGGGTGTAACCGAGCAACGCCACGGCCCGCTCGTAGGTGACCGTGGCATCGTCGCTGCCCGCCATCAGCTGGTCGAGCAGCGAGAGGGTGTCGCGCACCGAACCGCCGCCGGCCCGCACGACGAGGGGCAGCACGCCCGGCTCGATTGTGACCTTCTCGCTCGTACAGAGCTGCTGCACGTAGTCGAGCAGCTGAGCGGGCGGCACGAGCCGGAACGGGTAGTGGTGCGTGCGCGAGCGGATCGTGCCGATGACCTTCTCGGGCTCGGTCGTGGCGAAGATGAACTTGACGTGCTCGGGCGGCTCTTCGACGATCTTGAGCAGCGCGTTGAAGCCCTGGGGCGTCACCATGTGCGCTTCGTCGAGGATGAAGATCTTGTAGCGGTCGCGCGCGGGAGCGAACACAGCGCGCTCGCGCAGGTCGCGGGCATCGTCGACGCCGTTGTGGCTCGCGGCGTCGATCTCGACGACGTCGAGCGATCCGCCGCCATCGCGACTGAGTTCGACGCAGCTCGGGCACACGCCGCACGGGGTGTCGGTCGGCCCCTCGGCGCAGTTGAGGCAGCGGGCGAGGATGCGCGCCGACGTCGTCTTGCCGCAGCCGCGCGGCCCGCTGAACAGATAGGCGTGGTTGACCCGGTCGCCGCGCAGCGCGGCCCGCAGGGGGTCGGTCACGTGCGCCTGGCCGATGAGCTCGGCGAAGGTCTCGGGCCGGTAGCGGCGGTAGAGGGCGGTGACCACGTGCCCAGCGTAGTCGTCACCTCGGATGCTCGAGCCGGGCATCCCGCCCCCCGCCTCAGGCGACGAGGGCGGCGGCGGCCTGCGCGATCGCGAGCTCTTCGTTGGTCGGCACGACGAGCACAGCCACGGGCGCGCCCTCGGGCGAGATCACCCGTGCGTCGCGCGCGGGCGATCCGTTGCGGTCGGCGTCGATCGCGAGCCCGAGGTGCCCAAGCCCGTCGAGGGCGCGGGCCCGCAGCGCGGGCGCGTTCTCGCCGACGCCGGCCGTGAAGACCACGGCATCGAGTCCGCCGAGCTGGGCGAGGTACGCCCCGACGTAGTGCCGGATGCGGTGAGTCCAGACGTCGATCGCGAGCTGCGCATCCACGTCGCCCGCGTCGGCCGCCGCCGTGACGTCGCGCATGTCGGCCGAACCGGCGAGCCCGAGCAGCCCGCTGCGGCTGTTGAGTAGCCGGTCGAGGTCGTCGACCGGCAGGCCCGCGCGCAGCAGGTGCAGCAGGGCGCCCGGGTCGAGGTCGCCCGAGCGCGTGCCCATGACGAGCCCGGCGAGCGGGGTGAGGCCCATCGAGGTGTCGATCGATCGGCCGCCGTCGACCGCCGTCGCCGAGGCGCCGTTGCCGAGATGCAGCACGATGAGCTTCAGCGACTCGAGCGGCCGGCCGAGCAGCGCGGCCGCGCGGCCGGCGACGAACTGGTGGCTCGTGCCGTGAAAGCCGTAGCGCCGCACCCCGTGCTCGGCCGCGACCGCCCGATCGATGGCGTAGGTCGCCGCAGCGGCCGGCATCGACTGGTGGAAGGCCGTGTCGAATACGGCGACGTGCGGCACGCCGGGCAGGGCGGCGCGCGCCGCCCGGATTCCCGCGAGGTTCGCCGGGTTGTGCAGCGGGGCGAGAGCGCTGACCGCCTGGATGCCCGCCTCGACCTCGGCGTCGATCACCACGGGTGCCGTGAAGACGTCGCCGCCGTGCACGACCCGGTGCCCGACCGCGGCGATCGACTGCGCCTCGGAACCGAGGCGATCGAGCACGACGCGCATCCCCGACTCGTGGTCGGCGGCGTCACCACCGGCCTGACCGAGCCGCTCGAGCAGCCCCGACAGCACGACCTGCTCGCTCACGACGTCGACGAGCTGGTACTTGATCGAGCTCGAGCCCGAGTTGACGACGAAGACGCGCACGCTCAGGCCACTCCACCGATGGTCGAGATCGGCGTGGTCGGCGGCGGAGGAGTCCGTTGCGCTTGGATCGCCGTGATCGCGACGGTGTTGACGATGTCGCTCACGAGCGCCCCGCGGCTCAGGTCGTTGACGGGCTTGCGCAGCCCCTGCAGCACGGGCCCGACCGCGACGGCGCCCGCCGAGCGCTGTACTGCTTTATAGGTGTTGTTGCCGGTGTTGAGGTCGGGAAAGACGAAAACGGTCGCACGCCCGGCCACGGGCGAACCCGGCATCTTCGAGGCGGCGACGCTCGGCTCGGCCGCCGCGTCGTACTGCATGGGCCCGTCGACGAGCAGCTCGGGCGCCCGCTCGCGCACGAGCTGCGTGGCCGCCCGCACCTTCTCGACGTCGTCGCCCGAGCCCGACTCGCCCGTCGAGTACGAGAGCATCGCCACGCGCGGCTCGATCGCGAACTGCGCCGCGGTCGCCGCCGACGAGACCGCGATATCGGCCAGCTGCTCGGCGGTGGGGTCGGGGATGACGGCGCAGTCGCCGTAGACGAGCACGCGGTCGGCGAGGCACATGAAGAAGACGCTCGACACGACCGAGACCCCGGGGTCGGTCTTGATGATCTCGAAGCTCGGGCGAATGGTGTGCGCCGTCGTGTGCGCGGCCCCGCTGACCATGCCGTCGGCCAGGCCGAGGTGCACCATCATCGTGCCGAAGTAGCTGACGTCGGTCACGACGTCGCGCGCGGTCTCGTAGCTGACACCCTTGTGGGCCCGCAGGCGCGCGTACTCTTCGGCGAAGCGGTGCCGCAGCGGCTCATCGTGCGTCGAGAGGATGCTCGCCTGCGCCAGGTCGAGCCCGAGCTCGGCGGCCCGGGCCCGCACGGCCTGCTCGTCGCCGAGAATCGTCAGCTGGCACACGCCGCGCTGCAGCAGCGTGCCGGCCGCGCGCAGCACGCGGTCGTCGTCGCCCTCGGGCAGCACGATGTGCTTGCGGTCGGCGCGCGCCCGCTCGAGCAGGTCGAACTCGAACATGAGCGGCGTCACGACGTCTGACCGCGTCACGTCGAGCCGGTTCATGAGCGCCTCGGCGTCGATGTGGCGTTCCCACAGGGCGAGCGCGGTGTCGTACTTGCGCTGGCTGTCGGCCGCGAGCCGCCCGCGCGCGCCCATGATCGCGAGCACGGTGTCGTAGGTGCCCGACTCAGCCCGAATGATGGGCAGGCTCGGGTCGAGGCCCTCGACGAGGCTCTGCACCGCATCCGGCGTCTCGAACCCGCCGTAGAGCACGATGGCCGCAAGGCTCGGGAAGGTCTCGCTCGCGTGCGCCATGAGCACCGCGAGCAGCACCTCGCTGCGATCGCCGGGAATGAGCACGACGGCGCCCTCGGTGAGGCGCGGCAGCACGTTCTCCATCGACATGCCGGCCACGACCGCGCCGAGCACCTCGCGCTGCAGCAGCTCGTCGTCGCCGCGCACGAAGGTGCCGCCGCACGCCTCCATGACGGCGGCGACGGTCGGGGCGATGAGGTACGGGTCCTCCGGGATGGCCGCCACGAGCGCCGCAGGCGCCACGGTCTGCACGGCCGCGACCACGGCGTCGAGCGCCTCGCCGTCGGCGCGGTTGGCGATGATGCCCAGCAGCTGCGCGTGCTCGTGGTCGAGCTCGGCGACGGCGACCTCGGCGACTCGGCGCATGTCGTCGGCGGAGCGCGCCCCCGACTCGGCGAGCCCGCGCCCGCCGGATGCCCCGCTCTCGCGCCCGCCGATGACGAGCAGCACGGGCGCGCCCAGGTTGGCCGCGATGCGCGCGTTGAACGAGAGCTCAGTCGGGCTCGACACGTCGGTGTAGTCGCTGCCGACGATGACGACAGCGTCGCTGCGCTGCGCGATGGCGTGGTACCGCTCGACGATCACGGCGAGCGCCGCCTCGGGGTCAGCGTGCACCTCGTCGTAGCCGACGCCGATCGCCTCCTCGTAGGCGAGGTCGACACCGTCGTGGGCGAGCAGCACGTCGAGCACGTAGTCGCGCTCGTCGCGCGACCGGGCGACGGGCCTGAACACGCCAACCCGCTTGACACGGTGGCTCAACGTGTCGACGAGCCCGAGGGCCACCGTCGACTTGCCCGAGTTGCCCTCGGCGGAGGTGATGTAGATGCTGCGCGACATTGCGCCCAGCCTAGGGCGGCGCGCTTGGAGCGCCCAGAGTCGATGGTCCTGGGGATGCTGCGCCGGGCATCCGCGCACAAAAAAAGACCCCTCGCGCACCCGCCAGAGCCCGGTTACCCTTGCTGCATTTCTGCCCTGGGGGAGTTGGCCTGGATGGCGCCACGCGAGGAGCCGCTATCAGTTTACCGGTAGGATTCAGTCTCGTCGCCCCCGCCCTCGCAGCGGGTGCCGCCCAGGAGAATTCGCCTAGTGGCCTATGGCGCACGCTTGGAAAGCGTGTTGGGTGCAAGCCCTCGGGGGTTCGAATCCCCCATTCTCCGCCATCGCACCGCTAATCGTCGGGGTCGCTCGGGTCGAGAGGCTCGTGGTGGTCGAACGCAGCCGACCCGCGCCTCCAGTACCCGTTCACGGCGTACTGGGTGCGGGGCAGCGCGAGCTCGTGCTTGAGCCAGCGGCGCACCTCCGCCATCACGGACGCTTCGCCGGCCGCCGTCACGTAGGTGGCCTCGTCGACCTCGAGCGCCCGCAGCCGTGCCAGCAGCCGCTCGGCGCTGGGCTCGACCTCGACGGTCAGATCGCTGCGGCCCGACTCGGTGACCAGATACTCGGCGGCCTGCGCCGTGCCGGGCCCGTCGAGCACGAGCACGTCGACACGCGTCGTGGCCGGCACCTCGCGCGCCCACCGCGCTGACGTCGGCAGCGCCGTGGCGTCGGCGATGATCAGGATGCGCGCTGCATCCTGCACGGCCGCCTTGGTGCCGCGCGGCCCCACGAGCACGAGCTCGGCCCCGGTGGCCGCCGCGCGCGCCCAGTCGCCCAGCGGGCCCGGCTCGGGGTGCAGGGCGATGTCGAGGGACAGCACGACCCCGGCGTCGGTGCGCTCGATGCGCACAGGAGTGAGGTCGCGCCCGTGGGCGGGCTGCTCGGGCCGCACGATGCCGTCGGCATCGGGGCCGACCGCGACGGGCGCGATGAGCTCGCCCGTCACCGGGTCGGGCACGAACGCGCGCACGTGGTCGCTCGGGCCGTCGCTCTCGAGGTCGTGCAGCTCGGGCCCGGTCACCCGCAGGCGCAGCATCCCGTCAGCGATCATGCCGGCGTCGACCACGGTCGCCCGCCGCGCGGTGAAACGCAGCCGGCGCCCCGGCCGCGCGAAGGGGCCTGTGTGCTCGGGGCGGCCGCCGCCCGCGCTTCCCGCCGGTCGGGGCGTCACGCGCCGCCGCCGTCGACGCGGCGCTCGGGCAGGATCGCCACGAGGTCGGCGTGCACGAGTGTGCCCTCGTCGAGGTAGGCGGCCATCACCTGGCGAGCCGGGCGGCTCTGGGGGTCGGGGAAGGCACGCTCCCACTCCCGGTTGATCGCCGCGCGGTCACGGTAGTCGAGCACCCAGAAGGTGATCTTGATGATGTCGTCCATCGAGCCGCCGACCGCGTCCATGAGCTCGCGAAAGCGGTCGAAGAGCAGCACCACCTGCTCGTCGAGCGTCTCGGGGGTCTGCTGCGTGACCGGGTCGCGCCCGGCCAGCACCCCCGAGTACACGTGCGGACCGATGCGCGACGCGGCCGGCACGGGGTTTCGGTGGGTGAAGCCCGAGATCTGGATCGCCTGCCGATCGCTCATGGGCGCGGCTCGGCGATGACGGTGTTCTCGATCGCGCCGAGCCCGTCGATCTCGGCCCGCACGACGTCGCCCGGCTGCAGGAACCGCCCGGTGGGTGCGCCGATGCCCGCCGGGGTGCCGGTGGCGATGACGTCGCCCGGCATGAGCGTCATGACCTGCGTGAGGTAGGCGATCTGCTCGTAGATGTCGTAGATCATGTCGTCGGTGCGCCAGTTCTGACGCTCGTCGCCATTGACGCTCAACCGCATGCCGAGATCGAGCGGGTCGTCGATCTCGCTGTCGGTCGTCAGCCACGGGCCCATCGGCCCGTGCGTGTCGAACGACTTGCCGAGCGTGAACGTGGGCGACCGCTTCTGCAGCCAGTCGCGCACCGAGACGTCGTTGACGACCAGGTACCCGGCGATCACCGAACGCGCCTGCTCGACCGCGACGTGGCGGCAGCGGCGGCCGATGACGACGCCGAGCTCGATCTCGTAGTCGAGCTGGTCGCTGATCTCGGGTTTGATGATCGGATCGAACGGCCCGGTGATGCACGAGACCTGCTTGTTGAACCAGAACTGGTTCTCGGGGATCGTGATGCCGGCCGCTCGCGCCTCTTCGGCGTGCTCGCGATAGTTCATGCCGATGCCGAGATACTTCTGCGGATCGTCGATCGGCGGCAGCAGCCGCACGGCGTGCAGGTCGAAGCGCGGGCCGTCGGCGGCGGCGATCGCGGGTTCGAGGTCGACGAGAGCGGGCAGCAGCGCGCGCAGCGATGACCCGACCCCCGGCACGGCCGAGACGTCGACGACCGTATCGCCGTCGACGCGACCGATACGCGCGGGCTCGGTGCCGATGTGGAATCGTGCGAGCCTCATGCCTCAGTCCCGTGCCCGGCGCCGTTGTCGACGCCGCCGTGAGCGCCGTTCTCCGACGGCAGCGATCCCCAGACCTGCTCCCCCGTCGGCGTCATCTGAAAGCTCACGAACCGCCAGGCGCCGTGGGCATCGCGCCGCAGCACCTGTGTGGCGACGCCCGACAGTGTGCGCTCGCTGCCATCGGGATTGCGCAGCCGGTTCGTGAGCGGACCGGTCATGATCGCGACATCGCCCACCATGCGGATGGCCAGCTCACCGCGCACGGTGTTCAGGTACGGCCGGCGGGTGGCGAGGTGCTCGAGCAGCTGAGCCTTGCTGTGGGTCACGCCCGGTGCATGGATGTGCACCAGCTCGTCGTCGAGCAGCCCGGCGAGGGCATCCACGTCGACCGCCACGAGGGCGTCGCAGCGGCGGCGCTCGACGTCGATCAGTTCGGCGCGAACCGCGGCCGAGGGCTCGTCGACTTCGGTCATGCTCGATCCTTCCTTCACCCTCGACGTCGCGTCAGCCACGGTTCGCCGGCTCGTTCCACGTGCGGAACCCGGTCGCCTCGTTCGACTCGAAGCCCGGGCGCGGCTGCCCCACCAGCCGGTGGTAGCCGCTGAACAGCTCGTCGGCCTCGGCGAGCGGCAGCACCTGCTCGATGTCGTCGAAGGGCTTGCCATCGGTGCGCTCGGCCACCCAGCGGCGAATGACCTCGTAGCCCTCGCCGCGCATCGACATGACGATGCGGTTGACGGGCTCGCGCCGTTCGGCGTCGTACGCGACGAAGGCCTCGTGCGGGTCGGCGTGCGCGGCGAGCTTCTCGGCGACGACGCGCGCGTCGAGGAACGCCTGGCACACGCCGTTGCCACCGCGCGGGAACATCGCGTGCGCGGCGTCGCCCAGCAGCACGACGCGCCCGTCGACCCAGGTGTCGAGCGGCTCGTGGCGGATCAGCGGGAACAGATACACCTCGCGCGCATCGCGCATGAGCTGCTGAACGTCGAGGAAGGGGATGTCGACCGTGTCGTAGAGCGGCACGATCTCGTCGACCGTGCCGGTCTGGTTCCAGTCTTCGACCGTCTCGTCGCGCTCGTACTCGACGACCCAGTTGATGAGGTCGAGCCCGCTGCCCTCGAAGTCGTGAGCGATCGGGTAGATGATCATCGACGAGATGCGCGGGTCGCCGATGTGCAAGATGGTGTGGCCGTCGCGGAACGGCTCGCGCAGCGTCGTGCCGCGGTACATCGTGATGCCCGAGTAGTGCGGCTCCGACTCCGTCGGGTGCATCTGCTGACGCACGGCCGACTTGATGCCGTCGGCGGCGATGACCGCGTCGTGCCGCACCGACTCGGTGCGGCCGTCGCGGTGCTCGAGATGCAGCGTCACGCCCTCGGCATCCTGCTCGTAGCGCACCACGCGTGCGCCGAGGATGATGCGGTCGTCGCCGCCCATGCGCTCGACGAGCGCGCGGTAGAAGAGCATCTGCAGGTACCCGCGGTGCACGAAGCGCTGCTCGTGCAGGTACCCCATGTGCACGCCGCACTTCTCGGCGTAGATCTCTTGCCCGTAGTGGTTGAAGAAGATCGAGTCGACCGCGTCGACCGACATCGCCCGAAACTCCTCGAGCAGACCAAGCTCTTCGATCTCTTTCGTGCCGTAGACCTTGATGTCGACGCCGACGCCGAGCGGCTTGAGCTCGGCGACCGACTCGTACACGGTCGGGGTGATTCCCTGCTGCAGCAGGCGCAGGGCGGTGACGAGGCCTCCCGGGCCCGCGCCGATGATCGCGATGTCAGTCATGAGTGCGTCTTTCGTTCGTCGTTCGGTGAGGTCGTGGGGGTGGGATGCCCGGCGCGCGCGAGGGGCGCACCGTCGGGGTCGACGCCGTCGTCGCGCAGCACCTCGGCGAGCAGCCGCTCGGTCGAGAGCCAGGCGCGGCGAGCGCTGCGCGCGTTGTAGCCGAGCACGGGGTGCTGCGCCGCCCGCGGCACCGCGGGATTCGTGAAGGCGTGCTTCGTGCCGCTGTACAGGTCGACCTGCCAGTCGAGGCCCGCGCTGTCGAGCCCGTCGACGAGCGTGCGCCGCTGCGCCTCGGTCGCCATCGGGTCGTCGGCACCCGTGCAGACGAGCACCGAGGCGTCGCGGCGCGCGGCATGCCAGCCCGGCTCGAGCAGGTCGAGTCCGCCGTGCACACTGACGACACCGCGCAGGTCTGCTCCGATGCGCAGCAGTTCGAGGGCCGTGGATCCGCCGAAGCAGTAGCCGACCGCCGCCACGCGCCGGGCGTCGATCTCGGGCAGCGATCGCGCCGCGGCGAGCGCCGCAGCGGCCCGCGCGTGCCATCGCGCACGGTCGTTCGCCATCGCGCCGATGAGCGGGCCGATCTCGTCAACCGTCGACGGCTGCCGGCGCCCTCCCCAGACATCAGCTGCGAAGACGGCGTAGCCGAGGGCGGCGTACTCGTGCGCCCACTCGATCGCGAGCTCGCCGAGCCCGAAGGCGTCGTGAAAGAGCAGCACGGCGGGCAGCGCGGCCGCACCCTCGGGCGCCACGAGCATCCCGATCATCTCGGTGCCGTCGTGGTCGTACGCGACGTCGCGCGCTCCGATGGCGCTCATCGCCCGCCCCCGCGAGCCGACGACGCGCGGCGGCGGTCCGCCGTCAGTCGACGTGCGTGCGCCGGAACCAATCGGTCATGAAGTCGAGGAAGACCTTGACGCGCTCGGGCGTCTGCCCGCCCGGACCGTGCACGGCGTACAGCGATCGGGACTGCACGGGCGATTCGGGCAGCAGCTCGACGACGGCCCCCGACTCGAGCGCCTTGCGCGCCGACCGTCGCGGGATGATGCCGATGCCGTGCCCCGACTCGACCAGCTGCTCGATGACGAGGTAGGCATTGGTCGCGACGATCGGGTTCTGCACCTTCACATGCGCGACCTCGCCGTCGACGAGCAGGCGCCAGGTCGCGTCGCTCATGTGGGCGAGCAGATCGTGCTCGGGCAGCTCGGCGATCGACTGCGGTGTGCCCCGGCGCGCCAGGTACTCGGGCGACGCCGCCAAGAAGAACGGCAGCTCGGTGATGCGGCGCACGCGCACCCGCGAATCCTTCGGATCCCGCGCATGGAAGGCGACGTCGAAGCCCCGGTCGAGAAAGTCGTACGGCCGATCGGAGATGCCGCCGAGCTCGAGTCGAACGCGCATGCGCGGATGCTCGTGCACGAATCCGCCGATCGCGGCACCCAGGTCCATCAAGCCGATCCACTTCGGGCTGATGACCGAGAGCACCCCCTCGGCCGTCACCTGCCGACCCGTCAACCGCTCGTCGGTCTCTTCGATCTCGGTGAGGATCCGATCGGCGAACTCGGCGTAGGTCTGCCCGGCCTCGGTGAGCGTCACCGAGCGCGGTGTGCGATTGACGAGCCGCACCCCGAGGTTCTCCTCCAGGTCGGCGACGTGCCTCGAGACGAGCGAGGGCGAGATGCCCAGTTCTTGCGCCGCTCCGCTGAAGGTCGATGAGCGCGCGACGGCGGCCAGCGTGCGCATGACCACCAGTCGATCCACGTCGATCTCCTTCCCGCTCGCGAGCGTCGGGCGCCATTCTACCGAGGGCCATGAGGGCCGATACCGGGCTCATCACGACTCCACGGGCGCGACCTCGGCCGCCTTTTCGCGAAAGGCCTGGCGGCGCGCGCGGCGCTCTTCACGACCGTCGGGGTGCGACGAGGGAGTCGCCCCGAGCAGCCGCCGCGTGTAGGGGTGCTGCGGCGAGCGGAAGATCTGCTCGGTGTCGGCGAGCTCGACGAGCCGGCCGGTCGACATGACCCCGACCCGATGCGCGATGTGGCGCACCAGGCCGAGGTCGTGCGCGATGAAGAGGTAGCTGACCCCGGTGGCCATCTGCAGGTCGGCGAGCAGGTTGATGATCTGCCCCTGGGTCGACAGGTCGAGCGCGCTCACCGCTTCGTCGCAGACGACGAGTCGCGGTTGCAGCACGAGCGCGCGCGCGATGGCTACACGCTGCTGCTGGCCGCCCGAGAGCTCGTTCGGAAAACGCTGCAGGTGCTCGCGCGTGAGCCCCACCATCTCGAAGGCCTCGAGGCTGCGCGAGCGCAGCTCGACGCGATCGGTCACGCCGTGGCGGCGCAACGTGGTCTCGATCGCGTGCGAGACCAGGTGGCGGGGGTTCAGCGAGGCTGCGGGGTCTTGGAAGACGGCCTGCACCTGGCGCCGGTAGGCGAGCGGGGCACGGGCGCCGTCCTCGGCGACGTCGCGACCGTCGAACACGATCGAGCCGGACAGAGGGGCGACGAGGCGAAGGATGGCCTTGCCCACGGTGCTCTTGCCCGAGCCCGACTCGCCCACGAATCCGAGAGTCTCACCCGGGGCGATCGTGAAGGTCACATCCTCGACCGCCGGTACCACCGTCCGGCGGCCGAGGAATCCTGCGGGGGCCTCGTACCCGACGCTGAGGCCGCGCACGTCGAGCAGCGGGCTGCCCGTCGGGTGCTGATCGAGCGTCATCGGCCGGCCTCCTCGGCGTCGAGCAGGTCGATCTGCCGATCGATCTCCATGCGCAGTTCCCCGTCGATCGTCACGAGCCGGCCGCCGCGCGATGCATCGGCCGGGTTCGCGGCGAGCAGCGAGCGCGTGTAGAGGTGGCGGGGCTCACTGAAGAGCGTGGCGACGGGCGAGTCCTCGACGATGCGACCGCGGTACATCACGGCCGCCCGGTCGCACGTCTCGGCCACGACGCCGAGGCTGTGGGTGATCATGAGCACCCCCATGCCGTACTCGTCGCGCAGGTCGAGGATCAGGTCGAGCACCTGCGCCTGGGTCGTCACGTCGAGCGCGCTCGTCGCCTCGTCGGCGATCAGCAGCTCTGGGTCGGCGGCGAGCGCCATGGCGATCGCGACGCGCTGCGCCATGCCACCCGAGAACTGGTGGGGGTAGTCGTCGAGGCGCGACGAGGCGTTGCGCACCCCGACCCGCTCGAGCAGCTCGATCGCGCGCGCTCGCGCCTGCGCCCGGTTCATGCCCTTGTGCAGGCGCAGCGGCTCGGTCAGCTGCATGCCCACGGTGTGCACGGGCGAGAGGGCGTTCATCGGGTCTTGGAACACTGCCGCCATTCGCGTTCCGCGCACGTGGGTGAGCTCGCGCTCGTGCCGGTGCGCGAGCTCTTCGCCGAGCAGCAGGATCGATCCGGAGGCGAGCCAGGTGCTCGGCGGCAACATGCCGAGCACGGCACGGGCGAAGGTCGACTTGCCCGAGCCCGACTCGCCGAGCAGTCCGACGATCTCGCCCTTCGCGACCGACAGGCTCGCGTTCTTGACGATGCGGGTCTGGCTGCCGTCGGGCTGGGCGAGGGCGACGCTCACGTCGCGGGCGTCGAGCACGAGATCGGCGCTCGGCCCGGGCGCGGCCGGCGTGCCGGCCGCGGTGGCGGTCTGCTCGCTGGCCGCGGCGCGAGCGACGCGCTCGACCTCGGCCTGAGCCAGGCGCAGCCCCAGTCGTGGCAGCCGTCGGCGTTCGCCCGTGAGCGCGTCGTTGAGACCGTCGCCGAAGACGCTGAACGCAAGCACGGTGAGCACGATCGCGATGCCCGGAGGCCACGTGAGGTGGGGGGCCACCGCCTGGTTGTCGAGCGCGAGGCTCAGCATCGCACCCCAGGTCGGCACCTCAGAGGGCAGGCCGATGCCAAGAAAGCTCATGGCCGACTCGATCATGATGGCTGATCCGAGGAACACCGAGCCCTGCGTCACGATGGGCCCGACGAGGTTCGGCAGGATCTGGCCGAAGATGATCTGTCGTCGCGGCAGCCCGGCGACCTCGGCGGCTTCGACGTAGAGCTTGTTGCGCTCGACGAGCACGACGGCGCGCGTCATGCGGGCGAAGAGGCTCGCTCCGATGAGGCCGATCGCGAACATCAGGATGATGATGTTGCGCCCGAGGATGGCCACGACGGTGATGCCGATGAGCATGCCGGGCAGTGCCTGCGCCATGTCGACGAAGCGCATCCCGATGCGATCCCACCATCCGCCGTTGAAGCCGAAGATGAGGCCCAGCGGAACCCCGATCACCGCCGCGATCATGACGGCGCCGAGAGCCACGAGCAGCACGATCTGCGCGCCGAAGATGAGCCGGCTGAGCTGGTCGCGGCCGAGGTCGTCGGTTCCGAGCAAGAACTGGGCGGACGGCGGCTCGAGCACATTGTCGAGGAACACCTGCGTGGGGTCGTACGGCGCGATGACGGGCGCGAGCAGCGCCGTCGCCGCGAGCAGCACGATGAACAGCCCGGCCACGATCGTCGCCGGCTGCTTGCGCATGCGCGACAGGATGCGACCGGCGTTCGTCGAGTGGCGACGACCGTCGTCGGGGTCGGAGATCTGGATGACGGAGGTGGTGGTTTCGCTCATGAGGGACGCGACTTCGGGTTCAGGAGGCCATAGCTGACATCGAGGATGAGGTTGACGAGGATGACCATGATCGCGATCAGCAGCACACCGCCCTGCACGACGGCGAAATCCTTGCCCGTGACGCTGCGCAGCATGAGCGCGCCGATACCGGGGAAGGCGAACACCTTCTCGACCGAGAAGCTCGCGCCGAGCATGATGCTGATCGTGAGGCCGGTCGAGGCGAGCACGGGGACCAGGGCGTTCTTGAGGCCATAGCGCATCACGACTCGGCGGCGAGGGACCCCGACGGCGGTCAACGAGTCGATGTAGCGCGATGACATCGTCACGGCCATCGCCGTGCGGGTCTGCCGAGCGATGAGGGCTGCTCCTCCGATGCCGAGTGCGATCGAGGGCAGGATCAGCCCCCGCAGCCAGCCCGCCGGATCGACCGCGAGGGGCACGTACGAGACGACGGGGAAGAGCCCGAGCTGCACCGCGAAGACGAGCAGCAGCACGATGCCGATCCAGAACTCGGGCAGCGACATCGAGACCGAGCTGAACGCGGTGGCCGCGCGGTCGCGGATCGAGCCGGGCTTCGTGCCGCCGATGATGCCGAGGGCGAGACCCAGCACGACCGAGATCACCATTCCTCCCGCGATGAGCGAGAGCGTGGCCGGCAGTCGCTCGGCGAAGAGCTCGAGCACGGGTCGGCCCGAGACGAACGACGTGCCGAAGTCGCCGCGGAACAGACCGGCGTAGTACTCGATGAGCCGTTCGAAGAAGGGGCGATCCAGCCCCAGCTGCTGCTCGAGTCGCGCGATGCTCTCGGGGTTCGCGGCGACGCCGAGGATGGCGGCCGCCGGACTTCCCGGCACCAGATAGGTGAGCGTGAAGACCAGGAACGACAGGAGCAGCAGCTGGGGAACCGCCAGGGCGAGGCGGTAGAGGATGAGCTTGAGCATCAGTGACCTTTCTCGACTCGCCCTGGCTTCTGGATCTCGATCATCAGGATGCGGGCGTCAGCTCGCGGTAGTTGACCGACTTGGGCTCCCACGGCTCGTTGGGCGCGTCGACCGCCGAGACGGTGTCGGCGTTCCACGCGAGAACCTCGACGCCCCGCAGGTGCGCGCAGGTCAGGGCTTCATCCGAGATGATCTTCGTGACCTCGGCCCACAGGCCGGCGGCCTCCTCCGAGTCGCCCGCCGCGATCGCGGCCTCGGCGGCCGCGCTCAGCGCGTCGCTCTCGACGCCCGAGGGGTTGCCCGGAGCATCGGCGGCGAACCAGGCGCTGTACCACTCGAAGGGCGTCTGCTCTTCGTTGCTCGACAGGCCGAGCGGGTAGCGGCCGCTGTTCCAGGTGCTGTTGTACTCGGGCGGCGACAGCTCGGTCACCGTCACCGCGATGCCCGGCAGCGCTCCCGCGATCTGCTCCATGTAGACGGTGATCTGACGACCGTTGTACGGCGCGGCCACCATCTCGGCGGTCACCGCCGGGCTGCCCGCGGCGGCGAACAGCTCACCAGCCGCTGCGGCATCGGTCGGGTAGCCCTCGATGTCGGGGTTGTAGCCCAGCTCGCCCTCGGCGAAGTGCTGCGTGGCGGGCTCACCCTCACCGTCGACCTCGACCCACTGGGGCACGTCGATCGCGGTGCACATCGCCTGCCGCAGCTCGACCGACTCGAAAGCCCCGCCGGGGCCGCGGTCGAAGAAGAACAGGTTGTTGCGAATGGCGGGGTACTGCAGCGTGTCGATCGAGGTGCCCTCGAAGCGCGAGAACACCCGCAGCTCTGAGTCGGCGACATCGATCTCTCCGCTCACGAGGGCCGCCGCGACCGCCTCGGGGTCGGTGATCGCATACAGCTCGACATTTGCGAACCCGGGCTGCTCGCCCCAGTAGTCGGCGTAGTTCGAGAACACCATGCGGGTGCCGATGACCGAGGCGTCGACGTCGTAGGCCCAGGGCGAGGTGCCCACGGGGGCCTGGGCGATCGAGCCGTCGGCGATCGCCGCCGGGCTGCCGATGGGCAGCACGCGCGACGTGAGCGTGGTCGGCAGCGACGGGGTCGGGCCGGTGAGGTTGAGCTGCACGGTGAACTCGTCGACGACGTCGACCGACTCGACGACCTGCAGCGGACCGGAGTAGGCCGTGGCGCTGTCGCGCACGAGCTCGACGTTGGCCTTGACCGCCTCGGCGTTGAACGCCTCGCCGTCGTGGAAGGTGACGTCATCGCGCAGGGTCAGGGTGAGAGCGTCATCGGTGAGCTCCCACTCCGTCGCGAGCCACGGCTGGATCGAGCCGTCGTCGCCGCGTGCGAGCAGGGTCTCGTAGGGGATGCGGAGGGGACCGCCCTCCATCTCTTGACCGGGCGACCAGTTCTCGGGGAACTGGCCGAAGTTGACGCGCAGGGTCGCGTCGCTGACCGTGGGCTCCTCCGGCTCAGCCGTGGCCGTGCATCCGGCCAGGAAGAGGGCGGCCGCCGTCATCGGCACCACCGCCTTCAACAGCACTGACTTGCGTGGCATCGTTGCCTCCTTGCATCGTGGCCGTGGTGTCCAACAGGACGTCGGCGTCTGTGGGGTGTCTGTCACGGTAGCCAGCGGGGGGCGCGCCGCGTACGCCGGAACCCGCAACATAACTGTGCACGATCGTGGGGGTGCCCTCGACGCCGTGCTGTCTAGGGTGGGAGCCGCCCCCATCCAGAGAGCAGGAAGCACCATGCCCGTCGTCGACATCAACGTCCACCACCTGCCCGAAGATCTCTTCACCAACGAGAAGATCCTCAACGGCTTTCTCACGAGCGCCCCGCGCGGCTTCGGCGAGATCGCATCGGTCGGTGAGACCCCCGACGGACGCAAGCAACTGATCCTCGAGAAGCCGAAGGGCTTCCAGAACCTCAACTACGTCGACGGCGACTACTCGGCCGAGGCGAAGCTCGCCGCCATGGACGAGGCCGGCGTCGACTACGGCATCATGCGGGTGCCCGTCTGGCAAGAGTGGCTGGGGGTCGAGACCTGCCGTGCCGTCAACGACAACGCCTACGAGATCGTGCAGCGCTCGAACGGCCGACTGTTCTCGACCGCGGCCGTGCCGCCGTGGGGTCGCAAAGAAGACCTCTACGAGCTCGAGCGCTGCGTCAACGAGCTCGGCGTCGTGGGCGTGCAGATGGCGTGCCACTACGGGCAGCTCTACCTCGACGACGAGGTCTTCAAGCCCTACCTGTCGGTGCTCGACAAGCTCGGCCTGCCGGTTATCGTGCACCACACCCCGCTGCCGGTCGAGTGGAAGTCAGTCATCGACTACACCAACCTTCGTCGCGAGTTCGGCCGGGTCGTCGACCAGGCCACCGCCGTGGGCCGCGAGCTCTTCAGCGGCATGTTCGACGAGTTTCCGAACCTGAAGTTCATCCACACGATGATGGGCGGCAACTGGTTCGCCAATGCCGACCTCATGACGCCGCACGCCACGGTGAAGAAAGAGGCGCTGGACCGTCTCGACCCCACGGGGGGCGAGAAGATCCGGCAGTACCTGCAGAACAACATCTTCTTCGACATGACGCACCCGCACTCGTGGGGCAAGCACCAGGTCGAGGCCGCCGTGAAGATCAGCGGCGCCGATCACTACCTGTTCGGCTCGTCGTTCCCCGTGTTCTACAGCTGGATGGGCCAGGGCGTCGAGTTCATGAAGAACGAGATCGAGGTCTCCGACGCCGATCGCGAGCTCATGCTCTACGGCAACGCCAAGCGCCTGTTCAACCTGCCGATCTGAGCACCGCGATGGCCGACCGCACCGACGACGACATCGATGGCTTCTTCTCGACCGCGCGCGTCAGCGCGCGCGACGAGGCCGTCGAGCTGGGTCGCGAGAGCTTTCGCGATCACCTCTTCGACCACGCCGACCCGGCGCTCGCTCCCTGGCGCGGCCTGACCTACGAGCAGTTCACCGAGGCCCGCCACGACAACGCCTTCCTGCAGCAGCTGCTCGCCGACTGGAACACCCTCTACGAGCAGCCGTTCGTGGGCATCACGGTCGATGGCGTACCGCAGCCGGGCCTGTACGCGCTGCCCGCCTCGGGCACCGCCGACCCCGCGCTCGTCTCGGCCGCGCGCCGATTCCTCGACGCGCTCGACGACGAGCAGCGCGAGCAGGCGTGCTACGCGGTCGACGCGCCCGAGTGGCGGGCCTGGAGCAACCCCGAGTTCGTCTTTCACCGGGTCGGTCTGCGGCTCGAAGACCTCGCCGAGGGCATCGTCGACGCCGTGCACGAGGTGCTGCGGGCGGCCTTCAGCCCGGAGGGCTACGACCGGGTGCGCGAAGCGATGGCGCTCAACGGGTTCCTCGGTGAGCTCGTCGACCTGCCGCTCGTGATGAACGATCGCAGCTACTGGTTCTCGATCTTCGGCCGCCCGGCGATCGACGAGCCCTGGGGCTTTCAGATCTTCGGCCACCACCTCGCGGTCAACTTCTTCACGGTGGGCGGACGTGAGGTCATTGCCCCCGTCTTCATCGGTGCCGAGCCGGCTCTGAGCGACGATGCCCGCCCGCCGATCTTCGACGATCGCGAGCGGCTCGCGATTCGCCTCGCGAGCTCGCTGACGCCCGAGCAGCGCGCCCAGGCCGTGGTGTTCAGCTCGGTGCTTGACCCGGCGATGCCCGAGGGCCGACTGCACCCGGCCGACGAGCGGCATGTCGCCGGCGCGTTCCGCGACAACCGCGTCGTTCCGTACGAGGGAATCCGCGCGACAGCCCTCGACACCGGCCAGCGGGCGATGCTGCGCGAGATCGTCGAAGACTTCCACCTGCTGCTCGCCCTGCCCGAACGGGCGGCGACGATGGCCGAGTTCGACGCGCACCTCGGCGAGACTTGGTTCTCGTGGTACGGGGCGACCGATGGCTCACAGCCCGTCTACTTTCGCATCCACAGCCCGGTCATCATCGCCGAGCTCGACAACCATGCGGGCGTCTGGCTCGCGAACCGGCTTCCGGCACGGTTCCACGTGCACAGCACGCTACGGCTGCCGAACGGCAACGACTACGGTCGCGCGCTGCTGCAGGCCTGGCGCGAGCGGCAGAGCGCCTAGCGGGCGATGCCGACGATGCTCTCGAGAAATCGGGCGAGCGCCGGGTCGCTCGCGGCGCCCGCTCGCACGAGGGCCAGGGCCCGCAGCGGGGCAACGGCGGGCGCGAGCGCACGACGCTCGACATCGAACCGCTGCAGCGCCGACGGCTCGTGCGCGGGCCCGGCGTCGGGAAGGATCGCCCACCCCAGGCCGGCCTCGATGATCGGGATGCCCGCCTGGATGGTCTCGGTGGTGCGCACCCGCCCCGGCTGCACCCGGTGGCGCCGCAGCGCCGCGAGCACCGCTTCAGGAAGACTCGGCACGGCGGCCGTGCTGCGCGGCAGTACGAGGGTCTCACCCTCGAACGCCGTGAGCGGCACAGGATCGCCGGCCCCCGTTCCGGGCGGCAGCACCGCGACGAGCGGCACCGGCCCGAGGTCGATGATGTCGAGCTCACCGCGATGGCGACGGGCAAAGCGGCTCGCATCGTCGACGATGATGGCCGCGATGTCGACCGCGCGGCGGTGCAGTTGCTCGATCGCCTCCCACGGCGGAGGATCGACCACGCGCACCTCGACGTCGGGGTGCTCGCGGGCGTGCGCTCGCAGCCACAGCGGCACGCAGCGCCACGAGAGCGCGGGAACGGCCGCGAGGGTGAGCGCGCCGGCCGCCCCCGCACTGAACCGGCGCAGCCCGAGCACGAGGTCATCGGCCTCGCCGAGCAGGCGGGCTGCCGAGTCGAGCACGAACCGCCCCGCGCTCGTCGGGGTGACGCCGCGCGCGCTGCGCACGAGCAGGGCGGCACCAACCTCGGCCTCGAGCTTCTGGATGGCGACGCTCAGGGCCGGTTGCGAGAGGTGCAGCTCGGCCGCGGCGGCGGTGAGCGAACCGGTCTGCGCGGCGGCGACGAAGTACCGCAGCTCGCGAAGTTCCATAAGCAGAGCATACTCTCAGGCTGGCTCCATAGGCCGAGACTATGGCAGGCATGACCGACCGGCAGTACCGCGCGGCGGGGATGGCGCGCAGGCTGGCGGCATCGCATCCCGAACCGTCTGGAGGCCCTGATGCTGCCCACGACCAATCACACGCCCCCCTTCGTGATCACCCGCGCGAGCCACGTGGCCCTCTCGGTGACCGACCTCGAGAAGAGCCGCGACTTCTACCGCGACGTCATCGGGCTCGTCGTCACCGACGAGACCGACGACACGGTGTACCTGCGCGGTCTCGAGGAGGCTGCGCACCACAGCCTCGTGCTCGAGCGCGGTGACGAGGCGACGGCGCTGTGCGTGGGGCTGCGCGTGCGCAGCGACGCCGACATCGTCGCCGCCGAGAAGCACTTCACCGCGACCGGCATCGAGCACGAGCGCATCGAGCGCGACCACCAGGGCCCGACCCTGCGGTTTCGCGACCCCGTCGGCACGCACATGGAGCTGACGAGCTCGATGCAGACCGTGCCGCGCAAGATGCAGCAGTACCACGAGTTCGTCGCCGGGGCGCCTCAGCGGCTCGACCACTACCAGGTCGTCACCTACGACGTGCAGACCGCGACCGACTTCTGGACCGGGCTCGGCATGCGCATGTCGGAATACACCGCCACCGACGGCACCGACGAGCTCTGGGGCACCTGGATGGAGGTCAAGGGCAACACCCACGACCTCGTCTTCACCAACGGCCGGGGCCCGCGCCTGCACCACTTCGCCTACACCGTGCCCGACGGCCTCGCCCTGCTGCACGCCGCCGACGTGGCCGGCTCGATGGGGTTCGGCGACGAGATCGATCGCGGGCCGGGCCGGCACGGCATCAGCAACGCGCTGTTCCTCTACCTGCGCGACCCCGACCAGCACCGCATCGAGCTCTTCACGACCCACTACCAGTTCATCGATCTCGAAGACGAGCCGATGCGGTGGGACGTCAGCAACCCGCGCCGTGCGCAGCTGTGGGGCATGCCCGCCTCGAACCGCTGGTTCTTCGAGGCCAGCGAGTTTCCCGGCCAGGCCGTGCGCGAACCGCTGCTGACGGCCACACCTCCCACCCTCGAGGCCTACCTCGGGCTGCACTGACCCGCATCGCTAAGGAGACTCATGACCTCGCCGCACCCGCTCGACCCCGCCCTGCGCGAGCGCCTGCTCGCCGCCCCCGTCGCCGCCCTCTCGGCGCAACTGCGGGCGCGCGGCATCCAGGGCGTCTCGATCGAAGGCGTGCGGCCGCTGCGACCGGGCGCCCGGCTCGTCGGCGTCGCGAGAACACTGCGCTATCTGCCGCTGCGCGAAGACCTCTTCGCGAGCCACGGCGGCGGCTACAACGCGCAGAAGCGACTCTTCGACGACGTCGATGCGGGCGAGGTCATCGTCATCGAGGCGCGGGGCGACACCCGGTCGGGCACCCTCGGCGACATTCTCGCCGCCCGCGCCGTGGCGCGCGGTGCTGCCGGCATCGTGACCGATGGCGGAGTGCGCGACCTCGATGCCGTCGCGGCGATGCCCCTCGCCGTCTTCGCCGCGGGCGGCCACCCGGCCGTGCTCGGGCGCGTGCACGTTCCGTGGGAGCACGACGTGACGATCGCGTGCGGGGGCGCCGCAGTGCAGCCCGGCGATGTCATCGTCGGCGACAGTGACGGCGTCATCGTCGTGCCGCGCGCCCTCGTCGACGAGGTGGTCGAAGCGGCTCTCGCCCACGAGCACGAAGACGCCTGGGTCGCCGCGCGCGTCGCCGAGGGCCACCCGCTCGAGGGGCTGTTCCCCCTCAACCCCGAGTGGCGCGCGCGGTACGACGCCGAACGCAGCGACCGAGCGAAAGGCTGATCCCGCATGCTCTCCCCCGACCTCATCGCATCGCTCGGTGCCGAGCTGGCCGAGGCCACCCGCACGAGGTCGGTGCTGCCGCGCATCACCGCGCGGCACCCCCACGCGGCGGTGGAGGACTCGTACGCGATCCAGCGCGCCTGGCGCGACCGGCGCCTCGCCGATGGCCACCGCATCGTCGGGCGCAAGATCGGCCTGACCTCGCGGGCGATGCAGCTGGCCACCGGCATCACCGAGCCCGACTACGGCGTCATGTTCGACGACACCGTCTGGCACGACGGCGACGCGATCCCGACCGAGCGCTTCGCTAACACCAGGCTCGAGGTCGAGCTCGCCTTTTTGCTCAAGGCCCCGCTCGCAGGCGAGGGTCTCACGATCGACGATGTGCTCAACGCGACCGAGCACGTGACGCCCGCCCTCGAGCTGCTCGACTCGCACTTCGAGCTCGAGGGGCGCACGATCGTCGACACCATCAGCGACAACGCCGCCTACGGCGGGCTGATCCTGGGCGGCCGTCCCGTCGGCCCGCGCGAGGTCGACCTGCGCTGGATCGCAGCGACCCTGAGCCGCAACGGCGAGATCGAAGAGACCGGGGTGGCCGCGGGCGTGCTGGGACATCCCGCGCTCGGCGTCGCCTGGCTCGCCGCGAAGCTCGGCCAGCACGGCGATCGGCTCGAGGCCGGCGAGTACATCCTGGCCGGGTCGTTCACGCGGCCGGTCTGGTTCGCCGCCGGCGATACGGCCGTCGCCGACTACCGCGATCTCGGGAGCATCTCATGCCGCTTCGTCTAGCCCCCACCCTGCGCGACCGCTTGGCCGCGACCGACCGCCCGCTCGCCGGCATGTGGCTGTGCACGGGCAGCCCGCTTGTCGCCGAGATTTTGGCCGGCGGTGAGCCCGACTGGGTGCTCATCGACATGGAGCACGCGCCCCTCACGCTCGAGTCGGTAGCGGCGCAGCTGCAGGCGATCGCCGCCTACGACACCACCCCCGTCGTGCGCGTGCCCGCGAACGACCCCGTCCTCATCAAGCAGGTGCTCGATCTGGGCGCCCAGTCGGTGCTCGTGCCCATGGTCTCGAGCGCCGATGAGGCGCGCGCGGCGGTCGCGGCCGTGCGCTATCCGCCGCTCGGGGTGCGCGGTGTGGGTTCGGCCCTCGCGCGGTCGGCCCGCTGGAACCGCGTCGAGGGGTACCTCGCCAATGCCGACCGGTACACCGCGCTGTTCGTGCAGATCGAGACGGCCGCGGGTGTTGCGGCTGCCGCTGAGATCGCGGCCGTCGAGGGGGTTGACGGCGTGTTCGTGGGGCCGAGCGACCTGGCCGCATCCATGGGCCTCATCGGGCAGCAGTCGCACCCGGAGGTCGTGGCGGCGGTGCGACGCACGTTCGAGGCGGTGCGGGATGCGGGCACTCCGGTCGGCGTCAACGCGTTCGATCCGGCTCTTGCGCGGCAGTACGCCGCCGACGGCGCCCGCTTCGTGCTCGTCGCGGCCGATGTCGCGGTGCTCGCGCGCGCCTCGGAGCAGGTCGCGGCCGAGTGGAGGGACCCGAGCGCAGGCCCGACCCGCGCGTCGTACTGACGCCGGCGGGCAGGGGGACGACAGCCTCCGCTGCATCATGTATCGTTTGTCGATAGATATCACCCGACAAACGATAGGAACGCGATGCACCGGATCACCATCGTCTCGCTCAAGTCGCTCATTGCCGTGCTGCTCGGGCTGCTCGCGCTGACCCAGCTGGTTGTCGTTCCGATCATCGCGGCCGAGATGGCCGAGCGCCTGCCACCGCTCGCCTTTCTGCAGTGGCCCGGCGTCATCGCGGCGGCGGCGTTCGTGCTCTGCCTGCAGGCCGCGCTCGTCTGCGTCTGGCGCCTGCTGACGCTCGCGGGCGAGGGCGTCATCTTCAACGTCAGAGCCTTCGTCTACGTCGACGTGATCCTCACGGCCATCATCGTCGCGACCCTCATCGTCGTCGCGACGCTCGGGCTGCTCACGGCCGTGGGCGCCGCCTCGCCCTCGATCGCCCTTCTCTGCCTGCTCGGCATCGTCATCGGCGCCGTGCTCGCGCTGCTCGTCGTGGTGTTGCGCGGGCTGCTGCGGCAGGCCTCGCAGCTCGAGAGCGACCTCGCGGAGGTGGTGTGATGCCCATCATCATCAACCTCGACGTGCAGCTCGCCAAGAAGAAGATGTCGGTGGGCGAGTTCGCCGCCGCCATCGACATCACTCCCGCCAACGTCGCCGTGCTCAAGAACGGCCGCGCCAAGGCCGTGCGGTTCTCGACCCTCGACGCGATCTGCCGGGTGCTCGACTGCCAGCCGGGCGACATTCTCGTGTGGGTGGCCGACGAGGAGCACGGCGCATGAGCACGACGCACTGGAGCGCGACCACCGTCGAGCGCCTGCGCGACGCCACACGGTGCCCCGTGTGCACCCGGCCGCTCGATGCGGGCCTCTGCCGATCCTGCGGCGCCGACCTGCGCGGCGAGCCCGGTGTCGACGTGTGGCAGGCGGCGTCGGCCGCGGCCGACGCGCTCGCGGCGCTGCAGAGCGCGGTGGCGAGCATCCCGCGTCGCGCCCCCAGCGCCGCCCCCGATCGCCCCCCGGTCGCGCCCGCGCGTGCCCGGATCGCGCCCGTCGCTCCCGCGCGCGCCAGCACGACGCTGCAGTCGGTGCTCGCGGTCGCGGGCGCCGGCCTCATCGCGCTCGCCGCGCTCGTCTTCACGCTGCTCAACCCCGACCTGACCGACCCGGTCGCGCGCGGCGCCGTGCTCATCGCCGCGACGCTGCTCTTCGCGGTGGGCGCTGCGGTGCTGCGTCGACGCGCCCTCGCGGTCTCGGCAGAATGCATCGCCGCGCTCGCCCTCGTCTTCGCCGGTCTCGCGGGGGTCGCCCTGGCCCCCGTGCTGCCCGCCGCCGACAACGGCTGGGCGGGAGCCACGATCGGCGCGGCCCTCGGGGGTGGCATCGCCCTGACCCTCGGGCTGCGCACGCGGCTTCGTGGGTGGATGCTCGCCGGCAGCATCGCCCTGACCCTCGTGCCCCTGCTCGCGGCGGCCGCGCTCGGCTCGCCGCCCGCGACGCTGTGGGGGCCGCTCGGCACGGCGGCCGTCGCGCTCGCGCTGCTCGAGGGCGCGAGCAGGCTCGCCGCGCGTGGCGCGCTGCCGCTCTGCCCGGAGCGCCGAGCTCTCGTCGCCCTGCAACTGCTCGGGGCCGCGCTGCTCGTGTGGTTCATCGTCGACGCCTGGTTCGGCGGCCCCGACGACGGCTGGACGCACGGCACCGAGCGCTGGCTGAGCACGGCCGCCGCGGTGCTCGGGGGCGGCGCTATCGCGGCGCGCAGCGCCCGGCACAGTCTTCGGCTGCTGTGGAGCCTGATCGCAGGGGCCAGCGTGCCCGCGGCGCTCGCCATCGCGGCGCTCGGCATCGACCCGGCCTGGGTCGGCGGGCCGTCGGCCTTCATCGTGCTCGTGCCCGCCGGCGCGGCCGTGGGGGTGCTCGCGCTCACCATCGCGAGCCGCGCCGACGCCGCCGCGCATCGGCGCACGGTGCTCGCGGGCGCCATGTGCGTCTTCTCGATCACGCTCATCCCGCACGCCGGGCTCGCGACGCTCGGCGCGCTGACCGCGCTGCTCGGCGGGGCGCGGGCGAGCGCGGGCGGCGACTCGCCGCTCGACGCCGACACGGGCGCCGCCGTGGTGCTCGGGCTCGTGGTCGCGAGCGCGGCGCTCGGTCTGCAGGCTCGGCTCGTCGGCCACCGTGCCGGGCGCTCGACCGCCGCGGTTCACCGCGGGCGCGCCCTCAGCCTGGGCACGCTCGGGCTCGCCGGGCTCGGCGCACTCGGGCTGACCGTCGTCGACCCGACGGCGCGCGCGATCGCCGCCATCGTGCTCGTCACGGCCACCGCGGCCATCATGACCACGACCGCGGCCGGCCAGCGGGCACGGCTCTCGATGCGCCTGCCGATCATTCTCGCGAGCCACGCCGCCCTGGTCATCGCCGTGTCGCTGTCGTGGCAGTCGATCGAGACCGCGGTCACGCTCGGGCCCGCCGCCCTCGTCGCGCTCACGGCCCTCGCCCGCACGATCCCCCTGCGCGGCCGTGCCGCCCACACCGCCGCGGGCGTCGGCTACGCCCTCGTGCTCGCCGGCTCGGCGCTCTCGCTCACGGGTGTCGGCGGGCCCGCGCTGCTGAGCCTGACCGCGACGATCGGCCTCATGATCGCGATCGCGGTCACGCTCGTGCCGAGGGTTGCCGCCGCGCACTGGCTCGCCGTGCTGGGGGTGACGACCGTGCCGTTCGCGCTCGCGGTCGCACTCGTCGCGGTCGAGCGCAGCGGCTGGGCCGCCCTCTCGACCACGGCGATGATCGTGCTGGCCGTGAGCCTGCTGCGCACGCGTCGACCCGGGCTCGGAATCGTCGTGCGGGCGCTCGCGGGCGCCGTGATCGTGCCCTCGATCGCGGTCGTGCTCGTCGACCTCGGGGCCGAGCTGCTGGTCATGAGCGGTTCACCCGTCGTGCTGCCGACGATCGCCCTGCTCGTGGCGGCGACCCTGCCCGCCATCCCCCGCCTCGTCGACGCCGTGCACGACCGCGGCATGCCGACGGCGCACGCCACCGCCGTGGGCCGCGCGATCGAGGTCTCGACGCTGCTCACCGCCGTCATCACGATCGCCCTGGCCTATGCGCGCGAGGCCGCAGGGCCCGTGACCGCGATCATCGTGCTCACCCTGCTGGCCCTGGGCTGCGCGACCGCCGCGCGCGTGCGCGGTGCGGCACCGTACTGGTGGGCGAGCGGCGCCGCCGCCACCGCGGCGCTCTCGACCCTGTGGTTCGAGCTCGGCGTCACGGAGCCCGAGGCGCACCTGCTGCCGCCGACGATCGCCGCGGCAACGATCGCGGCGGTGCTCACGGCGCGAGGCACGCCGCGCCCCGAGCTGTACGGCGCGGCGCTGCTCACCGGCATTGTTCCCCTGCTCGCACTGCTCGCGCTCGATGCCGAGCCGGTGCCCGCTCGAGCGCTCGGGCTCGTGCTCGCATCGGTCGGGCTCGCCGCGCTCGGGGCGAGCATCCACCCCCGAGCCTCGTCGACCGACGGCAGCACAGAGCCGCACCGCCTCGCCTCGCTGCGGGGGTGGACGCTCGCCGCGGCGACCGTCGCGGGACTCGCCGGTGCCGTGCTCGCCGCGCGCCTCGGCCTCGGATCCGCCGCGCTCGCCACCGCGCAAGCGACGGCGCCGACCATCGTGCTCGTGCTGCTCGTGGCGCTCGCGGGTGCCGTGCCCGCCGGCGTCGCGGGAGTGCTGCGCACTGCGCCCCTCGACGCCTCAGCCCGCCGCTGGGCGCTCGTTCCGGCGATCGCAGCCGTCAGCATCGCCGCGTGGACAGCCGTCGAGAGCACCCCCCTGACCGTCGCGGTGCTGTGGATGCTCATGCTCGCGCTGCTCGTCACCATGACGATCGCGGTCGCGCGCGAGGGGCGCGGCCCGACCCTGCTGCCGCGGGCGTGGGTGCAGTTCGCCCTCGCCCTCGGTACCGCGATCGCCGCGTGGAGCACGCGCGAGTACCTGCGCGTCGAGGCCTTCTCGCTGCCGCTGGGGCTCATGCTGCTCGTCGCGGGCGCGATCGCCCTGCGGCGGCCCCGCCCGGCTGCCGCCGCCCCGCTGCAGCACTGGCCGCGCGGCCGCTCGGGATCATGGCCCCTGCTGGCGCCGGGGCTCGTCGTGCTCGTGCTCGCCTCGATGCTCGCGACCGCGACCGACCCGCAGACCTGGCGTGCCGTGCTCGTCATGGCGCTCGCGCTCGGCTTCATCCTCGTCGGCGTGCGCTGGCGGCTCGCGGCGCCCTTCGTGCTGGGCATGATCGTGCTGCCGCTCGAGAACGTGCTCGCCTTCTCGGTGCAGATCGGGCGCGGAATCGAGGCCATGCCCTGGTGGATCACGCTCGCGGTCGTCGGCCTCGTGCTGCTCGTCATCGCCGTCGGCTCCGAGCGCCGGGGTGGGCCAGGGGCGCCGTCGACGCCGCGCCTGCGCGACTTGCGCTGACGACGGCGCGAGCCGCGCTCGCGCTCTCTCGCCAAGCGCCCCCGGGTGGTGCAGTATTGCGGCAGAAGCGCACGCACCGATGCGCGCCCGACCCGGAGGTCCCCCATGTCTGCAGGTTCCGCCGTCGAGACCAGGTCCTCCTGGCTCCCGCTGTTCGTCGTCATGCTCGCGCAGGTGCAGCTCGCGTTCAACGCCTGGAACGTCTCGATCACCGGCATCACCGAAGACCTCGGCATCTCGCCGACGACGGTCGGCCTCGCGAACACCGCGAGCACCTTCGCGGTCTCGGCCTTCCTGCTGCTCGGCGCGAAGATCACCGCGAAGATCGGCCCCGTGCTGGCCTTCCGCATCGGTGTGATCATCCCCGCGCTCGCCGCGATCCTCATCGCGACGGCGCAAGACGGCTCGGTGCTCTTCATCGCCCAGTCGATCACGGGCGCCTCGAACGCCATCACGCTGCCGGCCCTCACGATCATCATCGCGGCCAGCTTCCAGGGCAAGCAGCAGGCCTCGGCGATCGGCTACTTCGCCGCGAGCATCCCCCTCGCCCAGGTGGTGTCGCTGCTCATCGCCGGCCAGTTCGCCTCGACGATCGGCTGGCGCTGGTCGTTCGTGCTCGTCGCCTCGATCGGCCTCATCAACTTCGCCGCGAGCTTCTTGCTCAAGCCCGTGCCGCCGCAGAAGAACCTCATCGTCGACTGGACCGGGGGCATGCTCGCCGCGATCTCGATCATCCTCATCAGCTTCGGCATGAGCGTGATGAACGATTGGGGCCTGCTGACGGCGACCGGAAACGCCCCGATCTCGATCGGCGAGTTCTCGGTCGTGCCGTTCTTCTTCGTCGCCGCGGTCATCTTCGCGCAGCTCTTCCTCAGCCGCACGCGCAAGCGCATGGCCGAGCAGAAGGTGCCGCTCGTCAACCTCGACATCGTGCGCGCGCGGCGCGCGCGCGCCACCGTCACGGTGATGGGTCTCATGCTCTTCGTCGGCACGGCCGTGAGCTTCCTTATGCCGCTCTACATGCAGGTCGTGCAGGGCTTCGTGGGCATCCAGGTCTCGTTCGCCGTCATTCCGTACACGATCTCGATCTTCATCGCGAACACCCTTGTCTCGCGGCTCTACAGCCGGTTCGCGCCGCGCACGATCGCGAGCGTCAGCATGACGGTCGTGACCCTGGCGCTCGTGTGGCTGTCGTTCACGATCGCGAACGACTGGGGCCAGGCATCCGTCATCGTCGGTCTCGTCGTGCTCGGTCTGGCACAGGGCTGCGTCGTGGCCCTCGTGTTCAACGCGCTGCTCACCTCGGCGCCCGCCGAGAACGCGGGCGACGTGGGCGCCATCCGCGGCCTCACGCACAACCTCTCGGGCAGCGCAGGCATCGCCGTGGCCTCGGCGTTCGCGGTCGGCCTGCTCACCTCGAGCGCCTACGCGGCGGCGAACGACTCTGAGGTCTTCACCCCCGAGATCGTCGAGCAGATCAACTTCGACAACGTGAACTTCTTCACCAACGCGCAGCTCGAAGCCGCCCTGACCGAGCGCACCGACGCCACCGACGAGCAGATCGCCTACGCGGTCGAGCAGTTCACCGAGTCGCGGCTCACCGCCCTGCGCACCACGATGCTCGTGCTCGGCGGCCTCGCGGCTCTCGCGATCGTTCCCGCGCGCCGCATGCCGGGCTTCCAGAAGGAGGACCTGTACGTGGGGTACCCGGAGTCGGACGAGAAGAAGGACTAGCTCCGCCCGCACGCGATGGGGCCCGGCGGATCTCCGCCGGGCCCCATCGCATCTCGCGCCGCGCTGCTCGCACTGTTTGCGACACGTCGTACGCCAGGAAGCGTGCGAGGTGTCGCAAACGGTGCGACGTGTGTGGGTCGGGCCGCTAGGCCGTGAAGCGGTGCTCGATCGCCGTGAGCAGCGTGCGCACCGAGACACCCGTGGCGCCCTCGGCGAGGTAGCCGTAGGCCGGTCCCTCGTTCACGGCCGCGCCGGCGATGTCGAGGTGCGCCCACGGGATGGGCGAGCCGTCGGCACCTGTGCCGATGAACTCTTTGAGGAAGATGCCCGCGACGAGCATCCCGCCATCGCGGTTGCCCACTTTGAGGTTGGCCATGTCGGCGAATCGCGAGTCGAGCTGCGGGCGCAGCTCCTCCGGCAGCGGCATGTGCCAGTGCGGCTCGCCGGTCTGCTTTCCGGCCTCGACGATCGCGCCGACGAGCTCGTCGTCGCCCATGACCCCCACCGTGCGGCGACCGAGCGCGACGATCGCGGCGCCGGTCAGCGTCGCGACGTCGATGATCGCGTCGGGGCCCTCTTCGCTCGCGAGCACGAGGCCGTCGGCCATGACGAGGCGGCCCTCGGCGTCGGTGTTCATGACCTCGACAGTCGTGCCGCCGCGGATGGTGAGGATGTCGTTGACGCGGATCGCCGTCGACGAGACGAGGTTCTCTGACATGCACAAGAAGGCCGTGAGGCGCACCGGCAGGCCCAGGCGCGCCGCCGCGAGCACGAGACCGAGCGAGACGGCCGCGCCGCCCATGTCGTTCTGCATGCCGTTCATGGCCTCGGCGGGCTTGAGCGAGTAGCCGCCCGTGTCGTAGGTGATGCCCTTGCCGACGAGGGCCACGTGCTTCTCGGCGCCGGCCGGCGCGTACGACACCTTGACGAGACGCGGCGGGCGCGACGAGCCCTGGCCGATGCCGATGATGCCACCGCAGCCTTCCGCCGCGAGCTTCTTCTCGTCCCACACCTCGACCGTGACGGGCGCGCCCTTCGCGGCCGCGATGGCGGCGTCGGCGAACGACTGCGGGTAGAGGTCGCCGCCCGAGCGGTTCGTCAGGTCGCGCACGAGGGCGATCTGCTCAGTGACGATGCGGATGCGCTCGATCGCCTCGGCCGAGATCGCCGCGGCTGTGCACACCGTCACGGCGCCGACCGGGGTCTTGACCTTCGCGGCGGTCTTCGCGCGGTAGTCGGTGAAGGCGTATGCGGCGAGCGCGGCGCCCTCGATCATGGCGTGCACGTGCGCCTCGTCGTCGAGGCCGAAGGCGAGCGCGATGGATGCGGCGCCGGCGAGCTGGCGCACGGCCGAGCCGGCCGCGCGACGGGCCGTGTCGGCCGAGAGCGTCGCACCGAGCCCGACGACGGCGAGGGTCGCGCGCGAGCCCTCGAGGGCGGGTAGCCGCACGAGCTCGTCGGCCTTGCCCGTGAGCCCGATGGCGACGAGCTGGTCGTGCAGTGCGGCGAGCGACGGGTGCGCGACGAGCTCGGGGCCGTCGGCCCCGATGCGCGCGGCGATCACAACGACCTCGACGTCGAGGGATGCGGGGGCGGCGGATGAGGTGGTCACCGTCAGGCTGCTCATGGGTGGTCCGTTTCTCGTGCGGGTCGAGACGATCGGTGGAGTGACGAATCGTCGCGCCCAGGCTATTCGCTTTGCCGTGCGGGCGATATGGTGACGAGGATTCTGTCGGCCGATCGGCGGAAGACAGAGAGGACCGCCATGGCGTCCGAGGCACCCGTCCCCGCACCCGAGCCGGAGGCCGTTCGCACCGAGCGCGTCACCTGGCTGCGCTCCGGGCCGTTCGCGATCGGGTTCATCGGCACGCTCGGCGTGCTGCTCGCCCTGCTGCTCGGCGCCGCCGTCGCGCAGCTCGCCTACACGATCACCCTCATCTTTCTCGCGACCTTCATCAGCCTCGGCCTCTACCCGGTCGTCACGCGCCTGCAGCAGCGCGGGCTCAGCAAGGGCGCGGCCATCGGTGTGGTGCTCGCGGCCTTCCTCGCCGTCGTGGCAGCCATGCTCTTCCTCATCGTGCCGATCGTCATCGAGCAGGCCACGGAGCTCGCGCGCACGCTGCCCGAGAACCTCACCGACGTGAACAACCAACCGTGGTTCATCGATCTCGACGAGCAGTTCAACGGCTACCCGCTCATCCTGCTCGAGTGGATCCGCCTCAACTCGGCCGACCCGAACCTCTGGCTCACGGTGGGCGGCGGGGCGCTGCGCATCGGCGCCGACATCATCAACGGCACGTTCGGCGTGCTGCTCGTCGTCGTCATCACGATCTACTTCGTCGCCTCGCTCGACGTGATGAAGAACGCGCTCTACGACCTCGTGCCGGGCTCGAAGCGCGCGGGCTTCGCCGAGATCGCGGAGGAGATCTTCGACTCCATCGGCAAGTACCTCAGCGGGCAGGTCATCATCGCGGTCACCAATGCGACCTTCTCCTTCATCCTGCTCACCATCATGGGCGTGCGCTACGCCGGAATCCTGGCGTTCATCGCGCTCTTCATCACGCTCATCCCCGTGGTGGGCTCGGTCATCAGCACGACCCTCATGGTGCTCGTGTCGCTCTTCACCTCGCCCGCAGCGGCGCTCGTCGTCGGCATCGTCATGATCGTGTACATGCAGCTCGAGGCCTACCTGCTGACGCCCCGCATCATCGGCAAGGCCATCAAGATCCCGGCCTCGCTCGTGCTCATCGGCGCCGTCATCGGCGGCACCCTCCTCGGCCTGCTCGGTGCCCTCGTCGCCTCGCCCGTCGTCGCGAGCATCCTGCTGATCCTCAAGAAGGTCATCGTCCCGCGGCAGAGGGTGAAGTAGTCGCGTGCCCACTGATGCGACCGGGCTGCTGCCCGCCCTGCTCGTCGTCGCGCACGTCGTGCTCGGCTCGATCGCGATCATCCTGATCTCAGCCCGACGCCGACCGTCGACGGCGATCGCGTGGATGCTCACGATCATCTTCATCCCCTACATCGGCGCGATCGCCTTCTTCCTCGTCGGTCTCAGCCGCCTGCCGAAGCGCCGGCGCGAGAAGCAGCACGAGGTCAGCCGGGCCATCCTCGACCGAACCGAGGGGCTCGACCGTGTGAGCCACCGTGACGAGTGGCCCGAGTGGCTGGGCTCGTCGGTGCGGCTCAACGAGAACCTCGGCGCCCTGCCCATGGTGGGCGGCAATCGTGCCGAGCTCATCGACGACTACGAGGGCGCGATCGCGGCGATGGTGGCCGACATCGACACGGCCGAGCAGTACGTGCACGTCGAGTTCTTCATCCTCACGCTCGATGCCACGACCGAGCCCTTCTTCGCCGCGCTCGAGCGGGCCCGCGCGCGCGGGGTGACGGTGCGCGTTCTGAGCGACCACCTGATGAGCATCCTGTACCCGCCGCGAAAGGCGACCCTCGGCCGACTGGCGGCGATCGGGGCCGAATGGCACGGGATGCTCCCCCTGCGCCCGTGGAAGGGCCAGTGGCAGCGCCCCGACCTGCGCAACCACCGCAAGCTCGTCGTCGTCGACGGGCGCGTGGGCCACACGGGCTCCCAGAACATGATCCAGTCGAACTACGGCAAGAAGAAGTCGATCGCCCGGGGGCTGCACTGGCACGAGGTCATGGTGCGGCTCGAGGGGCCGGTCGTGCGCGAGCTCGACGCCGTCTTCGTAACCGACTGGTACAGCGAGACCGACGAGCTGCTGCCGCTCGACACGAGCCCCGTCGTGCTCGGCGATGACCCGGCGCTGCTTGACGCGCAAGTGCTGCCGAGCGGCCCGAGCTTCGAGAACGACAACAACCTCAAGCTCTACACGACGCTCATCCACAAGGCTGAGCGCCAGGTGAGCATCACGAGCCCCTACTTCGTGCCCGACGAGGCGATTCAACTGGCCATCATCACCGCGGCGTCGCGAGGGCTGCTCGTCGAGCTCTACGTGAGCGAGATCGGCGACCAGTTCTTCGTGTATCACGCGCAGCGCTCGTACTACGAAGACCTGTTGCGCGCCGGCGTGCGCATCTACCTCTACCAGGCGCCGACGGTGCTGCACTCGAAGCACTTCACGATCGACGACGACGTCGCGATCGTGGGCTCGAGCAACATGGACATCCGGTCGTTCAGCCTCAATATGGAGGTCTCGGTCATGGTGCACGGCGCCGAGTTCGTGCAGCGCATGCGCGCGATCGAGGCCTCGTACCGCGCGGCGAGCCGCGAGCTGACGCTCGACGAGTGGGTGCGGCGCCCCTGGGGCGAGAAGGTGCGCGACTCGATCGCACGCCTCACCTCGTCGCTGCAGTGAGCGCGACTAGGCGCGCGCCGAGGCCGCGGATAGAGTCGGCATCGTGAGCGACATCACCATCACGATGCTGATCCTCGCCGTCGTGGTGCTGGCGTTCGTGACGAACCGCATCCCCGTCGGCCTCATCGCCGTGGGCGCCTCGCTGGCCCTCTACGCCTTCGGGGTGCTCGACCTCGGTCAGGCCTTCGCGGGCTTCGGCGACCCGGCCGTCGTGCTCATCGCGGCGCTCTTCGTCGTGGCCGAGGGGCTCGACGGCTCGGGGCTCACGGCCTGGACGGGCCAGCAGCTCGTCAAGCGCGGCGGGGGCGACCGCCGCGTGCTGACGGTCATCATCATGATCGTGGTCGCCGTGCTCGCCGCGCTCATCAGCGTCAACGGCGCCGTCGCAGCGCTGCTGCCCGTCGTCGTCGTGATCGCGACGAAGGTCACGATGCCCGCGGGCCGACTGCTGCTGCCGCTCGCCTTCGGCGCCCACGCCGGCTCGCTGCTGACCCTCACCGGCTCGCCCGTCAACGTCATCATGTCGGAGCTCGCCGACGAGGAGACGGGGCGGGCGTTCGGCTTCTTCGAGTTCAGTCTCGTCGGGCTGCCGATCGTGGCGGGCACCGTGCTCATCGCCGTGCTGCTCGGCCCGCGGCTCATCCCCGCCCGCACCCCGTCGACACTCGCGACCGACCTGGGCGATCATGCGCGCACGCTGCTCGCGCAGTTCGGCGGCGCTCAGCCCTTCGGGCGCGTGCGCGTGCTCTCGGGCTCGCCGCTCATCGGGCGCACCGCCGAGCAGATCGTGTTCGAGAGCGCCGCGCCGGTCTCGCTCATCGCTATCCAATCGCCGGGCGTGCGCGGCTCGCGCGAGGCGACGACGCCCATCCGCGCGGGCGACGTGCTGCTGCTGCAGGGCACCCCGACGGGCATCCGCTCGGTGTGCGACGACGCCAAGCTCGAGGGCATCGGCACGAGCACCGTCTCGAGCACCTGGGCGGCCATGGACTCCGAGTACGGCGTCGCCGAGATCGTCATCCCCCCGCGCTCGCGCGCGATCGGCGACGAGGTGTTCCCCGGCATGGTCACCGAGAGCGGCGACCTCATCATCGTCGCGATCCAGCGTGGGGGCGAAGACATCGGCGACCAGACCGGAATCCGCCTCGAGGCCGGCGACATCCTGCTCGTGCAGGGGCCGTGGGATGCGCTCGACGAGAACCTGCGCGACTCGTCGGTCATGGTCGTGGATGCTCCCGACCAGATCCGCCGCCAGGCGGCGCCCCTCGGGCGCCGCGCGTACCTCGCCCTCGGCGTGCTCGTGCTCATGGTCATCGCCCTCGCGACCGGCATCGTGCCGCCCGCTGTGGCCGGACTCGTAGCCGCGAGCATCATGGTGCTCACGCGCGTCGTGTCGATCGAGAAGGCCCACCGCTCGATCCAGTGGACGACGGTGCTGCTCGTCGGCGGCATGATCCCGGTCTCGACGGCGATCACCCAGACGGGAGCGGCCGACCTGCTCGCGACCGGCATCGTCGACGTCGTCGGGGCGTTCGGCCCCGCCATCGTGCTCGCCGCGCTCGCCCTCGTGACCTTCATTTTCGGCCAGCTCATCAGCAACACGGCGACAGCGCTCATCATCGCGCCGATCGCGATCTCGGTGGCCTACGAGATGGGCGTCTCGCCTCTGCCGTTCCTCATGGCCGTGGCCGTGACGGCCGCGGCGGCCGTGCTGACGCCGGTCGCGACGCCGGGCAACCTGATGGTCATGGCGCCCGCGGGCCTGCAGTTCGGCGACTACTGGAAGTTCGGGCTGCCCGTGGCGCTCGTGTTCTTCGCGGTCGCCGTGCTGCTCGTGCCCGTGCTCTTCCCCTTCTAGGGCGCCGGGGCGCGCTCAGCGCCGCCCGAGCGTGCCGAAGATGCCGCGCACGACCTCGCGAATCACGGTCTGGCCGGTGCGCGAGCCGAGCACGTCGCCGAGCATGTCGCCGACGCCGGGCGCAGGCTTGGCCGTGCGACGGTTCGGCGTGCGCGTCGTGGTGCGCTCTTTCTTCTGCAGGTCGCGCAGGGCCTTCTCGTATTCCTCGCGGGCGGCGTCCTTCTGCTCGGCGGCCTCCTCGGCCGCTTCGCGCGCCGCCTCGGCCTCGGCCGCGGCGTTCATGCGGCCGGTCAGCAGCTCGTAGGCCGACTCGCGGTCGACAGCCTTCCCGTACTGCGCCATGAGGGGCGAGGCCGCGATCGTCGACGCGACCACGTCGGCGGGCGCGGGATCCATCGAGCCCTGCGGTGCCCGCAGCCGGGTCCAGGCGACGGGCGAGGGGGCGCCCTTCTCGTTCATGACCGTCACGATCGCCTCGCCGATGCCGAGCGTCGTGAGCACCTCGTCGAGCTCGTATCCGCTGTTCGGGTAGGTCGACACGGCGGCCTTGAGCGCCTTGGCGTCGTCGGGGGTGAAGGCGCGCAGCTGGTGCTGCACGCGCGAGCCGAGCTGGGCGAGCACGTCGCCGGGAACGTCTTTCGGCGACTGCGTGACGAAGAAGATGCCCACGCCCTTCGAGCGGATCAGGCGCACGGTCTGCGTGATCGCGGCGAGGAAGTCTTTGCTCGCGTCGCGGAACAGCAGGTGCGCCTCGTCGAAGAAGAACACGAGCTTCGGCTTGTCGAGGTCGCCCACTTCAGGCAGGTCGTTGAACAGGTCGGCGAGCAGCCACATGAGGAAGGTCGAGAACAGCGCGGGCTTGTCGGCCACGCCCGGCACCTCGAGCAGGCTCACGATGCCGCGGCCGTCGGCCGTCGTGCGCAAGAAGTGCGCGGTGTCGAACTCGGGCTCGCCGAAGAAGACGTCGGCACCCTCGGCCGCGAAGGTGATGAGCTCGCGCAAGATCACGCCCGCGGTCGCCTTGCTGAGCCCGCCGAGCTCGGCCAGGTCGGCCTTGCCCTCGGGGCTCGTCAAGAACTGGATGACGGCGCGCAGGTCGTCGAGCCCGACGAGCGGCAGCCCGTTCTGGTCGGCGTAGAGAAAGACGAGCCCGAGGCTCGACTCTTGCGTGTCGTTGAGGCCGAGCACCTTGCTGAGCATGAGGGGCCCAAAGCTCGAGACCGTCGCGCGCACGGGGATGCCGTGACCGATTCCGCCGAGGCAGTAGAACTCGGTGGGGTGCGCCACGCCCTGCCACTGCTGCCCGAGGCCGCTCGTGCGGGCGAGCAGCTTCTCGCTGCTCTGCCCGGCCACGGCGATGCCGCTGAGGTCGCCCTTGATGTCGGCAGCGAAGACGGGCACCCCCGCGGCGCTCAGCTGCTCGGCGAGCACCTGCAGAGTCTTCGTCTTGCCCGTGCCCGTCGCGCCCGCGACGAGGCCGTGGCGGTTGGTCATGGCGATCGGAATGCGGATGGGCACGTCGGGCATCGCCGCCCCGTTGACGAGCGCCCCCATCTCGAGCACGGCCCCCTCGGGCTGGTACCCCGCGCGCACGGCTGCGACCTGCTCGGCATCGAGCGGGCCCTCGCTCGGGATGCTCGCCGCGGGTGCCGCCGCCTCGCTCGCCTGCGCGGCGGCGCGCGCGGCGGCCTCTTCGGCTGCGGCCAGCGCCGCCTGCGCCTGCTCGAGAGCCTGCTGGGCGGCCGTGACGGCCTCGCTCGCGTCAGTCATGGCGCCAGCCTAAGCGACGGGCGTGCGCTCCTGCAGGCCCCACGGTTGGCCGTAGCCGCCCTCGTTCTCGGGGCGCGCCATGAGGTCGAGGAAGGGCTGGGCGTCGAAGGCCTCGGGGCCGAGTACACCCGCGCCGCTCCACGCACCCGAGGCGAGCAGCTCGAGGGCGATGACGGGGTTGAGGGCGGTCTGCCACACGACGCACTGGCTCTCGTACTCGGCCATCGTCCACTCGTTGTCGCTCACGTGGTACAGGTAGACGTCGCGGGGCGCGCCGTCGACGCCGGTGCCCGTGACCCAGAGGCCCGCGCAGGTCTTGCCGGTCATCCGGGGCCCGAGGGTTGCCGGATCGGGAAGGCCCGCGGCGACGACATCGCGGGGGCTCACCATGACGGGGCCGTTCGCCGAGCGCACGCGAATGGGCTCGGTCTTGTCGAGACCGAGCTGGTGCAGGGTCTTCAAGATGCCGATGAACTCGTCACCGAGCCCGTACTTGAAGGTCACACGCTTCGCATCGACCCAGCGCGGCATGAGCAGCACCTCTTCGTGCTCGACGTTGACGCACTCGACCGGGCCGATGCCCTCGGGAAAATCGAAGACCTCGGGCTCGCTGAACGGCGGGGTCGTGTACCAGCCCGTGCTCTTCTCCCAGATGACGGGCGGGTTGAGGCACTCCTCGATCGTGGTCCAGATGCTGAACGACGGGGCGAAGATCTCGTTGCCCTCGTCGTCGCGCACCACGAGGTTGGCGCCGTCGCGCGTGCCGAGCTCGTCGATCTCGCTGAAGAGGTGGTCGGCGGCGTAGCGCGCGAAGACGTCGCTCAGCCCGGGCTCGACGCCCATGCCCACGAGCGCGAGGCGACCGGCGGCCTGCCAGTCGTCAGAGGCCGCGAACTGCTCGTCGCCGAGCTTGACCCCCGTGAGGGCGTAGGGCTGCTCGGGGTGGGGGTGCGAGAGGCTCATGGCCATGTCGAGGTAGTCGGCGCCCGCCGCGAGGGCTCCCGCGAAGATCGTGGGCACGAACTTGGGCTCGACGGCGTTCATGACGTGCGTCGCGCCGTGCTCGCGCGCGACGGCCGCGACGCTCTCGGGCTTCGAGGCGTCGATCTGCGCGGCGACGAAGCGGTCGCCCTGCGGGCCGTGCTTCGCCTCGATCCAGGCGATCGTGCGTTCGGCACGCGTGACGTCGTAGTCGCTCACGATCATCGTCTCGAAGAACGTGCGGCGTGCGGCGATCTTGGCGATGGCGTCTCCGACGCCTCCGGCGCCGACCAGGAGGATCCTCATGCCCCCAATGTTATACACATGGACAACAATCGCGCCAGACCCGCATCGTGCAGCGGGATGCGCGCACCCCGCCCGACCGCCGATCGAGTGTCAGCGATCGAGCGCCGGTACCGTGCGCGGCCGCACGATGAGCCAGAGGCTCGCGATCGACACCACCGAGGTCGCCGCCATGACCGCCCCCATCGGCACGGCGTTCGCGATGCCGAACAGCCCGACGATCGGCGAGAGCAGGCCGGCGAGGCCGAAGTTCATGGCGCCGAGCAGCGAGGCGGCGGTGCCCGCCTCTTTGCCGTGGTTGGCGAGCGCGAGGGCCTGGACCATGGGGAATCCGAATCCGCACGCCGTGATGAAGAACCACAGCGGCACGACCGTGCCCCAGAAGCCCGCGTCGGCGAGATCGAGCACGATGATCGCCACCGAGCTGCCGAGCAGCACGAGGGTCGAGACGCTGAGGATCCACTGCGGGGCGATGCGCTTCGCGAGCCGCGAGCTGATCTGCACGCCCGCAACGACGCCGATCGAGTTCATGGCGAACAGCAGGCCGTAGCCCTGCGGGTCGAGTCCGTAGACCTCTTGGAAGAGGAACGGCGAGGCCGAGAGGTAGGCGAAGAGCCCCGAGAACGACATGCCGCCGATGATCGCGACACCGATGAAGACCCGGTCGGCGAACAGCACGCGGTAGCGGTCGCGAATGGTCGCGTGGCCCTTGTCGACGCGCCGCGCGGGGGGCAGCGTCTCGACGATGAGCAGGCTCGCCGCGATGACGATGACGACGCCGTAGGCCGCGAGCACGACGAAGAGGCCGCGCCACGGCATGATGAGCAGCAGCTGCGAGCCGATGACGGGCGCGAGGATGGGCGCGAGGCCGTTGACGAGCGAGAGCCGCGAGAGCATGCGCACGAGCGGGTAGCCGCCGAACAGGTCGCGCACGGTCGCCATGGCCACGACGCCGCCCGCCGCGGCGCCGAAGCCCTGCAGCACGCGGAAGGCCATGAGCCAGGTGATGTCGGGCGCGAGCGCCACACCGAGGCTCGCGAGCACGTGCAGGCTCGTGGCGAGAATGAGCGGCAGGCGACGGCCGACCGCGTCGCTCCAGGGCCCCACGAGCAGCTGCCCGAAGGCGAACCCGATCGTCGTCGCCGTGAGGGTCAGCTGGATGGCCGCGGCCGAGACCGCGAGGTCGGCTTCGACTTGCGGGAAGGCCGGCAGGTAGAGGTCGATCGTGAAGGGGCCGAGCGCCGTGAGCGCACCGAGCACGATGACGTAGACGGCGCGCTGGCCACGGGTGAGCGAGTCTCCGGGATGCACGACCGTCGACACGCAGCGTCCTCCCGGGGCTCGAACAGGGGTGGGGCGGCCGATCGGCCCGGATCAGTCTAGAACCATCGGGGGCCGGAGTCGAATCGATTCGAGCGCCGAGTGGTCATCCTCAGACAGCGACGCGCCCCGCGGCACAGGGCCACGGGGCGCGTCAGCGAGGGGATGCGGGTCAGCGACCCGTGCCGCCGCCAGCCCGACGCTTGTTGTAGACGTCGAAGGCCACGGCGAGCAGCAGCACGAGGCCCTTGACGGCCTGCTGCCACTCGATGCCGATGCCCATGATCGACATGCCGTTGTTGAGCACGCCGATGATGAGACCGCCGATGATGGCGCCCGAGATGGTGCCGATGCCGCCCTGCACCGCCGCGCCGCCGATGAAGGCGGCCGAGATGGCCTCGAGCTCGAAGCCGTCACCCGCCTTCGGGCCGGCCAGGTTGAGTCGCGCCGTGAACACGAGGCCCGCGAGCGCGGCCAGGATGCCCATGTTGACGAACAGCCAGAAGTCGACCGAGCGCGTCTTGACGCCCGAGAGCTCGGCCGCGTGACGGTTGCCGCCGATCGCGTAGATGTGGCGGCCGAACACCGTGCGGTTCGCGACGACGCCGTAGATCATCACGAGCACCGCGAGCACGATGAGCGTGACGGGGATGCCCTTGAACGAGGCGAGCGCGTAGGTGAAGGCGCCGACACCGATCGCGACGAAGGCCATCTTGGCGATGAACCACACCGTCGGGTCGACGGCCTGGCCGTACTTCTTGCGGCCGTTGCGCGTGCGCACCTGCTGCACGATGAGGCCGACGATGGCGAGGGCACCCACGACGAGCGTGAAGACGTCGATCGCCGCATCGGGCCCCGCGAACGAGATGAAGCCGTTGCCGAGCGCTCGGTACTCTTCGGGGAACGATCCGATGTTCGAGTTGCCGAGCGTGATGAGCGCGAGGCCGCGGAAGATGAGCATGCCCGCGAGCGTCACGATGAACGCGGGTATGCCGACGTAGGCGATCCAGAAGCCCTGCCAGGCCCCGACCACCGCCCCGATGACGAGGGCGCCGATGATGGCGAGCCACCACGGGAAGCCGGCATCCCTGATCAGCACGCCCGAGAAGGCGCCGATGAAGGCGGCGATCGAGCCGACCGAGAGGTCGATGTGGCCGGCGACGATCACGAGCACCATGCCGATAGCGAGAATCAGGATGTACCCGTTCTGCACGATGAGGTTCGAGATGTTCTGCGGCCGCAGCAGGATGCCGTTGGTTGTGATCGAGAACAGCACGACCACCGCGATGAGCGCGAGGAAGATGCCGTTCTTGCCGAGGTCGCTCACGATGTAGGGCAGAGAACCCTTGGCAGTGGGGAACTTGCTTTCAGCTGGATCCGCGCCGTTGCGCACGTCGTAAGAGATTGAGCCCGTCGCTCGCTCATGCCAGCCGCGACGTCGGTTTTTGTCGTCCAGGAATGGCGAGATCAAGACAAGGATTCCACCGATGATGGGGACTAGCCCGCCAATGGCGGAGATGATGAGGTGGCGCCCAAACGAGCGGCCCCAGCCGATGGGCATGCCATCTGCTTCAGACAACACTCGAATTCCGAGAATGTGTTTGCCGACCGTATAGCCGCGAGTGCCCAGGTAACCAACATTGAATACCCATAGGGCGAGAGCTGCCGCGTATAGCACGACCGCAAAGATCAGGCCCGTAAGGCTCCCGCTGACTTGACCGCTCAAGAGTCCGCCGAAAAGGCTTACGTAGGCCAATACCAAGAGCAAAAGGTACAGGCCGGTATCGATGGCCGCGGCCCCGAACCGCCTTCCCCAGGGCGCCAAGACGACGCCGTCAGGAAGAGATGAACGCTCTACGGCTTGAATGGATTGCATTTCATTCATGGATTGTGTGGCTCCTTGTTCAGTTCACGCGACCCAAGGTCAGCGCGACGCTTCCACGGTCATGAGCTTGAGGAGGGCTTCGGGGGTGGCGTCGGCCACGGGCATCTGGCCCGTGATCCGGCCCTCGGAGAGGGCGTAGATGCGATCGCAGATGCCCAGCAGTTCGGGCAGCTCGGAGGAGATGACGATGATCGCCTTCCCCTCGCTCGCAAGGCGGTTGATGATCGTGTAGATCTCGTACTTGGCGCCGACGTCGATGCCGCGCGTCGGTTCATCGAGGATCAGAACATCGGGATCCGAGTAGATCCACTTCGAGAGCACGACCTTCTGCTGGTTGCCGCCCGACAGCTGCCCGGTGCGCTGCAGCACCGTCGGGCTCTTGATGTTCATGCTCTGCCGGTACTCGTTCGCGACCTTGTACTCCTCGTTGTCGTTCACGAGGCCGAAGCTCACGAGCTTGCGCAGCGATGCCATCGAGATGTTGCGCTTGATGTCTTCGATGAGGTTGAGGCCGTACATCTTGCGGTCTTCGGTGGCGTAGGCGATGCCGTTCTGGATCGCCTCGTCGACCGTGCGCGTCTTGATCTCTTTGCCGCGCTTAAAGACCTTGCCCGAGATGCGGCTGCCGTAGCTGTGGCCGAACAGGCTCATCGCGAACTCGGTGCGCCCGGCGCCCATGAGGCCCGCGATGCCGACGATCTCGCCCGCGTGCACCGAGAGGTCGACGTTGTCGACCATGACGCGCGACGAGTCCTGCGGGTGGTGGGCCGTCCAGCCCTCGACCCGCAGCACCTCCTCGCCGATGTGCGGGGTGTGGTCGGGGTAGCGGTGCTCGAGATCGCGGCCGACCATGCCCTTGATGATGCGGTCTTCCGACACGTCTTTGTGCTGGATGGTCTCGATCGTCTTGCCGTCGCGGATGACGGTGACCGAGTCGGCGATCTTCTTGATCTCGTTGAGCTTGTGGCTGATGATGATCGACGTGATGCCCTGCCCCTTGAGGTGCAGGATCAGGTCGAGCAGGTGGTCGCTGTCGCTGTCGTTGAGCGCCGCGGTCGGCTCGTCGAGGATCAGCAGCTTGACCTCTTTCGAGAGCGCCTTGGCGATCTCGACGAGCTGCTGCTTGCCGACGCCGATGTCGAGGATGCGCGTGACGGGGTCTTCATCGAGGCCGACGCGAGCAAGCAGCTTCTTGGCCTCTTGATTCGTGCGGTTCCAGTCGATGAGCCCGAGCGGGCCCTTGACCTCGTTGTTGAGGAAGATGTTCTCGGCGATCGAGAGGTAGGGGCTCAGGGCGAGCTCCTGGTGGATGATGACGATGCCCTTGGCCTCGCTGTCGCGGATGTCGCGGAACTCGACCGTCTCGTTCTCGAAGACGATGTCGCCCTCGTAGGTGCCGTGCGGGTAGACCCCCGAGAGCACCTTCATGAGGGTGGATTTTCCGGCGCCGTTCTCGCCGCAGATGGCATGCACCTCGCCGCGCGCCACCTCGAGGGTGACGTCGGAGAGGGCCTTGACACCCGGGAAGGTCTTCGTGATCGACCGCATCTCGAGGATGTTCTGGGTCACGTGCTGCCTCTTCCTTACGTCGTTGGGGGAAAGAGCCGGTGGTGGGGAGCCTAGTGCGACTCCCCACCACCGGCCAGATTCAACTGCTGGTGCTGGATGAACCGGTCTCGTTAGAGGCCGAGCTCCTCAGCGGTCCAGTAGCCGGTGTCGACGAGCGCCGACTCCACGTTGTCCGCCACGACCGGCACCGGGCCGAGCAGGAACGACGGCACGACGAGCACGCCGTTGTCGTACGTGGTGGTGTCGTTGATCTCGGGCTCGCCGCCCTCGAGAAGGGCGACGGCCATGCCGGCCGCGACCTTCGCGAGCTCGCGCGTGTCCTTGAAGATCGTCGCGAACTGCTCACCCGAGAGGATCGCCTTGACCGAGTCGATCTCGGCGTCCTGGCCCGAGATGATCGGGAAGTCGACACCCACGGCGTAGCCGGCGTCGGTCAGGGCCGAGATGATGCCACGGCTCAGGCCGTCGTACGGCGACAGAACGGCGTTGACCTTCGTGCCGTCCGAGTAGTTCGCCGTGAGGAGGTCCTCCATGCGGCTCTGGGCGACTTCGCCGTCCCAGCGCAGCGTGGCGGCCTGCTCGATGTCGGTCTGACCCGACTTGACGACGAGCGTTCCGTCATCGATCAGCGGCTGGAGGATGTCCATGGCGCCGTTGAAGAAGAAGAACGCGTTGTTGTCGTCGAGCGAACCTGCGAACAGCTCGATGTTGAACGGACCAGCCGGCGCGTCGGGGAGCGCGTTGCCCTCGAGGTCGGTGAGGCCGAGACCGTTCAGCACGGTCCACGCCTGCTGCTGGCCGACGAGGAAGTTGTCGAACGTCGCGTAGTAGTTGACGTTCTCCGAGTCGCGGATCAGGCGGTCGTAGGCGATGACCGGAATCTCGCTGTCGGCAGCCGTCTGCAGCACCTCGGTGAGGGTGGTGCCGTCGATCGCGGCGATGATCAGGGCCTCAGCACCCTTGGTGATCATGTTCTCGACCTGCGAGACCTGGGTGGGGATGTCGTCCTCAGCGAACTGCAGGTCGACCGTGTAGCCGGCCGCCTCGAGCTCGGCCACGAGGGCGTCGCCGTCAGCGATCCAGCGCTCCGACGAGCGGGTGGGCATGGCGACGCCGATGAGGCCTCCGCCTTCGCCTTCGCCCTCGGCAGCCGGGGCCGAGCAGGCGGCGAGACCGAAGGTCATCGCGCCGATGGCCACGGCGGAGAGAAGAACGTTCTTCTTCACTGTGTGTCCTTTCATAGGGGATGTGGTGGTGCTGCGGCCCTCGATTCGACGTCGAGTCGAGAACCGTTCCCGGGGCGAGCCCCGGGACGTCTAGGAGGTCGGCGCCGCGCTCACAGCGACTGCGCCAATCGGTAGTAGGCGGCGTTCGTGCGCACATCGCGCGCGAACCCCTCGAGCGTGGTGCTCTCGTCGATGACGAGCAGCTCGACGGCGGCCATCTGCGCGAAGTCCCGGAAGACGTCGACGCCCACTTGCGTGGTCATGACCGTGTGGTGGGCGGCCCCCGCCGTCAGCCAGGCTGCGGCGGAAGTGCTGAAGTCGGGCGCGGGCTTCCACACCGCGTGGCCAACAGGAAGGTGGGGCATCGGCGCCGGCAGGGCGACATTCTCGACGACGTTCGCCACGAGCCGGAACCGGTCGCGCATGTCGCTGAGCGCCACGACGACCGCGGGGCCGGCGTCGGCCGTGAAGACCAGGCGCACGGGGTCGTCTTTGCCGCCGATGCCGAGCGGGTGCACCTCGAGGCGCGCTTTCCCGGCCGTGAGCGAGGGGCTCACCTCGAGCATGTGGGCGCCGAGGATCAGCTCGTTGCCGGGCTCGAGGTGGTACGTGTAGTCCTCCATGAGGGATGCGCCACCGGGCAGCCCGGCTCCCATCACGGCGGCCGCGCGCACGAGCACCGCGGTCTTCCAGTCGCCCTCGGCGCCGAAGCCGTAGCCGTCGGCCATGAGGCGCTGCACGGCGAGGCCGGGCAGCTGCTTGAGGTCGGCGAGGTCCTCGAACGAGGTGGTGAAGGCAGAGAATCCGCCGTCTTCGAGGAACCCGCGCAGCCCCAGCTCGATCGCCGCGCCGTAGCGCAACGATTCGTGCCGCGCGGAACCGGGGTGCAGCTCGGCGGCGACGTCGTAGAGGTCGAGGTACTCGGCGACGAGGGCGTCGATCGCGGCATCGCCCACGGCGTGCACGGCGTCGGCGAGCTCGGTGACGCCCCACGTGTTGACCTGCACGCCGAAGCGCAGCTCGGCCTCGGTCTTGTCGCCCTCGGTGACGGCGACGTAGCGCATGTTGTCGCCGAAGCGGGCGAGCTTCAGCTCGTGCGTGGCGTGCCAGCCGGCCGCTGCGCGCGCCCAGACGGCCACGCGGTCGGTGACCGCGGGGTTCGAGACGTGACCGACGACGGTCGTGCGGGCGACGCCGAGGCGCGAGACGATGTAGCCGAACTCGCGGTCGCCGTGCGCGGCCTGGTTGAGGTTCATGAAGTCGAAGTCGATGCTCGCGAACGGCAGCTCGACGTTGGCCTGCGTGTGCAGGTGCAGCAGGGGCTTCTGCAGCGCATCGAGGCCGGCGATCCACATCTTGGCCGGGCTGAAGGTGTGCATCCACGCGATCACGCCGATGACGTTCGGGGCCGCGTTGGCCTCGTGCATGACGCGCTTGATGCTGGCGCTGTCGACCAGGGTCGGCTTCCACACGATCGAGACGGGGATGCTCGCCGCGGCCTGCAGGCCCGCGACGACCTGCTGCGACTGCTCGGCGACCTGGCGCAGCGTCTCGTCGCCGTAGAGGTTCTGGCTTCCGGTGAGGAACCAGACCTCGTAGGTCGAGAGGTCGGGAACGATACTGCGGGTCACGAGAGGGCTCCTGCGGGTCGGGGGTCGAGCGCGGCGCGCTGGAGGGCGAGGCCGCTCTCGAAGCGGTCGAGGTAGGTGGCGAAGCCCGTGAGGTCGGCGGCCTCGGGAGCGACGACCGAGGAAGCGGTGCCCGCGAAGACGCGGTCGTCGAGGTACCGAGCGAGCTCGGCGCCCTCGGCCGCGACGGCGGCGAGGAGGGCCATGCCCCACGCGCCGCCCTCGGCGGCGGCGCCGACGACGCCGACGGGCGCGTCAAGGGCGGCCGCGAGGGAGCGCTGCGCGACACCCTCGGTGCGGAAGAGGCCGCCGTGGGCCTGGATGCGGTTGACCTCGACGCCCTCGGCGCGCAGCACGCGCATGCCGACGGCGAGCGTCGCGAAGACGCTCAGCAGCTGCGCGCGCACGAGGGCGGCGAGAGTGAGCGCGGTGCCGGGCTCGCGCATGACGAGGGGCCGGCCGGCGTCGAGACCCAGCACGGGCTCGCCGGCCTCGAGCGGGTACGCCGTGACGCCATCGGCGTCGGCTGCCGCCGTCATGGCCTCGTCGAGCAGCAGGCGGTAGGCGGTGTCGGCGTCGACGGGCGAACCGGCGAGCGCGGCGAAACGGCGCAGCACGCCGACCCAGGCGGCGAGCTCGCTCGTGCCGTTGTTGGCGTGCACCATCGCGACGGGGTCGCCCGCCGGGGTGGCGACGATGTCGATCTCGGGGTGGATGCCCGTGAGCGCGCGCTCGAGCACGACCATGGCGAAGATGCTCGTGCCGACGCTGACGTTGCCCGTGCGCCGGCCGATCGCGTTCGTCGCGACCATGCCCGTTCCGGCGTCGCCCTCGGGCGGGCAGAGCAGGGCGCCGGGCTGCAGGGTGCCGCTGCGGTCGAGCAGCGCGGCGCCTGCGGCGCTCAGGGTGCCCGCGGGGCGACCGGCGGGGAGCACGGCGGGCAGCATCCCCTCGAGGGGGCCGGCGAGAGCCGACGCGGCGACGGTGTCGTAGCGCGCGAGCAGCGCGGGGTCGTACCCGGTGCCGTCGGCCGCGAGCGGGAACATGCCCGAGGCGTCGCCGACGCCCAGCACGCGCTCGCCCCCGAGCAGCTCGTGCACGTGGCCCGCGAGGGTCGTGATGGTGCGCACGCGCGCCACGTGCGGCTCGTCGTCGAGCACCGCCTGGTGCAGGTGGGCGATCGACCAGCGCTGCGGGATCGCCGTGCCGAAGAGCTCGGTGAGGGCGGCCGCCGCGGCGCCCGTCGTCGTGTTGCGCCAGGTGCGGAAGGGCACGAGCAGCTCGCCCTGCGCGTCGAAGGCGAGGTAGCCGTGCATCATGGCCGAGACGCCGACAGCGGCCAGGCGGCTCGGCGCCGCACCGTGCGTCGCCGCCGCGTCGGCGGCGAGCGCCGTGTAGGCGTGCTGCAGGCCTGAGCGCACGGCCTCGAGCGAGTAGCTCCAGTAGCCGTCGACGAGCTCGTTCTGCCACTCGTGGGCACCGACGGCGAGCACGGCGCCGTCGGCCGGGTCGATGAGGCAGGCCTTGATGCGCGTCGAGCCGAGCTCGATGCCCAGCACGGCGCGCCCCTCGGCGATGACGGCGGCGGCGCTCATCGGGCACCTGCCGCGGGCTGGCCGTAGACGTTCTGGTAGCGGTCGAAGAGCGCGTCGATCGCCTCGGAGGCGATCGGCACGAGCTCGCCGCCCTGGCGCGCGATGTGCACCGTGCGGGCCACGTCTTCGAGCATGACGGCGGCCTTGACGGCGTCGCGCGCGTCGCGGCCGATCGTGAAGGGGCCGTGGTTGCGCATGAGCACGGCGCGCGAGCGGTGGCCCTGCAGGGTCTCGACGATGCCGCGGCCGATCGAGTCGTCGCCGATGATCGCGAAGGGGCCGACGGGGATCTCGCCGCCGAACTCGTCGGCCATGGCGGTGATGACGCAGGGGATCGCCTCGGCACGGGCGGCCCACGCCGTGGCGTAGGTCGAGTGCGTGTGCACGACGCCGCCGACCTCGGGCATGGCGCGGTACACGTAGGCGTGCGCGGCCGTGTCGCTCGAGGGGCTGCGGTCGCTGCCGGGGGTGTCGGGCACGACCTCGCCGTCGAGCGTGCACAGGATCATGCTCGAGGGGTCGAGGTCGTCGTAGCCGACACCGCTGGGCTTGATGACGAAGAGGTCGGCGCCGGGAACCCGGCCCGAGATGTTGCCGCCCGTCCAGACCACGAGTCCGTAGCGCACGAGCTCGGCGTGCAGAGCGGCCACGTCGTCGCGCACACGCGCGATGGCGACCTGCACCTCAGGGCTCAGCGTGCTCACGGGACTCCATCGTCGCGGCGGCGGCGGTGGACCCGACGCCGGGGTGGTTCAAGGGGCGGACGCGGCGTGACCGATTTGTGACCGTTCACATCGCGTGATGGCCATCTAACGGCGAAACGGTCACATCTGTCAACCGGAGGGCTGTGCGAAACGGTCACAAGTCGATAACGACCGCGACCAACGGCGGGCCTCAGGCCCGGCGGGCGGTCGATTCGCGCACGATGAGCTCGGGCTTGACGGGGTCGTGGTCCATCCCCGTCTCACCCCGCAGCTCACCGAGCAGCAGGGCCACGGCGCGGCGGCCGATCTCGGCGAAGTTCTGCCGCACGGTCGTGAGCGGCGGGGCGTAGTGCGCCGACTCAGGAATGTCGTCGAAGCCCACGATCGAGATGTCGCCGGGGATGCCGAGGCCCGACTCGCGGCACGCGTGCATGAACCCCAGGGCCATCTGGTCGTTGCCGACGAACACGGCGCTGAAGTCGCGGTAGCGCAGCAGCTCGAGCCCCGCGTAGTAGCCGAACGAGGCGGTCCAGTCGCCCAGGATGGGCGCGCGCGTGCGCAGGTCGGCATCGCTCAGCTCGCGCAAGAAGCCCTGCATGCGGGCCTCGGCCTCGATCCAGTCTTGCGGCCCCGAGATGTGCATGATCTCGGTGTGGCCGAGGTCGATCAGGTGCTTCGTGGCCATGCGCGCCCCCATGACCTGGTCGACCCAGAGCGAGTGCGAGGTGTTGAGCCCCGTCGCCTCGAGGGTGACGAAGGGCACGCCGACCTGCAGATCATTGATCGCCTCGAAGACGCGCACCTGCGGGGCGATAACGATGAGCGCCTCGATCGACTGGCTCATGAGGTAGTCGAGCCCGCTCTTGATCGAGGCGTACTCGGTCGAGCTGATGTTCGTGATCGAGAGCCGGTAGCCGGCCTCGCGCGCCGCGGTCTCGATGGCCTGGATGCTCGTCTGCGGCCCGTAGTGCACCGTCTGCGCCGTGAGCACGCCGATCGTGCGCGAGCGGCTCGTGACGAGGGCGCGCGCCGCCTGGTTCGGCCGGTAGCCGAGCTCGTCGATCGCATCGCGCACGCGCTGCAGCGTCTCGGGCCGGATGCTCGGGCTGTCGTTGAGCACGCGCGAGACGGTCTGGTATGAGACTCCCGCCACCCGGGCGACATCGCGGATGTTGGGCGCGCGCACGCGCTCCGGCTCAGCCGGGCGATCCGTCTCCGTCGTCATCGTCGTCCGTTCGGGTCGCGATGTGTACGTTCACATCCGCGTCTCCATTATGCACGGCCCCCGGATGCCCGGCCCGGGCCGCGCGAGTGAGCGGCTACAGCGCCGCGAGCGACTGGCGCACGTCGTCGAGCAGGTCGTCGACGTCTTCGATGCCGACCGAGAGGCGGATGATCGCGTCGCTCACCTCGAGCTCGGTGCCGCGCACCGAGGCGTGCGTCATCTCGCTCGGGTAGTTCACGAGCGACTCGACCCCGCCGAGCGACTCGGCGAGGCTGAAGACGCGCAGGCCCTCGGCGAACGCGCGCGCGGCGGCGGCCCCGCCCGCAAGTTCGAGCGAGAGCATGCCGCCGAAGCCCCGCATCTGGCGCGCGGCGAGCTCGTGCCCCGGGTGCTCGGGGAGTCCCGGGTAGTACACGCGGCTCACGGCGCCGTGGCCGACGACGGCCTCGGCGATGGCCTGGGCGTTGGCCGAGTGGCGGTCCATACGCACCGCGAGGGTCTTGATGCCGCGGGTGGTGAGCCACGCATCCATGGGCCCCGAGACGGCGCCCGCGGCGAACTGGTGAAACTGCACCTGCTCGGCGAGCTCGAGGTCGTTCGTCACGACCGCGCCGCCGAGCACATCGGAGTGCCCGCCGAGGTACTTGGTCGTCGAGTGCACGACGACGTCGGCCCCGAGCACGAGCGGCTGCTGCAGATAGGGCGTGGCGAAGGTGTTGTCGACGACGACGAGCGCGCCGACCGCGTGGGCGAGCTCGGCGAGCGCCGTGATGTCGGTGATCTTCATGAGCGGGTTGCTCGGCGTCTCGAGCCACAGCACGCGGGGCTTCAGCGTCTCGAGCGCCGCGCGCGTCGCGTCGACATCGCTCAGCTCGACCGTCGTGAGGCCCACCTGCCAGCGCCCGAAGATGCGGCGCACGAGGCGGTGCGTGCCGCCGTAGACGTCGTTGCCCATGAGCACGTGATCGCCCGGGCTCAGCACGGCGCGCAGCAACGCATCTTCGGCCGCGAGGCCCGAGGCGAAGCTGAAGGCGCGCGCCCCCGACTCGAGCGAGGCCAGCTGATCTTGCAGCGCGTCGCGCGTGGGGTTGCCGCCGCGCGCGTACTCGTAGCCGCCGCGCAGGTCGCCGATGGCGCGCTGCACGAACGTCGAGGTCAGGTAGACGGGGGGCGTGACGGCGCCCGTCGTGGGGTCGAAAGCCTGCCCGGCGTGGATCGCGCGCGTGGCGAAACCCTGCAGGATGTGGGGGTCGGTGGGCGCAGGGTCGTGCTCGGTCATGCGTCTCCTCCCGCGAGCGCGGTGATCAGGTCGGTGCGGTGCAGCAGGCCGACGGGGTTGCCGCCGTCGAGCACCAGGAGCGTCTCGGGATGCTGGCCCCCGGTACCCCGCTCGCCGAAGCGCTCGCCCGCGGCCTCGAGGCTCTCGTGCGCGCCGACGATCGGCAGGCGCGGCCCCATCGCCGCGGTGACCGGATCGGCCGGGGTCACCGCGCCGCTCGCGAGCGCGCGCAGCAGCGTCGGGGCGTCGACCGTGCCGAGCACCTCGCCGAGCACGACCGGCGGCTCAGCGGCGACGACGGGCAGGGCCCCTCCGTGCTGCTCGAGCGCGGCGACGGCGTCGGCCACGGTGTGCTCGCGCCGCAGGTGCGCGAGCGGGCGGGCGGGGGTGCCGAGCAGGTGCGCCACGGTGGGCGAGCCCGTGGGGCGCGTGAAGCCGTGGCGGCGCATCCAGCCGTCGTTGAAGATCTTGCCGAGATAGCCGCGCCCGCCGTCGGGCAGCAGCACGACGACGACGTCGTGGGGGCCAAGCTCGCGCGCGACCTCGAGCGCTCCGACCGCGGCCATGCCGCACGAGCCGCCGACGAGCAGCCCCTCTTCGCGCGCGAGGCGCAGGGTCATGTCGAACGACTGCTGGTCGCTCACGGCGACGATGCGGTCGGTGACGCTCGGGTCGTACGCGGCGGGCCAGAAGTCTTCTCCGACGCCCTCGACGAGGTAGGGCTGGCCGCTGCCGCCCGAGTACACGCTGCCGACGGGGTCGACGCCGACGATCTGCACGCGCCCGCTCGGGCGGTCGGCGCTGATCTCGCGCAAGTACCGCCCCGTGCCGGTGATGGTGCCGCCGGTGCCCACACCGACGACGAAGTGGGTCACGCGCCCCTCGGTGTCGCGCCAGATCTCGGGACCGGTGGTCTCGTAGTGGCTGAGCGGCCCGTTGGGGTTGGCGTACTGGTTCGGCTTGAAGGCGCCGGGGATCTCGCGCGCGAGGCGGTCAGAGACGCTGTAGTACGACTCGGGGTCGTCGGGCGCGACGGCCGTGGGCGTCACGACGATCTCGGCGCCGTAGGCCGTGAGCACGTTGCGCTTGTCTTCACCCACCTTGTCGGGCAGCACGAAGACGCACTTGTAGCCGCGCTGCTGCGCGACGAGCGCGAGTCCGACTCCCGTGTTGCCGCTCGTCGGCTCGACGATCGTGCCGCCGGGCTTGAGCAGCCCCTCGCGCTCGGCGGCATCGATGATGCGCGTCGCGATGCGGTCTTTCGACGAGCCGCCGGGGTTGAGGTACTCGACCTTGGCGAGCACGGTGGCGGCAATGCCGTCGGTCACGCGGTTGAGACGGACGAGGGGGGTGTCGCCGATCAGATCGACAACCGAATCGGCGTACTTCATGGGGCGAATCTATCAGCGGCCCGCCGCGTGTGACGGGCGGGGCGGCAGCGAGACGGGTTCGGGATGCCCGGCGCTCAGTACGCGATCGTGCGCTGCCCCGCCGGCGCAGGCAGGCCGGCCTTCGCGAAGGCGGCGCTCACGAGGGCGCGACGGTTGTCGATCTCGCGCCCGAAGTCGCGTGCGAGCTCGGGCCGCTCGGCGACCAGCCGGTCGAGCACATCGACGGGCACGGCGAGCACGGTGACCTCGGTGGTCGCGTAGACGGCGGCGTTGATGCCCTGCCGGGTGAGCGAGGTGAGGCCGACGACCTCGTCGCGCGTGAGCTCGGTCACCGGAACCCGCACGCCCCCGGCCGCCTCGACGACCATGAGCGTCGCGCCCGAGTCGATGAGCCGGATTCCGTCGGGCACTTCGCCGATGTGCTGCAGCTTCTCGCCCGCGACGTAGCGCTCGACGCGCACGCGCTCGGCATGCTGCTGCAACTCGTCGGGCGAGCAGTACAGGGCCGAGCAGAACCGGGTGAGCATCGCCCGGCGCTGCTCGATCGTGTCGTACTCGACGTAGTAGTCGCGATCGAGGTGCAGACCGGCACGGCGTGCGGCGTACCAGAGCCGGCGGCGGAACTCGCTGAGCGCCCCGTACTCGTCGCTTGGGGTCGCGACGGGGATCGTGATCTCGTACGAGCCGGCCGCGAAGGCGTCGGCGCTCGGGGTCGCGCCCTCGACGATCATCGGCAGGTCGGCCGCCACGCGCGTCATGACCCGAATCACGGCCTCGGGCGGGTCTTCGGTGGCGAACTGCACCATCGCGCACGCCGAGTATGGCCCCTCTTTGCGCGAGAGGTTCGAGAACGAGGCACCGGCGAGCTCGGAGTTCGGCACGATGACGACCCCGCCGATCGTGCGGATGTGCACCGAGCGCCAGTTGACCTCGACGACGCGGCCTCGCACGTCGCCCACCTCGAGGTGGTCGCCGAGCTCGAAGGGCTGCTCGAACAGCAGCAGCAGGCCCGAGAGCACCGAGCCGACCGCGCTCTGCAGGGCGAGGCCGATGACGATCGAGCCGATGCCGAGCGCCGTGAAGAGCCCGCCGATGTCGGCGCTCCACACCCACGAGAAGAGCACCGCGATGGCCACGACGATGACCAGGAACCGCCCCACATCGACGAAGATCGAGGGCAGCCTCTCGCGCCACGAGCCCTTGCGCGCCGTGACGAAGAGCGCCACGTTGAGCCCGTTGATGAGCACGACGATGACGAGGAACCCGAGCACCGTCGCGATGATGCGGCTCCACGAGGCGTCGATCTCGGCACCGCCCGCCTGAGCGACGAGCACGAGCAGCGCTGCGACGGGTGCCACGTAGTTGCGCACGAGCCGTACGACGCGCGCGGCGGGGTTGCCGCGCTGCGCGAGCGCCTCGTAGAGCTCGCCGAGCACGAGCAGCACGATCGGCAGACCGACGATCACGGCGATCGAGGGCCAGAACCAGCTCTCGCCCCAGATCTCGGTCATCCCGCGCTCCCGACCTCGCCGCGCGGGGCCTCGAGCCGAGCGATATCGACGCGCCACACCCGCTCGTCGCCCTGGGCCGTCGCGATGGCCCCGGCCTCGATGAGCCGCACGGTGCCCGGCAGCGCCTCGGCCACGCGATCGGTCACGAAGATGCCCGACTCGGTGCGCTCCGACTGCAGGCGGAAGGCGAGCGTGACGGCGTCCCCCCAGAGGTCGTAGACCATGTGCGCCCGGCCGACGAGCCCGCTGCTGGCGCCGCCCAGGTCGACGCCGGCGCGCAGCGACAGGGCGACGCCCCACTGCGCGCTGAAGCGATCGACGATGCGCGTGAGCTCGATCGCGTAGTCGACGATGCGCCGGGCGTTGTCGATGCGGGGCACCGTGAGCCCGCAGCTCGCGAGGTAGCCCTTCGTGGTCGTGCGCACGTGCTCGACGCCGTAGGGCCCGCCCGCTTCGTCGAACTGCCGCACGAGCTCGTTGAGCGTCTCGAGCGTGGCCTCCGAGCCGCGGGTGCGGCTGAACTCTTCGAAGCCCACGATGTCGGCGTAGAGCACCGAGACGTCGGCGTGGTCTTCGGCGATCGTCTGGTCGCCGTCGCGATAGCGCCGGATGACCGGCTCGGGCATGAGCGCGCGCAGCAGCCGCTCGCTCTCGGCCCGCTGCTCGTCAAGCAGGTCGGCCTTGACCTGCAGGCTGCGGCTCATGTCGTTGAAGGCGGCCGAGACCGCGCGCAGCTCGTCGTTCGAGCCGGCATCGACCGTCACCCCCGACTCGCCCGCGGCGATGCGCTGCGCCGCGTGGGCGAGGCGGCGCAGCGGGCTCACGAAGATGCGCGCGAGCAGCAGCGACAGCACCGAGACGACGAGGGCGAGCACGGCCGACGAGACCACGAGATTGCGGGTGAACTCGGTGACGGGCGCGAAGGCCTCGGCGCTGTCGATCTCGGCCACGACGACCCAGTCGACCCCCGAGACCTCGACGGGTGCGTACGCGGCGAGCGTCTCGCGCCCCAGGTAGCTGGTCGCGATAATGGTGCCCGAGCGCCCGGCGAGCGCCGACTCGGCCGCGGGAGTCGTGACGGGCTGCAGCCCCAGCGTCGTGCCGCGCGCCACCGCGAGCTCGACCACCTCGCTCGCGGTCCCGGCCGCGCGCGCGGCCTCGGCGTACGCCTCGGGGTCGGTCATGAGCAGGCGCGAGGGCGACCGCATGAGGCCGTCTTGCCCGACGAGGTAGGCCTCGCCGGTGTCGCCGAGTCCGCCCTGCTCGAAGTCGGCATCGGCGGTCATCACCGAGCTCAGCCGCTCAATCGGCAGCTCAACCGCCATCGCCCCGATGATCTCGCCGTCGCGAGCGATCGGCGTCGCCGCCCAGCCCGCCGGCAGATTGAGCGAAGGCGGGTACGCCTCGAAGTCGGTGACCGCAACCTCGCCGAGCAGGTTGCTGCCAAGAGCGTCGCCGTAAGCGGCCGCGAGTGTTGAGAACCGGTACGGGCCAGTCAGCACGTTGGTGCCCAGGTCGACGCCCTTGTAGGCGCTATAGACGACGACGCCGCGCGCGTCGATCAAGAGCACGTCTTCGTACTCGAGCAGCTCGGTCATCGAGCGGAAGTAGTCGTGGTACTGCGCATGCACCGCCGACCACACGCTGCCGTCGCCCGCGTCATCGACCGCGATCGCCGAGGCGAAGTCGGCGTGCGGCGCCGTGTAGTGCACCTGCAGGTAGCGCGCGGCAGCACTCGTCGGCACGAACCCGGCCGGATCGGCGGTCGACCCCGTCGCCGTGCTGAGCGCCGGTCCGAAAACCTCGTCGTAGTAGCGGAACAGCGACTGGGTCTGCGCGTCGTCGAGAGGCGCAGACTCGAGCTCGGCGAAGGCCGCGCTGAACGCGGTGGTCGCGTCGACCACGCTCTGCCCGCGCGAGTGCACGACGACCGTGCGCTCGATCGTCGAGAAGAGCCGCTCGATCTCGCGCGCGCGCGAGTCGCGCACTTCGACGAGGCGCTCGAAGGCGGCATCGCGCAGCGAGTCGGTCGCGTTGACGTAGCCGATCACGCCGACGAGCACGTTCGAGGTCACGCTCACGGCGAGCAGCATGACGAGCACGGTCGACTGGATGCTGAGCCCGCCCCGGCGCCGACCAGCACGATGACCGCTCGGGCGGTCCCGCTCGTCCTCGGCGTGTGACATGGCTTCCTCGACGGTCGATGCCCGAAGGGCGCGAGTGAGCTGCTGGGTTCACAGTAGCCGCCACGAAGCGAAAGCGGGAGGGGTCGGCGAGCGCCGCTCACAGCATCCCCTTGCCCGATTTCTGGGAGGATGGGGCAGGGTCGTGCCCGACCCGATCTTCCTCCCTGCCCCGCATCTGACAGGAGCCCGCCCGTGGCCGACGACTCGACCTCCGCCGACGACCTCACCATCAAGCAGCAGCGCGAGAAGCGCCGCGCCGAGAAGGTCGCCGCGCTCAAGGCCAAGCAGGCGAAAGAGAAGCGCAATCAGCGCCTCGGCATCGCGGGCGCGATCGTGGGCGGCGTGGCCGTCATCGCGATCCTCGTGGGCATCGTCGTGACCTCGGCGACCCCGCCCATCGACCCCGACACGATCGAGATCGAGGGCCTCGAGACGTTCGAGGGCCTCGAGGCGCTGCACGTGCAGTCAGCCGTCGAGTACGACATGACGCCGCCCGCAGGCGGCCCGCACAACCCGACGTGGCTCAACTGCGGCATCTATGAAGAAGAGGTTCCGGCCGAGTACGCCGTGCACTCGCTCGAGCACGGTGCCGTGTGGGTGACCTACGACCCCGAGCAGGTCTCCGGCGGCGATCTCGATGCCCTTCGCTCGGCGATGCCGCGCTCGTACATGATCCTCTCGCCGTTCCCGGGCCTCGAGGCTCCGGTCGTGGCGAGCGCGTGGGGCGTGCAGGTCGCCCTCGACGGCATCGACGACCCGCGACTGAACGAGTTCATCATCAAGTACCGCCAGTCGCCCGACGCCCCCGAGCCGGGCGCTCTCTGCAGCCAGGCCCTCGACGGCCCGGGCAAGATCTCCTGATCGTGAGCGCCGCCACCACCGCAGCCGCTCCCCCGCTCAGCCGCACCCGGCTGATCGTCACGGGGGCGCTGCTGGTGCTGGTCGCCCTCGTCGTCGGCGCTCTCGTCGGGCGCGTCACGGCCGCCCCGACCGCGCCGATGCCAGGCGAGTCGAGCGCCGAGGCGGGCTTCGCGCGCGACATGCAGGTTCACCACGGCCAGGCCGTCGAGATGTCGCTGCTCGTGCGCGACCGCACCGACGACCCCGAGATCCGCCTGCTCGCGCTCGACATCGCGACCGCCCAGACCCAGCAGCAGGGGCAGATGTTCGCCTGGCTCGCGACCTGGGGGCTGCCGCAGACCTCGAGCGAGCCCGAGATGGAGTGGCTCGCGCGCCCCGTCATCGACGGCTCGGCGGGCCACGACGGGCACGGTGACCACACGCCCGGCGAGCCGATGCCGGGGGTTGCGAGCTTCGAGCAGATGCAGGCCCTGCAGAATGCGACCGGCGTCGAGGCCGAGCGCCTCTTTCTCGAGCTCATGATCGCCCACCACGAGGGCGGTGTCGAGATGGCCGAGGCGGTCATCGCGCGCAGCACCCACCCCCTCGTCACGGGCCTCGCCGAGGGCATGGTGCAGCTGCAGGTGAAAGAGCTCGACTACATGACCGAGCTGCTCGCCGCGCGATCCTGATCGCCCTCGGGCGCCGCCCGGCCGTAGTCGGCCGACTGCTGGGCCACGAGCCGCGCGTAGACGCCGTCGAGCGCGACGAGCTCGTCGTGCCGACCGGTCTCGACGATGCGGCCGTGATCGACCACGTGGATGACGTCGGCGGCGCTCACGGTCGAGAGCCGGTGCGCGATGGCGATGGTCGTGCGCCCGCGGCTCGCGGTGTCGAGCGCGCCCTGCACGACGCGCTCTGACACCGAGTCGAGCGCGCTCGTCGCCTCGTCGAGAATCAGCACGGGCGGGTCTTTCAGCAGCACGCGCGCGATCGCGATGCGCTGCTTCTCGCCGCCCGACAGCCGGTAGCCGCGCTCGCCCACGACGGTGTCGTAGCGGTCAGGAAAGCTCTCGATCGTGTCGTGGATGCTCGCCGCACGGCACGCCGCCTCGAGCTCCGCATCCGTCGCCTCGGGCTTGGCGTACCGCAGATTCTCGGCGATCGACGCGTGAAAGAGATAGGTCTCTTGGCTGACGATGCCGATGCTCTCGATGAGGCTCTGCTGACGAAGCCGCCGCACGTCGACACCGCCCACCTCGACGACGCCGCTCGTGACGTCGTGCAGGCGCGGCACGAGATACGAGATCGTCGTCTTGCCGGCGCCCGAGGGCCCGACGAAGGCAACGAACTGCCCGGGCTCGACCGTGAACGAGACGCCGTCGAGCGTCGGCGCGCTGTCGTCGGGTGCGTCGGGGTAGCGGAACACGACGTCGTCGAAGCGGATGCGCCCGAGCTCGCCCGGCTCCGGGTCGCGCGCGTCGGGCACCTCGGTGATGCGCGGCTGCAGGTCGAGGTATTCGAAGATGCGCGCGAAGAGCGCGCCGCTCGTCTGCAGGTCGAGGGCGACGCGCATGAGACCCATGAGCGGGTAGGTGAGGCGGGCCTGCACCGTCGTGAAGGCGACGATCGTGCCCGCCGTGACCGCGACATCCTGCTGTATGAGCCACGCGGCGACGAGGTAGATGACAGCGGGAATGACCGAGAGGAAGACGTTGACGGTGGCGAAGAACCACTGGCCGCTCATCGAGAGTTGCACCTGCAGGCCGCGCTGGGTGTCGTTCTCGGCGCGGTACCGCTCGACCTCGCCCTGCTGCCGGTAGAAGCTCTTGGCGAGCAGGATGCCCGAGACGCTCAGGGCCTCTTGCGTGATGGCCGTCATGTCGCTCAGCGACTCTTGCGTCTTCGTGGCGATGCGCGCGCGCACCTGGCCCACGCGGCGCTGCGCCACGACGAGCAGCGGCAGCAGCACGACGGCGACGATCGTCAGCTGCCAGCTGAGGATGACCATGGCGACGAAGGCCGCGATGACCGTGACGGTGTTGCCGATCACGCTCGAGACCGTGTTGCTGAGCACGCCCGCCACCCCGCCGACGTCGTTCTGCAGGCGCGACTGGATGATGCCGGTCTTGGTGCGCGTGAAGAAACCGAGCTCCATCGCCTGCAGGTGCGCGAAGAGCCGCACGCGCAGCTGCGCCATGACGCTGTTGCCCACGGTCGCCGTCAGGTAGGTCTGGCCGATGCCGATGCCCGCCGACACGAGCCACAACACGAGCATGGCGGTGACGAGCTGCAGCAGCACGGGCACATTCGGGGTTCCCTCGGGCGGGAACAGGCCGCGGTCGAAGGCTTGCTGGGTGAGCAGGGGCGGTACGACGCTGAGCGCCGCCGAGACGAGCACGAGCGCGATCGTGATGGCGAGCGGGCGTCGGTGCGGGCGGAACAGCTCGGCGATGCGGGGCAGCAGGTTCGGGATGCGCGGCGCCTCGGCGTTGGCCGCCCGCTGCGCGTCGACATCGCCGCTCGACACGCGAGAACCCCGGCGACCGCCACCCATGCTCATGCTGCGAGCCTAGGCGCGACCACCGGGGTTCTCGGTGTGAGTCGGATCAGCCCTTCGTCGAGCCCGCCAGCAGGCCGCGCACGAAGTAGCGCTGCAGGCTGAAGAACACGATGAGCGGAACGACGAGCGAGATGAAGGCCGCGGCCGGCAGTCGCTCTTGATTGCGCCCGAAGTTGCCCACGAGCTCGGCGAGGCGCTGCGTGAGCGGCGCGACGTCGGCCGTTCCGCCCGAGAAGACGAGCGCGACGAGCAGGTCGTTCCAGACCCAGAGGAACTGGAAGATGCCGATCGAGGCGAGAGCGGGCAGCGAGAGCGGGATCACGATGCGGAAGAAGATCTGCGTGTGGTTCGCCCCGTCGACGCGCGCGGCCTCGATGACCTCGCCCGGGATCTCGCTGATGAAGTTGTGCAGCAAGAAGATGCACAGCGGCAGGCCGAAGATCGTGTGCGCGATCCACACGGCCGGGAAGGTGCCGCTGATGCCGAGCACCTCGCTGAAGATCTGCAGCAGCGGGATGAGCGCCATCTGCAGGGGAACGATCTGCAGCGCGAAGATGAGCACGAAGATCGCACCCGAGCCGCGGAACTTGATCCACGCGAAGGCGTAGGCGGCCATCGTCGCGATGATGATCGGGAACAGCGCCGAGGGGATCGCGATGACGAGCGAGTTCACGAAGTACGAGCCCAGGTTCGCCGACGACGCCCCCTGCACGGTGAGCACGTCAGCGTAGTTCTCGAGCGTGAAGCTCGGGCTGACGAAGATGTTCCACCAGCCGTTCGAGCGGATCTCCTCCGGCGTGCGGAACGACGACACGAGCAGGCCGAACGTCGGGATCGTCCAGACGGTGGCGATGACGATGGCGGCGAAGGTCGCCCAAGGCGAGGTCAGGCGCTCTTTGACCCGGCGGGCCTTGCCGCCGCCCGCGGCCGTGGCGATGGCGCGGGTCGTCGGCTGCTCGGGAGCGTCGGCAGCGGCGGTGACGTCGGTGCTCATCGGATCTCCTTCTGCTTGCGCATGACGCGCACGTTGTAGACGACGATCGGCAAGACCATGAAGAACAGCACGACGGCGAGCGCCGAGCCGTATCCGGTCTCACCGCGGTTGAAGGCCTGCGTGTACATCTCGTTGGCGACGACCGAGGTGTCGAAGTTGCCGCCGGTCATGGCGCGCACGATGTCGAAGACCTTGAGGGTCGCGATCGAGATGGTCGTGATGACCACCACGAGCGTGCCGCGGATTCCCGGCACCGTGACGTTCCAGAACGACTGCCAGGCGTTCGCCCCGTCGAGCCGCGCGGCTTCGATGATCTCGACGGGCACGCCCTTGATGGCCGCCGAGAGCAGCACCATGGCGAAACCGGTCTGGATCCAGACCATCACCACGATGAGGAAGAAGGTGTTCCACGGGGAGTTGACGAGGAAGGGCTGCGGGTCTTGCCCGAGCCACACGAGGATCTGGTTGAGCAGACCGATCTGCTCGCTGAAGCCCACCTCGCGGTACTCGTACATGAAGCGCCAGATGATGCCGGCGCCGACGAACGAGATGGCCATGGGCATGAAGACGAGCGACTTGAGAACCTTTTCGCCGTGCGACTTGTCGATGAAGACCGCGTAGGCGAGGCCGAAGATCGTCGAGAGGGTCGGCACGAGCGCGACCCAGATGAGGGTGTTGACGAGCACGACGACGATCTCGGGCTGCGTCACCATCCACACGAAGTTGTCGAAGCCGACGAAGTCGGAGCCGTTGGCCGTCTGCCGGCTGAAGAAGGCGAGCACCGTGGTGCGGATCGCCGGGTAGACGAGACCGACCGCGAGCAGCACGATCGACGGGCCGACGAACGCGGCGAGCTGCCAGTAGTCGCGGCCCCGCTTGGGGGCTCGATCGGCGAGGAACAGGATGAGGCCCACGACCGCGGCGAAGACCGCCAGGCCCACGACCATGATCCCGAACTTCGCGATGAGATCAGACCAGAATTCACTCATGCCCTATCAAACCTCCATTGGTTTGGCGTGGATGTGGGCCACGTTACCCGACAGACCGGCCCACCGGACTGCGAGAGTCCGATGGGCCGGTCTGTCATGCGGTCAGCTGATGCTGGTTACTGCGGGAACGTGGCGTCGATGGCCCGGAGGACCTCCGGCGTCGGCGTGCCGTTGACCCAGTCGACCATGCCGGTCCAGAACGAGCTGGTTCCGACGGCGGCGGGCATCAGGTCAGAGGCGTCGAAACGGAAGATCGTGTCGTCGCCCTGCAGGATCTCGACCGACTGGCGGGCGAGGTCAGAACCGGCGAGCGACGGGTCGAGACCCTTGTTCGCCGAGATGACACCGCCGCGCGAGACGCGCTCGTTGGCGAAGGTGTCGCTCGAGAGGTAGGCCTGAAGAGCGCCGGTCGCCTCGTTGTCGTTGAACGCGGCCACGAACTCGCCACCACCGGTGACGGCGTTGGGGTCGCCCTCGGCGATCGGCGGGGTGATGAAGGCCCAGACGTCGCCGTCAGGAGCAACCGTCACGCCCTCGCCCCACTGCGCCTCGTAGAACGACGCCTGGTGGTGCAGCGAGCAGGTGCCGTCGAGGATCGAAAGGCCGCCATCCTGGAAGGTGGTCGTCACGATCGACTGCACGCCGCCGAAGCCGCCGTTGACGAACTGGTCGTTCAGCAGCACCTCGCCGACGAGGTCGAACGCCTCGGTGATCTCGGGCGAGTCGAACTTCAGCTCACCGGCGACCCACTGGTCGTAGGCCTCGGGGCCAGCCGTGCGCAGCACCAGGTCTTCGACCCAGTCGGTGCCGACCCAGCCGGTCGCGTCGCCCGAGCCGAAGCCGACGCACCACGGACGGTACGGTCCGTCGTTGCGCTCGGTCATCTGCTCCGAGAGGTCGAGCAGGCCCTGGTAGGTCGTCGGGATCTCGTAGCCGTTCTCCTCGAAGTCGGCCGGCGAGTACCAGACGTAGCCCTTGACGCTCGCGAGCAGCGGCGCGGCGTAGAACTCGCCGTCGACGGTGCCGTAGCCCTTCCACGACTCGCTCCAGAACTCGTCGACGTTGGCCTCGACGGCCTCGGGGGCCGCCACGACGTAGCCGTCGGCGATGAGACGCTGCAGCAGACCGGGCTGCGGGATGATCATCAGGTCGGGGGCGTCACCGGCAGCGGCACGCACGTTGATCTGCGTCTCCGCCTCCTGCGTGCCGTTGTACTCGACGGTGATGCCCGTGCAGGCCTCGAAGTCGGCCATGCTCTCGACCAGGGCGTCGGCCTCGGTGTCGATGATGGTCGCGTACAGCTCGACGGACTCGCCCTCGAAGGTGCCGTACTGCTCGTAGGCGGCGCAGTCCGCGTCGCCGCCGGCGCCGGGATCGGTCTCGGCAGCGCAGCCGGCGAGCACGAGGCTCAGGGCTCCGATGGCCGCAGCAGGCGCAATGAGCCTGCGTCGGAGAGTGGAACTCATGTGTTTCCTCCTCATTGAGGTCGGTCAGCGCGCCGTTCGACGCGCGTGGTTGTGGTGGTGCAAGAGGTGGAATTCGGCGTCAGACGGGCCCTGGGACACGTCGTCGGGAACCGGTTCCAGGTGTCACCGTACGTCACGCGTGCGCGCGCCGCAACCCGCAATCCCAGAGCCGTTATCGATCCGTTGCCGAACTCCCCGGCGCCGCCCAGGTGCGGGCTCGAGCACGACGCGCCGTGAGACCGCTCCCACGTGGCATCGGTTCCACACTCGTGCGATTCGGGCTACACTGACGCCACGGCGCCCCCGGTCGACCGCTGCAGGCAGCGCGGCCCGCGCTCCGCATCCACCGCCACCGTCCAATGGAGGGCACGAGGCCATGAGCATCCTCGCCGATGTCGCCCGCATTGCCGGCGTCTCGAAGTCGACGGCCTCGCGCGCCCTGAGCGGGCGCGGCTACGTCTCGGACGACACGCGGCGACGGGTCGAGGATGCGGCTGCCGAGCTCGGCTACGTCGTGTCGTCGACTGCCGCGAGCCTCGTGACGGGGCGCACGCGCAACGTCGGCGTCGTGATCCCCTACATCAACCGCTGGTACTTCGCCGAGGTGCTCGAGGGCATCGAGTCGTCGCTCATCCGTGCCGGCTACGACCTCACGCTGTACCGGCTCAGCACCGACCGCGACCTGCGCCGCCGCGTCTTCGACTACTTTCTCGTGCGCAAGCGCGTCGACGCCGTCATCTCGGTGGCGATCGACCTGAGCCCGCACGAGGTGCAGATGCTGCAGGCGCTCGGCAAGCCGCTCGTCGGCATCGGCGGCCGCATCGACGGCATCCCTTCGCTCTCGATCGACGACGTCGAGACGGCGCGGCTCGCGACTGAGCACCTCATCAGCCTGGGGCACCGTCGCATCATGCACGTCGGCGGCGACCAGAACGAGCAGATGGACTTTCGCGTGCACTCCCAGCGCTACACGGGCTTCGCGCAGGCGTTGCGGGATGCGGGCATCGCGGTCGACGACGACTTTCGCGACGCCGACTTCTCGATCGAGGGCGGCTACGCGGTCGGGCTCGCGGTGCTCGGAGACCCGCGCACGCGACCGACGGCGATCTTCGCGGGATGCGACGAGATCGCGATCGGCATCACGGTCGCGGCGCGCCAACTGGGCATCAGCATCCCCGGCGAGCTCTCGATCATCGGCGTCGACGGCCACCCGCTCGCCGAGATGTTCGGCCTCACGACGCTCGCGCAGCAGCCCGGCGCCCAGGGCGCGCGCGCGGTCGAGCTGCTGCTGAGCCAGCTCGAGCACGCCGAGGCCGCGCCGCCCGACGAGCACCTGCTGCTGCCGACGGCGCTCACCGTGCGCACGAGCACCGCCGCGCAGCGCGTTCCCGCCTCCTGACCGCGGCGTCCGCCCGATCAGCGCGAGCGCCCCGCACGCACGAGAGCCCCGCACCGACTCGCGTCGGGCGGGGCTCTCGGGGTGAAGCGGGTGACTACTTGAGGGTGACGGTGGCGCCGGCCTCTTCGAGCTGGGCCTTGGCCTTGTCGGCCGTCTCCTTGTTGACACCCTCGAGAACGACGCCGGGGGCGCCGTCGACGACGGCCTTCGCCTCGCCGAGGCCGAGGCTCGTGAGCGCGCGGACCTCCTTGATGACCTGGATCTTCTTGTCGCCAGCGGCCTCGAGAACGACGTCGAACGACGACTTCTCCTCGACCTCTTCGGCAGCGGCGCCACCGGCGGCGGGGGCAGCGGCGACCGCGACGGGCGCGGCGGCGGTGACCTCGAAGACCTCTTCGAACTTCTTGACGAACTCGCTGAGCTCGATGAGCGAGAGCTCCTTGAACGCCTCGATGAGCTGGTCAGTCGTGAGCTTGGCCATGATTTCTCCTTCTGGGTTGTGTCGTGTCGTGAACCGGTCGGCTGAGAATCAGCTGCCGGACTCCTGCTTCTGCCGCAGCGCGTCAACGGCGCGAGCGGCCTGCGCCAGCGGCGCGTTGAACATGTATGCGGCACCGAAGAGCGAGGCCTTGACGGCACCGGCCAGCTTGGCCAGCACCACCTCACGGCTCTCGAGCTCGGCGAGCTTCATGACCTCGGAGGCGTCGAGCGGGCGACCGTCGAAGTAGCCGCCCTTCACCACGAGGTTGGGGTTCGCCTTGGCGAAGTCACGCAGCGCCTTCGCCACGGTCACGGGGTCACCGTGCACGAAGGCGAGGGCAGACGGGCCGGCGAGCATGTCATCGAGCGAGTCGATGCCTGCCTCGTTGGCCGCGATCTTGGTCAGCGTGTTCTTCACCACGGCGTACGACGCGTCAGCACGGATGTTGCCGCGCAGCGTCTTCAGCTGCGCCACCGTGAGGCCGCGGTACTCGGTGAGCAGTACGGCGGTCGAGCTGGAGAACAGTTCCTTCAGCTCGGCGACCGTTGCTTCCTTGTTCGCCATGGTGCTCCTCAATTGATTGTCGTTGGTCTCACCACGACCTCCGGGAGGGGGCAACCCCGGCACACATGACGAAAGGCCCGTGCGCATGCGCACGAGCCTCGGCACGCATCCTCATCAGAGAGGAAGCGCGATCTCAGTTCGGTACACCTGCGCGGGCCGTCGTCCGCTCGGTGAGGAGCGTGCGAGCCTTCGGTCGTCGTGACCACGAGCAGACAGGGTCTGCGAGCGAGCACGGCGACAACCGGCGGTCTATGGCAAGAGGCCAGCATACGTCACGTGGGCGGCCCGCTGCAAAACCGCGGTCGGGCGCTACCGACCGTCGAGCCAGGAGTGCCGCGGTGCGTACCCGAGATCGCGCCGAGCGGTGTCAATCGAGAGCAGGGTCTCGCGCCCCGAGAGCGGTCGCGTGAGCGGCACCTCGGCGAACTCGGCGGCCATGAGCTCGGCCGAGTCGCGCCGCATGACCGTGTCGGCCGCGGCGATGATGTAGGTCGCGTAGCCGGGCCCGCGCACGGCGAGGGCCCGCTCGACCGCGTGCGCGCCGTCGCGCCGGTCGATGTAGCCCCAGAGGTTCCAGCGGCGCACCGCGGGGTCGTCTTGCCAGCTGTCGAACTCGGCGTAGTCGTCGGGGGCCATGACGTTGCTGAAGCGCAGCCCGGTGATCGAGAGGTCGGCGTCGAGGCGGCAGATCTTGCGGCCGAGCTCTTCTTCGAGGTGCTTGCCGACCGCGTACATGAAGTTGGGGCGCGTGGGCTGCGTCTCGTCGATCGGCGCGGCGGGCGGCGCCTCGGTGAGCGGCAGGCCGAGCAGGGTCTCGCTCGAGGCGTGCACGATGCGCCGGATGCCCGCGCGACGCGCCGCCTGGAACACGGCGATCGTCATCGCGAGGTTGTCCTGCAGCAGCACCGTATCGGGCCGGATGCCCGGGGCCGGGCTCGCCGCCAGGTGCACGACGGCGTCGAGACCGTCGTAGCGCTCTTCGACCCCGGCGAGGGCATCCAGCACCTGCCCGGTGTCGGTGAGATCGACCCGAACGAAGCCCTCGCCGGGGGCGCCGACGGCGTCGAGCCCGGTCACGGAGTGCCCGGTCTCGACCAGGTGCGAGACGACGGCCTGCCCGAGCTTGCCGGTCGAACCACTCACGGCGATGCGCATGGTGCGAGCCTAAGCGCTCGTCGTCGCCGGGGTGCGCACGAGCGGCAGGCTCACCCGGAACACCGTCTCGCCCGGGCGTGACGAGGCCGCGACCTCGCCGCCGTGCGCCTGCACGACCGCCGCGACGATCGAGAGGCCCAGGCCCGTCGAGCCCGTGGCGCGCGAGCGCGAGGTGTCGGCGCGCGCGAAGCGCTCGAAGAGCACGGGCTGCACCTCGGCGGGGATTCCGGGGCCCGTGTCGGTGATGGTCACGATCGCGCGGCCCTCGAGCGTGCCGAGCGCCGCGGTCACGCGCGTGCCTTCGGGGGTGTGCACGCGGGCGTTGGCGAGCAGGTTGGCGACGACCTGGTGCAGCCGGTGCTGGTCGCCCTCGACGATGACGGGGGCGCGGGGAACCCGCACGACCCAGTCGTGCGCTGGCGAGGTGGCTTGAGCATCGGCGACGGCGTCGGTCATGATCGCCGAGAGGTCGACGGGGTCGCGCCGCAGCTCGCGCCCCTCGTCGAGCCGGGCGAGCAGCAGCAGGTCGTCGACGAGCGCCGACATGCGCACCGACTCCGACTCGATGCGCGAGAGCGCGTGGCGGATGTCGTCGGGAAGCTCGTGCCCGCTGCGGCGGGTCAGCTCGCTATAGCCGCGGATGGCGGCGAGCGGCGTGCGCAGCTCGTGGCTGGCGTCGGCGACGAACTGCCGCACCTTCTGCTCGCTCGCCTGCCGCGCGTCGAAAGCGTTCTGCACGTGCTCGAGCATGCGCGTGAAGGCGGCGCCGAGCTGGCCGACCTCGGTGCTCGGATCGGTGTCGAGCGCGGGCAGCCGGTCGGCGAGGGCCACCGTGCCGCGGTCGAGCGGCAGGGTCGTGACGGCCGTGGCCGCCTCGCGCACGCGCGTGAGCGGGCGCAGACCGAGGCGCACGACCTCGCGCCCGAGCACGGCGGCGACGATCAGGATGCCGGCGAGCACGGCCGCGATGACCGCGGCGAGGCGGGCGACCGTGGTCGTGACCTCGCGCGTCGAGAGGCCGACGATGAGCACGGTGTCGCGGTCGGCGCTCGTCGCGAGCACCCGGAACTCGCCGAGCCCGCCCGGCAGGCGCAGGGTAACGGGCTCGCCGAGCGCGCGGATGGCGAGCACGCGCAGCTGCACGCTGCTGAGCTCGCGCACCGTGGCGTTGTCGTCGAGGTACGCGGCGACCGTCGACCCGTCGGACTGGATGACGCCGATGAGCGAGCCCGTCGGCAGGCCGGGGCCCTCGAAGCTCTGCGCGGGGCCGCGACCGGGGGCCGCGACGTTCTCGATGCGCTGGGCGATGATGCGCAGCTCGTCGTCGAGCTGGGCGACGATGTTGGCGCGCACGAAGTACACGCTCAGCACGCCGATCGCGAGCGTCGCCATCATGAGCAGCACGAGGATGCCCGCCACGAGCCGCTTGCGCAGCGACCACCCTCCGTGCATCACGTGACCGGCTTGATCATGTAGCCGACGCCCCGAACGGTGTGGATCATGGCGGGGCCGAGCGTGTCGATCTTCTTGCGCAGGTACGAGATGTAGATCTCGACGATGCTCGAGCGCCCGCCGAAGTCGTAGCTCCACACACGGTCGAGAATCTGCGCCTTGCTCAGCACGCGCTTGGGGTTGCGCATGAGGTAGCGCAGCAGCTCGAACTCGGTCGCCGTGAGCTCGATCTCGGTCTCGCCGCGGCGCACCTCGTAGCTCTCTTCGTTGAGCACGAGGTCGCCCACGCGGATCTCGGGGTCGGCCCGCTCGCTCACGACGAGCGCGCTGCGGCGGATCAGGCCGCGCAGGCGAGCGACGAGCTCTTCGAGGCTGAAGGGCTTCGTGACGTAGTCGTCGCCGCCCGCCGTGAGCCCGACGACGCGGTCGTCGACCGAGTCTTTCGCGGTGAGGAACAGCACGGGTACATCGGTGCCGTCGGCACGCAGGCGGCGCAGCACCTCGAGGCCGTCGAGGTCGGGCAGCATGATGTCGAGCACGACGATGTCGGGCTTGAACTCGCGGCCGTGCTGCAGTGCCTGCTGCCCGGTGAGCGCGGTGCGAACATCCCACCCCTCGTACTTCAGGGCCATCGACACGAGGTCGGCGAGCGATGGCTCGTCGTCGACCACGAGAGCCCGCACGGGCGAGCCGTCGGGGCGCGTGAGGCGGGGGGACTCGGGGAGCTCGTCATCAGCCATGGCTCCAGTAAGACGTAGAAGTCTATGAGCCTGCTTGGAGCATCCTAGGGCCGATGGCGGGGGCGATCGGCGGGGCGCCGGGCGCACGAGAGCCCCGGCGGCGAGGGGATGCGGGCCGGGGCTCTCGTCGATGAGCGCGGTGCGCTCAGGCTCTGCGCGTCAGGCGCGGTGCGCGCCGCGGCTGCGACGGCCGGCGCCGGCGATACCGACGATGAGGCCGAAGAAGCCCACGAGCGACGCGATCATGATGAGGGGGAGCGTGATCATCGGGTGCCTCGCGAACGGTTTCGGGAATCCAGGGGGTCTCACCGCCTCGGGTGCGGCGAGTCCTCCCTGTGGGGGACTCAGGTCGTCCCCCGCATCCCAGTGTGCGCTTAACGAACACTGTTCACAGTCCCCCGTTGGGGGGCACCGCGGTCCCCAGAAGGGGGGACCGCGTCGTTCACTTTTGTCCCCCGGCGGGCCTAGTCCTGGTTCGAGAACGCCGCGTCGAACGACTGCTCGGGCAGGTCCCACAGCAGCGATCGCACGAAGCCCACGGCCTCGGCCGCGCCGTGCAGCCGGCTCATGCCCGCGTCCTCCCACTCGATCGAGATCGGCCCGGTGTAACCGATCGCCTTGAGCGCCCGGAACGCGTCCTCCCACGGCACATCGCCGTGCCCGGTCGACACGAAGTCCCAGCCGCGCTTCGGGTCGCCCCACGCGAGGTGCGAGCCCATGACCCCCGCGCGACCGTTCTGGGGCCGCAGCCGCGTGTCTTTGCAGTCGACGTGGTAGATGCGGTCGGCGAAGTCGACGATGAACCCGACCGGGTCGATGTTCTGCCACATCATGTGGCTCGGGTCCCAGTTGAAGCCGAAGGCCTCGCGGTGGTCGATGGCCTCGAGCGACCGCACGCTCGTCCAGTAGTCGTAGGCGATCTCGCCGGGGTGCACCTCGTGGGCGAACCGCACCCCCTCGCTGTCGAAGACGTCGAGGATCGGGTTCCAGCGACGGGCGAAGTCGTCGTACCCGCCGTCGATGACGCTCGCCGGCACGGGCGGGAACATCGCGACGTACGGCCAGATGCTCGAGCCCGTGAAGCCCACGACGGTGTCGACGCCGAGCCGGCGCGCCGCCCGGGCCGCGTACTGCAGCTCGGTGGCCGCGCGCTGCCGCACGCCCTCGGGCTCGCCGTCGCCCCAGACCCGGCTCGACAGGATCGCCTGGTGGCGAAAGTCGATGGGGTCGTCGCACACGGCCTGCCCGGCGAGGTGGTGCGAGATCGCGTAGACCTGCAGGTTGTGGCGCTTCAGAATGTCGAGGCGGCCCTGCAGGTAGGCGTCGTCCTCCACCGCGCGCTGCACGTCGAGGTGCTCACCCGAGGCCGCGATCTCGAGGCCGTCGTAGCCCCACTGCTCGGCGAGCGTCGCGACCTCCTCGAGCGTCAGGTCGGCCCACTGACCGGTGAACAGGGTGACGGGATGCGTGGACACAAGTGACTCCTTCGTGGTGGTGGCGCGGGGCTAGAGATCGATCCAGTCGCCGGTGCGGGCCGAGGTGAGCACCGCATCCGTGATGCGGGCGGCGCGCACGCCGTCGGCGAAGACGGGGAGGCCCTCGGGGGCGGTGCCACGCACGGCGGCGTAGGTGTCCGCGGCGAAGGCCGTGAAGGCGTCCTGATAGCCGAGCGGGTGCCCGGGCGGCAGCACCGAGAGCCGCGCGGCCTCGGGGTGCAGCTCGTCGGTGTTGCGCAGGTGCCGCTCGCTCGCGGTGCGGCGGCCGATCCAGAGCTCCTCCGGGCGCTCCTGCTCGAACCGCAGCGACTCGCTCGCACCGTGCACCTCGAGCACGAGCCCGTTCTTGCGGCCGGGCGCGACCTGCGACACGAGAAGGCTCACTACGGCGCCGGCGGCGGTCTGCGCGAGCACGCCCGCGAGGTCCTCGGTCGCGACGGGGCCCGTGGATGCGCGCTCGGGGTACACCGTGCTCGTGAGCGCCTGCAACCGCACCAGGCGGTCGCCCGTCACGAACTCGAGCAGATCGCACAGGTGCGAGCCGATGTCGGCGAAGGCCCGCGAGGCTCCCCCGGCGTCGGTCGACACACGCCAGTTGTCGTCGGCCGCCGCGAGCAGCCAGTCCTGCAGGTAGGCGCCCTGCACGCTGAAGAGGCGGCCGACCTGGCCGGCGGTGACGCGGGCCCTCGCCTCGCGCACCATGGGGTGAAAGCGGTAGACGAACGGCACGGTCGCGACGACTCCCGCCCGCGCGGCACGCACCTCGAGGTCGAGAGCGTCGGCGACCGTGATCGCGAGCGGCTTCTCGGTCACGACGTGCGTTCCGGCATCGAGAACCCGCACGGTGAGCTCGTGGTGCGTGGCGTTGGGGGTGACCACGTGCACCACGTCGACGCGGTCGTCGGCGAGCAGGGCATCCACGTCATCGAACGCGGTCTCGGCGCCGATGCGCTCGGCGGCCGCGCGCGATCGCTCGGGGCTCGAGCTCGTCACGCCGATGATGCCGGCGCCCGCCGCGCGTGCGGCCCGGCTGTGCACGTCGGCCATGAAGCCGCCGCCGATGAGGGCGACGCCGAGGGGTGCGGTGGTCATGCGTGGCTCCTAGAGGGTCGACGCGGTCGGGTCCCAATCCTCGGGCAGGGCCGGCGGGATCGCCACGGTGCTCGCGATGTCGACCGCGGCCCCGTCGGTCTCGGCCGACCGCTGTATCGACACCATGAGGTCGAGAACGTGGAAGGCGAACTCGCCCGAGGCGCGCTCGGGTCGGCCCGCGCGGATCGCGCGCGCGAGCTCGACGACACCCGCACCGCGCGAGAAAGTCGAGCCCGAGGCGGGCACGACCTCGGCCTCTGACTCGTCGAACATGCCGTCGCGCCAGATGCGCAGCTCGCCCTCGAACATGTTGGGGTCGGGCAGCGTGAGCGTGCCCTCGGTGCCCGAGATCTCGACCACGCCGACGCGCGGGCGGCTCGACTGGAACGAGAAGGTGCTCTGCGCGCTCGTGCCGTTCTCGAAGTCGATGAGGGCGGCCACGTGCGTCGGCACCTCGACGGGGAACGACTCGCCCGCGCGTGGACCCGACGCGATGATGCGGGATGCGCGCGCTTGCGAGCCGCGCGCGACGACCCGCGCCGCCGGGCCCATGAGCTGCACGAGCGTCGAGAGGTAGTACGGGCCCATGTCGAAGAGCGGCCCGCCCCCGCGCGCGTACAAGAAGTCGGGGCTGGGGTGCCAGGCCTCCGGTCCGGAGACCTGGAAGAGGGTCAGCGCCGTGAGCGGCGTTCCGATGACGCCCGACTCGATGAGTCGGCGACCGGTCTGAATGCCCGCTCCGAGCACGGTGTCGGGCGCGCACGCGACGCGCAGGCCCGCGCGGTGGGCCTCGTCGAGCAGCGCCTGGCCGCTCTCGAGGTCGAGGGCGAAGGGCTTCTCGCTCCAGACGTGCTTGCCCGTAGCGAGCGCGTCGAGGGCGACGGGCACGTGCGCGGCGGGGATGGTGAGGTTGACGACGATCTCGATGTCGTCGCGCGCGAGCAGCTCGGCGACCGTTCCGCTCGCGGCGATGCCGTACTCGGCGGCGCGGGCCGCGGCGCGATCGGTGTCGAGGTCGGCGACCATGACGACGCGCACGTCGGCGGCGCGCGTGAGGTTCTCGAGGTACTGCTGGCTGATGACGCCCGCGCCGATGACGCCGACGCCGACGGGGCCGCTCACGCCTCGACCCCGAGCGTGCGCACGAAGGCGAGGCTCTCGGCGATGCCGTCGAACAGGTCGGCGCCGTAGGCGTCGAACTCGATGACGGGGCGGGCGTGAGGTGCCGCCGCGAGGATCTCGGCGATCGGCATCGCCCCGCTGCCGGCCGGCAGCTGCTGATCGATCTCGCGGTTCACGGGTCCGTCTTTGATGTGCAGCGCGACGACGCGCTCGCCGAGGCGGCCGAGCAGCGCGACGGGGTCGACGCCGCCGACGGCGCTCCAGTAGGTGTCGAGCTCGAGCACAACGCCGTCGCCGAGCGCGTCGGCGAAGACCTCGAGGGCGGGGCTGCCGTCGATGCGGCTCTCGAGCTCCCACCAGTGGTTGTGGTACCCCACCTGCAGACCGTGATCGGCGGCCGCGCGGGCCACCTCGGTCAGCTCGGCGGCGAGGGCGGTGACGTCGTCGCGCGACGTCCAGCGCTCGTCGGGCACATAGGGGTCGATGACCGTCGCGACGCCCACCCGGGCGGCGGCGGCGAAGGCCGCGGCGTGCGCCCCGCCGAGCAGGGTCGCGTGCGAGGTGGGGGCCGTGAGCCCGGCCGCGGCGAGGGCGGGCTGCAGGGTGTCGGCCGCCTCGGTGAGGCCGAAGGGCTCGACGCAGTGGAATCCGAGCTCGGCAAGGCGCTGCAGGGTGCCTCCCGCGTCGGCGGCGAGCGCGTCGCGCACCGTGTAGAGCTGCACAGAGACGGGGGGACGGGGCACGGCAGAACTCCTCGACGATGGTGGCGGGCCGGGCGCGGCCGTGCTCCACTCTACGGTCGCGCGGGCACAACCGACAACAAAGGTATGACCTAAGCGGTGTCCGGGCCCGCGATGCGCACGAGCGAGGGTCGCGTCACGAGCCGGGCCGCCCGCACGATGCCGAAGACCACGAGCCAGCCGATGCCGATCGTGGTGGCGACGAGCTCGAGCCGGCTGCCGAAGACGGCGTTCCAGCGCGCGAGCGAGAGCAGTCCCCCCGTCGCCGCGACCACGCCGACCGCGACCGCCATGAGCAGGGTCAGCCCGCTCAGCGCCCGGTGGCCGGGCGCGAACGCGACCTGCAGCATGGCCCAGCACGCCGCCCCGAAGGCCACGACGGCCGCGAGCGTGTGCACGAAGTCCTGCACGGTGAAGGTGTCGCCGACCGGCAGCGGGCAGGCCTGCGCGCACGGCACCTGGGCGGCGATGAGAAACGCCGAGCAGGCCAGGGCGAGCGTGAGAGCAGGGGTGCCGCGTCGCAGCAGTGGCGGGCGGCTGCGCAGCTCGCGCATCGACCATGCCACGAGCATGCCGCCCGCCACGAGCAGCAGCAGAGCGAGCTGAAACTGCTCGGCCGTCGGCTCGCCGAGGGCTCCGAGCTCGCTCACGTAGAGCTCGCGCGGCACCGAGACGCGGGCGAGCCAGATGAGCACGAGGGCGGCGGCGACGAGCAGGGCGCCGACGATCGCGAGCGCAGCATCCCGAAGCCGATGGGGGCTGTCGACCATGGTGGGCGCGTCAGGCGGCCGCGGCGGTGCGGTCGCCGGAGTCGGGCTCGTCGTCGATCGCGTGCGCGGCGCCCGGGCCGCGGCGCAGCCGCGAGATGCGGATGACGCCCGCGCCCACGAGGCCGATCACGGCGGCGATGAGGATGACGTAGAACGCCACCGACAGGTAGCCGTTGGCCGAGGTCTCGGGGTTGAGGAAGGGGTAGGGGTACCAGCCGCCGTCGAGCACGGGGTCGTACGTGACAGCGCCCCGCACGAGCGTGTAGACGGCCCACACGATCGGGAAGGCCACGATCGTGCCGATGTGCTTCCAGTCGAGTCGGTGCCGCCCGGGGGCGAACAGCCAATCGACGAGCAGGTAGAGGGGGCCCCACAGGTGCAGGATCTCGTTCGACCAGCCGAGCGTCGACCCCTGCTCGAGCTCGATGCCGCGCAGCAGCAGGTTGTAGACGATGCCTGTCGTCACCATGAAGGTCGTCGCGACGGCGCGCAGCACGCTGAACCACCGAGGGCTCTTCTTCAGCAGCGTCAGGCCGATGGCCATGACGAGCACGACCGTGGCGAGGATGTTCGATTCGATCGTGAAGAAGCTGAAGAAATTGGTGAGCCGGAACGGGATGTCGGTGAGGCCCTGCAGCTGCCAGTACCGCAGCGAGGTGATGATCTGGCCCACGACGGCGGCGCCGATCGCGAGCGCCGCGACGATGCGCAGCACGAAGAAGAGTCGGGTCACGCGCAAGGGCCTTTCGACATCGGGCGGCGGGGCTTCGCTCATGCTATGTCGCGGCAAGCCCAAACCGAGCATGCGTCTTCTCCGGGTTGTGACCGGCAGTTAACACGCCCGAGACGCACATCGTGTTCACTGGGCACAGCAGGGGGAGGGCGAGAAGCGATGACGATGATGCGCGCGATGGTCATGACCGGGGTCGGCGGTGCCGAGGTGCTCGTGCCGGCCGAGCTGCCCGTGCCCGTTCGGGCCGGCGCCGAGGTGCTCGTGCGGGTGCACGCGACGAGCGTGAATCCGATCGATGTGAAGACGCGCGCAGGGCGCGGCGCGGCCTCGGCCATCGACCGGTTTCCCGCCGTGCTCGGCTACGACATCGCCGGCACGGTCGTCGAATCGGCGTACCAGTCGCATGCGCTCGCACCCGGTCGCGAGGTCTACGGCATGACGATGGTGCCGCGTCTCGGGGGCGGCAACGCCGAGTTCGCGGCGGTGCCCGAACTCTTTCTGACCCCCAAGCCCACGACGCTCTCGATGACCGAGGCGGCGGCCGTTCCGCTCGCGGCGCTCACCGCGTGGGGCATGGTCGTCGACGTGGCGCGCGCCCACGAGGGGCAGCGCATGCTCATCCACGCCGGCGCCGGCGGTGTGGGGCACTTCGCCGTGCAGTTGGCGGCCTACTTCGGCGCGAGCGTCACGGCCACGTGCTCGACGGCCAACGTGTCGTTCGTGCGCGAGCTCGGGGCCGCGCGCGTCGTCGACTACACGAGCGCGCGCTTCGAGCACGAGGTGCACGACCACGACGTCGTCATCGACCTCATCGGCAATGTGCACGACGACACCGGTACGCGGTCGCTCGCGACCCTGCGGCCCGGCGGGCTGCTCGTCAACGCACCGAGCGGCAGCTGGCCGGGCATGCTCGCCGACGCCGCCGCCGCGGGCGTGCGGGCGACCGACTACAAGGTCTCGCCGAACGGAGCGACCCTCGCCGTCATCACCCGCATGATCGAAGCCGGCGACCTGCGCGTGCACGTCGACCGCGTGCTGCCGCTCGATGAGCTCGCCGAGGCGCACCGGCTCGTCGAGTCGGGCCGCACGCGAGGCAAGATCGCTATCGAGGTATCCCGACCGTGACGCCCGTCCAGACCAGCTGGCGCTCGCGCACGTAGTCGTCTTCGATCGTCTCGCCGACGAGAAAGCCCTTCGTGCCCACGATTGCGAACCCCGACTTCTCGTAGAACCGGTTCGCTCGGGCATTGTGGATGTTCACCCCGAGCCACACGCTCACCGCACCCTCATCGACCGCCGCGTGAAGCGCGTGTTCGACGAGCGCCGACGCCACCCCGCCGCCGTGCTGGTCGGGATGCACGTACAGCTTGCTCAGCTCGGCCGTGGGGCGATGCCGCACCGCGGCCGCGACGTCGGGGTCGCTCGGCTCACCGTGCACGAGCATCGCGTAGCCCGCGAGCTCGCCGCTCTGCTCGGCCACCATCACGAGGCGCTGCGCGTCGGCGAGGTACCGCTCGAACGCGGAGCGGCTCAGGCGCTGCTCGATGAACGCGGCCTTCGCCGCCTCGGTCGTCGACGGCGGGCACGCGAGCGGGAAGGTGAGCGCCGCGAGCAGGTGCAGCGCCTCGGCCTCGTCGCGTCGGGCCTCGCGCACGTGCACACCGCTCTCGACCATCCCCCCATTCTGCCCGCCGGTGTTCGCAACTCAGGCTGTACCGCCAGATGTGCCGCACGAACCGCGCACGTTTGCCTGCTCAGCCTGAGTTGCGAACACGCCCGCGGCGAGACGCGGTTCAGCGCGCGGCGAAAACACGAACGGCCCCGCCGAAGCGGGGCCATTCGTGCGTCGCGCCGCAGCAGCGGCGGCGGCGCGACAGAAAACGCTAAACGGCGTTGACGTCGAGCGGGATGCCCGGGCCGAAGGTCGTCGAGAGCGAGCCCTTCTGCAGGTAGCGCCCCTTCGAGCTCGACGGCTTGAGGCGCATGACCTCGTCGAGCGCCGCCTTCAGGTTCTCGTGCAGCTGCTCTTCGGTGAACGCGGTCTTGCCGATGATGAAGTGCACGTTCGCGTGCTTGTCGACGCGGAACTCGATCTTGCCGCCCTTGATGTCGGTGACGGCCTTGGCCACATCGGGGGTGACGGTGCCGGTCTTCGGGTTGGGCATGAGGCCGCGGGGGCCGAGCACCTTGCCGAGACGACCGACCTGGCCCATGAGCTCGGGGGTCGAGACCGCCGAGTCGAAAGCGGTGTAGCCGCCCGCGACCTTCTCGATGAGCTCGACGCCGCCGACCTCGTCGGCGCCGGCCGCGATCGCGGCCTCGGCCGCAGGGCCGGTCGCGAACACGATGACGCGAGCGGTCTTGCCCGTGCCGTGCGGCAGGTTGACGGTGCCGCGCACCATCTGGTCGGCCTTGCGGGGGTCGACGCCGAGCTTGAGCGCGACCTCGACGGTCGAGTTGGTGTTCTTCGAGCCGGTCTGACGAGCGACGGCGACGGCCTCGGCCGTCGAGTAGAACTTGCCGTCTTCGATCTTCTCGGCCGCGGCCCGGTAGGCCTTCGACTTCTGTGCCATGTTGTGTCTCCTAGAGGTGAGTTCGCGGTTGACGAGCCTGGCTGGCTCTCCCGCTGGGGTGAAGGTCCTGCTGCTGTGAAAGTGGCGAGTCGAGCTACTGCTCGACGGTGATGCCCATCGAACGAGCAGTGCCGGCGATGATCTTCTCGGCCGCCTCGATGTCGTTGGCGTTGAGGTCGACCTGCTTCTGCTCGGCGATCTGGCGCACCTGCTCCTTGGTGAGCTTGGCCACCTTGACGGTGTGCGGGGTCGACGACCCTTTCTGCACGCCCGCGGCCTTCTTGATGAGCTCGGCGGCCGGCGGGGTCTTGAGGATGAACGTGAACGAACGGTCTTCGTACACGGTGATCTCGACCGGGATGACGTTGCCGCGCTGCGACTCGGTCGCGGCGTTGTACGCCTTGCAGAACTCCATGATGTTGACGCCGTGCTGACCGAGCGCCGGGCCGATGGGCGGGGCGGGGTTGGCGGCGCCGGCCTGGATCTGCAGCTTGATCAGACCCGTGACCTTCTTCTTCGGTGCCATGTTCTCTTCCTTCGTGTCGAGCGGCATCCGGGTGGATGCCGCGCTCCCGCCTGCGTGCCCTGTGCACGCCGCGGTCGCGCTGGAGCTCAGGGAATTGCGCAGCAATTCCGCGACGCCAGCGCCGATGAGGCTACGCCTCATCGGGTTCTATGTGGTTACAGCTTGGTGACTTGGTCGAACGACAGCTCGACCGGGGTCTCGCGCTCGAACAGCGAGACGAGCACCGTGAGCTTGCCGCTCTCGGGCTTGATCTCGTTGATCGTGCCGGGGAGCCCGGCGAACGAGCCCTCCTTGATCGTGATGGTCTCGCCGACCTCGAAGTCGATCTCGGCGGGGATGACGCGTGCCGCGAGCCCGCCGCCCTTGGGGCCGCCCGCCTTGGCCGGGGCCTCGGCGATCTGCACGGTCGACTTGAGCATCTGGAACGCCTCGTCGAAGCGCAGCGGCGTGGGGTTGTGGGCGTTGCCCACGAAGCCCGTGACGCCCGGCGTGTGCCGAACGACCGACCAGCTGTCTTCGTTGAGGTCCATGCGCACGAGCACGTAGCTGGGGATGCGCACGCGCGTCACGAGCTTGCGCTGGCCGTTCTTGATCTCGACGACGTCCTCCATGGGAACCTGCACCTCGTAGATGCTCTCCTCCATGTTCATCGAGATCTTGCGGTTCTCGATGTTCTGCTTGACGCGCTTCTCGAAGCCGGCGTACGAGTGCACGACGTACCACTTGCCGGGCTTCATGCGCAGCTCGAGCTTGAACTCGTCGTAGGGGTCGACCTCGGCGGGCTCGGCGTCGCTCTCGGGCTCGTCGGCCTCGTCGTGCGTCGCCTCGGCGGCGGCGTCGGCCTCGTCGGCCGAGTCGATGTCGAGGGCGTCGTCGACGATCGCGTCGGCCTCGGGGTCGGCGGCGGCTTCGAGCGCGTCGAGCAGACCGTCGAGGTCGGGCTCGTCGCTCTCGTCGACCAGGTGCATCGCCGAGTGCTCGACGGCGTCGACCGAGTGCAGGTCGGCGGCGAGGGTGTTGCCCTCTTGCGCCTCGTCCTCCTCTGACGACTGCTCAGCGGCGGTCGAGTAGTCGAGGTCGCTGGGGAGCTTCTCGGTCACGGTTTCTCTTTCTCTCTGTACAGCGGGCGATCGGGTGCGGAGCGGCGGCCTACAGGCCGATCGCGGCCGATCCGTCGCCGAAGACGAAGCGCACGAGCCACAGGAACACGATGTCGAGGCCCGAGACGATCGCCATCATGATGATCACGAAGACGAGCACGACGACCGTGTAGGTGATGAGCTCGCGCCGCGTGGGGGTGACCACCTTGCTGAGCTCGTTGAGCACCTGGCGGATGAACAGCGCGAAGCGCCCGAACGGACCACGCTTCTCGGCGCGCTCCTTCTTCGCGTTCGCGACGATGTCCTCGCCGGGCTCATCGATCACATTGCTCACGTGATGCTCTCCTCACGACTCATCGTCGTCATGACTCTGGTGGGGTGTGCCGCGAGGCACATGTCATCGCCGTTCCCGGGGGCTCCCTGCGGAACCCCCGGGCCGACGACTCTGCAGGGCGGACAGGACTCGAACCTGCAACCTGCGGTTTTGGAGACCGCTGCTCTACCAATTGAGCCACCGCCCTCTGCGGTGGATCGCTGATCTTCGGGCACGCGAAAGCATGGCAGAGATCAACTACCTCGACCCAGTGTAGGCGACGACGCGGGGAGCGCCAACCCGGGCCCCGTGCCGACGATCGGCACGAGCATCCGGCGCGAGGGATGCGGCGCCCCCGTAGAATCGGGGCCGTGACCGCCGACTCCTCCCGCATCGCCCGCCGTATCGCCGCGATCAGCGAATCCGCCACCCTCAAGGTCGACGCGAAGGCCAAGGCCCTCAAGGCCGCCGGACGGCCGGTGATCAGCTACGCGGCTGGCGAGCCCGACTTTCCCACCCCCGACCACATCGTCGAGGCCGCCGTCGCCGCCGCGCGCGACCCGAAGAACCACCGCTACACGCCCGCCGCCGGCCTGCCCGAGCTGCGCGAGGCCGTGGCCGAGAAGACCGCGCGCGACTCGGGGCTCGAGACGAGCGCGAGCCGCGTCATCATCACCAACGGCGGCAAGCAGGCGGTGTTCCAGGCCTTCGCGACGATCGTCGACGAGGGCGACGAGGTGCTGCTGCCCGCGCCGTACTGGACCACCTACCCCGAGGTCGTGCGTCTCGCCGGCGGCGTTCCCGTCGAGGTCTTCGCGGGCGCCGACCAGAACTACCTCGTGACGGTCGAGCAACTCGAGGCCGCGCGCACGCCGCGCACCAAGGTGCTGCTCTTCGTGAGCCCCTCGAACCCCACCGGCTCGGTGTACAGCCGCGAGCAGACGACGGCCATCGGCGAGTGGGCCCTGCAGCACGGCATCTGGGTCATCAGCGACGAGATCTACCAGGCCCTCACCTACGACGGCGTGCGCGCGGTGTCGATCGTCGAGGCCGTGCCCGAGCTCGCCGAGCAGTGCATCCTCGTCAACGGCGTCGCCAAGACGTACGCCATGACCGGCTGGCGCGTGGGCTGGATGGTCGGCCCGGCCGACGTCATCGCCGCCGCGTCGAACCTGCAGTCGCACCTGTCGAGCAACGTCGCCAACATCTCGCAGCGCGCGGCGATCGCCGCCCTCACCGGGCCGCAGGACGCCGTCGCGAGCATGCGCGAGGCCTTCGACCGGCGGCGGCGCGTGGCCGTCGCCGAGCTCAACCGCATCCCCGGCATGGTGACGCCGACCCCGACGGGCGCGTTCTACGTCTACCCCGACGTCACCGGGCTGCTGCACCGCGAGTGGAAGGGCCAGACGCCGACGACCTCGCTCGAGCTCGCCGACCTGATTCTCGAGCACGCCGAGGTCGCGGCCGTTCCGGGTGAGGCGTTCGGGCCCAGCGGCTACCTGCGCTTCAGCTACGCGCTGGGCGACGCCGACCTGCTCGAGGGCATCCAGCGCCTGCAGGCGCTCTTCGGCACGCGGTAGCGATGGCCGCAGCGCTCGCCGGGCTCGGCCTCGGCCTCTCGCTCATCATCGCCATCGGGGCCCAGAACGTCTTCGTGCTGCGGCAGGGCATCCGGCGCGAGCACGTGCTCGCCGTCGTCATCGTGTGCGCGGTCTCTGACGCCGTGCTCATCGCCGCGGGCATCGCGGGGCTGGGCGCCGTGCTCGAGGTCGTGCCCTGGCTCGTCGACGTGGTGCGCTGGGCGGGCGCGATCTTCTTGGTCGGGTACGGGATGCTCGCCGCGCGCCGCGCGTGGCGCCCGACCGGCGCCCTCACGGTGGGCGAGCAGCCCGAGGGCGGCGAGCCCGCGCCCGCATCCGGCCCCCGTCTGCGCAGTGTGCTGCTCACGGCGCTCGCGCTCACCTGGCTGAACCCGCACGTGTACCTCGACACCGTCTTCTTGCTCGGGTCGATCGCGAGCACGTGGGACGAGCAGCGCTGGCTGTTCGGCGCGGGGGCGATGCTCGGCAGCGTTCTGTGGTTCACCGCGCTCGGCTTCGGCGCGCGCTACCTCGGGCGCTGGCTGTCGAGCCCGCGCGCGTGGCGCTGGCTCGACGCCGGCATCGCGGTCGTGATGGTCGCGATCGCCGTGTCACTCGTCTGGCCTGCCTAGGGTCGGCCAGCACGTGAGCGCAGCGGCGAACTAGCGCTGCGCGGCCGCGTAGGCTTCGCGCACGTCGGCCGGGATGCGGCCGCGGTCGCCGACCGTGTAGCCGTTCTGCTGCGCCCATGCCCGCACGGCGGCGGTGTCGCCGCTGCCGGCGGAGCGCGTGCGCGGCGCGGCGGCCGAACGGCGGCCGGTCGAGCGCGCACGGGCGATGAACGGCGCGAGAGCATCCCGCAGCGCCTGCTGGTTGGCGCGGCCGAGGTCGATCTCGTAGCTCGCGCCGTCGAGCGCGAAGGTGACGGTGCCGCCCTCGCCCGGGCCGATGACGGTGCTGTCGAGATCGTCGACGAGCTCGGTCGTAATGCGCTTCATGAGAATTCCCCTCGGTATTCGAATAAACCATTGTGAGTTTATCGGTAATTGCCACACGAAAACGTAATTGCGCACCAGCGATTATCAGCGTCCACCGGTCGGTGGACCCGGGAATCCGCCGGGCGGAGGTTCCGCCGGCAGGGGCGGGGCGGGATGCTGGTGCCATGACCACTTCTGAGAACGTCGTCGAGGTGCGCGACCTGCGCAAGACCTACGGCGACCTGACCGCGGTCGACGGAGTCTCGTTCGACATCCACCGCGGCGAGACCTTCGCCCTGCTCGGCCCGAACGGCGCCGGCAAGTCGACCACCATCGAGATCCTCGAGGGGTACCGCTCGCGCTCGAGCGGTGCCGTGAGCGTGCTCGGCGTCGACCCCGGCCGGGGCGGGCTCGACTGGAAGGCGCGCCTCGGCATCGTGCTGCAGTCGAGCGGCGAGAGCGGCAACGTGACGGTCGCCGAGCAGCTGCGGCACTTCGCGGCGCTCTACCCCAACCCGCGTGACGTCGACGAGGTGATCGCCGCAGTCGGGCTCGAGAGCAAGGCGGGCGTCTTGATCCGCAAGCTCTCGGGCGGGCAGCGTCGCCGCGTCGACGTCGCGGTCGGCATCGTCGGACGGCCCGAGCTGCTGTTCCTCGACGAGCCGACGACGGGCTTCGACCCCGAGGCGCGCCGCAGCTTCTGGCAGCTGATCCGCACGCTGCAGAGCGAGGGCACGAGCATCCTGCTCACCACCCACTACCTCGACGAGGCCGCCCAGCTGGGCGACCGCGCCGGCATCATCGCGGGCGGCCGCATGGTCGACCTCGCGCCGATCGACGAGATCGGCGGCCGCGAGTCGCGCGTGCCGCTCGTGCGCTGGCTCGAGAACGGCGAGCGCCGCGAGCAGCGCACCACGACGCCGGCGACCCTGGTCACCGAGCTCGTGACCCGCCTGGGCGCCGAGCCCGACTCGCTCGAGGTGATCCGGCCCAGCCTCGAAGACGTCTACCTCGACCTGGTCGGCCACGAGCACGCGAGCGATCTGAGCGCCGAGGCGCTGAACGAGACGGAGGCAGCACGATGACCGCCATGACGACGCCCCGACCGGGGCTGCGCGAGAACGGGGCGGCGCGCGCGCTGCGCCTGGGGCTGCTGCGCATCGGCTACGAGGTGCGCGCCTACTTCAGGCAGGGCGACACGGTGTTCTTCACCTTCCTCTTCCCCGTGGTGATGCTCACGATCTTCTCGGTCTCGTTCAGCGAGGCGAGTTTCGGGCAGACCGCCGACGGCGACGAGATCACCGCGGCGTGGTTCTTCTTGCCCGCCATGCTCGCCGCGGGCGTGCTGCTGAGCGGCCTGCAGAACCTCGCGATCGACATCGCCATGGAGAAGAGCGACGGCACCCTCAAGCGACTCGCGGGCTCGCCCCTGCCGGTCGTGAGCTACTTCTTCGGCAAGCTCGGGCAGTCGTTCACGACGGGTCTGCTGCAGGCCGGCGTACTGCTGCTGCTGGGCTTCACGGTCTTTCAGGTGCCGCTTCCCGAGAAGGCCGAGAACTGGTGGGTCTTCGCGTGGGTCTTCACGCTCGGCGTGCTGTGCTCGGCCATCCTCGGCATCGCGCTGAGCGCCGTGCCGCGCAGCGGCAAGAGCGCGACGGCCGTCGTGATCCCCATCACGCTCGTGCTGCAGTTCATCTCGGGCGTCTACCTGCGCTTCAGCGACCTGCCCGAGTGGCTGCAGAACGTGGCCTCGGTGTTCCCCCTCAAGTGGATGGCGCAGGGCATGCGCAGCGTCTTCTTGCCCGACGAGCTCGTCGTGCTCGAGCAGAACGAGTCGTGGGATCTGCCGGGCATCGCGCTCGTACTCGCGATCTGGCTCGTGGCCGGCCTCGTCGTCACGAGCCTCACCTTCCGCTGGATCCGCAAGGATTCGTGAGCGTCAGGATGCTGCGCCCGAGTCTGGCCCCGACCGCACCGGTCACCCGTGGCTAGGCTCGGGCGCATGACCGCCCGTCGAGTGTGGAGTGCCGCCGTCATCGGCATGGCGACCCTGCTCGGTGTGCTGCTCGTCATCACGGGCCGCGATGCCCTCGACGCCGTGCTCGGAACCGCCGGCATCGTGCTGCTCGTCGCGGCGTGGTTCACGCTCGGCCTGCCGCGGCTCGACGACCCGCGCGGGGCGCCGGTCTTCGTGGGGGTCGTCGCCGTCGCCGTCGCCCTCATGGTCTCTGGCTCGCCGACGCTCGCGATCGTGCAGGGCATCGCCTACCCGATCGCGTGGGTGTTCTGCGCATCGATCCGCCGGGCGGTCGTGCAGAACATCGTCATCGCGGCCGGGGTCACGATCGGGTTTCTCGTGAGCCTGGGCACGACGCCCGGCGCCCTGCTGCAGACCGGCTTCACGATGATCGTGTCGCTCGGCTTCAGCCTGGCCATGGGCTTCTGGATCGCCCACATGAGCGAGCTCGGCGAGCGCAACGGCCGCCTGCTCGCCGAGCTGCAGGGAGCGCAGTCGCAGATCGCGACCCTGAACCGCGAGGCGGGTGCGACCGCCGAGCGCGAGCACCTCGCGCGCGAGCTGCACGACACGATCGCGCAAGACCTCACGGGGCTCGTCATGCTCGCGCAGCGCGCTCGGCGCGAGCTCGGCGACAGCGAGACCCTGCGCATGATCGAAGAGAACGCCCGAGCGACCCTCGCCGAGACCCGCGCGCTCGTCGCCGCAAGCGCCGCCCTCGGCGACGAGTCGACCGACCTGGCGTCTGCCCTGCACCGGCTTGCCGAGCGCTTCTCGCGCGAGACCGGCGTCGCCGTCACGTGCGAGGTGGCCGTCGGGCTCGCGCTCGACCGCGAGACAGAGGTCGTGGTGCTGCGCTGCGTGCAGGAGGCGCTCGGCAATGCGCGCAAGCACGCGCGGGCATCCCGCATCTCGATCGCGGTGACGATCCCCGATGGCGACGGGCATCGCGTGCGCGTGGCGATCACCGATGACGGCATCGGGTTCGACCCCGATTCGGCGCGCGACGGCTTCGGCCTCTCGGGAATGACCGATCGGCTCGCTCTCGTGCACGGCACCCTCACCGTGCGCAGCGCGCCGGGCACCGGCACGACGCTCGTCGCCGAGCTGCCGGCCGCGGGGGTCACAGCGTGAGCGGCGTGATCCGCGTGCTGGTGGCCGACGACCACGCTGTCGTGCGCGCCGGCATCGTGGCGCTGCTCTCGGCCGAGCCGGGAATCGAGGTCGTCGGCGAGGCCGTCGACGGCGTGCAGGCTGTCGAGCTCGCCCTGGCGCTGCTGCCCGACCTGGTCGTGATGGACGTGCGCATGCCGCACCTGACGGGGGATGCCGCGACGGCGCGGATTCGCGAGCGCACCGACACGGTGCGGGTGCTCGTGCTCACCACCTACGAGTCGGATGCGAGCATCCTCTCGGCCATCGAGGCGGGCGCAAGCGGCTACCTGCTGAAAGCGGCCCCGGCCGACGAGCTCATCGCGGGCGTGCGGTCGGTCGCCGCGGGCGAGGTGGCCCTGTCTCCGGCGATCGCGGCCCAGCTCGTCGCGCGCATGCGCGAGCCCGCGCCCGCCGTGCTGACGCCACGCGAGACCGAGGTGCTGCGGCTCGTCGCCGACGGGCTCTCGAACCGGGCGATCGGCGAGCGCCTGTTTCTCGGCGAGTCGACCGTCAAGACGCACCTGCTGCGCACGTTCGAGAAGCTCGGCGTCAACGACCGCACGCGGGCCGTGACCCTGGCGATGCAGCGCGGTCTGCTCTAGAAGGGCTGGTTGACGAAGACCGGCTCGGGGTGCAGCACGACCCCGAACTCGGCCATGACGCGCGTCTGGATGTAGCGCGCGAGCTCGGCCACCTCGGCGGCCGTCGCGCGCCCGCTCGCGTTCGTGAGGGCGAGCGTGTGCTTCTTCGACACGGATGCGCCCGAGCCCGGCAGCGCGAAGCCGCGAGCGATGCCGGCGTGCTCGATGAGCCACGCGGCGCTGAGCTTGACGGTGCCCTCGGTCGGGGGCGGCGGAGCCGCCGGCTCGGCGCCGAGCGGCACGGCGAGCGCGGGCGGCTCGGGCTGCTGAGGCCAGCGCGGGGCGTCGGGCGGCAGGCCGAGGGCGAACGACGCGCTCACGATCGGGTTCGTGAAGAACGATCCGGCACTCACTGAGTGCGGGTCGGCCTCGTCGAGCACCATGCCCTTGCTCGCGCGCAGGGCGAGAACGGCCGAGCGCACGCCCGCGAGCGGAGCCCGCTGCCCCGCGTCGACCCCGAGCGCGTCGGCGAGCTGCGCGTAGGCCACGGGCCGCCCGAGCGCTTCGGCGCTGCGCTCGAGCGCGAGGTCGACGCTCAGCACGACCGCGCGCCAGCCCTGCTTGATGGCGCTCGTGCGGTATCCGAGCGCGAGCTCTGGGGCGGGCACCGTGCGCCGGTCGCCGCTGTCGACGTCGAGCACCTCGACGCTCACGAGGCTCTCGGCAATCTCTTGCCCGTAGGCCCCGATGTTCTGGATGGGCGCAGCTCCCGTCGAACCGGGGATGCCGCTGAGCGCCTCGATGCCGCCCCAGCCGCTCTCGACGGTGTGCGCCACGAGCGCATCCCACGGTTCGCCCGCCTGCACCCGCAGTCGCACCGGGCGCGCCGATCCGTCGACGTCGGGCAGCCGCTCGACGCCGCGCGTCGCGACGCGCACGACGACGCCCTCGACTCCCCCGTCGCCGACGAGAACGTTCGAGCCACCCCCGAGCACGAGCCACGGCTCGCCCGATCCCTCGGCCTCGAGCACGGCGGCGACGAGCTCATCGCTCGTCGTCGCCTCGACGAGGCGATCGGCCGGGCCGCCCACGCGCAGCGTGGTGAGCTCGGCGAGCCGAACGGTCATCAGTCGAGCGGGGTGACGCGCACCTGCGCCTTGCCGAGCACCGTCTGCTCGCCCACGGTCGCGGTGAGGTCGATGCGGGCCCCGGTGTCATCCACCGCCGCGACGGTGGCCGCGACCGAGACGACCGCGCCGAGCTGCGGGTCGACCACGACGGGGCGGGTGAACCGCACCTGGTAGTCGCTGACCCAGCCGCGGGCATCCAGCCAATCGATCACGGGCTGCACGGCGAAGCCCATCGTCAGCATGCCGTGGGCGAGCACTCCCGGCAGCCCGACCGCGGCGGCGACGTCGTCGCGGTAGTGGATGGGGTTGAAGTCGCCGCTCGCCCCGGCGTAGCGCACGAGGCTGTCGCGCGTGAGCGGGAACGAGCGCTCGGCCACGACCTGGCCGACCTCGAGGCCGTCGAGCAGGCTCATGAGTCGTCTCCTCTGATGACGAGCGTCGAGATGCTCGTGACGACGTGGGCGCCGCTCGCGTCGGTCATGGCCGACTCGCTCGTGACCATGCTGTTGCCGCCGAGCGACTTGATGCTCGTGACGCGCAGCGTCGCGGTGAGCTCGTCGCCCGCGACGATGGGCCGCGAGTAGCTGAAGCGCTGGTCGCCGTGCACGACGCGGCTGAAGTCGATGCCCGCGTCGGGCTCGGCCAGCAGCTGCTGCAGGGTCGCCTCGGCGATGACGATGGGAAAGGTCGGGGGCGCCACGACGTCGGCGAAGCCGGCCGCACGGGCCGCCTCGGGGTCGTGGTGCAGGGGCGCGGTGGCGAAGACGGCGCGGGCGAACTCGCGCACCTTCTCGCGCCCCACGAGGTAGGGCGCACTCGGCGCGAAGGCGCGCTCGGTCAGCTCAGGATTCACGGGCACGCGCCCAGTCTAGGCGCGAGGGGATGCCGTGGCCGGGTCTAGAAGAGCGTCGCGCCGAGCAGGCGGTCGAGCATCGCGCGCCCGAGCGCGCGCTCGGCGGTGTGCCCGCGGGCCTCGCCGCGCACGAGCAGCTCGAGGCCGCGCGTCGCCGCGACGGCGCGCAGCGCGAGCTCGTCGCGCTCGGTCGGCGTGCGCCCGTAGCCGTGCAGGAACGCCGCCCGCAACCAGGGCTCATCGCGCCAGGGGCCGTACTCGAGCCACAGCAGGTCGACGATGCGCGGCTCGAACTCGAGGTGCGCGAAGTCGATGAAGCGCACGTGGCCGCCCGGGTCGATGATCCAGTGCTGCGGCGTGAGGCGCCGGTGCGCGGGAACGTGATCGAACTCTCCGAGGTCGAGCGCGGCGGCGACGTGCTGCCGGGCGAGGTGCCGCTCGGCCGCGAGCCGCTCGGCGCGCTCGTCGCGGCCGTCGAGCCCATCGCCCCACAGCGCGTCGGCGGCGCGGCTCCAGCGCTCGAACTCGGCGGCGATGTGCCGACCGAAGCGGTCGTGCTTGCGGGGCGGCTCGGCATCGTGCAGCCGCCGCACGAGATCGCCCGCGCGCATGTGGATGTCGGGGTCGCGCTCGTGGGCCGTGCCGGCCGCGGGTTCTCCGAGCAGCCGCGAGAGGGTGACGAGACGCAGTGCCGGGTCGCTCAGCACGATGCGCGGCGCGTCGCCGCCGAGCGCCACGGCGTACTGCTGCAGGGCCTCGGTCTCGCGGTGGTGGGGGCCCGCATCCCGATGCCATTTGACGACCGCCTGCTCGCCGCCGCGCGTGACGACGTGCAGCACGCGCGAGAGCTTGTGGGCGCCCCAGTGCTCGGCCACGACGTCGACGGGGCCGAGCGTGCGGTGCACGCGGTCGAGCACTTCGGCGTCGCTCGCGAGGCGGGCGCGGGAATCGGAGGATCGCGCATCGACGGTGATGCTCACGGTGTCCTCCTCCGGCCGGTGGAACAGGCCCTCAGGGCCTATGCGAAACCCCGGTCCGCCGTCGTCGGCGTTCCGGGGTCTCGGTGGTTCGTGGTGTCAGCGGGCTACTGGCAGCTCTCGCACTGCAGCATGTCCATCGGGTCGACGGGCACGGCGTAGCCGCCGATGGTCTCGTTGTCGTTGTCCATGATGGACCTCCTTCTGCTGAATTCTCCGCCCCCGGCGGCTAGGGGTCTCACTATATAACGGGAATCACACGCGTGTCATTCCCCTACATGTTGTGTTTTCGGCGTGTCGCGCCCCTTTTTCTCGGGATGCTCGCCGGGCTCCCTCCGGCATGCGCGCAGGCACGGCCCGTACCCTGGAGGCCTCCCCCTCTCGAGCTCGCGAAGGTCGACATGCGCTTCTGGCCCGCCTCAGCATCGGCGATCCCCGTACGGTCGCTGCCAGCGGTGCCGCGCGACCTGGCGCACCAGATCGACGAGGGCTACCTCGTCGCCCTCTCGGCGCTGCGGCTCACGGTGAAGAACGGCGTCATCATGCGCATCCTGCGCGATGGCGCTGCGTGGGACGAGCACGAGTCGGCCGCGCTCGCCCGGCAGGCGATCGACAGTCTCGCCGCAGAACTGCGCACGACCGCCGCGCGCCTGGCCGACGACAGCGTGCTCGCGGCACCGACCGCGCGCGAGTCGCGCAGCGCCCGCTCGAAGCGCGATGCCGCGCGCGTGCGCCGCAAGCGCGACGAGGCCGCTCGGCTCGCCGCCCGCAGCCGCACCCTGCGCGGGGTCGTCGAGAAGCTCGAGGCGGCGCGCGACGACGAGGCGGTCGTGCGCGACCTGGCCCTGCGGGCGCGTGACGACACGATCGGCGAGCTCATGCAGGCGCGGCTGATCCCCCGCGCCGAAGCGGTGGTGCTGACCGAGGAGGAGCAGCGCGAGTCGATCGCGGGCGTCAAGGCCGACCTGCAGCGGCTGATCGACGAGCGCACCGGGTACTGAAACGGTAGCGAGGGCGGGACGAAACGGTAGCGAGGGCGGGACTCGAACCCGCGACACCACGATTATGAGCCGTGTGCTCTAACCACCTGAGCTACCCCGCCGGGCAGGTACTCCGCGCGACCGCGAGGCCGATACGGATGAACCGGAGCCCCGAGTCAGGATTGAACTGACGACCCCTTCCTTACCATGGAAGTGCTCTACCACTGAGCTATCGGGGCGCTGCCGATGCCGCGAACGGCGATTGGCACCAGAGAAGATTAGCACTTGAGAACCGGCCCTCCGCACCCCGCTCAAGCCCGCATCCGCGCGGTTCCGGGTATGGAACCGATTCCATTTTCGACCGCGGGGTGTCGTAGGGTGGCGGAATGCCGAACGAGCCCACCACCTCGACGAATCCTGCCGCGGTCGACCACCACCGCTCTGCCGCACCCGGCGCCGAGTGGTGGCGTTCGGCGGTCATCTACCAGATCTACCCGCGGTCGTTCGCCGACGCGAGCGGCGACGGCATCGGCGACCTCGCCGGCATCACGCACCGCCTGCCTGCCCTGCGCGAGCTCGGCGTCGACGCCGTCTGGCTCTCGCCCTTCTTCCGCTCGCCGCAGCGCGACGCGGGCTACGACGTCAGCGACTACTGCGATGTCGACCCCATCTTCGGCACCCTCGCCGACTTCGATGCCCTGCGTGACCGCGCGCACGAGCTCGGCCTGCGCGTGATCGTCGACCTCGTTCCGAACCACTGCTCGAGCGATCACCCCTGGTTCCAAGAGGCCCTGGCCGCCGGCCCGGGCTCGCCCGAGCGCGACCGCTTCATGTTCCGCGAGGGCACGGGCGAGCACGGTGAGCTGCCGCCCAACAACTGGCAGTCGATCTTCGGCGGCAACGCCTGGACGCGCATCACCGAGGCCGACGGCACGCCCGGGCCGTGGTACCTGCACATCTTCGACACCTCGCAGCCCGACTTCAACTGGAAGAACCCGTGGGTCTGGGAGCAGTTCCGCCAGATCCTGCGCTTCTGGCTCGACCGCGGCGTCGACGGATTCCGCGTCGACGTGGCGCACGGCCTCATGAAGAAGGAGGGCCTGCCCGACATCGTGCAGGTGGCCGAGGCCGGCGGCCTCGCCGACGCCATCTCGGCCCCCGACGAGGTTCCCTACTGGGCGCAGCCCGAAGTGCACGAGGTCTACCGCGACTGGCACCAGGTGCTCGCCGAGTACGAGGGCGATCGCGTGCTGTGCGCCGAGGCCTGGGTCGAGCCGCTCGCGAAGGCCGCGCTGTGGGTGCGCCCGGACGAGATGCACCAGGCCTTCAACTTCAGCTACCTCGGCACGCCGTGGGAGGCCGAGCGCCTGCGCTCGGTGATCGACGAGTCGATCGCCGCGTTCACCGCCGTCGGCGCTCCGAGCACCTGGGTGCTCTCGAACCACGACGTCGTGCGCCACCCGAGCCGCTACGGCCTGAGCACCTACGGCGCCGCGCCCGCGAGCGGCATCGGCCCCAAGTCGGCCGACAAGCCCGATGACGAGCTCGGGCTGCGCCGCGGTCGTGCCGCGACGAGCCTCATGCTGAGCCTGCCCGGCAGCGCCTACCTCTATCAGGGCGAAGAGCTCGGGCTGCCCGAGGTCATCGAGCTCGACGACCACGTGCGCGAAGACCCGACGTTCCACCGCACCAACGGCGAGGTCTACGGGCGCGATGGATGCCGAGTGCCGATCCCGTGGGAGACCGCCGGGCCGGCGTTCGGCTTCAGCGCCTCGGGCGAGAGCTGGTTGCCCCAGCCCGACCGCTTCGCCCGGTTCGCCCGCGACGTGCAGCAGGGGGATCCTGCGTCGACGCTCGAGCTGTACCGTTCGGCGCTCGCGCTGCGGGCCGAGCACGGCCTCGGCACCGGATCGGTGCAGTGGCTCGAGGGCTTCGCCGATGACGTCGTGGCGCTGCGGAACGGCACCGTGATCGTCATCGCCAACGTGGGCGCGCATCCGGTGCCGCTGCCCGCGGGCGAACTGCTGCTCGCGAGCGGGCCGTTGACCGACGGCGCCGTGCCCAGCGACACCACGGTCTGGATCGCGGCGAGCTGAGCCCCGCCGAGCAACGAGCGACGGCCCCCGGAGGAATCCGGGGGCCGTCGCTCGTTGTCGCAGACCGGTGGCGTTGCTGGGGTTCGCCGGCAGCCCCGGGGAGGGGTCGATGGCGGTGTCGTCGATGCGGATCTCGAAGTGCAAGTGCGCGCCCGTCGAGGTGCCGGTGCTGCCGACCGTGCCGACGAAGTCGCCGACGAGCACCTGCTGGCCGGGCACGAGCGGCGAGCTGCCGCCCGTCATGTGGGCATAGGTGCTCGTGACGCGCTGACCGTTGATGACGTGCTCGATGATGGCGTGCTGGCCGAAGCCGCCGCTGTACTCGGACTGGATGACGACGCCGTCGGCGATCGCATAGATCGGCGTGCCGGCACCGGGGTTGAAGTCGAGGCCCTGGTGGTAGCTCGAGCACCAGCGGCAGGGCGCGACGCGCTCGCCGAAGCCCGACGAGATCGGCACCGCGTAGGGGAACGGCCAGCGCACGGCGCCGGTTCCCGAGGTGCTGTACGAGAACGAGCGGTTGCCGTACTTGAGGCGCAGCAGCTCGGCGTACGAGGTGACCGACCAGTCGTCGCGCGTCGCGGCCGTGGCGGCGAGCTCGCTGCTCGCCTCGACGTCCATGACCTGGCCCTCCGGCGCCGCGGCATCGGCCGACTCGGGCGACACCGACGACATGGCCATGGATGCGGGGGGCGCCTCAGGATCGAACAGCGCGTTCGCGGGCACCGAGGTGCCGACGAGCAGGGCGGCGGCCGCGAGCATGACCGCGGGCGGGAAGGCCTTCTTGGCGATGCGGCGTGCGAGCGGCACGCGCGGAGCGGCGGGGCGCTCGGGCACGACGGCGGCGGTCGCGGTCGCGGTCGCGGGTGCCATCGGGGCCGGGCCTGCGGCGGCGCTCGAGCGACGG
>NZ_JBKBLF010000002.1:0-167593 GCF_046296455.1 Microcella sp.
AGCAGCCCGAGGTCGTCGTCGCTCAGCGTCTCGAGGGTCAACAGCAGGCTGCGGCTCAGCAGCGGGGCGATGACCGAGAACGAGGGGTTCTCGGTCGTCGCGGCGATCAAGATAACCCAGCCGTTCTCGACGCCCGGCAGGAGGGCGTCTTGCTGCGCCTTCGTGAAGCGGTGGATCTCGTCGAGGAACAGCACCGTCGAGGTGCCGTAGAGGTCGCGATCGGCAAGGGCGCGCTCCATGACCTCGCGCACGTCTTTCACCCCCGCGGTGACGGCAGAGAGCTCGACGAAACGCCGACCGCTCGAGCGCGCGATCGCCTGCGCGAGCGTCGTCTTGCCCGTTCCCGGCGGGCCCCACAGGATGACCGAGACGGCGCTCGGGGCGCGGCCGGGATCGTCGCTCGCGAGGCTCACGAGCGGGGATCCGGCCCCCAGCAGGTGCCGCTGACCGGCGACCTCGTCGAGGCGCGTCGGCCGCATGCGCACGGCGAGGGGAACCGCGGCGCTGCCGAGGCCCGGCTGAGCATCCATGCCCCCAGGCTAACGGCCCGCCCCGACCGCGCGGCCGCCGCGCGCAGCGGCACCGGGCCCTCGACTAGAGTTCACTGCGGCGCGGGCCGCACGTGACGCCTCCCGCCGCCGGATGGAGGAGCAGTGGCAGCCGCATCGGCCAACAACCGCGAGACGCAAGACCGTCTGCGCCGGTACCAGGCGCGACAGACCGTGCACGAGACCAAGACCGCTCGCCGCAAGCGCGACAACCTCATCGGCGTGCTCGCGATCGTCGTCGTCGGCGCCCTCGCGGCGACCGCGCAGATCGTCTACTTCACCGCGGGACCGGGCACCCCCGAGCCCGTCGCCAGCGCGAGCCCTGCACCCACCGCACCCGCCGCGACCGCGCCGGAGCCGGCGCTCAGCGAGTTCCGCACGTGGACCGGCGCCATGACGATCAACGACGGCCTCGAGCTGCAGTACGAGCTCGACGGCCTCGCCGCGCCCCAGGCGGTCGCCTCGTTCGTGAGCCTCGTGCAGAGCGGCTTCTACGACGGGCTGAGCTGCCACCGTCTGACGACCGAGGGCATCTTCGTGCTGCAGTGCGGTGACCCCAACGGCGACGGCACCGGCGGCCCCGACTACCGCTTCGGCCCCATCGAGAGCCCGCCGCTCGACGACGTGTACACGACGGGCGTCATCGCGATGGCCCGCCAGGGTGGCGACGGCGCCAGCATGGGCAGCCAGTTCTTCATCGTCTACGACGACTCGACGATCCCGGCCGACGCCGCGGGCGGCTACACGGTCATGGGCCGCATCACGAGCGGCCTGGATGCCCTGATCACCGAGATCGTGGATGCGGGCGTCGAGGGCGGCGCCCCCGACGGCGCCCCCGCGGTGCCGACCGTGATCTCGGGCATCACGATCCAATAGCGATCGGCGACGGCGGGCCGTCGGCCCGAGCCGGTCTGCCGACCGTGCCATATGCTGAAAAACCGCGCGGATCCTGCCGCGCGCGTGCGCACTCGATGAGGATGAAGCAGACGTGTCAGCGAACGAGAAGAGCCCCTGGGGCCGGGTCGACGAGACCGGCACCGTGTACGTCACCGACGGCGGTGCCGAGCGCGCGGTCGGGCAGTACCCCGACGGAACGCCCGACGAGGCCCTCGCCTACTTCACGCGCAAGTACGTCGAGCTCGAGGGGCAGGTGCGCCTGCTCGAGCAGCGCGCGAAGGCCGGTGCCCCGGCCGCCGATGTCGCCAAGACCGTCGCGACGCTGACCGCTGCCCTCGAGACCCCCGCCGCTGTCGGCGACCTCGACGCGCTGCGCACCCGCGTGGGCGCCCTCACGGCGACTGTCGAGAAGCTCACCGAAGAGCAGAAGGCCGAAGCCGCCGCGGCGAGCGAAGCCGCGCTCGCCGAGCGCACGGCCATCGTCGAGGCCGCCGAGGCGCTCGCGGCGAAAGACCCGCAGTCGGTGCAGTGGAAGCAGGCATCGAGCGAGCTCGACGCGCTGTTCGCCCGCTGGAAGGAGCACCAGGCCACGGGTGCGCGCGTGCCCAAGAAGCAGGCCGACGACCTCTGGAAGCGGTTCCGTGCGGCCCGCACGACCGTCGAGACGCACCGGCGTGCCTTCTTCGCGGGTCTCGACTCGGAGCACAAAGAGGTGCGCGCCCGCAAGCAGGCGCTCATCGACCAGGCCGTCGCGCTCGCCGCGCAAGGCACGGGCGGGATCCCCGCCTACCGCCGCCTGCTCGACGAGTGGAAGCTCGCGGGGCGCGCGGGCAAGAAGGTCGACGACGCCCTGTGGGCGCAGTTCAAGACCGCGGGCGATGCTCTCTACGCCGCGAAGGCCGAGGTCGACGCGCGCGAGAACGAGGAGTTCGCGGGCAACCTCGCCGTCAAGCTCGCCCTGCTCGACGAGGCCGCACCCCTGTTGACGGCGACCGACCGCGTGCAGGCGCGCGCGACGCTCTCGAACATCCAGCGCAAGTGGGATGCCGCGGGCAAGGTGCCGCGCGACCAGGTCAAGGGCGTCGAAGACCGCATGCGCCAGATCGAGCTCGCCGTGAAGAAGCTCGAAGAAGAGCACTGGAACCGCTCCGACCCCGAGAAGAAGGCCCGCTCGGAAGGACTCGCGGCCCAGCTCGAGCAAGCGATCGCCGGCCTCGAGGCCGACCTGGCCGCCGCGACGGCCGCGAAAGACACCAAGCGCATCGCCGAGGTCACCGAGGCCCTCGAGGCGCGCCGCGCCTGGCTGAGCGCCGTCGACCGCTGATCGCTGATCGCACGGAGTCGTCCCGCGGCGACGGATGGTCGAGCTGTTCTCCACAGGACAGCGGTCAGGAGCCGCAACGGAGCGCTGTACGGGGCACACTCCCCCGCATGACCGCCAGAAGCGCCGTGATGCTGCCCGGGTCGATCGTGAGCGAGAGCGAACTGCGCGCCGCGACGCTCGACGGAGAGCTCGTGCCCCTGGGTGACGGATTCCTGCCGATCGACGCCCCGCTCACCCCGTACGAGCGGGCCGCGTCCCTTGCTCCGGCGCTGCTCGACCGGCGCGTCGTCGTCGCCGATCGCAGCGCCGCGTGGGTGTGGGGCTGGGGCCGGCAACCGCCCGCCGTGACGACGTGCGTCTCGATCACCGCGCGCATCCCCTCGCCCGATCGCCGACGCCTGCGCACTCGGGAGGTCGTCATCGAGAACGACGAGCTGCGCACGCTCGGTGCGGTCTGTGTCACGGCACCGCTGCGCACGCTCGTCGATCTCGCACGACACGATCGCGGCCGTGATGTCGTCGGGATCCTCGCCGCCGGCCTGCTCGCCCACGCTGTCACGGCGCAGCAGATCGACGCCGAGCTCGATCGTCGACCGAGGCTGTCGTTCGCGCGCCCGGCACGCGCGCTGCTGCGCGACGCGCTCGTGCTCTGTTCGACCGATCAGCCGTTGCTGACGCGGTAGACGTCGTAGACGGCGTCGATGCGCCGCACGGCGTTGAGCACGCGGTCGAGGTGGGTGACGTCGCCCATCTCGAAGACGAAGCGACTGAGCGCGAGCCGGTCTTTCGACGTGCTGACGCTCGCCGAGAGGATATTGACGTGATGCTCGGAGAGCACGCGCGTCACGTCGCTCAGCAGGCCGCTGCGGTCGAGCGCCTCGACCTGGATCTGCACGAGGAACACGCTCTTCGACGTCGGCGCCCACTCGACCTCGATCATGCGGTCGGGCTCGGTCAGCAGCGACTGGACGTTGCTGCAGTCGGCGCGGTGCACGCTGACACCCTGCCCGCGCGTCACGAACCCGACGATTCGGTCGCCCGGCACCGGGGTGCAGCACTTGGCGAGCTTCACGAGGATGTCGGGGGCGCCCCGCACGAGCACGCCCGAGTCGCTCGTGCGCACCGGGGTAGGGCCCCGGGTCGGCACGCTGAACGGCTCGTCGTCGCTCTCGGCCTCGACGTGCAGGGCGGCGAGGATCTTCTCGATGACCGACTGGGTCGAGACGTGGCCCTCGCCCACGGCCGCGTAGAGCGACTCGACGGTCTCGTAGCGCAGCTGGGATGCGACGTGCGCGACGGCGTCCTGTGACATGAGGCGTTGCAGGGGCAGGTTCTGCTTGCGCATCGCGCGCGCGATCGCGTCCTTGCCCTGCTCGACGGCCTCGTCGCGGCGCTCCTTCGTGAACCACTGGCGGATCTTCGAGCGCGCGCGCGTGCTCGTGACGAAGTTGAGCCAGTCCTGGCTCGGGCCCGCATCCGGATTCTTGGAGGTGAAGACCTCGACCGAGTCGCCGCTGTTGAGCACGGTCTCGAGCGGTACGAGACGGCCATTGACCTTCGCCCCCATCGTGCGGTGCCCGACCTCGGTGTGCACCGCGTAGGCGAAGTCGACGGGGGTCGCGCCGGCGGGCAGGCCGATAACCTTGCCCTGCGGCGTGAAGACGTAGACCTCTTTGGCCCCGATCTCGTAGCGCAGGTTGTCGAGGAACTCGGTCGGGTCGCTCGTCTCTGCCTGCCAGTCAGAGATGTGGGCGAGCCAGGCCATGTCGGTGTCTGAGCGCTCGGTGCCCGCTTCGCTGCGGCTCGAGCCCGCCATGCGCTCTTTGTACTTCCAGTGCGCGGCGACACCGAACTCTGCCCGCTGGTGCATCTCGTGCGTGCGGATCTGCAGCTCGACCGGGCGACCCCCGGGGCCGAACACGGTCGTGTGCAGCGACTGGTAGAGGTTGAACTTGGGGGTCGCGATGTAGTCCTTGAACCGCCCCGGCATGGGGTTCCAGCGGGCGTGCACGGCCCCGAGCACCGCGTAGCAGTCGCGGATCGAGTTGACGAGGATGCGCACCCCGGTGAGGTCGTAGATCTCGTCGAAGTCGCGGCCGCGGTGCACCATCTTCTGGTAGATCGAGTAGTACTGCTTGGGGCGGCCCTTGACATCAGCTTTGATCTTCGCCTGCCGCAGGTCGTCCTTGACCGCGTCGATGACCTGCTGCACGAACGCCTCGCGCTCGGGCGTGCGATTGCGCACAAGGCTCTCGATCTCGACGTAGATCTTGGGCTGCAGCACAGCGAACGACAGGTCTTCCAGCTCCCACTTGATCGTCTGGATGCCGAGGCGGTGCGCCAGCGGGGCGTAGATGTCGAGCGTCTCTTGCGCCTTGCGCTGCGCGGACGAGCTCTCGACGAAGCCCCACGTGCGCGCGTTGTGCAGACGGTCGGCGAGTTTGACGATGAGCACGCGGATGTCTTTCGACATCGCGACGATCATCTTGCGCACGGTCTCGGACTGCGCGCTGTCGCCGTACTTGAGCTTGTCGAGCTTCGTGACCCCGTCGACGAGCATCGCGATCTCGTCGCCGAAGTCGCGCCGCAGCTCGTCGAGGCTGTAGCCGGTGTCTTCGACTGTGTCGTGCAGCAGCGCCGCCGCGATCGTCTTCGCCCCGATCCCGAGATCGGCGAGGATCTGGGCGACCGCGAGCGGATGCGTGATGTACGGCTCGCCGCTCTTGCGCGTCTGGCCCTCGTGGGCGCGCTCGGCCACCTGGTACGCGCGCTCGATGAGCGCAATATCGGCCTTGGGATGCTGCGCGCGCACCGTGCGGATGAGCGACTCGAGCGCACCCCCGGTCTGCGACCGCGAGAAGATGCGCGGCAGCAGGGCGCGCAGGGACGCGCTGCTCTGCTGCGTCGTGTCGGTCATCAGCGCGCCCTCCGCGTCGATTCTACGGCGTGGCGGGGCGCGAGCCCGACGAGGGGATGCCCGTCGACGACGTCAGCGGACGGCGCCCGACTCGGTGCGCGCCACGCGCGGCCGCGTGCCCTGCTTCTTGACCTCGGGCTCGTTCTGACGCAGGTGCACGTAGAGCGGAGCGGCGAGGAAGATCGAGGAGTACGTGCCGACGATCGTTCCGACCGTGAGAGCCAGGGCGATGTCGCGCAGCGTTCCCGCCCCGAGCAGCAGCGAGCCGATGAACAGGATCGAGGCCGTGGGGAGCACGGCGACGATCGAGGTGTTGATCGATCGCACGAGGGTCTGGTTCACCGCGAGGTTGACCGACTGCGCGAAGGTGCGCCGGGATTCGACACCGTCTTCGTTGGTGTTCTCGCGCACCTTGTCGAAGACGACCACGGTGTCGTAGAGCGAGTACCCGAGGATCGTGAGGAAGCCGATGACCGCAGCGGGCGTGATCTCGAGCCCGAAGACACCGTAGACGCCGGCCGTGATGATGAGGTCGTGGAACAGCGCGATGATCGCGGCGAGCGACATCTTCCAGGTGCGGAAGTAGACAGCGAGCACGAGGCTCGCGAGCAGCAGGAACACGACGAGCGCGATGATCGCTTGCCGCGTGATGTCGGCGCCCCACGTGGCGCCGATGAACGACGAGCTCACGTCGGCCTCGGCGACGCCGTACGCCTCGGCGAGGGCCGCACGCACCTCTTCGGTCTGCGCCGGGGTCAGCTGCTCGGTCTGCACGCGCACCGAGTCGCCGCCGACGATCGAGACGCGCGGGTTGGCCCCGGGAACGACCGAGGCCACCGCCTCATCGGCGATCGCCGTGGCCGCCGCTGTGCCCTGCTCGACCACCGAAGTGCTCTGCACGCGGAACTCCGCGCCGCCGCGGAACTCGATGCCGAACACGAAACCGCCGCGAAGCACAGTCAGTCCGATCGCGAGGAGGACGAACACGGCCGCGATGATGTACCAGGTGTTGCGGCGCCCGACGAAGTCGAACGATCGCTGCCCGGTGTAGAGGTCGTTGCCGAACTGCGTGAGCCTGCTCATCGCGCATCCTTCCCTTCGCCGCTCGACTGCGCGGCCTTCCGCTCGGCGATGGTCTGGCGCTTCTGCGCCTCGCGGCTGCTACTGGCGACCTTGGTGCTCGTGACACCCACCGGCGCGCGGAACTGTGCGCGACCGCGGTACACGGCGCCGAGCGCTTGCGGGTCGAGCCCGCTCAGCGGGTGCCCGCTGCCGAAGAACCGCGTGCGGGCGAGCAGCTGCATGAGCGGGTGCGTGAAGAGCGCGACGACGATGAGGTCGACGATGGTCGTGATGCCGAGCGTGAACGCGAAGCCGCGCACGTTGCCGACCGCGAGCACGAAGAGCACGGCCGCAGCGAGGAAGTTGATGACGTCGCTGATGAGGATCGTGCGCCACGCGCGCTTCCACCCGGCCTCGACTGCGCCGTCGACGCTGCGTCCGTCGCGCAGCTCGTCGCGGATGCGTTCGAAGTACACGATGAACGAGTCGGCGATGACGCCGATCGAGATCACGAGTCCGGCGACACCGGCGAGCGACAGTCGGAAGCCCTGCTGGTTCGACAGGTAGGTGATGATCAGGTACGTCACGAGACCGGCGACGACGAGCGAGGCGAGCACGACGCCGCCGAGCGCGCGGTACTGGAAGAAGGCGTAGAAGGCCACGAGGATCAATCCGACGATGCCGGCGATGATGCCGCTCTGCAGCTGCGAGACGCCGAGGGTCGCGCTGATGTTTTCGCTCGACTGGATCTCGAAGCCGATCGGCAGCGCGCCGAACTTCAGCTGGTCGGCGAGCGTCAGCGCGCTCTCCTCGGTGAAGTTTCCGCTGATCTGCGGGCGGCCGTCGGTGATCGCGCTGATCGTGCGCGGTGCCGTGATGACGCTGCCGTCGAGCACGATCGCGAACTGGTTCTGCACGCCGGTGATGGCGACGAGGCGCTCGGTCACGGCGCGGAACTGCGCGGTGCCCTCGGCGTCGAACTCGATGAACACGCCCCACTCGTTGGTGGTGACGCCCGTCTGCGACGAAATGAGGCCAGCGCGCGCATCGGCGATGCGCTCACCCGCGACCTCGACGGGGCCGAGGATGTACTTGACCGTGCCGTCTTGCTCGCAGGTGATGAGCGGCTCGTCGGCCGGTGCCACGTTGGCGCCGATCGCGTTCACCGTCGCGCAATCGAAGGTGTCGAACTGCTCTTGCAGCTCGGGGGTGATCCACGCCAGGTCGCTCGCATCGGTCGGGCTCGCGCTCGGGGTGGGCTCGGCGCTCGGCTCGGCGCTCGGCGATGCCGAGGGATCAGTCTCGGGGTCTTCTGCGCCCTCCTCGCCGATGGTCGAGCTCGAGGGCAGATCGGCGACCAGCACCGGGCGGAACTCGAGCTTCGCCGAGCTCGAGATGCGCTCGCGGGTCTCGTCGTCGGGCTCGCCGGGGATCGAGACGACGATGTTCTGGTTGCCCTGCGTGTTGATCTCGGCTTCGCTCACGCCGCTCGCGTCGACGCGCTGACGGATGATCGCGACCGCCCGCTCGAGCTGCTCGGCCGTCACGGCCTCGCCGCTCGACAGCTGCGGGCTGAGCGTGATCTGCGTGCCGCCCTCGAGGTCGAGCGCGAGCTTCGGCGTCCACTGCCCGTTGTTGAACAGCACGCTCGCACCGTTCGCCGCGATGAGGGCGATGATGATGACGAGCAGCCAGACGAGGGATCGAATGGCCTTGCGCTCGGTGGTAGTTCTGGCCACCTCAGGTACTCATTTCTGCCGGGGAGGGCGGGCACGCCGCAGAGCGGCGCGCAGCGCGCGGGAAGCGGTGGGTCTAGCTCTCGGTCTTCTTGGTGCGCTTCGGCTTCTCGGCCGGCGCCTCGACGCTCGCCTCGACGACGGGCGCGCCCTCGGCGGTCATCTCCTCCGCGGCGTCCTCCTCGATCGCGACATCGTCTTCGATGACGCGCGCGAGGGTCTGGCGGTGCACGCGAACGGTGCTGCCGGGGCTCGTCTCGATCGTCGCGACGTTCGCCTCGTCGTCGATGCTCACGAGCGTGCCGAAGAGCCCGAAGTTGGTCATGACCTCGGCGCCGGGCACCATCTTCTCTTGCAGCAGCTCGAGGTCTTGCTTGCGCTTGCGCGAGTTGCGGAACATGAAGAAGATCAGCAGGGCGAGCACGCCCAGCATGACGATGGTCAACGGGTCCATGAGGGGACAGCCTTTCAGGAGTTCGGGAGATCGCTACGATCTGCGGCGCACCGCCAGGGCCGGTCGACGAGCGGATGCTCGGCCGAGGGCCAGCGACAACTATAGGTCATCGGCCCCGGTCGGCCGCGGCGGGTGGCCGAGGTGGGCCCAGGCGCGGGCCGTGGCGACACGCCCGCGCGGAGTGCGCGAGAGCAGCCCCGTGCGCACGAGGAACGGCTCGACGACCGCCTCGATGGTCTCGGCCTCCTCGCCCACCGAGACCGCGAGCGTCGACAACCCGACGGGGCCTCCGTCGAAGCGCTCGACGATCGCCGAGAGCACGGCGCGGTCGAGCCGGTCGAGCCCCTGCTCGTCGACGTCGTACAGCTCGAGCGCGGCGCGCACGGCGGTACGATCGGCGGCTCCGCCGTGCACGAGGGCGAAGTCGCGCACCCGGCGCAGCAATCGGTTGGCGATGCGGGGCGTGCCGCGCGAGCGGCGCGCGATCTCGGCCAGGGCATCCTCGTCGATCGCCAGTGCCAGCAGGCGTGCCGCCCGCACGAGCACCTGATGCAGCTCGTCGGGCTCGTAGAACTCGAGGTGGGCCGTGAACCCGAAGCGGTCGCGCAGGGGGTTGGGCAGCAGGCCCGATCGCGTGGTCGCCCCCACGAGCGTGAAGGGGGCGAGCTCAAGCGGGATGCTGGTCGCTCCTGCCCCCTTGCCGACCATGATGTCGACGCGGAAGTCCTCCATCGCGAGGTAGAGCATCTCTTCGGCCGACCGCGCCATGCGGTGGATCTCATCGATGAAGAGCACCTCGCCCGGAACGAGCGACGACAGCACCGCCGCGAGGTCGCCCGCGTGCTGGATCGCCGGACCGCTCGTCATGCGCAGCGGTCGGCGCCCCTCGTGCGCGACGATCATGGCGAGCGTGGTTTTGCCGAGCCCGGGCGGGCCCGCGAGCAGGATGTGGTCGGGCGTGCGGTTCTGCAGTCCCGCCGCTTCGAGCAGCAGCTGCAGCTGGCGCCGCACCTTCTGCTGCCCGACGAACTCGGCGAGGCTCTGCGGACGCAGGGCTCCTTCGAAGGCGAGCTCGGCATCCGATTCGGGGATCGGGCGCAGCACGTCGTCGGTCACGAGCCTGCCCCGTCGGCGCGGCCGCGAGCGGGTCCCAGGATGCTGAGCGCACGCCGCAGCAGCACCGCGAGCCCGGTCGTCGCGGCGTCGGGGTCTGCCTCGACGACCTGCGCGGCGGCGTCGAGTGCGGTGCGCTCGGGCCAGCCGAGCCCCGTGAGCGCCGCGGCGAGCGAGGCCGTGACGGCCGCCGGGGCGGCGGGGCTCTCGACGGGAGCAGCGCCGGTGGGCGCCACGAGCTTGCCCGCGAGCGACACGACGATGAGCTTCGCGGTCTTCGGCCCGATGCCGCTCACGGCGCGGAACGGCGCGTCGTCGTCGGCGGCGATGGCGCGCGCGATCGCGTCGGGCGTCATCGCCCCGAGCACGCCGAGCGCCGACTTCGGGCCGACGCCCGAGACCGTGCGCAGCAGCTCGAAGAGGCCCAGCTCGACCTCGTCGGCGAAGCCGAACAGGCTCATGTCGTCCTCGCGCACGATGAGGGCGGTGTGCAGCCGCACGCTGTCGCCGAGGCGCAGATCCCGCGCATGGCGCTCGGTCACGGCGACGGCGTAGCCGACCCCGGCGACGTCGATCACCACGCGCGTTCCCGCGAGGGCGATGAGGGTTCCCCGCAGGCTGGCGATCACCCGTCGAGCCTACGGGCGCGCGTCGCCCTCTCGGCCGCGCGCCACGCCTGCTGCGCCGGGGTGGGCGCGGCCGCGGTCGCGGGCTCCCCCGCCACGCGTGCCGCCGGGCTCGCGGCTCCGCGCCAGCCGTGGCAGATGGCGAGGGCCAGTGCATCGGCGGCGTCGGCGGGCTTCGGCGGGGCATCCAGACGAAGGATGCGCTGCACCATCGCCGTGACCTGCTTCTTGTCGGCGCCGCCGTGCCCGGTGACGGCGGCCTTGACCTCGGTGGGGGTGTGCAAGGTGACCTCGAGGCCCCGCGCGGCGGCGGCGTGCAGCACGACACCGCTCGCCTGGGCGGTGCCCATGACGGTGCTGACATTGTGCTGCGCGAAGACCCGCTCGAGGGCGACCGCATCGGGGCGGTGCTCGTCGAGCAGGGCCGCGATCGCGTCGCCGATCGCGAGCAGCCGGCGTTCGAGCGCGAGCCCGGCCGGGGTCTCAATCACAGTGACGGCGACGAGCGTCGCCCGGCGCGTGGGCTCGATGTCGACGATGCCGACCCCGCAGCGGGTCAGACCGGGGTCGACGCCGAGCACCCGCAGCACGCGGCTACTCGTCGTCGTCGAGCTCGGCGCGAACCTCAGGACTGAGCGACACGTTCGTGAAGACGTTCTGCACGTCGTCGAGGTCGTCCATCGCGTCGACGAGCTTGAAGAGCTTGCGCGCCGTCTCGGCGTCGGCGTCGATCTGCAGGTTCGCGACGAACTCGGCCTCGGCCGCGTCGTACTCGATCCCGGCCTCCTGCAGCGCGGTGCGGGCGGCGACGAGCTGCGACGGGTCGGTGATGACCTCGAATCCGCCGCCCTGGTCGATGACCTCTTCGGCGCCGGCGTCGAGCACGGCCATGAGGATGTCGTCTTCGGTCACACCGTCGGTCTTCGTGATCGAGATGACACCCTTGCGGCTGAAGTTGTAGGCGACGCTGCCGGGGTCGGCCATCGTGCCGCCGTTGCGCGACATCGCCGTGCGCACTTCGGCCGCCGCGCGGTTCTTGTTGTCGGTCAGGCACTCGATCAGCAGCGCGAGGCCGCCGGGCCCGTAGCCCTCGTACATGATCGTCTGGTAGTCGACCGACTCGCCGGTGAGCCCGGCGCCGCGCTTGATCGCGCGATCGATGTTGTCGTTGGGCACCGAGGTCTTCTTGGCCTTCTGCACCGCGTCGACCAGGGTCGGGTTGCCGCTCAGGTCGGCGCCGCCGATCTTGGCGGCGACCTCGATGTTCTTGATGAGCTTGGCGAACGACTTGGCACGGCGACTGTCGATGATCGCCTTCTTGTGCTTGGTCGTCGCCCACTTGGAATGGCCGGACATGGGGCTCCTTGCAGGTCTGAAGATCAGATCCAGTTTAGGGCAGGGCGTCCGCTCGGACTCCGGCGCGACGAAGCTCAAGCCCCGCGAGGGCCCGGATCGCGGCGGGGTCGTTCGCGCGCCACGCGGCGGCGGGGTCGGGATGCACGGCGGCGAGCTCGTGCAGCGGCGCGCGCGCCACGGCGCGCGCGGCCAGGGTGTCGGCGCTCATGCCGCGCGCGATCATCGCCCGCAACCGGCTCGAGCGCAGAGCGAACCGCACGCGCGGCAGCACCCACACGAGCCCGAGCAGCACGAGGGGCACGACCGCTACCGACCATCCGACGCCGAGCGCCACGGCCTCGACGAAAGCCTGCTGGGCGCGGCCTGCCTCGGCGACCGACGCCCCGGCGCCTGCGGCGGCGTCGAACGGGCCGCGGATCCCGTCGCCGATGAGGGGCACCTCGCCGAGGGAGTCGGCGGCGTCGCTCAGCCCGGCCTCGAAGTCGATGCCGGCCTGCTCGAGATCGCGCCCGAACGCGCCGAGCGCGCGGATCGTCGCGGTCACCGCCGCCGCGACGGCCACCACGATGACCACGAGCACGAGGCCGATCGCATCGGCGATGATCTGTCGGCTGCGCGCGGCCGGGTAGTCCGAGTAGAAGCTCATGCCCCCATGGTCTCAGGAACCGCGGTCAGGATGCGGCGGCGACGTGCTCGAGGAACCGCGCGTGGAAGCGGGACTCCCCCGCGACCTCCGGGTGGAACGAGGTTCCCATCAGGCGCCCCTGCTCGACCGCGACGACGCGGCCGTCGTCGAGCGCGGCGAGCACCTCGACCCCGGCGCCGACCTCGTCGACGACCGGGGCGCGGATGAACACCGCGTGCACGGGCGGCTCGCCGAGCACGGGTACCGCGAGATCGGTCTCGAACGAGTCGAGCTGCGTGCCGAAGGCGTTGCGCCGCACCGCGACGTCGAGGCCCCCGAACGACAACTGGCCATCGATGGCGTCGTGCAGGCGGTCGGCGAGCATGATCAGGCCGGCGCACGTGCCGTACACGGGCATGCCGTTCGCGATGCGCTCGCGCAGCGGATCGCGCAGCCCGAACAGCCGACTGAGCTTGTCCATGACACTCGACTCGCCGCCGGGGATCACGAGCCCGCCGACCTCGTCGAGGTGCGCGGGCGTGCGCACCTCGAGCACGTCGGCGCCGAGCCCGCGCAGCACGGCCACGTGCTCGCGCACGTCGCCCTGCAGGGCGAACACGCCGACGGGCGGAAGCGCCCTACCAGCCACGCTCGGCGAGGCGGTGCGGTGCGGGCAGGTCGGCGACGTTGATGCCGACCATCGCCTCGCCCAGCCCGCGCGATGCCTCGGCCACGATCGCCGGGTCGTTGTACCCCGCGGTCGCCTTGACGATCGCGGCGGCGCGCGCCACGGGGTTGCCCGACTTGAACACGCCCGAGCCGACGAACACGCCGTCGGCGCCGAGCTGCATCATGAGCGCGGCGTCGGCCGGCGTCGCGACGCCGCCTGCCGTGAACAGCACGACCGGGAGCTTGCCGGTCTGCGCGACCTCGGCAACGAGCTCGTAGGGCGCCTGCAGCTCTTTCGCGGCGACGTACCACTCATCGGGGGTCTTCGCCGAGAGTGCACGGATCTCGCCGAGGATCGTGCGGATGTGCTTGGTGGCCTCGCTAACGTCGCCCGTACCGGCCTCGCCCTTCGAGCGGATCATCGCCGCGCCCTCGGTGATGCGGCGCAGCGCCTCGCCCAGGTTGGTCGCACCGCACACGAAGGGCACGGTGAAGGGCCACTTGTCGATGTGGTTGACGTAGTCGGCGGGGCTCAGCACCTCGGACTCGTCGATGTAGTCGACGCCGAGCGACTGCAGCACCTGCGCCTCGACGAAGTGGCCGATGCGCGCCTTCGCCATGACGGGGATCGAGACGGTCGCGATGATCTCGTCGATGAGGTCGGGGTCGCTCATGCGGGCGACGCCGCCCTGCGCGCGAATGTCGGCGGGCACGCGCTCGAGCGCCATGACGGCGACCGCGCCGGCGTCCTCCGCGATACGCGCCTGCTCGGCGTTGATGACGTCCATGATGACGCCGCCCTTGAGCATCTCAGCGAGTCCGCGCTTCACGCGGCTCGTGCCCTGCACGCTCGTCGAGGTGGTCTCGGTCATCGTGTATCGGCCCTTTCTGGCACGGTTCGCGCGAACGCGCGAGAGAGAAGTTGCAGTGGTTGCGGCGGCCGCGTCAGTCTACTGCGGCGAATCTGAGGGCCAGACGCGTGCGATCTCATCGCGCACCTCGCCGAGCAGCCGCGGCACCGCCTTGGTGCCCGCGATGATCGGGAAGAAGTTCGAGTCGAGCGCCCACCGCGGCACGATGTGCTGGTGCAGGTGTGCCGCGATCCCGGCCCCCGCGATGCGTCCCTGGTTCATGCCGATGTTGAATCCCTGGCACCCCGAGGTCGCGCTCAGCACGCGCATTGCGGTCTGCGTGAGCGCCCCGATCTCTGCGACCTCCTCTGCGCTCGCCTCGTCATACTGCGCAATGTGCCGGTACGGACACACGAGAAGGTGCCCACTGTTGTACGGGTAGAGGTTGAGCAGCACGTAGGCGTGCTCGCCCCGCGCCACGATGAGCGCCTGCTCGTCGTCGAGCTCGGGGGCGCGGCAGAACGGGCACGCGTCGTCAGCGGGCTGCTGCCCGTTCTCGATGTAGACGAGACGGTGCGGGGTCCACAGGCGCTGGAAGGCATCCGGCACCGCGGCGAAGCCAGCCCCGCTCTCGGCGGCGACGCCGTCGATCGCCGCCCGGGCATCCTGATCGGTCATGGATGCTCGCTAGAGCTCGGCCGAGCGCGTCGAGATCGCCGCGGTGATGCGGGCGACCGCCTGCTCGACGGGCACGCCGTTGACCTGCGAGCCGTCGCGGAACCGGAAGCTCACGGCGCCGTTCGCCACGTCGTCGGCACCCGCGATGAGCAGGTACGGCACCTTGCCGGTCGTGTGGGTGCGGATCTTCTTCTGCATGCGATCGTCGCTGCGGTCGACGTGCGCGCGCACTCCGGCGGCGCGCAGCGTCGCGACGACGCCCTCGAGGTACTCGGCGTAGTCCTCGGCGACGGGAATGCCGACGACCTGCTCGGGCGAGAGCCAGGCCGGGAACGCCCCCGCGTAGTGCTCGAGCAGGATCGCGAAGAAGCGCTCGATCGAGCCCAGCAGGGCGCGATGGATCATGATCGGCTGCTGGCGCGTGCCGTCGGAGGCTGTGTACTCGAGCTCGAAGCGCTCGGGCTGGTTGAAGTCGAGCTGCACGGTCGAGAGCTGCCACGTGCGCCCGATCGCGTCGCGCGCCTGCACCGAGATCTTGGGGCCGTAGAAGGCGGCTCCGCCCGGGTCGGGCACGAGCTCGAGGCCCGAGTCGACGGCGACCTCGCGCAGCGTCTCGGTCGCCTCATGCCACAGCTCGTCGCTGCCGAACGACTTCTCGGGGTTGCGGGTCGAGAGCTCGAGGTAGAAGTCGTCGAGCCCGTAGCCGCGCAGGGTCTCGAGCACGAACTGCAATTGGCTCGCGACCTCGGCCTTCACCTGGTCGGGCGTGACGTAGATGTGCGCATCGTCTTGCGTCAGGCCGCGCACGCGCGTCAGCCCCGAGAGCGTTCCGCTCTTCTCATAGCGGTAGACCGTGCCGAACTCGGCCAGGCGCAGCGGCAGCTCGCGGTACGAGCGCCCGCGGGCCCGGAAGATGAGGTTGTGGAACGGGCAGTTCATGGGCTTGAGGTAGTAGTTCTGCCCCTGCTTGGTGACGTTACCGTCGGCGTCGCGCTCCTCGTCGAGGTGCATGGCCGGGAACATGCCCTCCTCGTACCACTGCAGGTGGCCGCTCGTCTCGAAGAGCTGGCCCTTGGTGATGTGCGGCGAGTAGACGAGCTCGTAGCCGTTCGCGAGCAGGCGCTCGCGCATGAAGTTCTCGATCTCGGCGCGCACGATGCCGCCCTTGGGGTGGAAGACCGCGAGGCCCGATCCGATCTCATCGGGGAAGCTGAAGAGGTCGAGCTCGACGCCGAGCTTGCGGTGGTCGCGCTTGGCGGCCTCCTCGAGGCGGCCGAGATGCTCGCGCAGGGCATCCTTGGACGGCCACGCCGTGCCGTAGATGCGCTGCAACTGCGGGTTCTTCTCGCTGCCGCGCCAGTAGGCGGCGGCGACGCGCGTGAGAGACCATCCGTTGCCGATCATGCGCGTGTTGGGCAGGTGCGGGCCGCGGCACAGGTCTTTCCAGTAGACCTCGCCGGTCTTGCCATCGATGTTCTCGTAGATCGTCAGCTCGCCGCCGCCGACCTCGACGCTTTCGCCGTCGGCGCCCTCGGATGCCGCACCCTTGAGCCCGATGAGCTCGAGCTTGTAAGGCTCAGAGGCGAGCTCGGCGCGCGCCTCGTCGTCGGTCACGACACGGCGCACGAATCGCTGGCCCTGCCGGATGATGCGGTCCATGGCCTTGCTGAGCGCCGAGAAGTCGTCGGTCGTGAAGGCCGTCGCCACATCGAAGTCGTAATAGAAGCCGTCGGTGATGGGAGGACCGATGCCGAGCTTCGCCTCGGGGTTGATCGACTGCACCGCCTGCGCGAGCACGTGCGCGGTCGAGTGGCGCAGGATCGCGAGACCGTCGGGCGAGTCGATCGTGACGGGCTCGGCCGTCTCGCCGGGCTGCAGGCGGTGCGCGAGGTCGCGCAGCTCGCCCGCGACGCGCATGGCGACGACCGAGCGGTCGGTGAAGAGTGCGAAACCGTCGCTCGGCTGCGTCACCACGACCGGCTCGAGCGCGGTCGACGGTGCGGCGGACTCGGGCGCGACGGGGTCGGACACGCGGGCTCCTCGTGGTGCGGTGGTGCGGGGCGGTGGGCTCGCTCAACTCTACCGGCGCGCGTCATCGCGCCTGGCCGGAGCCTCAACCGCCGAACGCCACCCACGCGTCAGCCACCGACTGCATCCAGGCCAACACGATCGCGCGATCGAGCGCGGCCGCCCAGGCGATTCCGATCTGCAGCACGGCGACGAGATCGACGAGCGCGTTCGTGAGCGGGGTGCGGGCTCCGGGGATGAGCGTGATCGCGAGCAGGGTCAGCAGGGTGAACGTCACGCCCGCCGCGCCAGGGTGGAAGGCACCGAGCAGGAAGGCGACGTTGAGCAGCAGGAAGACGATCGTCGACACCGGGATGGCCGCCGGGCGCCGCACGATCGCGGCGACCAGCCACGCGCTCAGAACGGGGGCCGCGATAAGCCAGCCCGTCGGCGTCGTGTACAGGGCGAGGAGGCTCGAGAGCCCGGCGGGGATGCCCGCCAGGATCGCGGCGACGTCTTGCTGTGGCCACGGCGTGCCGAAGAACAGCACGTTGAGGAACGCGATCGTCGCGAAGGCCCCGATCGTCGGGAAGGCGATGACGAGCATGTTGGCGGCCCTCAGGCCCGGCGCCGATGCTCGGCCGTGTCGGAGGAACGGGGAGGCGAGCACGGCGACCAGGGCGTAGAGGATTCCCGAAGGATCGCTGAGGGCCGCGATCATGAGCAGGATCCCCGCGCGGAACCCCGACTCGGTGCTGCCCCAGTTGACGAAGCGAACGAGGTCAGCGAGCGCGAGGCCGAAGAAGGTCATGGCGAGGAACCCGGGCAGGTTCTCGAGCGCGAAGTAGGCGAACAGCGGATTAGCCGCGAGCGCGATGACGAGGATGATGCCCGTCGACTGCGGGATCGCCCGCTGGGCGATGATCTCGGCCACCTTCTGCAGCAGGAAGCCCGCGGCGATCGCGCCGATGATGCTGAGCCCAAGACGACCGAAGGGGTTGCTCGCGGCGATCAGGATCGACGTGTGCGGGTACAGCAGAGCGAGCCACTCGGCGTCGCCCCGCGTCCAGTCGATCGCCGCCACGTCGACGAGCAGATCGGCGTTGGGCGCCGACTCGGGGTAGGGCACGAGTTCGAGCAGGAGCGCGATTGCGATGAGCGGCGCCATAAGGCCGAGGCGCAGCATCCACCGTTGCACCGGCCATCGGGGGAAGGGGTCGTGGCGCGTGCGCGGCGCGCGGCGGTCGGATCGGTCGCGCACCATAGGGGCCTCAGTCGTGCTGGACATGCGTCGTCAGACCGTGCTCGGTCTTCTCCCAGTAGTGCGGCTTGGTGATGAGCTGCCACAGGCCCTTGTAGGCCGCGATCGAGTGCAGCAGCCAGTAGACCGGGTTCAACAGCGCCCACAGCACGAGGTGGAACGTGCCGCGCTTGTACGGGCCCATCATCGACAGGTAGATCATGATGACGTTGCCGATGACGAAGTTCAGCAGCGTCAGCCACAGCAGCCAGATCGGGAACAGCTGCGCGAGTGCCTCGACCGGCAGCACGATCGTGAAGGCCGTGATGACGTAGAACGGAATCACGCCGAGGAAGGTCGCGGGTGTTCCGGCGATGAGTAGCACGAAGCTCAAGAAGCGCCGCAGTCCGATTTGCCGCACGAGCGCGAGCGGCTGCCGAGCGTGCACGAGCGTCGTCTGCATGTAGCCCTTGATCCACCGCGACCGCTGGCGAATGAAGTTCGGGATCGAGGTGTTGGCCTCTTCCATCGTCGTCGAGTTGATGACCCCGACCCGATAGCCGAGCGCGCTCGCGCGAATGCCCAGGTCGGCGTCTTCGGTGACGTTGTACGGGTCCCAGCCGCCGAGCTCGATGAGCGCCGAGGTGCGGAAGTGGTTCGAGGTGCCGCCGAGCGGAATCGGCAGGTCGCCGAGGTCGAGGCCGGCGAGCATGTAGTCGAACCAGTAGCTGTACTCGAGCGTGAACATGCGCGTCAGCGCATTCTCGCGGTCGTTGAAGTAGTTGAGCGAGGCCTGCACGCACACCGTCTCGTCGCCGCCGCGCCGGAAGGCGACGACGGCCTTCTTCAGCTGATCGGGATCAGGGGTGTCTTCGGCGTCGTAGATGACGAGCAGGTCGCCGGTCGCGAAGTACAGGCCGACGTTGCACGCCCGCGGCTTGGTCTGGGGCTGGCCTTTCGGGATCGTGACGATGCGGAAGTGGGGCGGCGGGTTGGAGGTGAGCACGGCATCCCGCGTCTCGTGATCTTCTTCCTCGATCAGGATGAGCACCTCGAGCTTCTCGGTCGGGTAGTCGAGGCCGCCGAGATTACGGATGAGCTGGCCGACAATGTTCGCCTCGCGGAACACCGGCACCAGCACCGTGTACCGCGGCAGTTCGCGCTCATCGAGCGCGTGGATCTGCGCCTTGGTGATGCGCTCGACGACGTCGTAGCGAGCGCCGCGCATGGCGACGATGAACTTGAAGCTCGTGCCCGCGAGAAACACGAGGCTCGTGACCGTCAGCAGCACCACAGCCGTCTCGACGGGCCGCAGCACGGCCGCCACGAGCAGCACGAGCGCGCCGATGGCACCCAGCGTCTTCTGGCCCCGGCTGAAGGTGATGCGGGCCGACATGGCCGGGTTCTGCCGCCACAGCTCGTTAGCGGCCTCGTCGGCGATCTCGGCCCGGAACAGCCGTAGGCAGGCGTTCTTGATGTCCCACGACGTCGTCGCGACGAACTGCACCTCGGCACCGTCAAGGGCTGACCGGATGCTCGCCACGCGCTCGGGAGCGACCCCACGGGCCGTCGCGACGAAGACGATGCCCGCGTCGTTGCGCCGGATCGGCAGCCAGTTCTCGGCCAGATACCGCTGGCCCGACCCGCTGCGCACGAGATCCTCGTCGAACTTGACGGCGTCGAGATCGATCGGGTGGATACCCCACGACGCGGCCTCCGCGAGCAACAGCGACTCGGAGTCGAGCAGGCCCTCGCTGATCAGCACCTGATCGATATGGGCGCCCGTGCGTTCCTTGACGCGCCGCGCGAAGGCGAGGTTCTCGGGCGAGACGAGACCGCTCTGTAGCAGCAGCTCGGCGAACGCCTCACTGTCGGCGACGCGCGTCGCTGGTGCCTCTCCCCCCGGAGCCATGGGCTCAGCCTAGAGCGCCTCCGCACCCCGCGCGCGCCCCAGAACGGGGCGCGAGCCCGCGAACTAGCCCGCCGTTACGGGGTCGAGGCGCTGCGTCCGCGACCGGACCGCCGCCACCGAGACGGCGAGCAGCACCCCGAGCACGGTGCCGGCAAGGTTCGCGACCAGATCGCGCGGATCGGAGATGCGGGCCGTCGGGATCTGCGCGATCTCGATCAGCGTGGTCAGTGCGAGGCCTGCGAGGATCGCGAGCCACCATCGGCGTTTGCCGATCACGAGCACTGCGAGGGCACCCCACGGGGCGAAGAGCACCACGTTCGCCGCGAACTCGAGCGACGATCCCATCGTCCAGGTGCTGGCGTCGAACCAGTCGCGCCAGGCGAGCACGCCACGCGGGGACTGGGATCCCGCGAGCCGCTGCGGAACCGGGCCGAGCGTGACGAGAAGCAGGAGCGCCGTGTAGACCAGGCCCGCGGCAACGGCGGAGGTTCGACGGCTCATCGCCCGATCATCGCAACCGCGACGATGAGGGGCCTGAGTGTGGTGGGCGATACGGGGATCGAACCAGCGCAGACGGGACAGCGTCTGCGAGGTCGCTGGTTCGAGGGAATCGATGGTGGGCGATACTGGGATCGAACCAGCGCAGACGCGACAGCGTCTGCGAGGTCGCTGGTTCGAGGGAATCGATGGTGGGCGATACTGGGATCGAACCAGTGACCTCTTCCGTGTCAGGGAAGCGCGCTACCGCTGCGCCAATCGCCCATTCGCATGGGGTGTTGCTGGTGGAGCTGTGAGGTGGCGACGGGATTCGAACCCGTGTGCACGGCTTTGCAGGCCGCTGCCTCGCCTCTCGGCCACGCCACCGTGGGCAACAGCCCGCCTCACAGAGGGCCATTACTCGAGCGGATGACGAGATTCGAACTCGCGACCCTCACCTTGGCAAGGTGATGCGCTACCACTGCGCCACATCCGCATCGCTCCCCCGTTCCCGGGGGTGCATCGAAACTCTAGCCCACCATTCCGGTCTGGGCCAAACCGACCGGCGCGGGCGTGTCCCGGCCCCTCGAGCCGTCGCAATCACCCCGCGCGTTTGTGGCAAGATGGGTTCGCACGGGCGATTGGCGCAGTTGGTAGCGCGCTTCCTTCACACGGAAGAGGTCATCAGTTCGAGTCTGGTATCGCCCACCATCACTCCTCCTCAGGCAGCCCTTCCCGGCTGTCTCGACGAGGCCCGAGCCTCTGGGCCAGCAGGGCGAGCGCTGCGCACAGCGCCCCCGAGAGTGCCGACCCCAGCCCGATGGCGATGACCGCGCCGAGCTGCCCCGCGACGGGTGCCGTCGCGCCCGTGGCGGCGAGGCCGAAGCCGTCGGCGAGCACGGCGAGCACGACACCGCCGATCGCGACCGAGACGATCACGGCGATAGCGCCCCGTCGCAGCAGGTCGGCAGAAGCGGGGGCCCGCGCGATGATCGCCGTGCCGCTCGCCGCGCCGATCACGACGGCAGCACCGGCGCCGACGGGTGCGAGAAACGCCGCGCCCGACCCGATCGCGCCCCAGCCGAGCACCGCCCCCACGACCAGCCACCCCGCCCCAGCGGTGCGTCCGGCGATGCGCGCGATGAGCACCGCGACCAGCGCACCGATGAGCACGCCCACGATCGCGTTCGCGAGCGTGCGACCGGTCGCCGCGGTGACCGCCCGCTCGACGCCGATCATCCACGCCGACGCTCCGACCGCGAGCAGCAGCACGGCGCCGATGGATCGTGCCAGGCCCGGGCGCGGCGGCGCGGGCTCATCCTCCGGGGCCGATGACAGCACGGTCAGCGCCAGCAGTGACGCCGCGGGCGCGACGTGCGTGGCGAGCACTCCCGCATAGTCCACGGCGCCGAAGACGACCTGCACGAGAGACGGCACCGAGCCGACGGCCGCGGCGAAGACCGGGGGCAGCACGAGCACGCCCCACAGCGCCGCGAACACGCCCCCGCCGAGAGGCCGGAGCCGCGTCGAGGCGATGATCGCGACGACCGCCGTGAGCGCAGCGGTGATCGCCGCATCGAGCATGGATGCCGACGCGAGAGCGCCTGCCCTGACGAGCGCCGTACCCACGAGAGACGCCACCGCGGCGGCCGTGCCGGCCAGGCCTGCGGCGAGAACCCGGCGGCGACTCGGTCGGCGCGCGACGAGCAGCATCGCCGCCGGAAGAGCCAGCACGAGAACCGCGCAGACGCCCTGCAGCACGAGATCGCCGGTGGGCACCACGGCACCGTCCTTTCCGTGCGAACGCCGAAGGGCGCTACTCCCTTGCGAGAGTAGCGCCCCGGTCTCCCGCGAGCGGGAGGGTGTTTCGGTGCTCTTACTTGGCGTCGAGAACGTACCCGGCCTCGCCGTGCACGATCGGGTCGATGCCCGCGATCTCGTCTTCTTCGGTGACGCGGAAGCCGATGGTCTTCTCGATCGCGAAGCCGATGATGTAGGCCATGACGAACGAGTAGATCATCACCGTGAAGGCGGCGATGGCCTGCACGAGCAGCTGCGTCGCCGAGCCGCTGTAGATGAGGCCGGTGCCGTTGGCGAAGAAGCCCAGGTACAGGGTTCCGATGAGACCACCGATGAGGTGGATGCCCACGACGTCGAGCGAGTCGTCGAAGCCGAGCTTGAACTTCAGGTCGACAGCGAGCGCGCAGAGCGCACCGGCGAGCAGGCCCAGCACGATCGCCCACACGGGGGTGAGCGAGGCGCACGCGGGGGTGATCGCGACGAGACCCGCCACCGCACCCGAGGCCGCGCCGATCGAGGTCGGCTTGCCGTCCTTGATCTTCTCGACGATGAGCCAGGCGAGCAGCGCCGCGGCAGGCGCCGCGATCGTGTTCACGAAGGCGAGAGCGGCGACGCCGTCAGCGGCGAGCTCCGAGCCGGCGTTGAAGCCGAACCAGCCGAACCACAGCAGGCCGGCGCCGAGCAGCACGAAGGGCGGGTTGTGGGGAACGTGCGCACCCTTGGCGAAGCCGACGCGCTTGCCGAGCACGAGGGCGAGGGCCAGGGCCGCCGCACCCGCGTTGATGTGCACGGCGGTTCCACCGGCGAAGTCGATCGCGCCGACGCCGAAGAACTCCTGCATGCCGTACGTGATCCAGCCGCCGTCGGTGAAGGCGAGCGTCTCGGGGTCGAGCGTGAAGTTGAAGACCCAGCTGGCGACCGGGAAGTAGACGATGGTCGCCCACAGGCCCGCGAACAGCATCCAGGCACCGAACTTCGCCCGGTCAGCGATGGCACCCGAGATGAGCGCCACGGTGATGATGGCGAAGGTCGCCTGGAAGGCGGCGAAGGCGAGCGGCGGGAAGGCCGCGCCCTCGGGCACCTCGAGCAGGCTCGCGAGGCCGATGGCGCCCGTGTCGATGCCGATGAGGCCGTCGATGCCCACGTTGTTGGCGAACGTGATCGCGTAGCCGTAGAGCACCCAGAGCACGCCGATCAGGCCGATCGCACCGAAGCTCAGCATCATCATGCTGATGACGCTCTTGGCCTTGACGAGTCCTCCGTAGAAGAACGCGAGTCCGGGAGTCATGAGCAGCACGAGCGCTGCGCAGATGAGGAGGAAGGCGGTATTGCCCTGATCCATGTCAAACCTCTCTTACCGTGGCAAAGGGACTGCCCGACTCGAGGACTCAGGTGCGGGACGAGACTCCCCCGGCGAGTCCGGGCACACGCCCAGTGTCGAGTGAGGAGGTTTCGGCAGGAGTGTCGCGATGTTTCTCGGGTGTTACACGCGTGGCCCGCAGGTAAACATCGCGTTTCGCGGATGCTCGAAAGCGCTAGGAGCTCGCCCTGTCGTCACCGAACACATCAGGGATGCCGTCGCCGTCGGCATCGACCTTTTCGTCGGCGAGTTGCCGCTTGTAGTGGCGGTTGCGCGCGCCGAGCAGCAACACGGCGAGCACGGCCGCGATGAGCGAACCGAGCAGGATTCCGACCTTGCCGACGTCGTCGAGAGGCGAGCCCTGGCCGAAGCTGAGCTCGCTGATGAGCAGCGAGACCGTGAAGCCCATGCCGGCGAGCAGCGCGAGGCCGATGAGGTCGACCCACTTCACGCCCCGCGGCAGCGCGACGCCCGGCAGTCGAGTGACGAGCCAGGTCGCCGCCGTGATGCCCACCGCCTTGCCGACGACGAGCCCGACCATGATGCCGATCGCGATCGGGCTCGAGACGGCCGCGACCAGGCCGTCCCAGCCGCCGACGGCAACGCCGGCCGAGAAGAAGGCGAACACGGGCACCGCGACGCCCGCGCTCAACGGGCGGTAGCGGTGCTCGAAGGTCTCGGCGAGCCCCATGCGCGGCCCGAGGCCGTCGTCGTCGCCCCCGCGGGCGCGCACGGGCACGGTGAAGGCGAGCAGCACGCCCGCGACGGTCGCATGCACCCCCGACTCGAACATGAAGAACCAGACGACGATGCCGATCGGCAGCAGGATGAACCACGCCGCCGTCTCGCGCACCCGGAAGAACTCCTGGAACCGTTGCGCGAGCAGGCCGTAGACCGCGAGGCCGATGAACGACGCCAGCAGGAACACGGGTTCGAGATCGGTCGTGTAGAAGAACGCGATGATCGTGATCGCGATGAGGTCGTCGACGACAGCGAGCGTCAGCAGGAAGGTTCGCAGGGCGAGCGGCAGCGCCGTGCCGACCACGGCCAGCACGGCGAGCGCGAAGGCGATGTCGGTCGCGACGGGGATCGCCCATCCGCGCAGCGCCTCGGGGCCGTCGTCGAGCACGATCGCGACATAGATGATCGCCGGAACCACGCCGCCGCCGATCGCGGCGACGACCGGAACGAGGGCCTTGCGCGGATCGCGCAGCTCGCCCGCGACGAACTCGCGCTTGAGCTCGAGCCCGGCGAGAAAGAAGAAGATCGCGAGCAGGGCATCCGCCGCGAACTTGCCGACCGAGATCTCCCAGAACAGCTCGCCGAAGCTGATCTGCAGGTAGGTGGCGCGCAGCCCGAAGTACCCCTCGCCCCACGCCGAGTTGGCGACGATGAGCGCCAGCACGGTCGCGGCGAGCAGCAGGAAGCCGCCGACCGTCTCGCGCTGCAGGATGCGCTCGATCCACAACGATTCGCGGTAGCGGCGCTCGGGGCCGCTCAACGGTGCGGGGGGCGACTGCTCGATGGGGGCGCTCTGGGCGGTCATGCGGCCTTCCGGGGGTCGATGATCAGGATGCTCTCGAGACGTCTCGAGAGGCCGACCAGTCTTCCCGGCGCTCCGTTCTCCAGTCTAGGCGGTGCTCAGGCGGCCGCCGTCGTGAGCGCGATCATGCGCGACGTCGCCCGCAGGTACTTCTTGCGGTAGCCGCCCGCGAGCATCTCGTCGGGGAAGACCTGATCGAGCGGCAGCCCCGTGGCGTGGATGCGCACCTGGGCGTCGTACAGGCGGTCGACGAGAGCGACGAGGCGCAACGCATCCGTCTGGTTCGACAGCACCTCGACATCGGTGAGCCCGATGGCCTCGAGACCGTCGATGAGGCCGACGTAGCGGCTCGGGTGCACGGTCGAGAGGTGGCGCAGCACGTCGCGAAAGCCATCGACGGTCACCGGGCCGGTCTCGGCCGCGATGCGACTCGAGAAATCCGCGGGGCTCAGCGTGACGGCGTGGCCCTCGATGTCGCGCTTGCGGTAGTCCTCGCCGTCGATGCGCACGGTCGTGAAGCGGTCGGCGAGAGCGTGGATCTCGCGCAAGAAGTCCTGCGCGGCGAACCGCCCCTCGCCGAGTGCGTGCGGCGGCGTGTTCGAGGTCGCGGCGATGCGCGAGCCGCTCGCCACGAGCTCGCCGAGCAGGCGCGACATGACCATGGTGTCGCCCGGGTCATCGAGCTCGAACTCATCGATCGCGATGAGCGATGCCCCGCGAAAGTGCGCGACCGCCTCGCGGTAGCCGAGCGCGCCGACGATGGCGGTGTACTCGATGAAGGTGCCGAAGTACTTTCGGCCCCTCGTGCGGTGCCAGAGCGCGGCGAGCAGGTGGGTCTTGCCCACGCCGAACCCGCCGTCGAGGTACACGCCCGGCTTGGCGACGGGTGCGGCTGGCTTGCGCGAGAAGAGCCCACGAGCGGGTGCCGGGCTCTCGCTCGAGAACAGCCGCATCGCCTCGACCGCCGCGGCCTGCGAGGGGTAGCGCTCGTCGGGCACGTAGTTCTCGAGGCTCGCACCCGCGAACTGCGGCGGCGGGCTCAAGTGGCCGACGAGCTCGGCGGCGGTCATCCCGGGCTGACGGTCGATCAGTCGTGCCGCGGTCGTCGTGGGTTCCACCGTCATCGTTCGCCCTCGGGCTCGTCGCACTCCGTCATGTGAGGTCGGCGCCCAGCCGGAGTGCGTAGATTTCTCGGTGGGCGGTGTTCCCCAGTTTACCGCCGTGAAGAGAGGCCCCCATGACCGTCGCATTCGACCCCGCCGAGAAGTTCCAGGCCTACGCGCACCCCGAGCGCCTCGTCTCGACCGCCTGGCTCGAGGCGAACCTGAGCACCCCGGGACTCGTGGTCGTCGAGAGCGATGAAGACGTGCTGCTCTATGAGACCGGGCACATCCCCGGAGCCGTGAAGGTCGACTGGCACACCGAGCTCAACGACCCGGTCGTGCGCGACTACGTCGACGGGGCCGGCTTCGCCCGTCTCATGAGCGCGAAGGGCATCACGCGCGACACGACCGTCGTCATCTACGGCGACCGCAGCAACTGGTGGGCCTCGTACGCCCTCTGGGTCTTCACGCTCTTCGGGCACGCCGATGTGCGGCTGCTCGACGGCGGCCGCGACCGCTGGGTCGCGGAGGGCCGCCCGCTCACGACCGAGACGCCTGTTCCCATCGCCGTCGACTACCCCGTCGTCGAGCGCGACGACCGCGGCGTGCGCGCGTTCAAAGACGATGTGCTCGCCCACCTCGGCAAGCCGCTCATCGACGTGCGCTCGCTCGAGGAGTACACGGGCGAGCGCACCCACATGCCCTCGTACCCGCAAGAGGGCGCCCTGCGCGGGGGCCACATCCCGACCGCGGCGAGCGTGCCGTGGTCGCGCGCCGCGAACGACGACGGCACCTTCCGCTCGGCCGACGAGCTCAGTGCGATCTACCGCGACGAGGCCGGCATCAACGACGCCGACGACGTCGTCACCTACTGCCGCATCGGTGAGCGCTCGAGCCACACCTGGTTCGTGCTCGCCCACCTGCTGGGCGTGCCGCGCGTGCGCAACTACGACGGCTCGTGGACGGAGTGGGGCAGCGCCGTGCGCGTGCCGATCGCGGTGGGCGCCGAGCCCGGCGCGGCACCCGGCCGGTAGCCTGATCGCGTGACCGACCTGCCCGCGCCGCTCGCCGAGATCCGCGACGACTTCCTCTCCTTCAGCGAGAAAGACCGCCTGCAGCTGCTGCTCGAGTTCTCGAACGAGCTTCCCGCGCTGCCTGAGCGCTACCGCGATCACCCCGAGCTGCTCGAGCGCGTCGAGGAGTGCCAGTCGCCCGTCTACCTCTTCGTCGAGGTCTCGCCCGAGGGCCGGGTCGACGTGCACGCGACCGCGCCCGCCGAGGCGCCGACCACGCGCGGCTTCGCCTCGATCCTCGCGCAGGGGCTCAGCGGCCTCGATGCCGTCGACGTGCTCGCCGTTCCCGACGACTTCCCCCTGCAGCTCGGCCTCACCGCCGCGGTGAGCCCGCTGCGGCTCAACGGCATGTCGGGCATGCTCTGGCGCATCAAGCGGCAGGTCGGCGAGAAGACGTCGGCGTGACGCTGCGGCGGGTCGTGCCGGTCGAGGGCGGCGCCCTCGAGACCGAGCATCCGGATGCCCGCAGCACCCTGCTCGCCTGGTACGCCCCGCACGGCCGCGAGCGGGTGCGGCTCACGCTCGTCGCGACCCTCGACGGTCGCGCTGCCGGCCCCGACGGCACCTCGGAGTCGCTCACGTCGCGCACCGACCGCATGATCCTCGGGGTGATCCGCGAGCATGCCGACGTCGTACTCGTGGGCGCCGAGACCGTGCGGCGTGAGGGGCTGCGCCGCCCGCGGCGCGCGGCGATCGCGGTCGTCTCGGCGACCGGCGATCTCAGCGGCCACCGGTTCGACGAGCCGCCCCGCCACGGCGGGGCGCATCCTGCCGTCATCATGCTGACGACGCGCGCGGGGGCGCTGCTCGCCGCCCAGACCGCGCCGATGGCCGAGGTCATCGAGCTGCCCGGCGATGATCGCGGCAGGCTGCGTGCGGCCGACCTCATCGGCGCCCTCGGCGAACGAGGGCTGCACGCCATCGCGGTCGAGGGCGGTCCCGCCCTCGCGACGCAGCTGCTCGAGGCGGGCCTGGTCGATGAACTGTGCCTCACGGTCATGCCGCGTCTCGGCGGTGCCGCCCTGCCCCTGCTCGGCGCCGCGATGCCGCCGCTCAACCCGATGGGGCTGCGTCAGCTGCTCGTGGACGACGCGGGCGCGCAGTTCGGGCGCTGGTCGCTGCGGCCGTAGCGCCCGAGAGTCCCTGGTCGGCGAGCCACACGCGCATCGCGCGCTCCCACCGCTCGGCGTCGAAGTTCCAGAGCTTCGTGTGGCGGGCGGTCGCGAAGCGCTCGAGCCGCACGACGTCGGGGCGCGCGACGGCGAGGGCGGCGCTGCCGTCGATGGGCACGTAGCCGTCGTGGTCGCTGTGCAGCAGCAGCATCGGGATGCGCAGCGTCGCCGCGCGCGCGAGCACGTCGAGGCGCGCGAAGTCGATGGGCTCGGCGAGGCCCACCCACTGCGAGGCGACGCCCGAGCCCAGCACGGCGAGCGCGGCATCGCGCACGGCTGCCGGCAGGCGCGCGGCATCGGCCTGAAATCGCAGCACCGACAACCAGTCGACCACGGGCGACTCGAGCACGACGCCGTCGACGTGCTCGGCGAGCGGCGAGCGGGTGATGCACTGCAGCACGGTCGCGCCGCCCATCGACCAGCCCATGAGCACGATGCGGCGCGCGCCCTGCTGCCGCGCGGCGGCGATCGCGGCCTCGACATCGCGCCACTCCTCGTCGCCGAGCGCGTAGCGGCCGTCGTGGCTCGGTGGAGCATCCCCGTCGTTGCGATAGCTGATCAGCAGGCAGCGGAACCCGGCCGCGCGCAGCACGCCGACGGCGCGCAAGCCCTCTGACCGCGTGACGCCCCGGCCGTGCACGACGATCGCCCAGGCGTCAGACGGCCGCTCGGCGTCGATGCGCCAGGCGGGCGCGACGCCCACGGGGGTCGCGATGCCGACCTCGACGAACGGCAGCCCGAGATCGGCGGGCGTCAAGTACCACCACCCCGCCCATCGACCGTGGGATGCGCGCTCGAGGTCGCCCCGCTGCACGCCCTCGAGGCGCCGCAGCACCGTGCGGTCGTCCTGCTCGAGCACCTCGGCCACGCGCGCGTGCCCGCGATCGTGGTCGAACCAGAGGCTGTAGCGCCCCGCAACCTCGGTATCGGGGGTGCGGCCGAGCCGCACCGTCGAGGCCTCCAGGTCGACGGCGACGATCGGAACGTCGTAGCGGCGTCGGCGCGGCGGGGTGACGACGTCGCGCGCGACGCGCACGGCGACGAGGCCCGCGCCGAGCAGCCCCGCACCGGCCGCGACCAGCAGCACGGCGGCCGCGCGGGCGAGCGCGCGGCGTCGCCCCCTCACGCGCGCCTCGGCGGGCGGCAGAGCAGCAGAACGGCGAGTCTCACGCTTCGACGGTAGCAAGTGCGCCTAGTCTGCACACGTGTCTCCCGCCACGGCCACAGAGCCGACGCCGCAGGCCGTCTTCGACGGGCTCATCGCCTCGGTCGGTCGAGCGCGGTTGCGCGACGAGCTCGAGGTCTCAACGATCCCCGCTCCTGGGGGGCTCGCGCCGTTCTCGCACGCTCTCGCAGCCGATGTGAACCCCGCCCGGCACGCCGACGACTCCGACCTCGGCACGGGGCGGCTCATCATCCTCTTCGACCCGGCCGCGCCCGAGGGCTGGGGCGGCCCCGTGCGGGTCATCTGCTACGCGCAAGCCCCCCTCGAGACCGAGATCGGGCTCGACCCCTTCGTCGCCGACGTCGCGTGGTCGTGGCTCGTCGATGCGCTCTCGGCACGTGGCGCGCGCTACACGGCCGCGAGCGGCACGGCGACCAAGGTGCTCTCGACGGGATACGGCGAGCTGGCCGGGCAGGGCAGCGGCGCGCAGATCGAGCTGCGCGCCTCGTGGACCCCCCTCGACGACGACCTCGCGGCGCACGTCGAGGGCTGGGCCGAGCTGCTGTGCATGGTCGCGGGCTACCCGCCGGCCGCAGAGGGCGTGGCGGTGCTGCCGCCGAGACGGGGTTCTCGTGGCTGAGCGTCCGCCCGTCACCGACCCCTTCGCCGTTCCCCCGCCGATCGAGCGACCCGCACGACCCGCGCCGACCGGGCCCGCGCAGCGGTCGTCGCGCGACCCGGAGGCCGCCGCAGCCGTTGCGGCCCTCCCGACCGCGACGCTCGCACGTACCCCGCACGTCATCGACACCCGCGACGAGTACCTCACGGCGGTCGCCGAGCTCGCCGCCGCGAGCGGGCCGGTGGCGGTGGATGCCGAGCGCGCGAGCGGGTTCCGCTATTCGCAGCGGGCCTACCTCATCCAGGTGTTCCGCCGAGGCGCCGGTACCTTCCTGTTCGATCCGCCCGCGATCGGCTCGTTCGCCGAGCTGCAGGCGGCGATCGGCGAGGTTGAGTGGGTGCTGCACGCCGCGAGCCAAGACCTGCCGTGCCTGCGCGAGGTCGGCCTCGACCCCGTGCTCGTGTTCGACACCGAGCTCGGCGCCCGCCTCGCGGGCATGCCCCGCGTGGGGCTCGGGGCCGTCGTCGAAGAGACCCTGGGGCTGCACCTCGCCAAAGAGCACTCCGCTGCCGACTGGTCGACGCGCCCCCTGCCCGACTCGTGGCTCACGTACGCCGCGCTCGATGTCGAGCTTCTCGTCGATGTGCGCGACCGCATCGCCGAGCGGCTCGATGCCGCCGGCAAGAGCACGATCGCCGCGCAAGAGTTCGCGGCCGTGCTCGCGAAGCCCGCAGCAGAACCCAAGGCCGAGCCGTGGCGCCGGCTCTCGGGCATCTCAACCGTGCGGGGTCAGCGCGCCCTCGCGGTCGCGCGCGAACTGTGGCGCGCACGCGATGCCTACGCGCAGGAGGTCGACACCGCTCCCGGGCGCCTGCTGCCCGATGCCTCGATCGTGGCCGCGGCTCGCGCGCCGCTCGCCTCCAAACGCGAGCTCGCGGCGCTCAAGACCTTCATGGGCAGGGCCAGCCGTGCGCAGATCGATCGGTGGTGGGCAGCGATCGAGACCGGTCTCGCGACCGACGACCTGCCGTCGCACCGCAGCTCGGAAGAGAGCATCCCGCCCCCGCGGTCATGGGCAGACCGCAGTCCCGAGGCCGACCGGCGCTACCGGGCCGTGCGCCCCCGCCTGCAGCAGATCGCCGACGGTGTCGGCCTCCCCGTCGAGAACCTGTTGACGCCCGAGCACGTGCGGCGCATCGCCTGGAATCCTCCGGCCGAATCGAGCCCGACAGCGATCGGCGACGCGCTCGCGGCGATCGGCGCGCGCCCCTGGCAGATTGACGCAACCGCACAGGCGATCGCCGAAGCCTTTGTCGAGGCGCTCCAAGAGCCGGTCGCGGGCCCCGACGCCGCTTCGTAGGAACACGCAGGGGTTCCGACCCCCTCGCACCCCTCTCCCTAGGCTGAGCGGCAGACCATCAACCCCTGGGAGGCACCACCGTGGCTGAACGAGCCGATGTCGTATTCGTAGACGGGGTCCGCACGCCGTTCGGGCGCGCGGGCGAGAAGGGCATGTACTGGAACACCCGGGCCGACGACCTCATCGTCAAGGCCATGATCGGGCTGCTCGAGCGCAACCCCTCGCTGCCGAAAGACCGCGTCGACGAGGTCGCGATCGCGGCGACGACGCAGGTCGGAGACCAGGGCCTGACGCTCGGCCGCACCGCCGCGATCCTCGCGGGCCTGCCGCTCAGCGTGCCCGGCTACGCCATCGACCGCATGTGCGCGGGCGCCATGACCTCGGTGACCACGACCGCGGGCGGCATCGCCTTCGGCGCGTACGACGTCGCGATCGCGGGCGGCGTCGAGCACATGGGGCGCCACCCCATGGGCTTCGGTGCCGACCCGAACCCCCGTTTCGTCGCCGAGAAGCTCGTGAGCGGCGACGCGCTCAACATGGGCCTCACCGCCGAGCGCCTGCACGACCGGTTCCCGGCTCTCACGAAAGAGCGTGCCGACCGCTTCGGCATGCGCAGCCAGCAGAAGGTCGCCGCGGCCTACGCCGCCGGCAAGATCCAGCCCGACCTCGTGCCCGTCGCGCTGCGTAGCGAGACCGGGTACGGGCTCGCGACCACCGACGAAGGCCTCCGGCCCGAGACGACCATGGAGGGCCTCGCAGGGCTCAAGACGCCGTTCCGCCCGCACGGGCGCGTCACCGCGGGCAACGCCTCCCCGCTCACCGACGGTGCCACCGTGAGCCTGCTCGCGAGCGCGGATGCCGCGAAAGAGCTCGGCCTGTCGACGAAGATGCGCCTCGTGAGCTTCGCCTACGCGGGCGTGGCCCCCGAGGTCATGGGCATCGGCCCCATCCCCTCGACCGAGAAGGCGCTGAAGAAGGCGGGGCTCACGATCGACGACATCGGTCTGTTCGAGCTCAATGAGGCCTTCGCCGTGCAGGTGCTGAGCCTGCTCGACCACTTCGGCATCGACGACGACGATCCGCGCGTCAATCCCTGGGGCGGCGCGATCGCCCTCGGCCACCCGCTCGCCAGCTCGGGAGTGCGCCTCATGATCCAGCTGGCCCGCCAGTTCGAGGAGCGCCCCGACGTGCGCTACGGCCTCACCGCGATGTGCGTGGGCCTCGGCCAGGGCGGCAGCGTCATCTGGGAGAACCCGCACTACACCGGAAAGAAGGCGTGACTGTGGCGACCACGAGCGCAACCGCGCAGTACTCCCCCGACCAGTTTGACGAGCTGCGCGCTCTGAGTGACGACGAGGTCGTCACGCACAGCTACGTGCGCGACGTGCCGCTGCCGAGCGGCGGGATGCTCGCCCTCGTCACCCTCGACAACGGCCGCGACCACACGCGGCCGAGCACCCTCGGCCCCGAGGGGCTCATGCAGCTCGCCGGGGTGCTCGACGCGCAGAAGGCGCGCGCTGCCGCGGGCGAGATCCGCGCGCTCGCGATCACGGGCAAACCGTTCATCCTCGCCGCGGGGGCCGACCTCTCGAAAGTCGGCGACATCCCGAGCTACGAGGCCGGCCTGCAGATGGCGCAATTGGGCCACTACGCGCTCGGCAAGCTCGGCGAGCTCGGCGTGCCGTCGTTCTGCTTCATCAACGGGCTCGCGCTCGGCGGCGGCGTCGAGGTCGCGCTCAACTGCGACTACCGCACGCTCGATTCGAGCGCGGCGGCGCTCGCGCTGCCCGAGGTGTTCCTCGGCATCATCCCCGGCTGGGGCGGCGCGTGGCTGCTGCCGAACCTCATCGGCATCGAGAACGCCCTCAAGGTCGTCGTCGAGAACCCGCTCAAGAACAACCGCACACTCAAGCCCGCCGAGGCCTTCGAGCTCGGCATGGCCGACGTGCTGCTGTCGCCCGCGAACTTCCTGGAGGACTCGATCCGCTGGGCCGACGGTGTGCTCGCCGGCTCCGTGAAGGTCAAGCGGCCGAACGAGCCCGGCAAGCTCGAGCGCGCGGTGAAGTGGGATATCGCGATCGGCATCGCCCGCCAGACGCTCGAGAAGCGCCTCGGCACGGTCGCGAAGTCGCCCTATGCGGCTCTCGAGCTGCTCGCCGCCGCTAAGAACACCTCCAAGGCCGAAGGGTTCGCTGCCGAGGACAAGGCCCTGGCAGACCTCGTCGCGGGCGACCAGTTTCGCGCATCCATCTACGCCTTCAACCTCGTGCAGAAGCGCGCCAAGAAGCCCGCGGGGGCGCCCGACAGGGCGCTCGCGAAGAAGGTGACGAAGGTGGGCGTGCTCGGCGCCGGGCTCATGGCGAGCCAGTTCGCGCTGCTCTTCCTGCGCCGCCTGCAGGTGCCGGTCATCATCACCGACCTCGACCAGGCGCGCGTCGACAAGGGGCTCGACTACATCCGCGGCGAGATCGACGGCCTGCTGCAGAAGGGCCGCATCGACGCCGACGAGGCCAACCGGCTCAACGCGCTGCTCACCGGCACGACCGACAAGGCCGACTTCGCCGACTGCGACTGGGTCATCGAGGCGGTGTTCGAAGAGCTCTCGATCAAGCAGGACGTCTTCGCCGAGATCGAGCAGCACATCTCGCCCGAGGCCGTGCTCGCCACGAACACCTCGTCGCTCTCGGTCGAGCAGATCGGCGCGAAGCTGAAGAACCCCGAGCGGGTCGTGGGCTTCCACTTCTTCAACCCCGTCGCCGTCATGCCCCTCATCGAGGTCGTCAACACCCCCGCGACCGACGAGGCCACGCTCGCCACGGCCATGGCCACGGCGCAGGCGCTGCGCAAGAACGCCGTCATCACCGCCGACACGCCCGGGTTCGTCGTCAACCGCATCCTCGCCAAGGTGCTCGGCGAGGCGATGCACGCCGTCGAGCTCGGCACCCCGTTCGAGACCGTCGTCGAGGCGCAGCGTCACTTCGGGTTGCCGATGGACCCCTTCGTGCTGCTCGACCTCGTCGGGCTCAAGGTCGGCGCGCACGTGCTCGACACCCACCACACGGCGTTCCCCGACCGCTTCTTCGAGTCGCGCGCCCTGCACGAGCTCGCCGAAGCGGGCGTGCTGCTCGAGAAGGACGCGAAGGGGCAGGCCAAGGGCATCGACAAGAAGGCCGTGGCGATCGTCGCGAAGCACCGGCCCGACGGCGCGCAGCCGTACACCGTGGCCGAGCTGACCGCCCGGCTCGAGGACGGCCTCGCTGACGAGATCCATCGCATGCTCGACGACGGCGTCGTCGCGGCGGCGGAAGACATCGACCTGTGCATGATCCTCGGCGCAGGATGGCCGTTCCAGATGGGCGGCGTCACGCCGTTCCTCGACCGGGTCGGCGCCTCCGAGCGCGCGTTCGGCGGCGCCTTCCACAAGCCGCGCATCCGCGGCATCCGCTGAAGCTGAGCGGCGACCTCCGTCCGTCGGAGGTCGCCGCTAGCCTGCCGGCATGACCGCCGACACCGTCTACTACGTCGCCCAGAGCCTCGACGGCTTCGTCGCCGATCGTGACGAGGCCCTCGACTGGCTCCTCGCCTTCGGCTTCGACGACTTCCAGCAGCAGTACGACACGTTCCTCAGCCACGTCGGCGCCATCGTCATGGGTGCCGGCACGCTGCGCTGGCTCGCTGCCGAGGGCGAACCGTGGGGCTACACGGGCACACCGACGTGGGTCGTGAGCGGTTCCGACGCGCTGCCCGCGATCGCGGGCGCCCAGTACGAGCAGGTCGCCGACCCGGTCACGGCCGTCGCGGCGGCTCGCGCGGCGGCCGCAGGGCGCGACGTGTGGGTCGTGGGCGGCGGTCGGCTCGCGGGCTCCCTCGTCGACGCGGGGCTGCTCGACCGCCTGCACCTCACCGTGATGCCGGTCACGCTCGGCGCCGGAACCCGGGTGCTGCCGCACGGCGCGACGAGCATCCCCTGGCACCTCGAATCGGCGCAGCCGATCGGTTCGGCGGGTGCGGTCGAGCTGCGCTATCGCGCGCGCTCGTCGTGATCGACGCTCGCGCCGTGCTCGTCGGGTAACGGCCGCGCGACGGGGATGCGCGTGCCGAGAACCTGGGCCACGAGATCGCGAGCGATCGCCTGCGAGGTGAGGCCGACGCGCTCGAGGATCTCGTCGCGCGTCGCGTGCTCGAGGAACTCGTCGGGGAGCCCGAGCTCATCGACCGCCGTGTCGACGCCCGCGGCGCGGAGGTCTTGCCGGATGCGCGTGCCGATGCCGCCGACCCGCACACCGTCTTCGATGCTGACGAGAATGCGGTGATCGCGCGCGAGCTCGATGACGCTGCCGGGCACCGGCACGACCCAGCGCGGGTCGACGACGGTCGCGCCGATGCCCTGGTCGGCCAGTCGCTCGGCGACCTCGAGGCCGATCTTCGCCATCGGGCCGACCGTGACGATGAGCACGTCCTTGTGCGGAGCCTCGCGCAGCACGTCGACGCCGTCGGCCGTTCTGCGCACCGCATCGAACTCGGTTCCTACCGAGCCCTTCGAGAAACGCACGACGGTCGGCGCGTCGTCGACGGCGACGGCCTCGCCGAGCTGCTCGCGCAGTCGGGTCGCGTCACGCGGTGCGGCGAGCCGGATGTTCGGCACGACCTGCAGAATCGAGAGATCCCACATGCCGTGGTGGCTGGCCCCATCGGGGCCGGTGACACCCGCGCGGTCGAGCACGAAGGTGACGCCCGCCTTGTGCAGCGCGACATCCATGAGCACCTGGTCGAAGGCGCGGTTGATGAACGTCGCGTAGACAGCGACCACCGGGTGCATGCCGCCGAAAGCGAGCCCCGCCGCTGAGGCCACCGCGTGCTGTTCGGCGATGCCGACGTCGATGATGCGGTCGGGGTGCTTCTCGGCGAGCTTGTGCAGCCCGGTCGGCCGCAGCATCGCGGCGGTGATGCCGACGATGCGGCGATCCTTGTCGGCGAGGGCAACGATCTCGTCGGCGAACACCGAGGTCCACGACGGTCGGCTCGCCTGCTCGATCGACTCTCCGGTCTCGGGGTCGATCTGACCGACCGCGTGGAACTGGTCGGCGACATCGGCGAGGGCGGGCTCGTAGCCCTTGCCCTTCTGCGTGATCGCGTGCACGATGACGGGCGCGCTGTACTCCTTCGCCTGGCGCAGCGCGCGCTCGACGTCTTTCAGGTCGTGCCCGTCGATGGGCCCGATGTACTTGATGTCGAGGTTCGAGTACAGCGCCTCGTTGTTCGTGAAGCGCGAGAGAAAGCCGTGCAGACCGCCCCGCACGCCGCGGTACACAGCGCGGCCGGGAGCCCCGAAGAACCCGAACGCACGCTCGGTGCCGCGCCGGAACCGGTAGTACGAGCGGCGTGTGCGCACGGTCGACAAGAATCGCGCCATGCCGCCGATCGTCGGGGCGTACGAGCGGCCGTTGTCGTTGACGACGATGACGAGGTTGCGACTGTTGTCGTCGCTGATGTTGTTGAGCGCCTCCCACGTCATGCCGCCCGTGAGGGCACCATCGCCGACGACGGCGATGACGTGACGGTCGTCTTGCCCCGTCATCTCGAAGGCACGCGAGATGCCGTCGGCCCAGCTGAGCGAGCTCGACGCGTGCGAGCTCTCGACGATGTCGTGCTCGCTCTCCGAGCGCTGCGGGTAACCGGCGAGGCCGCCCTTCTGCCGCAGCAGCGAGAAGTCTTGCCGGCCGGTGAGCAGCTTGTGCACGTACGACTGGTGCCCCGTGTCCCACACGATCGCATCGCGCGGCGATTCGAAGACGCGGTGGATGCCCAGCGTGAGTTCGACGACGCCGAGGTTCGGGCCCAGGTGGCCGCCGGTCTTCGAGACCTCGGCGACGAGGAAGCGACGGATCTCCTCGGCCAGCTCGACCATCTGCGACTCCGTGAGAGCGTCGAGATCGCGGGGGGTTCGGATCGTGTCGAGCAGTGCCATTTCCCTACTCTACGGGAGCGTGCTGAGGAGGCGGCCCGTCGGCGCACGCCAGTTGCTGAGCGTTCGCCGACGGTTCGCTGAGTTGCTAGACGAGGCTCCGCAGCACGTACTGCAGGATCCCGCCGTTGCGGTAGTAGTCGGCCTCACCGGGGGTGTCGATGCGCACGACGGCGTCGAACGCGACCGGCGCCTTGCCCTCGGGCGAGTGCGCACTCGGCGTCGCCGTCACGCGGACGGTGCGCGGCGTGGTTCCCGCGTTGAGCTCGGTGATGCCCGAGATCGAGACCTCTTCGGTGCCGTCGAGTCCCAGGCTGTCGGCCGACTCGCCGGCGGGGAACTGCAGCGGGATCACGCCCATGCCGATCAGGTTCGAGCGGTGGATGCGCTCGAAGCTCTCGGCGATGACGGCCTTGACGCCCAGCAGACTCGTACCCTTCGCGGCCCAGTCGCGGCTCGAGCCCGATCCATACTCTTTGCCCGCGAAGATGACGAGGGGAACCCCCGCTGCCTGGTAGCGCTCGCTCGCGTCGTAGATGAACGCCTGCGGAGCATCCGGCTGCGTGAAGTCGCGCGTGAAGCCGCCCTCGACGTTGTCGAGCAGCTGGTTCTTGAGACGGATGTTCGCGAAGGTGCCGCGGATCATGACCTCGTGGTTGCCGCGGCGCGATCCGTAGGAGTTGAAGTCCTTACGATCGACGCCGTGCTCGGTGAGGTACTGGCCCGCGGGCGAGTCGGCCTTGATCGAACCGGCTGGGCTGATGTGGTCGGTCGTCACCGAGTCGCCGAGCTTCGCGAGCACGCGCGCGCCCGCGATGTCGGTCACCGGCGACGTCTCGAGCGTCATGCCATCGAAGTACGGGGGCTTGCGCACGTAGGTCGACTCCGAGTCCCACTCGAAGGTCGCGCCGTCGGGCGTCGGCAGCGAGCGCCAGCGCTCGTCGCCCTCGAACACCGAGGCGTACTGGTGGTCGAACATGCCCGTGTCGATCGACGAGTCGATCGTGGCCTGCACCTCGGCCGCGTCGGGCCAGATGTCGCGCAGGTAGACGTCGTTGCCCTCGCGGTCGGTGCCGAGGGCATCCGCCTCGAAATCGAAGTTCATCGACCCGGCCAGGGCGTAGGCGATGACCAGCGGCGGGCTCGCGAGGTAGTTCATCTTGACGTCGGGGTTGATGCGGCCCTCGAAGTTGCGGTTTCCCGAGAGCACGGCCGTCACGGCGAGGTCGTGCTCGTTGATGGCCGTCGAGATCTCGTCGGCGAGCGGGCCCGAGTTGCCGATGCAGGTCGTGCAGCCGTAGCCGACCGTGTAGAAGCCGAGGGCCTCGAGATCGTCGGTGAGGCCGGCCTTCTCGTAGTAGTCGGTGACGACCTTCGAGCCCGGCGCGAGCGTGGTCTTGACCCACGGCTTCGCCTTCAGACCCTTCTGCGCCGCGTTGCGGGCGAGCAGACCCGCCGCGAGCATGACTGAGGGGTTCGAGGTGTTGGTGCACGAGGTGATCGCGGCGATGGTCACGGCGCCGTTGTCGAGCGTGAACTGCTCGCCGCCGACCGTGACGGGCACAGGAGTCGAGGCCGTCGTCGCGTAAGCGGGCAGCGCGGCCTCGAATGCCGACTTCGCGACCGAGAGCTCGATGCGGTCTTGCGGGCGCTTCGGGCCGGCGATCGAGGGCACGACGGTCGAGAGATCGAGCTCGAGGTACTCGCTGAAGCGGGGCTCGACGCTCGGGTCGTGCCAGAGCGACTGGAGCTTGCTGTAGGCCTCGACGAGGGCGACCTGGGCCTCGCTGCGGCCGGTGAGCCGCAGGTAGTCGAGGGTGACGTCATCGATGGGGAACATTGCGGCCGTCGAGCCGAACTCGGGGCTCATGTTGCCGATCGTGGCGCGGTTGGCCAGCGGAACAGCGGCGACGCCAGCCCCGTAGAACTCGACGAACTTGCCGACGACGCCGTGCTTGCGCAGCATCTCGGTGATCGTGAGCACGACGTCGGTCGCGGTGACGCCTGTGGGGATGGCGCCCGTGAGCTTGAACCCGACGACCTTGGGGATGAGCATCGAGACGGGCTGGCCGAGCATGGCCGCCTCGGCCTCGATGCCGCCGACACCCCAGCCAAGCACCCCGAGGCCGTTGACCATCGTCGTGTGCGAGTCGGTGCCGACGCACGTGTCGGGGTAGGCGCGCAGCACTCCCCCGACCTCGCGCGTGTAGGTGACCTTCGCGAGGTGCTCGATGTTGACCTGGTGCACGATGCCCGTACCCGGGGGCACGACCTTGAAGTCGTCGAAGGCCGTCTGGCCCCAGCGCAAGAACTGGTAGCGCTCGCCGTTGCGCTCGTATTCGATCTCGACGTTGCGCTCGAGCGCGTCGGCCGTGCCGAACAGGTCGGCGATGACCGAGTGGTCGATGACGAGCTCGGCGGGGGCGAGCGGGTTGATCTTGTTGGGGTCGCCGCCGAGGGCCGCGACCGCCTCGCGCATGGTCGCGAGGTCGACGATACAGGGAACTCCCGTGAAGTCCTGCATCACGACGCGCGCGGGCGTGAACTGGATCTCGGTGTCGGGCTCGGCGGCCGGATCCCACGAGCCGAGGGCGCGGATCTGGTCGGCCGTCACGTTGGCGCCGTCCTCGGTGCGCAGCAGGTTCTCGAGCAGCACCTTGAGGCTGAACGGCAGGGTCTCGTATCCCTCGACCGTGTCGATGCGGAAGACCTGGTAGTCCGACCCGGCGACCGAGAGGGTGTCGAGAGAATTGAAGCTGTTGACTGCAGACACGGTGGCTCCTCATTGTGCACCGGGGCGAGCGCATCCGCCGCCCCGCATCGGACTCGGCCAGCCTAGCGGCCGAAAACTATCTTGATATCGAGATAAATAATGCTAGCACTCACGCGGCGCGGCGCGCGTAGACGGCGCGCACCATGAGCCACGTCACCCAGAGCACCGCGGCGTAGAGCGGCAGACCCATGAGCAGCTTGGTCGCCGCGAGGGCAGCGGCCTGCTCAGCGAGGTAGAGCGGAACCTGCACACCGAGGCGCAGCGTGAACAATCCGACCCACAGCCAGGTCGTGATCGTGAGCACCGACCGCTTGGCCGCATCGGCTCGCCACGCGTGGTCACCCGTGAGCAGGGCCGTGATCACGCCGATGAGCGGGCGACGAACGGCGAGGCTCACGAGCAGCGCGACGAGCCACACGCCGTTGATGATGAAACCGAGCAGGAAGTTCTCTTCGGCGCGCCCCGTCCAGAGCGCGAGACCGGCCGAGAGGGCGATGCCGACGAGCCCGACGACGGCCGGCACGATGGGCGACCGCGTGACCGCCCGCACGACCACGAAGAGCACCGCGATGCCGACCGGGATCAGCACCGACGGGGTCACATCGCTCGTGATCGTGAAGACCACCAGGAACAAGAAGCCCGGGAGCAGCGACTCGACGAGCCCGCGCACCCCTCCCACGGCGCCCCACAGGGCGTGCGCCGTCGGGCGCTCCCCCGGTTCGACGCGCGCGAAGCCCGATCGCCGAGCGGCAGCGGCGAGGGCATCGCGCAGCTCGTCGCGCGACTCGTCGGGGGTCTCGTCCCCGCTCGACGACGGCGTCGCGCTCGTCATGCCGTGGCGGGCGGGACGACGGCGCCGGCCGCCTGCGCCGCTCCTTGCGGCACCTGCAGCGGGATGAGGTCGCGGGGCGGCATGGGAGTCGTACCCCGCACGACGACGACGCTGCGGAACACGTCGTCGATCGCCGCCGCCGCATCCGCCTCGATCGCACCGCGCCCGGCGATGACGCCGCGCAAGAACCAGCGCGGTCCGTCGACGCCGACGAAGCGGGCGATGCGGGTGGCGCCGGCTTCGCCCCCGGTCACGGGGATGCGCGCGACGAGCTCGGGACCGAACGCGCCGAGGCGCTCTTGCGTCTCGCCGCCCTGAGCACGCACCTGCTCGACGATCTGCGCGCGGATCTCGTGCCACAGACCGCTCGACCGGGGCGCCGCGAACGGCTGCACCTGCAGCGTCGAGCCCGCGTAGTCGATTCCGACCGCGACGACCCGCTTCGTGCCCTCTTCGATCTCGAGACGCAGCTGCAGGCCCTCGCGGGGCACGAGCTTGACCCCGCCGAGGTCGACGTAGGGGCGCACCGCGTTCGCTTCGCTCTCGTCGAGCGGGCCGTTCTCGGCGCGATCGAGCGGAGCGGACTTCGCGTCGTCGAGGGGCGCGGAGGCGCCGGTGGACGGATCGGTCACGCTGAATCTCCTTCGGTCGGCACCCCACGGTAGCCGGTCGATCCGAACCCGCGCTCACCGCGGTGCGAGCCGGGCAGCTCGGCGACCGGCACGAAGCGCGCGCGAACGACGGGCCAGACCACGAGCTGAGCGATGCGATCGCCGGGCTCGATGCGGAACGGCTCGCGGGCATCCGTGTTCAGAAGCGTCACACGGATCTCTCCGCGGTACCCGGCGTCGACGGTGCCCGGCGAGTTCACGATCGTGATGCCGTGCCGGGCAGCGAGCCCGCTCCGCGGCACGACGAACCCCGCGTACCCCTCGGGCAGGGCGATGGCAGTGCCCGTGCCGACGGTCGCGCGCTCGCCCGGCGCGAGCACGACGCTCTCGGCCGAGCACAGGTCGGCGCCCGCGTCGCCGGGATGGGCGTAGGCGGGCTCGGTGGTGCCGGTCAGCAGCACGTCGATGGTTCGCAGCACGCGTCGAGGCTAATGCATGGTCGAATGGAGCGATGGAGACCTATCGCGAGCGCTTGTGGCCCGCCCCGTGGGTCGCGGTCGTCGCGCTGCTCGCGATCCCCGCGAGCCTGCTGACCTTCGCGCCCGTCAGCGTCGTCGCCGGAGCCGTCGTCGGCACTGCGCTCGCGGGAGGCGTCATTCTCGCAGCCGTGCTCAGCGCGCCGACGATCATCGTGGCCGAGGGGGTGCTGCGCGCGGGCTCGGCACGCGTGCCGCTGTCGCTCGTCGGAGGCACGACGGCCGCCCGGGGCGCCGACGCCCGACGGATGCGCGGGCCGGAGCTCGATGCCCGCGCCTTTCTCGTGCTGCGCCCCGACATCGATGCCGTGCTGCGGGTCGACTTGACCGACCCCGATGACCCCGCGCCCTACTGGGTGCTGTCGACGCGGCGCCCCGACGATCTTGCTGCGGCGATCCGCGGCGCGCAGAGCGCTTAGGCGGCGCACTCCCGGCAGACCGAGCCGAGCTTCTCCTCGTGGTCGAGCTGCGAGCGGTGCTTCACGAGGAAGCAGCTGATGCACGTGAACTCGTCGGCCTGCGGCGGCAGCACGACGACGTCGAGGTCGAGGTCGGCGAGGTCTTGACCGGCGAGCTCGAAGCCGGGGTTGTCGGCGTCATCGACGTCGACGACGCCCGAGAGCTTGTCGGGAACGCGCTCCTGCAGGGCCTGGATCGAGTCGGTGTCCTCGTCCGTCTTGCGGGGGGCGTCGTAGTCCGTAGCCATGCCAGTCCACTCTCATCGTCAGTCGTCGGCCGCGTTCGGCGCGCATAGTTTGCAGGAAGGGAGGGGGAAACGCAAACGCGCTCGGCCGCTCGTGTTCCGACCCGTCATGCGCGCCAACTTGCGGCACGCCCGCGCTATTCCCGCGGTCTCGCGCGCGCTCGTGGGATGCTGTGGCCACCTAGCCCACGACGAGAGGGTGAGAGCCATGGATGAGCTCACAGTGATCGGCGCCGAGAACGGTGCACTCGTCGTCGTCGCCGCTGACGGAACCCGGTTCCGGGTGCCGATCACCGAAGCGCTGCACACCGCGATCCGGCAGAACCGGCCCGCCGCCCCCGCGGCGCACCGGGTGGGGCCGCGCGACGTGCAGGCGCTCATCCGCCAAGGTCTGACCGCTGCCGAGGTCGCCGCCCAGACAGGCGAGCCTCTCGAGTACATCCAGCGCTTCGAGGGCCCCGTGCTCGCCGAACGCGAGTACGTCGTGACGGCGGCGCGCACGGTCGCCGTCGCGATCGCGACGGACTCCGACGCCGGGTCTGTCGGAACGTTCGGCGCGGCCATCGACCACCGCCTCTCGGGCCTCGGTGCGCGCGACGTGCGCTGGGAGAGCCGCAAGCACGAGTCGCACTGGCTCGTCTCGGTGAGCTTTCTCGACGACGATGTCGCGCGCACGGCAACCTGGACCTTCGACCCCAAGAAGTCGACCCTCGCCCCGGCCAACCACGAGGCGCAGTCGCTCTCGCAGCAGGGCGACGGTCCCGCGCCGATCATCCCTCGACTGCGGGCGGTGCCCGCGGACGCCGGAGTGAGCGGCCGCTTCGACAGCGGCGCCTTTCTGCCGACCGGCGAGCAGCCGCGGCCCGCGACGCCCGTCGATCGACCGATCGCGCGCATCGCCGAGCCCGACTCGAGCGACACGCAGGAGGTCGGTCAGACCGCCGACCTGCTCGAGGCGTTGCGCCGGCGGCGCGGCGAGCGCGAGTCCGCGCCGAGCGACGACTGGGAGTCGGCGCGTGCCGCGCACCCCTCGACCGGGTCGATCCGCATCGTCGACGTGCCCATCGACCCCGCTCTGCTCGCCGACGAGGCCGGGTCGAGCACCGCGGCCGACACGGCGCTCGAGGACACCGCCCTGATCGGCGACGATCTCGCGGTCGACGACTCCCCCGCCGATACTCCCGCGGCGAAGCCCGCGAGTCGCCGCGGCCGGGCCGCGATGCCGAGCTGGGACGAGATCGTGTTCGGGGCCCGCCCCGATGACGACGGCGCGTGACGATCCCGCGCTAGCCCGCGAAAGCTCCCCAGCGGGCGAGGGGTACCCGGAGCTCATCTGCCGAGAACGAGCCGTGCTGACCGACCATGGCGAGCGAGCGCTCGCTCGCCGTGCGGACGTCGTAGTAGGCGACCTGGGCACGCGCGGCGACGATGACGTCGCCGATGCGCGGCAGCACCGCCGGTGAGACCGCTCCGAACCAGCCCGCTGCGACGGCCTCATCCCGCGTCACGACCCACGAGCGCCCGCCCTCCGCGTCGAGCCACCGATCGCGCACGAGCGCGGCGTGCTCCGGGTGCTCGAGCCCCAGGTGCAGGCACCGCGGCTCTCCTGCGACGTGCCGGATGCCCTGCCAGAGCGCGTCGTCGGCGTCGAGCACGAGACGTCGGTGCGGGGCCACATCGAGCATGCCGTGGTCGGCCGTCAGCAGCAGGCCCGCATCAGCCGGCACGCCGAGCTCGAGCGGCCGCAGCGCGGCATCGAGCTCGTCGAGGCGCGCGGTCCACAGCGGCGACTCGACCCCCTCGGCGTGGCCAGCCATGTCGAGCTCGGGAACGTAGATGTAGACGAGCCGACGCTCGCTGCCGCGCAGTAGCGCGAGCCCCCGCGCCACGCGATCGGCGATCGATCGATGCGCCTCGAAGCGGGCTCCCCGCAGCACCGCATCGGTGAAGCCCGTGTCGCGATAGCGCTCTGCAGCGACGATGACAGACTCCACGCCCTCAGCGCCCACCTGCTCGAAGATCGTCGGCACCGGCTGCCACGGCCGCGGCTGCATGCCCTCGTCCCACCCGGTCAGCTGATTGACGACGCGGTCGCGCTCCCGGTCGATCACGCTGTACCCCACGAGACCGTGCTCACCCGCGGCCCGGCCGGTCGTGAGCGTCGCGAGCGCCGAGGCGGTCGTGGTCGGAAAACCCGATTCGATGACGCCCCCCGTGGGCGGGATGGCGGCCAGGAGTCGACGGGCGTGACCGGCGCGCCGCTGCAGGGCGGACATCCCGAGGCCATCGACGAGCAGCACCGCCGCACTGCGCACGGCGGGCAGCCCCAGTCGGTTGGGTTCGGCACGCAGAGCGGCGGCAGAACTCGTCAACACGTCGGCGAGTGACGGGGTGTCGCCACGGGGCGCCGGTAGCATGGCTCCAGCCTATGACTCCCCCTCCTGCCTCCCGATCCCGGGGTTCCGACCCTGCCGACGCGCCGATCGGCGAACGCATCGACGACGTCGACCTCGCCGACGAGATGCAGGGCTCGTTCCTCGAGTACGCCTACTCGGTCATCTACTCGCGCGCCCTGCCCGATGCGCGCGACGGCCTCAAGCCCGTGCAGCGGCGAATCCTCTACATGATGAGCGAGATGGGTCTTCGGCCCGACCGCGGCCACGTGAAGTCGGCGCGCGTCGTCGGCGAGGTCATGGGCAAGCTGCACCCGCACGGCGATTCGGCGATCTACGACGCCCTCGTGCGCCTCTCGCAAGACTTCACGCTGCGCGTGCCGCTCATCGACGGGCACGGCAACTTCGGCTCGCTCGACGACGGCCCCGCGGCCGCGCGCTACACCGAGGCGCGATTGCGCGCCGAGGCGATGGCGATGGTCGACGACCTCGGCGAAGACGTCGTCGACTTCGTGCCGAACTACGACAATCAGCTCGTGCAGCCCTCGGTGCTGCCCGCCGCCTTCCCCAACTTGCTCGTCAACGGAGCGAGCGGCATCGCCGTCGGCATGGCCACCAACATGGCACCGCACAACCTCATCGAGGTCGCCGCGGCCGCGCGCCACCTGCTCGACGACCCGAGCGCGAGCCTCGACGACCTCATGGCCTACGTGCCGGGCCCCGATCTGCCGACGGGCGGCACGATCATCGGGCTCGACGGCATCCGCGAGGCCTACGCGACCGGGCGCGGTTCGTTCAAGACGCGCGCCAAGGTGTCGATCGAGCCCATCACGGCCCGCAAGACGGGCATCGTCATCACCGAACTGCCCTACCTCGTCGGCCCCGAGAAGGTCATCGAGAAGATCAAAGACGGTGTTCAGTCGAAGAAGCTCGCGGGCATCAGCGATGTCACCGACCTCACCGACCGCCGCAACGGGCTGCGGCTCGTCATCGGCATCAAGACGGGGTTCAGCCCAGAGGCCGTGCTCGAGCAGCTCTACCGCTTCACCCCGCTCGAAGACGGCTTCTCGATCAACGCCGTTGCGCTCGTCGATGGCACGCCCCAGACGCTCGGGCTCAAAGAACTGCTGCAGGTCTACCTCGACCACCGCATCCAGGTCGTCACGCGACGTAGCGGCTACCGCCTCGATCGGCGTCGTGAGCGCCTGCACCTCGTCGAGGGACTGCTCGTCGCAATCCTCGACATCGACGAGGTCATCCAGGTCATTCGCACCTCCGATGACGCGGAGGCCGCCCGCAGTCGTCTCATGGAGGTCTTCGACCTCAGCACCCTGCAGAGCGAGTACATCCTCGAGCTGCGCCTGCGCCGCTTGACGAAGTTCAGCCGTATCGAGCTCGAGAACGAGCGCGACCAGCTGCGCGCCGAGATCGCCGAGCTTGAGACGCTGCTCGCCGACCCCGCTCGCGTGCGCGCCGTCGTCGGCGACGAGCTCGAGGCGACGGCCGACCGATTCGGCACTCCGCGCCGCACGTTGCTGACCGAGGCGAGCGCCTCGATCGCCGCTCCGCGCAGTCGCGGCGCGGCACCCGTGTCTCTCGAGATCGCTGATGCCCCGTGCCGCGTGCTCGTCTCGACGACGGGGCGCGCCGTGCGCGTCGAACTGCCGGAGGGCGCGACGATCGTGGCGCCGGCCCGCCGCAGCAAGCACGACGCCCTGCTCGGCGCGGTCGACTCGACGACGCGCGGCGAACTCGTCGCGATCACGTCACGCGGCCGCTTCGTGCGGTTCACCCCGGTCGACCTGCCGAGCGTGCCGGCGAACTCGGTGCAGCTGGCGGCCGGCGCGAAGCTGCGCGACTACCTCGGCCTGACCGACGCGAAAGAGCGCGTGCTCGCGATCGTCGACCCGGCCAGCACTGTTCCGCTCGCCCTGGGTACCCGCGAGGGCGTCGTCAAGCGCGTGACGCCCGGCGGATGGCCGGCTCGACCCGATGGCGAGGTCATCGCCCTGAAGCCCGGAGACGAGGTCATCGGTGCCGCCGCGGCCGACGAGACCGCCGAGCTGGTCTTCGTGACCTCGGATGCCCAGCTGCTGCACTTCGCGGCCGACCAGGTGCGCCCCCAGGGCCTTGCGGCGGGCGGCATGGCCGGCATCAAGCTCGGCGCCGGCGCACGCGCGGTGTTCTTCGGCGCTGTGGATCCCGCGTCGGCCGAGGTCATCACGGTGTCGGGCTCGACGCAGACCATCGCGGGCGCCGACCCGGGTCGCGGCAAGCGATCGGCCTTCGAGCAGTTCCCGGGCAAGGGGCGCGCGACGGGCGGCGTGCGCTGCCACGCCTTCCTCAAGGGCGAAGACGTGCTGCAGCTCGCCTGGGTCGGTTCCGCGCCGCTCGCTGTCGGCGCCGACGGCTCGTCGCGCGCCCTGCCCGAGGGCGGCGCCAAACGCGACGCCTCGGGAGTCCCCCTCGAGTCGCCCCTCGGCTCGATCGGCACCCCGATCGCCTGAGCGCCGGCGCCCGCCGCCGCGCGAGCCCGAGCCCCGCATCCGGGTCTCCACAACTCAGGATCCGCGTGTCTCCACAATTCAGGAGATTGGCGCCCTGACCGGGCCTGAGCGGGCTCGTGTCGGCGTGTCTCCCCGCAGTGGCAGTCGAGACTCCTGAATTGTGGAGACGCCGTCGGGGAGGCGTCGAGCGCGGGCGTCCGGATCCGGGCTCGGTCGAGCGGGCGGGCTAGACGTCGATGCGGTCGCGGTCGAGGCCCTGCCCCGCGATGATGAAGTCTTTGCGCGGCGCGACCTCGTTGCCCATGAGCAGCTCGAACATGCGCGACGAGGCCTCGGCGTCGCTCACGCGCACGCGGCGCAGGGTGCGGTGGGCCCGGCTCATGGTCGTGTCGGCGAGCTGATCGGCATCCATCTCGCCCAGGCCCTTGTAGCGCTGGATGGGATCTTGATAGCGCTTGCCGGCCTTCTTGAGCGCCGCGAGCACGCCCTGCAGCTCTTTCTCGCTGTAGGTGTAGATCGTCTCGTTGGGCTTCGAGCCCGGGTTCATCACGACGACGCGGTGCAGCGGGGGCACGGCGGCGAACACCCGGCCCTCGTCGATCATGGGCCGCATGTAGCGGAAGAACAGCGTGAGCAGCAGCGTACGGATGTGGGCGCCGTCGACGTCGGCATCGCTCATGATGATGACCTTGCCGTAGCGCGCCTGCTCGAGGTCGAACGATCGGCCCGAGCCGGCGCCGATCACCTGGATGATCGAGGCGCACTCGGCATTGCTGAGCATGTCGCTCACCGAGGCCTTCTGAACGTTGAGGATCTTGCCGCGGATGGGCAGCAGGGCCTGGAACTCGCTGTCGCGCGCGAGCTTCGCCGTGCCGAGGGCGCTGTCGCCCTCGACGATGAACAGCTCGCTGCTCGCGACGTCGTTCGATCGGCAGTCGACGAGCTTGGCGGGCAGGGCCGAGCTCTCGAGCGCGTTCTTGCGGCGCTGCGTCTCTTTGTGGGCGCGCGCCGAGATACGGCTCTTCATCTCGGCGACGACCTTGTCGAGCACGAGTGCCGTCTGCGCCTTGTCGTCGCGCTTGCTCGAGCCGAACCGCTCGGCGAGCCCGCGGGCGATGACATTCGCCGCGATCGCGCGCACGGCCGGCGTGCCAAGGATCTCTTTCGTCTGCCCCTCGAACTGCGGTTCGGGCAGGCGCACCGTGAGCACGGCGGTGAGCCCCGCGAGAACGTCATCCTTCTCGAGCTTGTCGGTGCCGGCCTTGAGGCGGCGCGCGTTCTTCTCGACCTCGGCTCGCAAGAACTTGAGCAGGCCCTGCTCGAAGCCGAGCTGGTGGCTGCCGCCCTTCGGCGTCGCGATGATGTTGACGTACGAGCGGAAGGTCGTGTCGTATCCGGTTCCCCAGCGCAGGGCGATGTCGACGACGCACTCGCGCTCGACCTCGGTCGGCACCATGTGCCCGTTCGCCTGCAGCACGGGCACCGTCTCGGCGAAGGTGCCGCTGCCCGTGATGCGCCAGGTGTCGGTGAGCGGGGCATCCGGGGCCAGGAACTCGGCGTACTCGCTGATGCCGCCGTCGAAGCGGAACGACTCGGTGACGGGCGTCTCGCCCCGGTCGTCGGTGAGCTCGAGCGTGATGCCCGGCACGAGGAAGGCCGTCTGCCGCAGCCGGCCGATGAGCTCGTCGGTGAGGAAGCTCGCGCCCTTCGTGAAGATCTGCGGGTCGGCCCAGTAGCGAATGCGCGTGCCGGTGACGCCTTTCGCGACCTTCCCGATCTTCCGCAGCTCGCTGCCCGAGACGAACGGCGAGAATGGCGCGTCGGGGCTCGGCCCCTCGGGGCCGTCGGCGAAGACCCCGGGCTCGCCACGATGGAACGACATCGCCCACGTAGCGCCATCGCGGTCGACCTCGACGTCGAGGCGCGCACTGAGCGCGTTGACGACGGAGGCACCGACACCGTGCAGACCACCGGATGCGGCATACGAGCCGCCGCCGAACTTGCCGCCGGCGTGCAGCTTCGTGAAGACGACCTCGACGCCGCTCAGACCCGTTTTGGGCTCGATGTCGACGGGGATGCCCCGCGCGCGGTCGCGCACCTCGACGCTGCCGTCGGGGTGCAGCCGCAGGTCGATCTGCGTGCCGAAGCCGCCGAGCGCCTCGTCGACGGAGTTGTCGATGATCTCCCACAGGCAGTGCATGAGCCCGCGCGAATCGGTCGAGCCGATGTACATGCCGGGACGCTTGCGCACCGCCTCGAGCCCCTCGAGAACAGACAGGTGGCGGGCGGAGTAGTCGGAGCTGGGCACGGACTTCATCGTAGGCGGGCTCGCCCGCGCGTCCCGGCTCCCACTCCGCGAACCGCTCGGCTCCGAACTGCTTGTATCGACCCCGCCTACGCGTTCAGCGAAATCGGGGCCGATTGACACGAGACCGTCGCATGCGTGTGGTGCAATAAGGGCACCGAGAGATTCGCGACGCCACCGGAGAGTGAGGGCTACCCCATGACGCAGATCACCACCGAGAACCCGACCGTCGCGACCGCGCCGCTCACCGCCCTCGACCGCTGCGACAGCTGCGGGGCCCAGGCCTACGTGCGCGCGACGCTCGCGACGGGCGAGCTGCTGTTCTGCGCCCACCACGCGGCGCGGTTCAAAGAGAGCCTCGCGAGCACGGCCCTGGCCTGGCACGACGAATCGAGCCGCCTGCTCGATGAGCGCGGCGCCTGAGCCGCTCGGCGTCCGCCGCGTCGCGCGCCTCTCGGCCCGCGCTCTCGACGACGCCCTGACCGCGCTGCTCGCCGAGGGCGAGGCGACGCTCGACCTGCGCGCCGACGCGTACGGGCACGGGGCCGATGAGGTCGAGCGGCGGGCCCGTGCGCGCGGCATCCATCGTTTCGTGCGCGACGGCGACACGGCGACGACCGCCGAAGAGGCGGGCCTCGGGATGCTCGCCTACGGCCTGCACGAGGGCCAGCAGCCCGTGCTGAGCCTCGAGGGCGAGGTCGTCGCCGTCAAGCGCGTGCCCGCGGGCACCGCGGTCTCGTACGGGTACCAGTACCGCACGAGCGACGAGGCGACGCTCGCGCTCGTGGGCCTCGGCTATGCCGACGGCGTGCCCCGGCTCGCCTCGAGCCGCGCGCCCGTGCGCATCGGCGGCGCGACGGGCATCGTCGCGGGTCGCATCGCCATGGATCAGCTCGTGGTCGACCTGGGTGCGGCACCGGCCCAGGTCGGCGACGTCGCCGTGCTGTGGCACGACGGCGCGTCTCTCGCCGCGTGGAGCGCGGCGACCGAGCGCCCCGCCGCCGCGCTGCTCGCGGGGCTCGGGCGCCGCATCCAGCGCCGATGGGTCGAGTCGTGACGGCGGTCGCGGTCATCGACCACGGTGCGTTCGCCCGCAATGTGAGCGTGCTCGTCGAGCGCGCCGCCCCGGCCGAGGTCATGCTCGCCGTGAAGGCCGATGCCTACGGGCACGGGATGCTCGCGCTCGCCCCCGTCGCTCTCGCGGCCGGAGCCCGATCGCTCGCCGTGCTCGAGATCCCCGCGGCACTCGCCCTGCGCGAGAGCGGCATCGACTGTCGCCTGTTCGCCTGGCTGCACGGCCCTCGCAGCGACTTCGCCGCGGCCGTCGCGGCCAAGGTCGATCTCGGAGTCTCGGCCGAATGGCAGCTCGAGGCGATCGCCGCGGCGGCGCAGCCCGGCACTCCCGCGCGCGTGCACCTCAAGATCGACACCGGGCTGCGGCGCAACGGCGCGCTGCCCGAGCAGTGGCCGGCTCTCGTGCGCGCCGCGCGTGCTCTCGCCGCGGAGGGGCGCATCGAGATTGAGGGCATCTGGTCGCACCTCGCCGATGCCTCAGTTGAGGCCGACGACGCCGCCATCGGCGTGTTCGAGGGCGCCATCGCCACGGCCGCCTCCCTGGGCGTGACCCCTCCCCTGCGCCACCTCGCGGCGAGCTCAGCGGGGTGGCGAGAACCGCGCGCCCGCTTCGACCTCGTGCGCTTCGGCATCGCGGCCTACGGCGTGTCGCCGTTCGACGACGCCTCGGGGCACGACCTCGGGCTCGGGGCCGTCATGACGCTGCGATCGACGGTGCTGGATGCGCCCGCGCCGAGCGGTCGCCGGTGGATCGCGGCGGGCTACGCCGACGGCGTGCCGGTCGCCGCGCGCGGTGCCGAGGTGTCGATCGACGGCCGCCGGTACCCGGTCGAGGCCGTCGAGGTCGACCGCACCCTCGTCGCAGCGCGCGAGAGCATTGCCGCGGGCGCCGTCGTGACGATCTTCGGGGAGCCCGGCTCGGGCGTTCCGAGCGCCGAGGACTGGGCGCGATGGAGCGGCACGATCGGCGACGAGATCCTCACGGGCGTGCCCGCGAGCGTGCCGCGCCAGGGCGTCGGCTCTCCGACGGTTCGCTAGACCGCCACGCCCGCACGACCGAGTCGCGCGGCGATCGCGGCCCGCGCGTGGCGAGCGAGGGTGTCGGCGTGCGCGACCTGCGCGTCAGCCGCGGGCAGGTCGATCGAGCGCCGAGCCAGCGCCGCCGCGAGCAGCTCATCGGCGAGGCCGGGGTTCATGGGCAGCACGGGGCCCCCGAGGTGGGTTCCGATCAGCACGCCGGCACGAACGCCCTCACCGCGATCCGCTGCCGCGGTCGAGCCGCTGTTGCCCGGGCCGCGATCGAGCACCGTGAGCGGATCCGCGTCATGCAGCTCGACCGTGACACCGTGGTTGACGAAGCCGGCGAGCCGGCCGTCGGCCCGCGGAACGCCGAGCGCCTCGCCGACCGCGCGCGAGCGGGCATCCCGCACCGTGATCGGCAGGAGGCCGAGCCCCGCGCGCGCGCGACCCTCGAGATCGACGATCTGCTGCGCGAACAGGTGCATCCCCGCTCCGACCGCGATCATCGGCACGCCCGCCGTCGCCCACTCCTGCAGCAGCGCGCCGTGCGCGCGCGCGGCGGGCAGCACCGCGTCGCGTGCCGAGCGCGCACCGCTGCCCACGTGGACGAGGTCGGCGGTGCCGGGCAGCGGCTCTCCGGGCGCGACATCGACGGTCTCGACCGCGAGGCCGCGCCACTCGAGGCGCCGGCGCAGCACGAGCACGTTGCCGCGGTCGCCGTTGAGCCCAAGCTCGGCCGGGTAGAGGTGCACGATGCGCAGGGTGGTCATGCGCCGCCCTCCAGGTCGAGGTAGCCCATGCGCAGGCGCAGCTCCATCATGAGCTCGTAGTTGATGACCGCGACCTTCGGACCGTCGCTCGGCGCGGGGAGGGCGAGGAAGGCGTCGACCGCGGCGGGGAACTCCTCGATGACCTCGCCGACCTCGATGCCCTCGTAGGCGAGTCGCGTCGCCCACTGCCAGGCCTTCGTGCCCGTGACGATGTCGACGTGGTCGAGGGTCGAGAGGTCGGTGTCGTAGATCCATGACGGGTCGGGCGTGCCCTCGTCGACGGCGACCATGACGCGCTGCGGCACCCGGCCGAGCGCGTCGAGGTTGAGCTGCAGGCTCGGCGGGTTCTTCATCATCACGAGCTCGATCTGCTGCCCGCGCGCGTCGAGGATCTCGCCGCGCCCGTACACGGTGTCGAGCCCCGCGAAGGCGCCCTCGGCCGCGCCACGGTCGAACCGATCGCCGAGCAGGCTGCGCGCGGTCGCGAGCGCGGCCGCGGCGTCGACGGCGTAGTGCAGCCCTCGGGCGGGCAGGGCGATGGATGCGGGCTCGCCCCCGACCGCGATCGACGCCGTCGTGCCCTGCACGTCGAGCACGACGACCGAGGCCTCGGGCAGCGGGCTCGTGCCGGCCGCCGTCGGGCGCGGGGCCGCGGCGACGCCGTGCGGGCTCGCCGCGAGCGCCTCGGGGGCCACGTCGAACACGACGACCTGCTGGTCGGAGCGCGCGTCGCGCCCGAGCTCGGCCGTGTTGGGGTCGGACGCGTTCACGATGACCCGGCGACGGGCGGCCTCGCGGATGCGCTCGAGCATGCCGTAGACCCGATCGGGCTCGTGGAACCGGTTGAGCTGATCGATCTGCAGATTGAGCAGCAGCAGGTCGGTGGGTGCCAGTCGGTCGGCGAGCCCGACCCCGTAGGCCTCGTCGACCTCGAGCACCGCGATGTCGTCGCGCACGCGCCCGTCGAGCGGAACAGAGGCGAGCAGCGCCGACGCGATGCCCTGCGGCAGGTTGGCGCCGCTCGGGTTCGTGAAGACGCGCATCCCGTGGGCGCGCAGCACCCCGACGAGCATGTTCGTCGTCGTCGACTTGCCGTTCGACCCGGTCACGAAGACGACGCCGAGCGGCAGCCCCCCGAGCGCGTGCTCGAGAAACTGCGGGGCGATGCGCAAGGCGATGTTGCCCGGAATCGCCGAGCCGCCGCCGCGCAACCGTGCGACGACGCGCACGGCCCGCCCGACGAGCACTGCCAGCCGGATGCGCACGGGTGCCGGCCTACTCGAGGTAGTCGCGCAGCGCCTGCGAGCGCGAGGGGTGGCGCAGCTTGGCCATCGTCTTCGACTCGATCTGGCGGATGCGCTCGCGCGTCACCCCGAAGGTGTCGCCGATCTGGTCGAGCGTCTTGGGCATGCCATCGCCGAGACCGAAGCGCATGCGGATGACTCCCGCCTCGCGCTCGGAGAGCGAGTCGAGCAGACTCTCGAGCTGCTTCTGCAGCATCGTGAAGCCCACCGCATCAGCCGGCACGACCGCCTCGGTGTCTTCAATGAGGTCGCCGAACTCGCTGTCGCCGTCTTCGCCGAGAGGCGTGTGCAGCGAGATGGGCTCACGGCCGTACTTCTGCACCTCGATGACCTTCTCGGGGGTCATGTCGAGCTCGCGGCTGAGCTCTTCGGGCGTGGGTTCACGGCCCAGGTCTTGCAGCATCTGGCGCTGCACGCGCGCAAGCTTGTTGATGACCTCGACCATGTGCACGGGGATGCGGATCGTGCGGGCCTGGTCGGCCATGGCGCGCGTGATCGCCTGACGGATCCACCAGGTGGCGTAGGTCGAGAACTTGAAGCCCTTGGTGTAGTCGAACTTCTCGACCGCGCGGATCAGGCCGAGGTTGCCCTCTTGGATCAGGTCGAGGAACTGCATGCCGCGACCGGTGTATCGCTTGGCGAGCGAGACCACGAGGCGCAGGTTCGCACCGAGCAGGTGGTTCTTCGCCCGCTGGCCGTCGCGCGCCACCCACGAGAGGTCGCGGCCGAGAGCGGAGCGCTTCTCCTTCTCGGTCATCGTCGAGAGCTTCTCCTCGGCGAACAGGCCCGCCTCGATGCGCATGGCGAGCTCGACCTCTTCGGCGGCGTTGAGCAGCGGGACCTTGCCGATCTGCTTCAGGTAGTCCTTGACCGGGTCGGCCGTCGCCCCCGTTATGGTCGACGAGTAGACGGGCACCTCGTCGTCGTCATCGGTGTTCGAGATGACGATCGCCCCGGTGGGCAGGTCGCCAGCCGATCCGGTGTCTTTCTCGTCGTCGTCGTCATCGCTGTCATCGGCGTCGGCGTCGGCCTCGTCGACGACGACCACAGCCTCGGGATCGATCTCGACCTCGGCGACGACCGCCTCGGCATCGGGCTCGACGGCGTCGAGATCGACCTCGTCGTCGTCATCGCCCTCGGCGGCAGAACCCGCCGGCGAGGCCGCCTTCTTGGCGGCGGCACGCTTCGTCGCGGCGGGGGCCGGTGCCTTCGCCGCTGCGGTCTTCGTCGCTGCGGTCTTCGTCGCTGCGGTCTTCGTCGCTGCGGCCGTCGCCGGTGCAGCCTTCGTGCCCGAGGCCTTCGCCGCCGTGGTCTTCGCCGCGGCCGTCTTCGTCGCTGTGGTCTTCGCCGCCGGCGCCTTCGCAGCCGCGGTCGTGCCCGCCGTCGTCTTCGCGGCAGCGGCCTTCGCGGGCGCCGCCGTGGCCGTCGTGCTCACCGCGGGCTCTGCGGTCGTGCTGGTGGTCGCTCGGGCAGCCATGGGCCCCTCTTCTCGCGTTCTGCGGGCAGTACAACGACCCATGTCAAGTCGCTGCGGCGCGCTGCCCCGCATGAGCGGAGTGCGTGCCCGGCGTCCGACCGGGTCGTGAACCTCCATTATCGCACACCGACCCGGGGGTCACGACCAATGCTCGACGTCGCCCTGCGGGCCGCGCCGCTGGCGCCATCGGCGCACGATCGCGAGCCACAGCGGGCCGACCGCGATCCCCTCCTCCTCGTGCACTCGGCGACGGGTACGCCGACGCGCGACGAGCAGAAGCGCCACGACGATCCCGACCACGGGCGCCTGAACAGCAAGCGCGACGCGCCAGTGCTCCCACGCGTACAACTGGTCGGCAGGCGCTCCCGGGCTCTGCACGTCGAGCAGCACGCCCACAAGCAGAACGATGACCACGGTCACCGTGAATCCGCCGAGGTTGACGAATCCCGAGGCAGCGCCGTGGCGAACCGGCGGGTTGTACGCGCGGGCGAAGTCGAAGCCGATGAGCGAGCCGGGCCCCCCGGCCGCCACGACGACGACGAGCGCCACGATCATCCAGAACGGCGGCTGCCCCGGCCACAGCAGCACGATCGTCCACGCGACCGCCATCAGGCCGACGATGCCGAGCACGAGGTTCGACCGTCGAAAGGGGAACCGGGCCGACAGCAGCCCGATGATCGGCCCCGCGATCGCGGCGATCACGACCATGAGGCCGATCATGCCCGCGGCGACCGCGGGGCCGTAGCCGAGCCCGATCGAGAGCATGGGGAACCCCCAGAGCAGCGCGAGCATCGCCCCGCTCGATTGCGTCGCCGCGTGCGCCCAGAACCCCAGGCGCGTTCCGGGGTGACGGATGCTCGCCCGCAGGCTCGCGAGCGCCGCGCCGAGCGACGCCGAGCGGTCGAGCGGGGCCGCGGACGGAGCATCCCGAACCGCGACGAGCACCGCGACCGCGACGACGACCGAGAGCGAGGCGGCCGAGGCGAAGGCGGCGCTCCAGCCGTTCAGCTGCAGCACGAGCGCGAACGGCACGGCCGACAGCAGCTGCCCGCTCTGCCCGATCGTGCCCACCCACTGCGAGAGCTGCGGCAACCGCCCGGGCGAGAACCACGCGCCGAGAAGCCGCAGCACCGAGATGAAGGTCATGGCGTCGCCCGCGCCGACGAGCACGCGCCCGACCACGGCGACGGCGAGCTCATCGGCGTACGCGACCGCGATCTGGCCCCCGGCCATCGTCAGGGCCCCCGTGACGATGAGCACACGCGGACCGACACGATCGACGAGCACGCCGACGGGAATCTGCAGCAGCGCGTAGACCAGCAGTTGCAGCACCGCGAGGCTCGACAGCGCCGTCGCGTCGACGATGAAGCGCTCGCTCGCCGCGACCCCCGCGACGCCCATGCTCGAGCGCTGCAGCACGCCGACGATGTAGGCGAGCATCGCCACGAGCAGCACACCCCATGCGCGTCGCGAGTCCACCCCGTCAGCCTAGGTCGGGGCAGGGCGGCAGCCGCGCGGGCGTGCTACCGCGACTCGTCGTCGTCGGTCGCCTGGCGGAACGCGAGGAACTTCTCGAGCTCGGCAGCGATCGAGTCGGCGCTCGGCAGCTCGCCGTCTTCGTCCGTCAGCGGAGACCGCAGCGGGTTGTCCTCCATGTAGCTGTCGTGCCGCTCTTCGAGCGTGCCGACGAGGCGTGCGAGCTCGATGTTGCCCTCGACCTCGCCCTCGATCTTCGCGAGAAACTCGCGGCCATCGGCGCGCAGGCGATCGGTGGGGAAGAGGAGCCCCGTCGCTGCGGTGATGCTCTCGAGCGCCGTGACCGCCGCGGAGGGGAACTCGGTGTCGGCGAGATAGTGCGGCACGAGCAGCACGAAGCCTGCGATCGGATGCTGCGACTCGGTAAGCCGGTACTCGAGCAAGTGCAGCACGTTGCCGGGCACCTGGGTGGTGGGCCGCCACACCGAGAGCGACTCGATGAGCTCATCGCGCGTGCCGCTCACCGTGACGCCGATGGCGCGCGTGTGCGGCACGGGCATGGGGATGGCGTGCACCCACGTCGTCGTGGCCACGCCGTAGCGCTCGATGATGTCGAGCAAGGCCTGAACGAAGCGCTCCCACTGAAAGTCGGGCTCGTAGCCCGTCAGCAGCAGGAAGGGCGCGCCGAGGTCGTCGTGCGCAAGACGCAGGGCGAGCTGTGGGCGGCGGTAGTCCGTGATGCGGGTCTCTTCGAAGACCATGATCGGGCGCCGGGCGCGGTAGTCGAGCAGCTCGTCGTTGTCGAAGACGACCACGTCGCGGTGATCCAGCTCGTCGAGCAGGTACTCAGAGACCTGGGCGACGGCACCGCCCGAGTCGACGAAGCCCGTGAGGCCGACGACGAGCGGCAGATCGCGCGGCACCTCGTCCTCCGTCAGCACGACGGAGTAGAGATCAGCCGGATTCCGCATGCCTCCATGGTAGGTCGCGCCGCGCCCTCGACCCGGCCGCGCGGGGCGCGCTGAGAGCGAACATTGCCGCCCGACCGGCGTCGGTGACGCGGTGCGGCTCGCCGCTGCCGCGCGGATAGCCTGGAGCGCATGGCCTCCCCCGCGCTCTCCGTGTCGTCCCGTCCGCCCGTCGAGATCGCGTGCGATGCGCTCGTCGTCGGCATCGCCCCGGCGGCCGACGACGGCATCGCGGTCGTCGGCATCGACACCGGTCCGCTCGCGGCGCTCGCCGGGGGCCTCCGGATGCTCGGGCTCACGGGCGCCGTCGACGAGACCGCCCGAATCCCCGCGCCCGAGGGCGTCGCCGCCGCCAGCGTTCTCGTCATCGGCCTCGGCCGCGCTCCCCTCACGCCCGAGAGCCTGCGCAGCGCGGCAGGCACCGCCGCGCGGTCGCTCGGCTCGGCCGCGCGCATCGCGTTCGCCCTGCCGACGAGCTGGCCCGCCGACGTGCAGGCGGTGCTCGAGGGCGCCGCGATGGGCGCCTACCGCTTCACGGGATACCGATCGGGCGAGTCGGTCGCCGGCACGACCGAGATCGAGCTCGCCACCACGGTCGACGCCGCCGAGGCCGCGGCCGACGCCGCCCGGGCCACGTCGAGCGCCGTCGCGCTCGTACGCGACCTCGTCACCACCCCTCCCAACGACCTGTACCCCGCGAGCTTCGTCGAGCGCGCCCGCGCAGCAGCCGTCGGCCTGCCGATCGAGTTCGAGGAGTGGGGGCCCGACGAGCTCGCCGCGGGCGGCTTCGGCGGCATCCTCGGCGTGGGTCAGGGATCGTCGCGGCCGCCGCGCCTGCTCGCCGTGCGCTACCGGGCCTCGAGTGACCACCGGCATCTCGCGATCGTCGGCAAGGGCATCACCTTCGACTCGGGAGGGCTCTCGCTCAAGCCCGCCGCCGCCATGGTCGGCATGAAGTACGACATGACGGGAGCCGCCACGGCGCTCGCCGCCGTGATCGCGGCCGCGCGCCTCGACCTGCCGGTGCGCCTCACCGCCTGGCTCTGCCTGGCCGAGAACATGCCGTCGTCGACGGCCATGCGCCCCAACGACGTGCTCACGATCCGCGGTGGCACGACGGTCGAAGTGCTCAACACCGACGCCGAGGGCCGACTCGTGCTCGCCGATGGGCTCGTCGCGGCGAGCGAGGAACGACCCGACGCGATCGTCGATGTCGCGACCCTCACGGGCGCCGCGCGCGTCGCACTCGGCGAGCGCTATGCGGGGCTCATGGGCGACGATGCCCTCGTCGATGAGGTGCGAGCGGCGGCGGCCGACACCGGCGAGCTCGTGTGGCCCATGCCCCTGCCGGCTGAGCTGCGGCCGCTGCTCAAGAGCGATGTCGCCGACATCGCCAACGCCAAGCCGGGAAGCACCGCCGCGGGGATGCTGCTCGCGGGCGTGTTCTTGCGGGAGTTCGTGGGCCGCACTGGCGATGCTCCCGATGCGCCGCGCATCCCGTGGGCCCACCTCGACATCGCCGGCCCGGCCAACAACCCGGCGGCGGCCTTCGGATACACCCCCAAGGGCCCGTCGGGCGTGACCGTGCGCCTGCTCGTTCGTCTCGCCGAGCGGCTCGCGACCAAGTAGTAGGCTCGTCGGCGGGCACGTGACCGTCGTGCCGCACATCGGGTCGACCCGCCACCTCGACGTCGACCCCCGCACGACAATCCTTCGCGGATAAAGGAGTCTCTGCCGGTGTCTGACCAGACCTTCGACCTCGTCATCCTCGGTGCCGGAAGCGGCGGGTACGCCGCCGCCCTCCGCGCCAGCCAGCTAGGCATGAGCGTGGGGCTCATCGAGAAGTCGAAGGTCGGGGGCACCTGCCTCCACGTCGGCTGCATCCCGACCAAGGCCCTGCTGCACGCCGCCGAGGTGGCCGACGCCGCGCGCGACTCCGCCAAGTTTGGTGTCAAGGCCACGCTCGAGGGCATCGACGTGCCCGCGGTGAACCAATACCGCGAGGGCATCGTCTCGAGCAAGCACAAGGGCCTTCAGGGCCTCATCAAGGCCCGCGGCATCACGACGATCGAGGGCGAGGGGCGCCTCACCTCCCCCACGACTGTGCAGGTCGGCGACAGCACCATCACGGGCAAGAACGTCGTGCTCGCCACCGGCTCGTACTCGCGCACCCTCCCGGGGCTCGAGATCGGCGGCCGCGTCATCACCTCCGAACAGGCGCTGCAGCTCGACTACGTGCCCAAGAAGGTCGCCGTGCTCGGCGGCGGCGTCATCGGCGTCGAGTTCTCGAGCGTGTGGCGCTCGTTCGGCTCCGAGGTGCACATCATCGAAGCCCTCGCGCACCTCGTGCCGATGGAGGAGGAGTCGATCTCGAAGCAGTTCGAGCGCGCCTACCGCAAGCGCGGCATCGAGTTCACGCTCGGCGTGCGATTCCAGAGCGTCACCCAGAACGACCAGGGCGTCGTCGTAACGCTCGAGAACGGCGCGACCATCGAGGCCGACCTGCTGCTCGTGGCCGTCGGCCGCGGCCCCTCCACGGCCGGCCTCGGCTTCGAGGAGGTCGGTGTGGCGATGGATCGCGGATTCGTGCTCACGAACGAGCGGCTCGAGACGAGCATCCCGGGCCTCTACGCCGTCGGCGACATCGTCCCCGGCCTGCAGCTCGCGCACCGCGGCTTCCAGCACGGCATCTTCGTGGCGGAGGAGCTCGCGGGCCTGAACCCGGTCGTGATCAGCGACGTCAACATTCCCAAGGTCACCTACAGCGAGCCCGAGGTCGCCTCGGTCGGCCTGAGCGAGGCCAAGGCCAAAGAGCAGTACGGCGAGGCCGCCGTCGCGAGCTACGAGTACAACCTCGCGGGCAACGGCAAGAGCCACATCCTCGAGACGGCGGGCTCGATCAAGGTCGTGCGCGTCGTCGATGGCCCCGTCGTCGGCGTGCACATGATCGGCGCCCGTGTGGGCGAGCTCATCGGCGAGGCGCAGCTGGCGGTCAACTGGGATGCCCACCCCGAAGACGTCGCCCCGCTGCTGCACGCCCACCCGACGCAGAACGAGGCCCTCGGCGAGGCGTTCCTGGCGCTCGCGGGCAAGCCCCTGCACGCGATGTGACCCCCGCCCGACCCCGCAACTAGTCTGAAGACACATTGAAGGCTTCGAAGGAGCACTACTGATGAGCGAATCCGTCAACCTCCCGGCGCTCGGTGAGAGCGTCACCGAGGGAACGGTCACCCGATGGCTGAAGAACGTGGGCGACCGGGTCGAGGTCGACGAGCCGCTGCTCGAGGTCTCGACCGACAAGGTCGACACCGAGATCCCCTCCCCGGTCGCGGGAGTCATCGAAGAGATCCTCGTGGCCGAGGACGAGACCGTCGAGGTCGGCACGCCTCTCGTCCGGATCGGTGACGGCGGCGGTGCCGCCGCGGCTCCCGCTGTCGCGCCCGTCGCGGCACCGGAGCCCGTCGCGGCACCGGAGCCCGTCGCTGCTCCCGAGCCCGTCGCTGCTCCCGAGCCCGTCGCTGCGCCCGAGCCCGTCGCTGCGCCTGAGCCCGTCGCCGCGCCACCCGTTGTCGCCCCCGCTCCCGTCGTCGCGCCCGCCGCCCCTGCCGCCCCTGCGGCAGCCCCGGCTCCCGCAGCGAACGCCGCCGCGTACATCACGCCGATCGTGCGCAAGCTCGCAGCCGAGCACGGCGTCGACCTCGCGCGCGTCACCGGCACCGGTGTCGGGGGGCGGATCCGCAAGCAAGACGTCATCGCGGCCGCCGGGTCGACCGCTGGTGCCGCGGCGCCTGCGGCCCCGCGCGCCGAGCTCGAGGTGTCGCCGTTGCGCGGCACGACCGCGGCGATGTCGCGCCTGCGCAAGGTCATCGCCGAGCGCGCCGTCATCTCGATGCAGTCGACCGCGCAGCTCACGACGGTCGTCGAGGTCGACGTCACGAAGGTGGCCGCGCTGCGCACCGCGGTCAAGGGCGACTTCGAGAAGGCGACCGGCACGAAGCTCTCGTTCTTGCCCTTCTTCGCCAAGGCCGCGACCGAGGCGCTGCGCGCCTTCCCGATCATCAACGCCACGGTCGACGGCGACTCGATCGTCTACCCCGACACCGAGAACCTCTCGATCGCGGTCGACACCGAGCGTGGCCTGCTCACGCCGGTGATCCGCAACGCCGGCGAGCTCAGCATCGCCGACCTCGCTCGCGAGATCGCCGACCTCGCCGCCCGCACGCGCGACAACCAGCTCAAGCCCGACGAGCTGGCGGGGGGAACCTTCACGCTCACGAACACCGGCTCGCGCGGCGCGCTCTTCGACACGCCCGTGGTCTTCCTGCCCCAGGTCGCCATTCTCGGCACCGGCATCGTGAGCAAGAAGCCGGCCGTCATCCAGGTCGACGGCTCCGACGTGATCGCTGTGCGCTCGATGGTCTACTTCGCCCTGTCGTACGACCACCGCATCGTGGATGGCGCCGACGCCGCGCGCTTCCTCAGCGCGGTGAAGGCGCGGCTCGAAGAGGCCGACTTCGACGGCGACCTCGGCATCTAGCCGAGCACGTCGCGCAGACGCCATCCGGCCTCGCTCCTCACCACGAGGAGCGAGGCCGTCGTCGTCGAGTCGACCACGAGGTCGACGATCACCGCACCCCCCATGCGCTCGACCACGACGGCCTCGCCGTCACGATCGCTCCACTGCGCCAGCAGAGCGTGGCGATCGTCGTCGATGCCGATGAGCCGCGCGGCCGCCGAGCCGGCATGCGCGACCGTGTGACCGCACGCGTCGACGTCGCTCGTGCCGGCCCTGGCCCGACAGGTGTTCCAGCGACCGACCAGCTCGTCGACGATCGCCTGCCACTGCTCGGCAGCCGGGTGCGGGATGCGTTCAGGAAGCCCGGGCTCGAGCCCGGCGTCGACCGGTCGCGTCGCATCGTCGATCGCCGCCTGCTCTAGCGCCGTCGGCGACGCTCCGCCGCCGTCTGCGGCACCCTCTGCAGACGGGTCATCGGCGTCGCCGAGCCCCGCGAGCGCGACCGCGACGAGCACCGCCACGACCCCCGCGACTCCGGCGATCACGAAGCGCGGCCGGACGGCGCCCCGTGCCGTCGTCGCGCTGTTCGGCCGCGGCGGCACGCGCGACCCGGCGATGCGCGACCGCAGTGTTCGCACTCCCTCGAGAGCGCGGTCGACGGCGCGATGCACGGGCTCGATGACGGCCGCGGGCAATCCGAGCTCGCCCAGCACGTCGAGTGCGGCGGCGACGGCACGCGGCCGCGCAGTCGGCCCCGCCTCTCGCCCTTCGCGCGACTCGCCAGCGGGCGCGGCGCAGGAGGCGCGATGGGGTCGGGCCTCGACGGTCGTCAGCGGTGCCGGGGTGGTCTCGAGCGTCATGGCCTGCGTGGCCCGCCCCGGGCTCGAGGGCGCGAGGCGCAACGGCAGCGGATCGGCGAGGTCGAAGAGCGCGTGGGCGAGCGGCACGCCGCGGTCGGGAGCTCGAAGGGCCGCGATGAGCGCCGGGCGATCCGGCTCGACGACCGCCGCCGCCACGGTGGCCCCGAAGCGCTCGAATGCCGCGCGATCGGCGAGATGGGCGGCGTCGGCGGCACGGAACCGCTCGGGCAGTTCGGGCCCGCTGCGGGCATCCTGAACCCGCACGATGACGGGTGCGCCGTCGGCCCGCAACCGCACGCCCCGTGCCACGGGGCCGAGCCCCGTGAGCCCGATGCGGTGCGCGCTCTCGAGGGCGGCGGCGACCGTCGCGAGCACGGTGATGGCCTCGCCCAGCGCGAGCTCGCCACGGCGGGCGATCATGACGTCGTCGAGGCGGGGGCCGGGCACCTGCCCGAGGATGAGCGCCATTCGCCCGTCGGCGAGCGTCGCGAGATCGTGCAGCGTGACGACGTGGTCGCGCAGCGCCGACTCGGACCTGCCGATCGCGTCGTGCACCGCGACCTCGGCATCGATGGACTCATCGGAGCAGGTGCTCGCGAGAACGCGCGCGACGAAGGGGGCGCCGTCGGCATGCACGAGCGCCGTGATGGATCGGTCGTCCCGACCGAGCACGCGCACGACCCGGTAGCCGGCGATCTCGAGCGGCAGGCCCTCGAACGGAGCGGGGTCGTGAGAGGTCGCATCGGGCACGCGCCGATCATGCCCGCGAGTGCGGCCCGGACCCCGCGGGCCGATCGCGCTCGGGGAGGATCGGCTCTCGGCGAACGGCGGGGAGGAGCCGAGCGCTGGCCCTATCCTGGTAGGCATGGCCCGCACCTCCGCTCAGAAGCCCCCGAAAGAACCCGGTCGCATGAAGCAGATGTGGCAGGTGTTCCAGATGACGCGGCGGATGGATCCGCTCGCCGTGTGGATCATGCTGCTGTCGTTCCTGCTGCCGATCCTCGCCGGCGTGCTGCTTGCGGTGTTCGCCACGCCCGGCGACGTGCTCGCCGGCATCCTCTGGGTCGTCACGGGCGTGCTGCTGGGAATCCTGCTCGTGCTCATCGTGCTGGGCCGCCGCGCCGAGCGCGTGGCCTACCGTCAGATCTCGGGACAGCCCGGGGCCGTGGGCGCCGTGCTCAAGTCGTCGCTGCGCCGCGCCTGGCAGGCGAGCGAGATGCCCGTGACCGTGAGCCCCAAGACGCAGGATGCCGTCTACCGCGCGATCGGCAAGCCCGGCGTCGTCATCATCGGCGAAGGGCCCGCCTCGCGCACCCGCCGCATGATGGAGGACGAGCGTCGCAACGTGAACCGCATCGTTCCGAACGTGCCGGTGCACCTGCTGCACGTGGGTCCGGATGTCGAGAGCGTCAAGCTCGAGAACCTCGCGCGCACGCTCAACAAGCTCAAGCGGGCGATCACCAAGGCCGAGGTCTACGCGGTCAGCAATCGGCTCACCTCGCTCAGCAAGTCGAGCACCCTGCCGATTCCGAAGGGCATCGACCCGCTCAAGGCACGCGCGCCCAAACCGCGCTGACGCGACCGTCCGGTCAGCGGCGCAGAAGGATGGTGCCCGCGGCGCGGTCATGGAGTCCGCGCTGGTTCTCGTCGAACAGCAGGGCGGGGATGACGAGCGCGATGAGGAGGGCGCGCACGACCGGGCGCCAGACGCCCAGCAGGCCGCCCGCCATCGGCACCACGCGCATCCCGAGCACGGCGTGCCCGATGCTCGCATTGATGACGATCGTGAACAGCACCTGAAGTCCGACGAAGAGCAGCAGGGTCACGAGCGAGTCGTAGGCGAAGAACGCCGCCGAGAGCGCGACGGCGATGCCCCAGTCGACCGCGAGCGCGCCGATGCGGCGGCCGAGACGGGCGACCGACCGCGAACCGGTCTCGGGCAGGCCGAGACGCTGGCCGGGCCAGTCGGGCGGGGTCGGGGCAGGGATCGCGGTCACCCCCTCAGCCTACGAGCCGAGCACGGGCGTACACTGAGCGCGTGATCGACTTCGTCGTCACGGGGCTAAGCGCCAACTCCGTGCCGTATCAGTCGGGTCTCGAGCAGCAGCGTGCCCGGCACGCCGCCGTCGTCGAGGGCCGGGCGCCCGACACTGTCATGCTGCTCGAGCACGAGAGCGTGTACACCGCGGGTAAGCGCACCGAACGGCACGAGCGACCCACCGACGGCACCCCGGTGATCGAGGTCGATCGAGGCGGAAAGATCACGTGGCACGGCCCCGGCCAGCTCGTCGGCTACCCGATCATCCGTCTCGCCGACCCTGTCGACGTCGTGCAGTACGTGCGCCGGCTCGAGGCGATGCTCATCGCCGTTCTCGATGAGCTCGGGATCGTCGGGGCCGGCCGCGTCGACGGTCGCAGCGGCGTGTGGATGCGCGGCACCGACAAGATCGCCGCGATCGGCATCCGCGTGGCCCAGGGCGTGACGATGCACGGCTTCGCCCTCAACTGCTCCAACGGCTTCGAGGCCTACGACGCCATCATTGCGTGCGGCCTCGCCGACGCGGGCGTCACCTCGGTGAGCCGGGAGCTCGGTCGCACCGTGACACCGGCGCAGGTCATCCCGCTCATCGAGCGCCACTTCGGCCCGCTCGTCCACGACATCGTCGGCGTCGCTGTGCCGACCACCGAAGGAGTACCCGCATGACCGCGACCCCCGCCACGCACCCCGCCGAGGGCCGCAAACTGCTGCGGCTCGAGGTGCGCAACGCCCAGACGCCGATCGAGAAGAAGCCCGAGTGGATCAAGACGCGGGCGAAGATGGGGCCCGAGTACTCGGCGCTGCGCTCGCTCGTCGGCGAGCAGAACCTGCACACGGTGTGCCAGGAGGCCGGCTGCCCCAACATCTACGAGTGCTGGGAGGATCGCGAGGCGACGTTCCTCATCGGCGGCAGCCAGTGCACGCGCCGCTGCGACTTCTGCCAGATCGACACGGGCAAGCCCGCCGACTACGACCGTGACGAGCCGCGACGCGTCGCCGAGTCGGTCGTGCAGATGAACCTGCGCTACGCGACCGTCACGGGGGTCGCGCGCGACGACTTGCCCGACGAGGGCGCGTGGCTGCACGCCGAGACCGTGCGGATGATCCACGAGCTCAACCCCGGCACGGGCGTCGAGCTGCTCGCGACCGACTTCTCGGGCAACCCCGAGCTGCTGCGCGTCGTGTTCGACTCGCGCCCCGAGGTCTTCGCGCACAACGTCGAGACGGTGCCGCGCATCTTCAAGCGCATCCGCCCGGCGTTCCGCTACGAGCGCTCGCTCGACGTCATCACGCAGGCGCGCGACTACGGGCTCATCACGAAGTCGAACCTCATCCTCGGCATGGGCGAGACGCGCGAGGAGGTCTCGCAGGCGCTGCGCGACCTGCACGACGCCGGCACCGACATCGTCACGATCACGCAGTACCTGCGGCCGAGCTCGCGCCACCACCCGATCGACCGCTGGGTCAAGCCCGAAGAGTTCGTCGAGCTCAAGGCCGAGGCCGAGCAGATCGGGTTCCTCGGCGTGCTCGCGGGCCCGCTCGTGCGCTCGAGCTACCGTGCGGGGCGCCTGTGGGCGCAGTCGATGGTCGCGAAGGGGCGGCCGATCCCCGAGTCGATGCGCGCGCTGGCCGAGACGACCGAAGGGTTCGCGCAGGCCGTCGGCTGAGCATCCACCCGGGCTCTCAGAGTGAACGCGGCTCGGCCGTAACATCCCGGAAACAATGGGGACACTGCGGGGAAACGCCCTGCGCCTAGTCTCGGAGCCAGGCTGCGATTGCAGTCGTCCGGTACCAAGCTCAGGAGATCTGTCGCATGTTCAGTGATTCTTCCGAGGTGCTGAAGTTCATCAAGGACACGGACGTCAAGTTCCTCGACATCCGCTTCACGGACCTTCCCGGTGTCCAGCAGCACTTCAACATCCCCGCCTCGACCGTCGATGAAGACTTCTTCACGGTCGGCCAGCTGTTCGACGGCTCCTCGATCCGGGGCTTCCAGTCGATCCACGAGTCCGACCTGCAGCTCATCCCGGACGTGTCGACGGCCTACGTCGACCCCTTCCGCACCGAGCGCACGCTCGTCATGGTCTTCGACATCTACAACCCCCGCAACGGCGAGATCTACGCCCGCGACCCGCGCCAGGTGGCCAAGAAGGCCGAGAAGTACCTCGCCTCGACCGGTATCGCCGACACCGCGTTCTTCGCCCCCGAGGCGGAGTTCTACATCTTCGACGACGTGCGCTACGAGGTGAAGCAGAACACCTCGTACTACTCGGTCGACTCGAGCGAGGCGGCCTGGAACACCGGTCGCGTCGAAGAGGGCGGCAACCTCGCCAACAAGACCCCCTTCAAGGGCGGCTACTTCCCCGTGAGCCCGGTCGACCAGCACGCCGACCTGCGCGACGACATCGTCGTGAAGCTCATGGAGGTCGGCCTCGAGGTCGAGCGCAGCCACCACGAGGTCGGCACCGCCGGCCAGGGCGAGATCAACTACAAGTTCGACACGATGGTCTCGGCCGCCGACGACATCCTGAAGTTCAAGTACATCGTCAAGAACACGGCGCTCGAGTGGGGCAAGGTCGCGACCTTCATGCCCAAGCCCCTCTTCGGCGACAACGGCTCGGGCATGCACACCCACCAGTCGCTGTGGAACGAGGGCAAGCCCCTGTTCTACGACGAGGCGGGCTACGGCGGTCTCAGCGACATCGCGCGCTGGTACATCGGCGGCATCCTCAAGCACGCCCCGGCGATCCTCGCGTTCACGAACCCCTCGCTGAACTCGTACCACCGCCTGGTCAAGGGCTTCGAGGCGCCGGTCAACCTGGTCTACTCGGCCGGCAACCGCTCGGCGGCCATCCGCATCCCGATCACGGGCACGAACCCGAAGGCCAAGCGCATCGAGTTCCGCGCGCCCGACGCCTCGGGCAACCCGTACCTCGCGTTCGCGGTGCAGCTCATGGCGGGAATCGACGGCATCGTCAACAAGATCGAGCCGCACGAGCCCGTCGACAAAGACCTCTACGAGCTGCCGCCCGAGGAGGCCAAGGGCATCCCGCAGGTTCCCGGTTCGCTCGAAGAGGCGCTCGTCGCCCTCGAGAACGACCACGAGTTCCTGCTCGCCGGTGGGGTCTTCACCAAGGACCTCATCGAGACCTGGATCGAGTACAAGCGCACCATGGAGATCCTCCCGGCAGCGCAGCGCCCGCACCCGTTCGAGTACGAGCTGTACTTCTCGGTCTAGTTCGAGACTGCCACCACGGCACGAAACGACGGCCCCGTTCCCTCAGGAGCGGGGCCGTCGTCGTGCCTCGTGGATGCTCGCGCTTCGTCACCCGGGGGCGTAGAACCCCTTCTCGAACACCGTGCGGGCGAGCCGCGTCGTGCGCAGGTAGTCCTCCTCCAGCCGCGAGGCTCCCCCGGCCGGGTATCCCATGAGCCGGGCGACCCCCTCGAGCTGCGGGCGATCGACGGGCAGCACGTCGGCCGTCTTGGCGCTCCACAGGGTCAGCGCCGAGCGGGCGCGCGAGGCGATGAGCCACGCGGCGCGCAGACGCTCGGCGTCGATGGGCGGCACGAGCCGAGCATCCACCGCCGCCTGCAGGGCCTCGAGCGTCGAGGTCGTCGCGAGCGCGGGCACCGCCGCGGCGTGCTGCAGCTGCAGAAGCTGCACGAACCACTCCACGTCGCTCAGCGAGCCGCGGCCCAGCTTGAGGTGACGCGCGGGGTCGGCGGCCTGCGGCAGCCGCTCGGCCTCGACGCGGGCCTTGATGCGGCGCACCTCGCGCGCGTCGGCCTCGGGCAGCGAGTCGGGGTACCGCACCGTGTCGGCAAGCGCCGTGAAGTCGCGCTGCAGCGGCTCGTCGCCCGCGACCGCGCGGGCACGCAGCAGGGCTTGCGCCTCCCAGGTGAGCGACCAGCGCTCGTAGTAGGCGCGGTACGAGTCGAGCGACCGCACGATCGCGCCATTGCGCCCCTCGGGCCGCAGGTCGATGTCGAGGTCGAGCGGCAGGCGCAGGTCTTCGGTCAGTCGCTTGAGCTCGTGCACGATGTGCTCGGCTCGCGCCTGGGCGTGCTCGCCCGCTCCTGCGTCGCGGTAGACGTACATGACGTCGGCATCCGAGCCGAACCCCAGCTCGCCGCCGCCGTACCGGCCCATACCGATGATCGCGAACTCGATGCCGTCGCCGTAGCGGTGCACGAGCGACAGCGCCCCCGAGAGCACCGTCGTCGTGACGTCGCTGAGCGCGCGCCCGAGCTGCTCCACCGTGATGACGTCGAGGATGCCCGCGAGGGCCAGGCGCAGCACCTCGCGTCGCCGGGCGGTGCGCAGCGCCTTCGCCGCCGCCTCGATATCGCCGGCGTGACGGTCGACGGTGGCCTGCGCCTCGTCGAGCAGTGCCGCGAGCGGCCTCGGGTGCAGCTCCTCCTCGTTCTCGAGCCAGGCCGCACCCTCGGGGATGCGCTCGAACAGCCCGCCGACGTAGCGCGACGACGCCAGCACGCTCGTGAGCCGCTGCGCCGCCCCGCTCGAGTCGCGCAGCATGCGCAAGAACCAGTAGGTCTCCCCCAGGTCGTCGCTGAGCCGTCGAAAAGCGAGAAGCCCAAAGTCGGGGTCGGCGCCCTCGGCGAGCCACTGCAAGATGACGGGCAGCAGCGTGCGCTGGATCTGGGCGCGCCGCGACACCCCGCTCGTGAGCGCTGCGATGTGGTGCAGCGCTCCGCGTGCGTCGCTGAAGCCGATGGCCGAGAGGCGCGCTTCGGCCTGACCGCTCGTGAGGGCGAGGCCCTCTTCGGGCAGCGCCGCCACGGCCGACAGCAGCGGCCGGTAGAAGAGCTTCTCGTGCAGCGAGCGCACGGCGATCTTGGTCTGCTGCCAGCGCTCGGTCAGCTCGGCGGCCGATGCGGCGAGCCCCGTGGCGCGCGCGAGGACGCGCACGCGGTCGTCGTCGCGCGGCATCAGGTGCGTGCGGGTCATGCGGTCGAGCTGCACGCGATGCTCGATGACGCGCAGCAGCCGGTAGTCGCGCGCGAACGACGCCGCCTCTTCGCGGCCGATGTAGCCGTGCTGGGCGAGCGCGGCGAGCGCCCCGAGGGTATCCGGCTGCCGCACCCGGTCGTCGGTGTGACCGTGCACGAGCTGCAGCAGCTGGATCGTGAACTCGACGTCGCGCAGCCCGCCGGGCCCGAGCTTGAGCTGAACATCCACGTCGTCGGCGGGGATGTGCTCGGTGACGCGCTCGCGCATGCGCTGCACCGAGTCGACGAATCCTGCGCGCTGCGAGCTCGCCCAGACGAACGGGTGCACCGTCGCGCAGTAGCGCGCGCCGAGCTCGGCGTCGCCTGCGAGCGGTCGCGACTTCAGCAGGGCCTGGAACTCCCAGCTCTTCGCCCAGCGCTCGTAGTAGGCGCGGTGCGAGTCGATCGTGCGCACGAGAGCCCCATCTTTGCCCTCGGGCCGCAGGTTGGCATCGACCTCCCACAGCGGCGGCTCGACCCCCGGTTCTTGGATGCCCCGCGCCGTCTCTGACGCCAGTCGCGTCGCGATCTCCACGGCCCGCGCCGGGTCGAGCCCGCCATCGCCGTCGGCGACGTAGATCACGTCGACGTCGCTGATGTAGTTGAGCTCGCGCGCCCCCGCCTTGCCCATGCCGATGACCGCGAGGCGCGTGCGGGCGACCTCGACGGCCGGGAAGGTCGAGGTGCGGCGGGCGAGCAGCAGGCTCGCGTCGATCGCGGCGCCCGCGAGGTCGGCGAGGGCGGCGGCGACGCGCGGCAGAGCCTCGAGCGCGTCGGCATGCTCGAGATCCCACGCCGCGATGCGCAGTAGCCAGCGGCGGTACCGCACGCGCAGGGCCGTGCGCGCCTGCTCCACTTCGGCCGGGGAACCCAGGGGCGCGCCCTCGACGGCGGCGACCAGAAAGCGCCGAAGCTGCTCCGCCGTCGGCGGGGTGCGCAGCGGCTCGCGCAGCGCGAGCAGCTCGGCCGGCCGGCGCCGTACGAACTCCCCCAGGCCCTCGCTCGCGCCGAGCACGCGGATCAGGCGAGCGGCCCAGACCGGGTCGTCGAGCACGGGGCGCAGGGCATCCGGATGCTGCTCGATCAGGCGCCCGAGCAGCCGTAGCGCGCGATCGGGGTCGGCCGCCGCCCCGAAGGCGTCGAGGTGCTGCTCGAGGCCCACGAGGGCGTCGCGAGCTGTGCTGAGCTCGCCGAACCCCAATCGGGCGAACTCGGTCAGTGTCGACGGTTGTCGGGTCATGAGGTGCCCGCGGTGGGGCTAGAGGATCTCGAGATTGCTCTCGAGCTCGTACGGGGTGACCTGCGCGCGGTAGGCGGCCCACTCGCGCCGCTTGTTGAGCAGCACATAGTTGAACACCTGCTCGCCCAGCGTCTCGGCGACGAGCTCGCTCTCCTCCATGAGCCCGAGGGCGCGGTCGAGGCTCGAGGGCAGCGGTTTGTACCCGAGCGCGCGGCGCTCGACCTCGGTGAGCTCCCACACCGTGTTCTCGGCCTCGGGCGGCAGCTCGTAGCCCTCTTCGATGCCCTTCAGGCCCGCCGCGAGCAGCAGCGAGAAAGCGAGGTAGGGGTTGGCGGCCGAATCCATGCCGCGGTATTCGACGCGCGCGCTCTGGCCCTTGCCGGGCTTGTAGAGCGGCACGCGCACGAGCGCCGAGCGGTTGTTGTGCCCCCACGTGACGTAGCTCGGGGCCTCGTCACCCGTCCAGAGTCGCTTGTACGAGTTGACGAACTGGTTCGTGACGGCCGTGATCTCGGGCGCGTGCGTGAGCAGGCCCGCGACGAACTGGCGGCCGATCTTCGACAGCTGGTACTGCCCCGCCGGGTCGAAGAACGCGTTCGTGTCGCCCTCGAAGAGCGAGAGGTGCGTGTGCATGCCCGATCCCGGATGCGCGGCCAGAGGCTTGGGCATGAACGTGGCGTAGACGCCCTGCTCGATGGCCACCTCTTTGACCACGGTGCGGAAGGTCATGATGTTGTCGGCCGTGGTGAGGGCGTCGGCGTAGCGCAGGTCGATCTCGTTCTGACCGGGGCCCGCCTCGTGGTGGCTGAACTCGACCGAGATGCCGAGGTCTTCGAGCATGCGCACGGCGCGGCGACGGAAGTCGTGCGCGGTGCCGCCCGGCACGTTGTCGAAGTAGCCGGCCGCGTCGACGGGCTGCGGGCCCTTGGGGCCGTACTTGCTGCTCTTGAGCAGGTAGAACTCGATCTCGGGGTGCGTGTAGAAGGTGAACCCGCGGTCGGCCGCGCGCGCGAGCGTGCGCTTGAGCACGTGGCGCGGGTCGGCGGCGGCGGGCTGACCGTCGGGGGTCGTGATGTCGCAGAACATGCGCGCGGTCGGGTCGACCTCGCCGCGCCACGGGAGGATCTGGAAGGTCGTGGGGTCGGGGTGCGCGAGCACGTCGGCCTCATAGGCCCGCGAGAAGCCTTCGATGGCCGAGCCGTCGAAGCCGAGCCCCTCGGCGAACGCCCCCTCGACCTCGGCGGGCGCGACGGCGACCATCTTGAGCGTGCCCACCACATCGGTGAACCAGAGGCGCACGAACTTGACGCCGCGCTCCTCGATCGTGCGAAGAACGAAGTCGCGCTGCTTGTCCATGCCGCCCATTCCGGTGCTCACATCTCTCCCTCGGTCGACACAAAATCCCGCCATTAGGCTAACGGGTATGCCCCGCCTCCGCTTGGCCCTCGCCCAGTCGAACCCCATCGTCGGAGACCTCGCGGGCAACGCCGAGCAGATCGTCGCGGCTGCTCGATCGGCCGCCGCACAGGGCGCCGACCTGCTCGCGCTCGGTGAGATGGCCCTCACGGGCTACCCCATCGAAGACCTCGCCTCGCGCCCCTCGTTCCTCGTCGATGCGGGTCGCGCGGTGACGGCGCTCGCGGCCCGCCTCGAGGCCGAGGGTCTCGGCGCGCTGCCGGTCATCGTCGGCCACCCCGACGGTCCGCACGAGCCGCGCCTGCTCGGCACCTCGAACGCGCCCACGGCGATCGCGCAGAACTGCGCGAGCGTGCTGCAGGGCGGTCGCGTCGTCGCCCGCTACGCCAAGCACCACCTGCCCAACTATGGTGTGTTCGACGAGTACCGCATCTTCATCCCCGGCGACGAGCTGCTCGTGCTGCGGCTCGGCGGGGTCGATGTCGCGCTCATCATCTGCGAAGACCTGTGGCGCGACGGCGGCCCCGTCGGCCGCGTGCTCGAGTCGGACGCCGGCGTGCTGCTCGTCATCAACGCCTCGCCCTTCGAGCGCGATAAAGACGAAGTGCGGCTGCCGCTCGTCACCCGCCGCGCCACCGAGACGAGCACCGTCGTCGCTTACGTCAACATCGTCGGCGGGCAAGACGACCTCGTGTTCGACGGCGACAGCGTCGTCGTCGACGAGCGGGGCGGCATCCTGGCCCGGGCCCCCCAGTTCGTCTCGCACCTCCTGGTGGTCGAGGTGGATGCGGCCGACGCGACCGACACCGAGCTGCCCCCGAACGTGCGGCGGGTCGAGCTCGTGGGCGGCGGCGCCTCGAGCGAGCATCCGGTGACCGTCGACATCGCCGCATTGCCAGATGACCGCGAGCAGCTGTGGAACGCCCTCGTCACCGGCACGCGCGACTACGTGCGTAAGAACGGGTTCCGCAGCGTCGTGCTCGGGCTCTCGGGCGGCATCGACTCGGCCGTGTGCGCGGCCATCGCCGCCGACGCGATCGGCGCCGAGAACGTCTACGGCGTCTCGATGCCCTCGCGCTACAGCTCCGACCACTCGCGCAGCGACGCCGATGATCTGGCCGAGCGCATCGGGCTGAACTACTCCGTCGAGCCCATCGCCGACCTCGTGCAGCCGGTCGAGACCCAGCTCGCGCTCGACGGCGTGGCCGCCGAGAACCTGCAGGCGCGCATCCGGGCCATCATCCTCATGGGGCTGTCGAACATGCACGGGCACCTCGTGCTCACGACGGGCAACAAGACCGAGCTCTCGGTGGGGTACTCCACGATCTACGGCGACTCGGTCGGCGGGTTCGCGCCGATCAAGGATGTGCCGAAGCTGCTCGTGTGGGAGCTCGCGCGCTGGCGCAATGAGGCCGCGATCGCGCGGGGTGAGACCCCGCCGATCCCCGAGAACTCGATCGCGAAGCCGCCGAGCGCCGAGCTGCGGCCCGGCCAGGTCGACCAAGACACCCTGCCGCCGTACGAGGTGCTCGACGCCATCCTCGAGGCCTACGTCGACCGCGAGCTCGGGCGCGACGATGTCGTCGCCCTCGGTTTCGAGGCGGAGACGGTCGACTTCGTGACGCGGCTCGTCGACCGCTCGGAGTGGAAGCGGCGCCAAGGGGCGATCGGCCCCAAGATCTCGGGCATGGCCTTCGGGCGCGACCGGCGGATGCCGATCACGTATCGCCCCACGCGGTAGCCCCCGGGCTAGGGTGGTCGGCATGGCTGAGGCACCGAAGCGCGTCCGCACCCGTCACTTCGCTCGGGCGAAGGAGCAGGGCATCAAGATCACGGGGCTCACGTCGTACGACGTGCTCACCGCGCAGATCTTCGACGAGGCCGGCATCGACTTTCTGCTCGTCGGCGACTCGGCGGGCAACACCGTGCTCGGCTACGACACGACGCTACCCGTCACGATCGACGACCTCATCCCGCTCACGCGCGGCGTCGTGAGCGGCGTCAAGCGCGCGCTCGTCGTCGCCGATATGCCCTTCGGCTCGTACGAGACGGGGCCCGAAGAGGCCTTGCACACGGCCTTCCGCTTCATGAAGGAGACGGGCGCGCACGCCGTGAAGCTCGAGGGCGGGGTGCGGTCGGCCAAGCAGATTCGCCGCATCGTGTCGGCGGGCATCCCGGTCATGGCCCACATCGGCTTCACGCCGCAGAGCGAGCACGGGCTCGGCGGCCACGTCATCCAGGGGCGCGGCGAGGCGGCCGAGCAGCTGCTCGCCGACGCGCACGCGGTCGAAGAGGCCGGCGCGTTCGCCGTCGTGCTCGAGATGATCCCCGCCGAGGTGGCGAAGCGCATCACGGCCGAGCTGAGCATCCCGACCATCAGCGTCGGCGGCGGCCCGCACTGCGACGGCCAGCTCGTCGTCTGGACCGACTGGGCGGGCCTCACGGGCGGGCGCATCCCCAAGTTCGTCAAGCAGTACGCGAACCTGCGCCAGGTGCTGCGGGATGCCGCGCTCGCGTACAAGGCTGACGTTGAGTCGGGCGCCTACCCCGACGAGGCGCACAGCTACAGCGACGCGACGGCCGAGCAGGCGCTGCGCGACCGCACCGAGTAGGCGCTACTCCTCTTCGTCGGCCGCCCAGGCGCGAGCGCGCTCGCGGGCGATCTCGGGGGCGCGACGGGCGTCGGCTTCGGTCGGGTACGGGCCGTCGCGGTCGCTACCGAGCGACAGCGGGCCGTGCTCGACCTCACCGGTCTTGTGGTTGTACCACCACTGCTGCTCAGCCTCGTGGGCCATGGGCCGCTCCCCTCGCTCGGTAGACTCGACCCTATGCCTCGCGACGCCTCCGGTCACCTCGTCGCCGGGCGACTCTCGCCGCAGCGCACGGTGCCGCTGAGCATCCCGCGCCCCGAATACGTGGGCAAGGCCGCGCCCGCCCCGCACGTCGGCGGCGACGTCTACGACGCCGAGACGATCGAGCTCATCCGGCACAGCGGCCGCATCGCCGCGCAGGCCGTCGAGGCCGTCGGCGCCGCGATCGCGCCCGGCGTCACGACCGACGAGCTCGACCGCATCGCGCACGAGTTCCTGCTCGACCACGACGCCTACCCCTCGACGCTCGGCTATCGCGGCTACCCCAAGTCGTGCTGCACGAGCCTTAACGAGGTGATCTGCCACGGCATCCCCGACGACACCGTCATCGCCGATGGCGACATCGTCAACATCGACATCACCGCCTACGCGAACGGCGTGCACGGCGACCTCAACAAGACCTTCATCGCCGGCGAGGCGAGCGACGATGCTCGGCTGCTCGTCGAACGCACGCAGGAGGCCCTGAACCGCGGCATCAAGGCCGTCGCACCCGGGCGCGAGATCAATGTCATCGGGCGCGCCATCGAGGCCTACGCGAAGCGCTTCGGCTACGGCGTCGTGCGCGACTTCACGGGCCACGGCGTGGGGCGCTCGTTCCACTCGGGGCTCATCGTGCCCCACTACGACGCCGCGCCCGACTACTCCATCGTGATGCAGCCCGGCATGGTCTTCACGATCGAGCCCATGCTCACGCTCGGCGACATCGCGTGGGATCTGTGGGCCGACGACTGGACGGTCACGACGAAAGACAAGACCCTCAGTGCCCAGTTCGAGCACACGCTCGTGGTCACCGAGCGCGGGGCCGACATCCTCACCCTTCCGTGAGCGCCGCCCGCACGCGCCACCGCAACGACAGGAGAACCGCATGACGCTCGCGATCGGCATCGATATCGGCGGCACCGGCATCAAGGGGGCCGTCATCGATCTGGATGCGGGCGAGCTCGTCAGCGACCGCATCAAGCACCCCACTCCTGAGGGCGGCGAGCCCGAAGCCATCATCGAGACGGTCGCGCTGCTCGTCGACGAGCTCGGCACCGACGGCGTCGCGCACATCGGCGTGTGCTTTCCCGCCATCGTGCGCAACGGCCGCACCATGTCGGCGGCCAACGTCAGCGAGCGCTGGATCGGCCTGGACGCCGACACCCTGTTCGGCGAGGCCCTCGGCCGCGACATCCACTTCGTCAACGACGCGGATGCGGCCGGGTACGCCGAGACCCTGTCGGGCGCCGCGCGCGACCGGCGGGGACTGGTGATCATGACGACGCTCGGCACGGGCATCGGCAGCGCGTTCATCTACGACGGCGTGCTCATCCCGAACTCCGAGCTCGGCCACCTCGAGCTCGACGGCCGCGACGCCGAGGACTGGGCCGCCAACTCAGCGCGCGAGCGCGAGGGGCTGTCGTTCGCGCAGTGGGCAGAGCGCCTCACCCGCTACTACCGCCACGTCGAGTTCTTGTTCTCGCCCGACCTCTTCATCATCGGCGGCGGCGTCTCGAAGCAGCACGAGGAGTTTCTGCACCTCATCGACGTCACGACGCCGATAGTGCCGGCCGTGCTGCGCAACAACGCCGGCATCATGGGCGCTGCGGCGCTCGCCGCGCGCCACGCCCGCTGACCCCGGGGAGGCTCGGCCCCGCTGGCGACCGCGAAACAGCCCGTTTCTCGCATGTGATCCCGAACGTTTGGGCTGACGTGCGAGAAACGGGCTGAACCGCGCGCTGGAGCGGGGAGCGCCGGTCACTTCTGACCGGCGCCGCCTAGCTGCGGCGGAACTGATTGACGAGCGGGCAGTCGAAGGGGTCGCGGGCAGAGAGGCCGACGCGGTTGAGGTAGTCGATGACGATGCCGTACGAGCGGAACACGCCCGTCTCGGTGTACGAGATGCCCGTGGCCTGCGCGTACTCGCGCACGATCTCGCGCGCCTTGCCGAGCGCGGGGCGCGGCATGTTGGGGAAGAGGTGGTGCTCGACCTGGTGGTTGAGCCCGCCGAACAGCACGGTCGCCCACCAGCCGCCCTTGAGGTTGCGCGAGGTGAGGATCTGGCGGTGCAGGAAGTCGAGCGAGGTGTCGTTCTCGAGGATGGGCATGCCCTTGTGGTTGGGGGCGAAGGACGCTCCCATGTACACCCCGAAGACCGCGAGCTGCACGCCCAGGAAGGCGAAGGCCATGCCGAGGGGCAGGAACCAGAACAGCACGGCCACGTAGAGCGACAGCCGCAGGGCGATGAGGCCCAACTCGAGGAAGCGGTGCTCGACGCGGCCCTTGTCGAAGAGGCTCAGGATCGACCGGAAGTGCAGGTTGATGCCCTCGAGCGTGAGCAGCGGGAAGAACAGCCAGCCCTGATTGCGGGTGATGAGCGCGAAGGCACCCTTCGACTTCGCGGCGTCTTCGGGCAGGAACGCGATCGTGTCTTGCTCGATGTCGGGGTCGGCGCCCTTCTGGTTGGGCTTCGCGTGGTGGCGCGAGTGCTTGTGCATCCACCAGTGGTAGCTGATGCCGACGACAGCGGTGGCGAGGATGCGGCCGACCCAGTCGTTGACCTTGCCCGAGGCGAAGATCTGGCGGTGCGAGGCCTCGTGCGTGACGAACGCGATCTGCGTGAGCACGATGCCGAGCGCGCCGGCCATGAGCAGCTGGAACCAGCTGTCGCCGAGCAGCACCATGCCGGTGATGACACCGCCGAGCGCGACCGCGAGGCCCGCGAACACGGCGTAGTAGAAGCCCTCGCGGCGGCGCAGGAGGCCGCCGTCGCGCACCGTGCGCATGAGCGCCGAGTACGAGGCGGTGAGGGGCACAGCGTTGGGGTCGCGGGGCGTGGTCGTGCGCAGGGCGCCGAGCATGCCGGAATCGGCACCGGAGGAGGCGAGAGAGGTCATGAGGCCTTCGGGGTCGGAGTGCGACTTCCCAGCCGGCGCGAGGTGCAGGCCGTTGCCTGCGAGATACTCCGACTCTACGCACCCGCGTATGCCGAACGCGGAATGACAGGCCGATTCATAGCGGAGGCTTGCCTTGCTTGAGCAAGGTGAGGGAGCGCGGTTGACTGGCGGCATGAGCGAGCAGTCCAGCGACCCGACCAACCACACGCCGCACGATGCCGAGCCGCACGATCGCGGAGCGTTCAGCGACGGCCTCAACAAGCTGCGCGCGGGCGTGCTCGGCGCCAACGACGGCATCGTCTCGGTGGCCGCGGTTGTCGTCGGCGTGGCCGGCGCGACGAGCGCCCTCGCCCCCATTGTGACGGCGGGCGCCGCGGCCGTCGTCGGCGGGGCGATCTCGATGGCACTCGGCGAGTATGTCTCGGTCGCGAGCGCGCGCGACAGCCAGACAGCACTCATCGCGAAAGAGCGGCAAGAGCTGGCCGAGATGCCCGAGCAAGAACTGGCCGAGCTCGCGAGCATCTACCAGGCCAAGGGCCTCTCGCCCGCGACGGCCCAGAAGGTCGCCGAAGAGCTCACGGCGCACGACGCCCTCGGCGCGCACCTCGAGGCCGAGCTGCACATCGACGAGAACGAGGTGCTCAAGCCCTGGCAGGCGGCGATCGCCTCCGGCGTCGCCTTCCTCGCGGGCGCCGTGCTGCCCATGCTCGCCATCCTGCTGCCGCCGCCCGAGCTGCGCATCCCCATCACCTTCATCGCGACCCTCGCCGCCCTCGGCATCACGGGCGCCCTCGGCGCCGTGCTCGGCAAGAGCCCGTGGCTGCGGCCGACCGTGCGCGTGCTCGTGGGCGGCGCCCTCGCGCTCGCCGTGACGTTCGGCATCGGCGCGCTGCTCGGCACCCAGATCGCCTAGCGTCTCGACGCCGGGCGCACCGACCGCGGCCGGTATCCTGGCGTGTGCCTTCTGACCTGCCCGAGCTTCCCGACGACCGCGGTATCGACCCCGACGACCTCGCGACGACGCTGCGGGTACTGAGCACGCTGCACGAGCTCGACCACGAGCATCCCGACTTCATCGCGGTGCGCCACGCGACCGCGCACATGTTCCGCGCCGTCAAGGTTCACCGCCGCCTGACGAAGCGCGCCGAGGTGCTCGCCGCCGACAAGTCCGTCATCGAAGCCACCGCGACGGGTTCACCCGATCGCATCGACGACGAGACCCGCGGCGTCGACATCAGCTCGTCGACCGAGGCGCCCTTCGCGGGCGAGCTCACGCGCCCGCAGGCCTGCTACATCTGCAAGCAGCCGTACACGCTCGTCGACGCCTTCTACCACCAGCTCTGCCCCGACTGCGCGCGCGTCAACCACGCGAAGCGGGATGCCCGAACCGACCTCAGCGGACGCCGCGCCCTGCTCACCGGCGGCCGCGCCAAGATCGGCATGTACATTGCCCTGCGCCTCCTGCGCGACGGGGCGCACACGACGATCACGACGCGGTTCCCGCGGGATGCCGTGCGCCGCTTCTCCGCCCTCCCCGACGCGGCCGACTGGATCGACCGGCTGCGTGTCGTCGGCATCGACCTGCGCGACCCGGCCCAGGTCATCGGGCTCGCCGAGTCGGTCGCCGCGGCCGGCCCGCTCGACATCATCATCAACAACGCCGCGCAGACCGTGCGCCGCTCCCCCGGCGCGTACCAGCCGCTCATCGAGGCCGAGCTCGCTCCTCTGCCCGACGGGCCGCTGCCCGAGCTCGTGACGTTCGGCCACACGATGGATCCGCACCCGCTCGCCCTCGCCGAGTCGGTCGCCGCCCACCCGATCCTCTCGGCGGCCGCGGCGAAGGCCGAGCAGCTGACGCAGGCGGCGATGACCGCCGGCAGCGCATCCCTCGCCAAGCACCGCGACGGCACGGCGATCGACGCCGGTGGCCTCGTGCCCGACCTGCACGACGTCAACAGCTGGACGCAGGCGGTCGGCGACGTCGAGCCGCTCGAGATGCTCGAGGTGCAGCTGGCCAACTCGGTCGCGCCGTTCATCCTCGTCGACCGGTTACGACCGTCGCTCGCGGCCTCGCCCTTCGCGCGCACCTACGTGGTCAACGTGAGCGCCATGGAGGGCGTCTTCGGCCGCGGCTATAAGGGCCCCGGCCACCCGCACACGAACATGGCCAAGGCCGCGATGAACATGCTGACGCGCACGAGCGCACGCGAGATGTTCGAGACCGACGGCATTCTCATGACGAGCGTCGACACGGGCTGGATCACTGACGAGCGCCCGCACCCCACGAAGCTGCGGCTCGCCGAGGAGGGCTTCCACGCCCCGCTCGACCTCGTCGACGGCGCCGCGCGGGTCTACGACCCGATCGTGCGCGGCGAGGCGGGCGACGACCTCTTCGGGGTGTTCCTCAAGGACTACCGGCCGTCACAGTGGTAGGCGACGCAGTGGTGAGCGCGGCATCCGGAACCGACTGAGGCAAGTGGGTCGGCCGATACGCCGGGTTCTGTTCCAGGAATCGCTTCCCTTCGACGGCCATCTCTCTCGACGTGACGTTGCCGGCACGTTCTAGCGGTCTACCCGACACCTCGGCGAGCAGCGTCAACGGTGTCTGTCTGACCTTGCTCCGGGCGAGGTTTACCTAGCGAGCCCGATCACTCGGGCCCCTGGTGGTCTCTTACACCACCGTTTCACCCTTACCGCCGGCCGAGGCCGGAGGCGGTCTGCTCTCTGTTGCACTGTTCTCGCGGATTTCTCCGGGTGGGTGTTACCCACCGCCCTGCTCTACGGAGCCCGGACGTTCCTCGGCGAGGCCGTTCCCCTCGCGGGGCGTGCGCTCGACGCGACCGTCTGGCCGGCCCACTTGCGCTCTCAGGATACGCCCGGCGCGCCGTCAGCGTGCCCGATGGCGGCGACGCAGCGTCTCCTCGGCGACCGAGACGGCGATCGATCGTCCGCGAACGGCCCGACGATAGTTCGGACGGATGCTCGAAAGCCAGATGCGCACGACACGATCGAGATCATCGCGAGCCGTCTCTGATTGCTCGGTGCTGAACGCACCTACGGGCGGCGGCTCGGCCAGCGGATCGTCGGATGAGTGAATCGGCATCGACACGGGGGCACGACCTTCCGGAGCACGGCACGAGTGCGCCGAGGTCTGGGGCGTGCGCTCAGGCTACCGCGGCGCCCGCTCGAACGCGGGCCCGGCGGGTCACGATTCGACTGTCGTTCTCGGAGACGAGCCGCCGAGAATGCCCGGGAGCGTGCGGTCTGCGACCTGCTGGGCGACGTCGCGCAACGACATCCGGTGTGCCCGCGCGTAGTCGCGAAGCGTCGCGAAGGCCTCGTCCATATCGAGTGAGGCGGTGGCCGCCAGTACCCCCTTGGCCTGTTCGATGAGCACGCGGCTCTCGAGCGCGCGCTGCAGCTGCTCGTTGAGGATGTGGGTCTCGCGGATGCTGCGCTCGTGCAGGATTCCGATTGTCGCGATATCGGCCAGGGCCTGCGCGATGACCGCGTCGGCCTCGGTGGGCCCACCCGGCTCGACGCTGAAGAGGTTCATCGCGCCGAGCACCTCGCCGCGCAGGCGCATCGGCGTCGCGAAGACGGCCCGGAACCCCTGGGCACGCGCCGCCTCTTGGAAGACCGGCCAGCGATCGCCCTCGACGAGGATGTCAGCGACCGTGACCGGCGAACCCGTCGTGAAGGCGTCGACGCACGGCCCGACTCCAGCACTGAGCTGCATGATCTCGACGAGCTGGGCCTGCTCGCTCGTGGAGGCGACGAGCTGCAGGTCGCCGTTCTCGTCGGCGATGACGAGCCCGCCCGCGTCGACGTCGAGCAGCGCAACGCACTCAGTGACGAGCGTGTGCAGCAGGTCGATCATGTCGAAGTTGTCGGTCAGCGTGTCGGCGACCCGCACGAAGGCGTCAGCGACCCGCTGTTCTCGAGACATCTCGCTCACGTGGAGTCCTTCGGTCAGGATGCACCGCCCGCAGGGGCAGGCGGCGTGCGGTGGACGGTCGTCTCGGGCGCCAGCCCGCGGCTCGAGTGGGGACGAGTCTACGCCCGTGCAGCGCCGATCGAGGCGATGGGCCGTACACTGGGCCTCCCGACGCTGCCCACCCTCCGTGGTCGTGGCCCCGCCGGCCGACCAAGGCGGGAACCCCATGGCAGAGCGTCACCCGTCCCAGGGCGCGCACGTGCGGCACCCCGACCGATGGGGGCTGTGCGGCCCGTTCATGACGCAGCTGCCCGTCTCGGGGGCGTTGCTTTCGGTCGTCGATCGGCACGGTCACCGCGCGACAGTGCGAACGACCGACCCGGTGGCGGCGCGCTGGGACGAACTCGAGCTGGAGCTCGGTGCTGGACCCTTGCACGACGCGATGGTCGATTCCCGCCCCCAACTCGTCCCCGACGTCGCGCACAGCGCCATGACACCGCTGCTCGCGTCGCCGCTCGCTCGGCTCGGCGTGCGAGCGCTCTTCGCCTTCCCGCTCATCATGGGCTCGGCGACGGTCGGCGTCGCGGGGCTCTACCGCAACCGGCCCGGCGCACTCTCTGCGGAATCGCTCAGCAGGGCGATCGCGCTCGCGCGATCGGCGACCGTACCCGCCGTGCAAGAGGCGCTACGGCTCGCCGAGAGCGAGGTCGACACTGACGAGCGCGAGACCCGGCCGGGCTTGCGCCGCGAAGTGCACCAGGCGACGGGCATGATCAGCGCGCAGCTCGACGTGTCGACGACCGAGGCGTTCGCCCGGTTGCGCGCCTACGCGATCACGACGAACCGCTCGATCTCGGCTGTCTCGCTCGACGTCGTCGCGCGCACGATCGACTTTCTCGACCTCGACTGAGCGGCTGGGCTCAGCGCGAGAACGAGGCGCGCGCATCCATCGCGTCGTTCGCGCACTTGTCGGCGCGCGAGTTCTGCAGCCGAGGCACCCACTCGAAGCGCACGGGGGTGCCGCTGAGCACCGTGCGCGCCTCGGCGGCGAGCTCAGCCATGGCCGGGTGCTTGATCTTCCAGCGGCCCATCATCTGCTCGACGACGAGCTTGCTGTCCATGCGGATCGTCAGCTCGGCGTCGGGGTCGAGCTCGAGCGCCCGGCGCACGCCCGCGAGCATGCCGCTGTACTCGGCGACGTTGTTCGTCGCCGTGCCCACCCACACGCCGACCTCGGCGATGACTTCGCCGGTGGCGGGGTCGATCACGACGGCTCCCCCGGCAGCGGGGCCCGGGTTGCCCCGCGAGCCTCCGTCGGCCTCGACGAGCAGCTCGCGGCTCACAGGCCGCTCTCGTCGGTGCGCACGAGGATCGCGTTCGAGTCGGGGCACAGCAGCACCGCATCGGGCGCGGCCGCGCGCACGGCGGCGAGGTCGCTGCCGGTGAGCTCGACACCGCTCGCGCTCGAGATGCGCGCACGCAGGTGCGAGGCGCCGACGCCGTAGCGCTCGCGCTGCTTCTCGTAGAGCGCCATGAGGTCGTCGGGCACGGTCGCGACGATCGCGGCGCGCTGCGAGCGCGCTGCAGCGGCCTCGGCCGTGATCGTCGCGAGGGCGGCGTCGCGCGCGGCCTCGGCGTCGGCGAGCTGCTGCTGGTGGGCCTCGAGCGACGCCGTCGCCGATGCGAGCTCGGTCTCGATCGCCTCGACCTTCTCCATGACCGAGAGCTCGATCTCTTCGAGATCGCCGAGCCGGCCGCGCAGCGACTCGAGCTCGTGCTCGAGACCCGCGATGTCTTTCACCGATGAGCTCGCCTGCAGGCGCTCGCCGTCGCGGGCGATGCGGGCCTCGACGATGGCGACGTCGCTCTCGACCCGGCCGAGCTCGATGCGCGCATCCTCGAGCTCGCCGCGGCGCTGGATGACGAATTCGCGCATGACGTCGGCCTCGGCCGACAGGGCGTCGACGACCGCCCGCTCGGGCAACGCGCGCTCGCGGTGCGCGAGCTGCTGCAGCGTCGTGTCGAGCGCCTGCACGTCGAGCAGGATGCGCTGGGCGTCGGGGCTGGCGGTCAGGGCCATGCGGGGCTCACCTGGTCTCTCGAGGTCGCTGCGGTTCGGGGGCGGGATCGCCGACGGGTGCGCCCCTACTGTACGACCACGAAGTCCCACGGGTCGGTGCGCAGCTCGCTCACGACGACCTCGACGCCCGCAAGCTCGGCGCGCAGCTCGGCCGCAGCGGTCTCGAGCCAGAGCCACTCGCTCGCCCAGTGCGAGACGTCGATGAGGGCGGGGCCGCCCGCCACGCGCGCCGACTCGACGGCCTCGCTCGCGGGGTGGTGCCGCAGGTCGGCGGTGACGTAGACATCGGCGGCGAGCACCGCCGGCTCGGCGAGCAGCGAGTCGCCCGCTCCCCCGCAGACGGCGATCGTCTGCACGGGTCGGTCGAACTGCCCCGCGACCCGCACACCGGTCGCCGTCGGGGGCAGGATGCTCGCAAGGCGCCGCGCGAGGGCTCCGAGCGTCGTCGGCTCGGGTAGCGCCCCCACCCGGCCGAGACCGAGCCCGGGCGCGGTCTCGACGATCGGCACCGCATCCCGCAGCCCCACCAGCTCGGCGAGGCGCGCGCTCGTGCCGGTCGCCACGATGTCGGCGTTCGTGTGGGCGGCGATGAGGGCGCAGCGGCCGCGGATGAGCCGCGCCAGCAGGGCGCCCTTCGCGGTGGACTCGGCCACCGTGGTCACGCCGCGCAGCAGCAGCGGGTGGTGCACGAGCAGCAGGTCGGCGCCGAGCTCGATCGCCTCGTCGACCGTCGCCGACACTGCATCGACCGCGAGCAGCACGCGCGCGACGGGCGCCGCGGGGTCGCCGCTCAGCACGCCCGGGGCGTCCCAGGCCTCGGCGGCGGCGATCGGCCACAACCGCTCGACCGCGGCGGCGGCCTCGGCGAGAGTCGTCACGGTGCGAACGGCTCGACAGAGGCGGCCACGGGCGGCTGGTCGACGAGGGTCTCGGCCTCGGTCGCGGCCCGCTCGGCCGACTGCAGGCGGCGCAGCGCGGGAATACCGGCCACGAGCGGCACGAGCAGCCCGAGCAGCAGCGCGATCAGCACGCCCGGGTCGCCCTGCGCGAGCGGCGAGGCCGCATCGATGCCGAGCGGGGCGAAGAGGTACCCCTGCCACTGCAGCCCCGCGATCGACGCCGTGCTGACGCCCCAGCCGAGCCCCGTGATGACGACGAGCATCACGAGGTTGACCCACCGCACCGAGGGGTAGACGCCCCCGCGCCGCAGCAGCGAGGGCGAGTGCACGCGACGGGTGCGGATCATCGTCTCGGCGCCGAAGATGCCCGCCCAGGCGGCGACCGGCACCGCGAGCGTCGTGACGACGTCGCGGAAGAGCACCGAGACGTCGGGGACGACGAGCAGCAGCACCGCGAGCACGGCGCCCGTGAGCACGACGGCGATGAGCACGCTGGCCGTTCGCGGGGCGCGCACGCCGAGCGCGAGTACCGCGAAACCGCCCGAGTACAGCGCGAGCGCCGCGGCGCAGAGCAGGCTCAGCGCGACCGCGGCGACGAGCGGAACGGGATACCAGAGCGGCAGCAGGCGACCGAGCAGGTCGAGGGGGTTCGACTGCAGACCCTCGCTGATGAGGGGGTTCGACGCCGCGAGCACGGCGCCCCAGCAGATGAGCACGAACGCGGGGATCGTCGCGCCGAACGCCGTGAAGAGCACGGCCGACGATCCGTAGGTGCCCTTCGCCTGGTACCGGGCGATGTCACCGCTGCTGTTGGCCCAGGCGAGGCCCACGACGCTGAAGACGAGCACGGCGCCGCTGATGAGAAGCATCCAGTCGCCGTCGGGCACCGAGAGCGCGACGGCCAGATCGATAGCCGGCAGCGTCAGAACGATGAGGCCGACAACCAGCACGGCCGAGAGCGCGCTCACCACGGCGCTCACGACGGCGACCATGGCGAACCCGAAGCCCGCGATGACGGCGGCGAGCACGAGGGCGACGGCCGCGACCGCGATGCCGAGCTCGAGCCGGCCGAGCCCCGAGACGAGGCCCGAGGTCACGAGAACCTCGGCGACGCCCGCGCCGAGCATCCAGAGCAGGGCCGCAGCCCAGGCAACCCGCGTGATGACGGCGAGCAGCGCCGGCAGCGTGTTGCCGACCGTGCCGAAGGTGGCGCGCGAGACCACCATGGTCGGCTGCCCGCTCCACTTGCCGGCGAGCGTGCCGAGGCCCAGTGGCAGGAACGAGACGGCCACGCCGATGAGGGTCGCGAGCACGGCCTGGCGCAGGCTCACTCCGAGCCCCAGGATGACGCCGCCGAGGGCGAGGCTCACGACCGAGGCGTTGACCGCGAACCACAGCCAGAAGAGTCGCACCGAGCGGCCCGCGCGCTGCTCGGCGGGCGTGGGCTCGAGGGCGCTCACCTCGATACGCCCGGCACGAGGTGCCGGCACAGCAACCTCGGCAGGCGCGGCCTCTGCCGCATCATCGCCGACGCCCATCGAGGGCTCGGCGGCGGCGCGGACAGCCGGTTCGGCCGGCGCCAGCTCGGTCTCGGGCTCGCGCAGCAGTTCGTCGAAGGCCGTAGCGACAGGAGCGCCTGCCGCGACGACCGGCTCGACGAGCGGGGGGACGTCGGGCGCGGCCAGCAGCTGCTCGAGGCTCGTCGGCCCGGTCGGCGACGGGGCCGAGGACGACGAGAGCGCGATCGGGATGCTCGGCTCGACGAGAGCCTGCGGCGCCGGTGGGGCGGGCGCGTCGATCACTGGCTCGTCGTCGGCAACCAGGTACTCGGGAGCCGACGGGGGCGGCGCCACGGCCGACGGCACCATGCCGTAGGGAGGGGGCGCGTCGGCGAGGGCAAGATCGATGCGCGACGCGCCGCCCAAGCCGGGGGGCGATGGCACCGACGGCGTCGACGGCACTGGGGCCTCGGCAGAGGTCGGTGAATCGATGGCACCGGTGATCGAGGGGGGCTCTGGGGCCATTGCTGCCGCAGCCGGCGCGACGGTCGGCACGATGTCAGAGAACTGCGCGCGCACCTGCGTGACGATGTCGTCGGCCTCAGGCACGGCGGCCGCCCGCACCTCGGCCTCCCACTGCTGCACGCGGCGCGCTTCGGCCTGCCGCAGCTCGAGCTCGCGCTCGACCAGGTCGAGCAGAGCCGCAGTGTCGTGGTCGGGGGCATCGAGGTCAGCAGCCGCGAGCAGCTCGGCGTCGGTCAGCGACAGGCGCTGCGGGGGCGGCGGGATGGCCGATTCCGCGGAGGCCGGCAGGTCGGCACTCGGCTGGAGAGCAGCGGATGGCGCGAACGGGCGCTCGGGAGCCGCCATGGGCTCGGGCGCCGGCATGGGCTGCGGCACGGGCATCGGCTCGGGGGCGGGCATCGCGCCCGGGGTCACGCCGCCGAGGGGTGCGGCCGGCACGGCGACGGGAGCGGTCGGCGGGGCCCAGCGCTGAAACTCCTCAGCGAGAGCGCCCGCAAGGGCGTCGTCGTCGGTCGACTGCGCAGCATCCCCGGAGATGGGTCGGGCCGCGCCCGCGGGGGGCGGCGTGTACGTCGAGCGGCGGGGCCCGGGAGGCGTCACCGCATCGGCATCCTCGTTCGGCGGCAGCTCGTCGTCGACCATGCCCCGATGATAGGGCGGTCAGGCCCGCGAACGCGGTTGCCGAGCCGAGGAAAGCACGGTAACCCCGACGAGGATGAGCACCAGCCCGATCCAGCCGAGCGGTTCGAGCCGCTCGCCGACGATCAGCACGGCGAGCAGCGTCGCCACGAGCGGTTCGAGCAGAGTGATGACGGTGACCGTGCTCGACGCGAGCGCGCGCACGCCGACCGCGAAGAACAGGTACGCGAGGAACATGGGGCCGACAGCGAGGTAAACCGCGATCGCAATACTTGAGCCGCTCGCGAGCAAGGGGGCGCCGATCGCGAGTAGAACGACAGAGAGCGGCAGCGCGGCGAGGCCGAACGCGGCGCCCATGGTGGCCCGACCCGAGTGCCCGCGGCGGATGACGATGCCCGAGGCGAAGGTGAACAGCGCGTAGCCGGCGCCCGCGACGAGGCCGAGCACGACGCCGGCGGGGATGCCCGCGGCATCGACCGGCGAGTCGTCGCCGTGCCCCCCGACCACGAGCAGGGTCATGCCGGCGAGGGCAATGCCCGCGCTCAGCATCCATCGCCGCGTCAACCGGCTGCCGCTCACGCGCCATTCGAGCAGGGCGGCGAACAGGGGGCCCGACCCGAGCGAGACGACGTTGCCGATCGCGACGCCCGCGAGATCCATCGAGGCGTAAAACGCCAGCGGGTAGGCGACCATGCCGAGCGCCGCCGCGATCAGCCAGCCCCGCACGGCGCGATCGCGCATGACCCCGATCGCCGCCCGCCGGCTGACCGCGAACAGCAGTGCTCCCCCGAGGGTCATCGTGCTGGCGCCGACGGCCAGCGGGCTCACGGCATCGGGCAGGAACGAGGCGGCTGTGCCCGTCGTGCCCCACAAGACGCAGGAGGCGACGAGCGCCCAGACGGCGGGGGTCATGCGGTTCTCCGGGGTGTCGAGCACGGCGCGGGGCGGCGACGTACAGTGGGGCGCATGACCGAGAACGAGTTGATCGCCCTGTGGACGCGCGCACGCTGGCACATTATTGTGTCGCAGCTGGCGCCGACCTTCTTGCTGGCCGTGACGGTGTGGATGCTCGTCGGTGGTCTCGCCGAGACCGACCTGCCCGTGCGCCTCGCCGCCACCGGCATTCTGCTGGCCTCGGGCGTGCTCGGCGCGACCGTGCAGTACGCCGCGGCGCAGGAGGGGCGCGCCATCATCGCCGACCTGCGCGATCTGCAGGTGGTCTCAGCGGTCGGTCGCCGCATCATCGCGAGCGAGCGCGGCGTCGACATCGTGCGCTTCGTCGGGCCGGCGATCTTCGTCGCGACCTTCGCTGCCCTGCTCTGGGCGCTGTACCTCTAGGTCGCTGTGCCTCTGGGCGGTCGCCGCTCAGAACGGCTCGTCGCCGTCGCCATCGCCGCCATCGAGGGGCAGCGTCGAGGCCGCATAGCCCGGAACAACCCCGAGCACGAGCCAGTCGCGCGCGATGTCGAGAAACTGCGCGGGACTGGGCGCGCGTCCCTGCGTCTCGGCGGCGTGCAGGCGCCAGACCGTGTGCCGCGCGTGCCCGGCTTCGAGCGCGCCGACCTCGATGACGACGCCCTCGCCCGCACGCGCGCACTGCGCAAAGCGCTGGCCCGGGTCGTGCCGCCGTTGCACGACGATCCATCGCCACGACCGCGTCTCGACGCGGCCCGAGAGCGCCGCGAGGTGCGCCCACGACCGCACCGGCGCGTACGAGCCCGGGATCGCGTCGGCGGTGTACTCGAGGTCGGCGGGCGCTGTGGCGACGGTGGGCGCTGTGGCGACGGCGGGTGCTCGGCCTTCGATCGAGATCGTCATCGCTCACCTCCTCCACTCGCTGGTACGGCCGAGGCTACGGGCGACCACCGACAGGGCTGCGGCCGGCCGCCGTCCTCCGGTAGGCCTTCACGAGCAAGTCGCCCCGAACCTCGCCCATGCGCTCGATGAGCGCGTCGACCGATGCGCCCGAGACGCCCGCCACTACGAGGTCGTCGGGCCCGAGCGCGCGCAGCGGGCGGCATCGCAGCCGCACAACGTGCCACCCCACCTGCGCGAGCACCGCGTCTTTGCGGCGGTCAGAGCCCTCGCGGCGCCCGACGTGCTCGTCGCCGTTGCGCCCCACCGTGTCGAGCTCGACGGCGATCGCCAGCTCGGGCACGATGACGTCGGGCCACACCTCGAGCCGACCGAAGAACGGCGAGCGCACGCGCACGGCGTTCGGGCTTAGGTCGACGTCGAGCCGCTGGGCGATGAGCGCTCGCAGCCGGCCCTCGGCCGCCGAGGTCGCCCGTGGCGCACGCTCGCTGCGGAACGCCTCGCCCGGCGAAACCTCCGCCGCCGATCTCCACAATTCAGGAGTCGGCGAACCGTGGCGCGGGGCGACACGCCGTGCGGGCATCCGGGAACTCGTCTCGACCGCCTCCCCTCCTGAATTGTGGAGACGCGGCCAGCGCGGCGCTGGCGGCAGCAGCGAGGGGGTCGCGCACACAGGGCACCACGAGCGCGAGGATCGCGTGCGACCCGGGCGGCCGCGCTGCTCGGCGGGGGTCGCGACGAACTCGTGCCCCACCGTGCACACCCAGACGAGGTACACCTCGGCCGCGGGCGGGATCTGCGACAGCACGAGGCCGTGATTGCGCTCGGGGCGGTACTGCTCGACGAGAGCGGTGAAAGGCGCCCAGGCGTCGCGATAGCGGCCGATGGGGCTCGGCACCGCGAGCCCGGTGATGCGCTGGCGGCGCTGCCACCACTGCTCGACGCTCCACGGCACGCGACCAGGCTAGGAACGACCGCCGACACGGCGCGCGATCAGTGGGCCCTGAGGGACTCGAACCCCCGGCATCCTCGGTGAAAACACGACAGTTGGCAGAGATCATCTCATTCCCGACGTCGCGAGCCATCTGATGGCCGACACGGCCGCCCGCCGAGTGGGCTCCTGCCTGGCGTGTGGGACGGTGGCTCCCGTCGTGAACTACGCGCCGACCGCACACGGCGAGGAAGGCTACATCGGCCGACACACCCGCCCTGGCACACGCGCAGGCAGCAATTGCAGGGGCTCCTTCGGCGGCTGGGCCGAGCGCAATCGAGCACCTACCTACGTCGTGGTCTGATGTCCACTCCCGCGATCGGGGCACTCGCGCGTGCACATGAGCGCTGGTCACAATCGACCATGGCTCACGACGACGTACTCCAGCAGTTCGCCGCCTACCAAAGATCAACGGGACTCGCGGCGACCACCATTCGCAACCGGCACAGCATCCTCAGCCACCTCCAGCACTGCAGCGGACGGCCGCTGCTCGAGCTCACCACAGCTGACCTGCGTGCACACATCGGCCGCGAGACCCGCCAAGACGGGAAGCCGCTCAAGCTCGGCACCAGACGCACAGAGCGCAACGCGATCATCGCCTTCTACACCTACGCGATCGACGACGGACTGATCGACCACGACCCCAGCCGACGACTCGACCGAATCAGCGCACCCCGCGGCAAGGCCCGCCCCTTCACACGCGAGCAGATCGACGCCATGCTCACCAGCGGTGCCTACCATCGCACCCGCGTGATGATCCTCCTCGGCTACTACCAAGGCTTCCGAGTCTCCTCAATCGCGCGCGTGCACGGGCACGACATCGACCTGCTCAGCGGCACCATCCGCAGCACCGTGAAGGGCAGCAAGCCCCTCGTGTTCCCCCTGCACCCAGTCATCGCCGCGATCGCGCAGATCATGCCGAAGGACGACTACTGGTTTCCCGCGCGCGGCGGCCGCACAGGGCCAATCCACTCCGGCAGCGTCACCGACGCCATCCACGACGCGAAGCTGCGCGCCGGGATCTACGACGAGCAGCTGACAGCGCACTCGCTCCGGCACTCGTTCGGAACCGACCTAGTCGACGCCGGCGTCGACATCCGCGTCATCGCCGAGCTCATGGGGCACGAATCGGTCGCTACGACCCAGATCTACACCGCGGTGAGCGCCGAGCGAAAGCGTGCCGGGATCCACGCGCTCGAGCAAGGAGAGGTGCCTACAGCTTCAGGGCGCTCCCGGGCCGCTCTGGCTGCTTGACTCTCGACGCGAACGCGCAGCGCCACGTAGGGTGTCGCCATGTCGCGAACTTTCCTCGAACGCTTCCTCGGCATGCTCCGTGACCACACGAACGGTGCCGCAGAGCCAGAGGGTGCGAAAGCCGACGACGATCCGTCGATCCTCGATCTTCGCCATCTGCCGATGCGTCGAATGCGCGTCCGAGGCACCGCCTACGTCGTCTCATCGCGACGGCGATTGTCGGCGGGCGCTCACGAGTACATCCTCCGTCGAGAGCCGACGAACAAGCACGACAGCTACGCGATCGCCATCTACGACGGGACCAACAAAGTTGGCTACCTCACGACCTCGACGGCAAGCAGGATGGCGCCGCTGCTCGACCTGCTCGGGCACGAGGGCTACCGCGTCGGCGGTCTGCCTTCTGACGGCGTGAGCGTGAAGCTCTGGGTGGACGTGCCGCTGATGGATGGTCTCAAGAGGCTCGTAAAGAGTCATGCGCCCCGGTCTTCGGACCTTGAGCCATGACGATGGACATCCTCGACTTCGTCGCCGACCCAAACTGCCCCAAGTGCCTCGAGAAGATGACCGTCGTCGTCGGCGGGTGGTGGTGCGAGGCCTGCCGCGAGGTCGTGCGCCCGGCCTAGACTGCTGATCTGCAGCGGCCGGGCTGCTCCCCCATCGAGGAGCACCATGACCGTCTGGCATCCGATCCTCGCCGCGCACGAGTACGCGGCTGGCGAATGGATCCTTGTCGACCCCAGCGCGAAGCCTTACGCGGTCGTGCGGTCGATCGAGCTCGGCGGCGAGCGCGGCTATCGGGCGGTGACGTGGGCGAAGAGGTCGGAGGATCGTCGACTGATCGGCTATTGGCAATCGTTGCGTGCTGCCTGTGCGGGTGCTCACCGCGCGTACTTGGCAGGTCACGGACCCGGGGAGTTCGCGGGGTATCCGTCGCACGACAAAGACGCCCCGCGTCCAACCCGGTGAAGGGTCGGACGCGGGGCGTCGGCCTGCGCGCGCAGCGCTGCAGGGGTGCTTATTGGCAGGACTCGCAGTGGAGGTCGTCCATCGGGTCGACGGGCACTTGGTAGCCGTCGACGGTGTCGCCGCCGATCACAGCTTGCCGAGCCCGTTCGCCACCGGGTCGAGGTGCGGCTCCTCCACGCGGACGTTCACACCGATCTCGGTCGCGATCGCCTGCAATGCGGCGAGGGCAACGATGATGAGCGCCTGCCAGGTGAAGCCGACGAGCAGCGGGATCAGCAGCGTGGCCACGGCGGCGAGCACCGCGGCGCCCGTCTTGAGCAGGCCCGCCCAGCGCCCCGCCGAGAGCGGCACGAGGTAGCTGGTGATGACGCCGGCGACGAGCGCAAGCAGCTGGCCGGCCTCGACCTGGTCGATGACGTTGTCGGCGAGCGCGGTCTGCAGGGCGCCGAGCAGAATGATGATGGCCGGCAGGAGCGCGGCCGCGTACTTGCGGAGCATGGTGACCTCCTCAGGTCGATTGAGTGGTGATGTGCTCGATCAGGAGCTTCTGGGTAGCGGCCGCGGTCGACTTGGCCGCCGACGCTGTGCGGGCTGCGGTGGTGACCTTCTTGTCGATGCCACCGACCGTCTTTCGCAGTTCGCTGACCTCGCCGGCGACCTTCAGCACGTCGTCCTTGAGAGTGGAGCCGCCGTTGGTCTGCAGCTGGCCCTTGACGAAGTCCATGTCGTCGGCGAGCTTGAGAATCTGATCGACGCCCTTCACGGCTCGTTGCATCCAGGACACGACGGCGCGGACCTTCTGCCAGCCGTTGCCTTTCACCCAGACCACCATCACGGCGACGAGTAGCAGGGCCCACAGCAGCGGGGAGAGCCACGGCGAGGCATCCTGGATGCCCGTCCAAGCCCAGTCGATGAGGTCCCGCCAGGTCGAGATGTCGTCGAAGGCGACGAGGGGCACGTGCTTCATCCGCTCAGGCGGCTGCCGAGCTCGTCGACGGTCTCAGCGGGTACATCGGCGATCGCACCCTCGACACGCTGGAAGTCGTCGGCAAGGCGAGCCTCGACCGCCGCGGCGATCGCCTGTTCGTTGGCGTCGGCGGTGACCGTGACGCCTGCGGCGATGCCCTCGAGCACCTTGTCGGCGATCTCCTTAACCAGCTGCGCACGGTTCATCTCCGCGCGGGTGATGCGCTGCACAACCGTCTCGTGCTTCACGCTCTTCGGCGCGAAGCCGAGCGCGGCCGCCGCGCGGTTCAGCAGCGTCTCGTTCGTGCCGTACCGGGTCACGAAGAGGGTGTCGACCTCGAACCCGCTGCCCTTGCTGGTGCCGCTGTTGGACTTCATCAGAGCTGCCATGAACGTCTCCTCTGCTCCTCGTCGTTGGTCTTCGGGAAGTTCTCCCGCAGGTTGCGGTAGTGCCACGGCTCGCTCGGGAACGGGCGACCGTCGATCTGCTGGTTGTAGAAGCCGTGGTTCGCCAGGATCGTCGTGAACTTCGTCCGGTCGACGTCGTGATACGCCTGCCAGTTGCGGATGTCAGCCGCACGGCCCTTGCAGTGGTCGGTGTCATCCGGCGAGACGTTCTGCCCGTACTTCTCGTTGATCGCCACCTGCACCGCACGCGTGCGGTATAGGCCGGTCGACACCACCTCGGGGCGGAACCCGAACTCCTGCTCGAGCTCGTCGCCGGCGAGCACCCACCAGGCGGCGACGACGTCCAGCAGCTGGCCACCCTCGACGTCGGTCAGCTCGGCCGCGGTCAATTCTCCGGGCCGGCTCATGCGATGCCATAGACGCGCACGGCGCCTGTCGCCGTGCCGCCGGAGATCAGGAGTGACAAGCCGTCGTACGCAGTCGAGGAGCGGTGCAGGCCTCCACGCAGGGTCAGCGCGGTCGTGTTCGCCGCGGTCGCCGGGTTCCGGGTCGAGAACGACTCTGTCTTCATCAGGGTCGGCGTGGCCGAATCCGGCCGCGCCAGCTCGATCTCGCCGAAGTGCAGACGGGTGCCCGTTGTGGAGCTGATCGCCCAGCTGCCCTGCGCCAGGTTGCTGACCGCCACAGCGTTCGTGTCCGCACCGCGCGACACGTTCGATTGTGTGTCGTAGACCGCCGACGAGTCATCCGTGCCGGCAGCGCGAAGCCGCGCGTTGATCGTGATGTCAGCCGAGCTGGTCGGGAAGTCGAAGTGGACCTCATAGCGCGAATAGTCAGTGGTAAAGATGTCGTTCAGGCTGATCGTCGTCGCCGCCGCGACCGTCACCAACCCTGTCGCGTCGACCGAGACGCCAGTGCCTGCGACCGAGCCGGGGATGATCGGCACCATCCCCGGCGGCCGCGACTCCAGCAGATCGATGATGGCATTGATGATGAAGGCGAAAGCCTTGCCGCCGACAGTCGCTCGCGTGAGCGCCATAGTGTTCCTCCTTTAGAAGGCGAAGCGAGCATCGGGGTAGATCTGCACTGCGGCGCCGGCAGAGTGAGCGGCCGCGGTCGTGCCCTCTGCACCGCGCGTGACGGTGAGCACCTGCGGGGTGGCCGAGGTGCACGCGGTCACGTTGAGCAGTTCGTCGTCGATCTGGATCGTGTACGGCGTCTCGGTCGTGCTCAGCTTCGTCAGCGTCGTGGCCACGCTGAGCGACGTCGCCGAGTTCGTGATGCCGGCGGACAAGGTGAGCTCGTCGTCGTCGGCCATGAACCGGTCGACGTCGAAGCGGGCCTCGTCGAACGCGCGCGCGAGCCGCAGCGTGAATCGGTTCCGACTCGAGGCGTGCAGCTCGCCCAGACCCACGAGCCAGCCGTCCCACTCGGCGATGCCGTACTGCGTCGCCGGCAGCTGCTCGATGCGGACGCGATCGCCGAACTGCAGCTCGAGCAGGTCCGCCCAACGGTCGGTGTCGGCGCCTCGAGCGTCGACGACGAATGACTGGACCTCGATCGTGGGGCTGTAGCCGCGGTTGATGCGATCTTCCGCCCAAGCGGTGAGGTCCACCTGCTCAAGCAGCAGGGTGTCCTCGCGGCGACTGGTTACGCCGACCGCCGTCTCGACGTCGATCGAGCGAGCGACCGCCGCCTCCACGGGGCCAGCGTTGATGACCTCGGATGCGACGTTGGTGGAGTTCAGATCGACCGTCGGCTCTCCGCTGACGTCCTCCACGGTCACGAAGCTCTGAGAGACCGTCGCCGGGCGCGTGCGCTCCCGGATGACGATGGCCGTCTCCGGCGCTGTGAGCGTGCCCGTCGTGGCCGTGGAGAGGTAGCCCTGCTCGGTGCGCACGATCGCGTTGAGGTAGTCCAGGAGCGACTGTGCGTTCGTGTCTGGCCCGATGAGCGCCCCGGAGAGCACATCAGGGGCGACGTCGATGTCGATCTCGGGCAGGGCGGTGGCGATCGCCGTGATGCGCTGCTCCGACGTCGACAGCCGCGTGAACTCGCCCTGGATGCGCGTGCTCGAGACGCTGAACTCAGACAGGTACACCGACGTCGCGCCGCCGGCTGTGTCGCCGACGATGATCTGCGAGGTGACGACAGTCGGCGGGTAGATCGGCGGTGCGCCGAGCAGCACTTGCTCTCCATCGACCCACAGCTCGTTGCTTCCGCCGGAGGAGACGAAGTAGGTGCGGCCGGTCTCGAAGGCCCACGTCTGGCCGTTGCCGATCACGAAGTTGCCGTTGATGACTGCGAACAGGCGGACGCCGTTCCGCAGCTTGAAGTCGACGAACCCGGTCGCTGTCATCGGGGTGATCCAGAAGTTCACCCACGTCGCCACCGCATCGAAGCCCAGGGGCAGCGATGAGACGCGGCTGATGCCCGCCGCGGTCTGCAGCAGCGCGCGCGTCCGAAGACCGCCCGCCTCACCGTCCTGGCCGAAGGTGAACACGTTGCCCGACCACGCCGGCCCCTGAGCGCCAGACTGCTCGACCGCGACGCCGCCGGCGGGATCCGTGAGGGGCCAGTACAGGTCGGCATTGCGGCGCGCGATGGTGTCGCTGAGCGACCCCGAGAGGCGCACGTCGGCCGGCAGGCTGAGCATGTCGAGGCAGCTCACCCGCATCCGCGCGGTCTCCTCGTTCGCGATGTCAGCGAACGTCGGCGAGAAGTCCGACATGCGGGCCTCGAAGAGGCGGTCGTTGAGCTGCCAGCAGACGCGCATGCCGCGCTGCAGCGGCAGGTCCAGCGGCGTCGACGTGCTGCCCGGGGTGAAGCGACCGTCGGAGTTGTCGAGCGTGAACGCGAACGAGCCCGGGCGGGCGTCTTCGAACGGGGACGAGAGGCCCGACGATCGGGTCACGTCGCCCTCGTCGAAGAGGATGTAGTCGCTGACATCGACGAACGAGCCCCCCGAGCCGCACGCGATGGCGATCTTGAACTCGGAGGGCTCGAACATCTAGTTCTCCTGCCAGTTGACGGGGATTCGGCCGCGACGGATTCCCGTCCGGATACTCGTGGTGACCACATCAGCGAGGTAGTCCTCATTGCCGATTGCGCCGGCAGTCACCGACACGGGGATGGTGATGTTCATCACCGTGGTGCCCCCACCGCCTCCACCGCCGACGAGCGGAGCAGCGCCGAGGCGAGCGCCGGCGTCTGCCCAGATCGCCAGGTTGCGGCGTTCCTGGCCGGGCTTGCCGGAGATGAACGCTTCCCACGGCACGTTCGGCTCGGCGAACTTGAGGATGCCGCCAGGGCGACCGCGGTAGATGCCCTCGCGGACGCCACCGTTCTCGTACTCCTCGATGCCGCCGTTCTCCCGACCCTGAGCAGCGAGCGCCTGGCCGGTGTACCGGGCGACCTCAGCCGCGAGACCCTTGCGAAGTCCCGTCGTGTCGGCGATGAACTGGACCGTGACCTTCTTCGTCGACCACTCGCGGTAGAACTTCGCCAGCATGTTCTGCGACGCCGTCACTCCGGTGACGCTCACCTGCGTGGCGATCGCCTCAGGCGTGGCGATGTAGGCCTCGTTGAGGATCTCGACCTCGCTGCGAGTGTCGCCAGCTGCGCGCGCCGTGCGAAGGTACTCAGCTCGAGCGCGATCGAGAATCGCGGTCGTCTCGTCCAGGCTCCCGTTCTGCGCGTACACCGACGCCGCGACCGCGTTGGCCGAGCTCGAGATCTGATCCAGAGCGTCCTGGTTCGCACGCCCGGCGGCGGTGTTCACATCGAGCGTGCGCCCGTTGCGGGCTACAGCTGCGGCCGCGTCGTCGATTGCGCTCTCGAAGTCGCGCGTCGCCGCTCTGGTGTCGAGCTGGCTCTTGCCGAAGTTGCGGATCTGCTCTGCCAGGTCCGAGATCTCCCCCGACGCATCCGTCGCCGCCGCAGCGACATCCGACAGGCTCGACTCGTTCGCTTCGGCCGCCCGTGTCGCGTCCCAGAAGTTGTCCTGGCTCTGTTCGACAGACTGCGACAGCGACTGAATCGTGTCGGCCGCGTTACCCGCGCGGATGCCGACGCCCGTGAAGAACGTGCCGATCGTGTTGTTGGCCGCGAGCTTCTTGCGCACGTCCTCAAGCGCCGTGCCGCCGGCGATCACAGCGTCGGTGAGCTCGCGCTGCGAGATGCCCGCCTCACGCGCCGCCTCGAACGCACCGGACTCGGCGAGCTTCTTGGCGACGAGCTCGCGCGAGTACTCGGTGAGGGCACCCGTCGCCTGATTGAGCGAGTCCTGCAGCTCCGACGTCGTCGCGGCCGCCTCGGCCTGCCGCTGAACGAAGAACGCGATCGCGATCGTTGCGAGACCGATCGCGCCACCGATGCCGATGATGCGACGTGCCGCCGTGCCAGCAGAGATGCCGGTCGCTGCAAGCGACGTCTTCAGCGCGATGTACTTCGGCACGGCGACGAGCGCCGCGCCGCCCGAGAGCGCGATAGCGCCCGTGACAGCGACGAACGCCAGAGCGCCGTTGAGCACGGGCTGGGGCAGGCCGCCGACCGCGTCGACCAGGAACGTCGCCGACTGCACGAGCGAGCGCAGGGTGTCGTTCGCACCCGACCCGGTCTTGATGAGCGCCGAGTCGAACGCGCCGCCGAGCTTCTCGACGTCGCCGGCCAGGTTGTCGAGCCGGTCGGCGGCGACACGGGCCGCGTAGCCGGAGTCGTTGGTCGCGTCGATCCAGCTCTGGATTCCCTCAGCGCCCTGCTCATAGAACACCGACGCAGCGCGCACCGCGTCCGAGCCGAAGATGACCGCCAGCGACGCGTTGCGCTGCTGATCGGTCAGACCCTTCAGCCCGCTGCGCAGCTCGCCGGCGAACGCTGCAGCGCCGATGAAGGCGCCCTGTGAGTCGTAGGCGGAGATCCCGAGTCGATCGAGCTCACGCTGAGCCTCGGCCGACTGCGGAGTGAGTCGCTGCAGCATGGACCGGAACGAAGTGCCTGCGTCGGAACCGATCAGGCCAGCCGACGCGAACGCCGACAGCACGCCGGTCGTCTCCTCGACGCTGAGGCCAGTCTGTGCAGCCACGAGGGCGGCCTGGTTGAGGGCCTGCGCGAGATCCTCGACGTCGCCAGCAGCCTTACCGGCACCAGCGGCCAGCAGGTCCGTGACGAGGGTCGCCTGCGAGCCGTCGAGCTCGAACTGCTTCATCGTGATCGCCGTGATCTCGGCGGCGCGCTTTACGTCGAGCTGTCCCGCCGCGGCGAGACTCAGGGCGGCCTTGAGGCCTCCGCCGAGGATCTGCGCCGTCGACAGGCCGGCCTTCCCGAGCTCCTCGATCGCGTTCGCAGCCTGCACGGCGGTGAACACCGTCTCGCCGCCGGCCTCGAGTGCGGCCGCGCGCAGCAGCTGCATGTTCGAGGTGGTCTCCTGCGTGGCCGCCTTGACGTTGGAGATCGCCTGGTCGAAGTCGACGAACCGCTTGACCGCCAGGCCGACAGCGGCCGCGGCGACGACACCGACCGCCAGCGAGGCACGGCCGAGTCCCTCGAAGGCTTCACGCTGCTGCTGCAGCTTCGCCTGCGACTGGTCCGACATCTCACGAGTCGCACGGGCGGCGCGCTCCATGCCGGCGACGTAGCCGTTGACCTCGGCGATGAGGCCGACCTTGACTGTGCGGTTGGCCACGGTCGCCTCCTTCGGCTCAGGGTGATGTCGGGCGGGGCGTGTCGCGCAGCTTCACGCGCCACATGAGCCCGGCACGTTGCACGGGCGCGCCGGGCTTGTCGTACTGCTTGAAGTACGCGTCGCGCGCGTCGGCCAAGGTCGTCGCCGCCCAGTCGCGGAACGGGCCCTCGGTGACGAATCCGAACTGGTTCTCCGGGTCAGTCGCCACCTCGAGCGGAATGCCGTGGCTTGGCGTCTTGCGGTTGCGCAGGTGCGCGCGCATCAGCGCCAGCTGGTGGCGATCCCACTCGGGCTCACGAATGACCTCATGGCCAACCGCGACGCCGTTCTCCTCGACCAGGCGGTGGAACTCGCGCGGCTCCCACCCCTGCAGGCGTCGGGGCGCTACTCCAAGCTCGAGGGCGAGGTCGAGGATCTCCGCGATCGCTTCGGCGCTTTTCGCGCGGCATCGACCTCTTCCCGCGGTCCAACTTCGTTGAGCTGGAAGATCGCGTCGCTGACGCGCTGGAACGCTGCCCCGTCGAGCGCGTTGAGCAGGTCGGCCCAGTCGCTCGCGCTCAGCTCGGCCCCGTCGGGCACGCTGCCGCACAACGGTGCAGCGTCGAGGATGACGGCGCGCAGGTTGTAGCCGTAGCGCACGTCGACCCAGACGGGAGGGATCTCGACATCGTTCTCATCCTTCCCGCCGATGCGGGGCGGGTGCCGGTCGATGAGCTCGGCCCAGGTGAGGCCGTCGAGGCGTCGGAACTGCAGGGTGTGCTTGTTGCCGTTGAGCACCACGTCGACGTCGAGCGTCGGTGCGGGCTTTGCGATCTCTGCCTGGAGGTCGTCGAGGAATGACATGGGATACCTTTCGCCGTCGCCGTTGATAAGTCGGAGGGCGGGGTGGGCAGCGGCGATCCGCCCACCCCGCCGGTCGTGCAGGTCGCTACGCGGCGACCGTCTGCCGGGTCACGACGCCGGTCACGAAGAGCTTCTGCGACTTCGTGAACACGCCGTTCGCCACGGGGGCGTCGTCCATCTGCTCACCGCAGAGGATCGGCCACACCACGACCTTCTGCGCGGCCGCGACATCCGTCGCGTTGGCGATGAGGGGTCGGATGACGATGAAGCCCGCGAGGCCCTCGGTCAGCACGGAGGCGGCGCCAGCGGCACCGTCGATGTACTTGACGGTCAGGCCCTTGGTCTTCGTGCCGGGACGCTGCAGCACCTGCTCGAGGGTGAGGCGTTCGTCGGTGACGACGGTCTGGTCCTGCTCGGGGTTCCACCCGTCGGGGGTGAGCGAGTAGGTGATGTCGTCACCGTCCTCGAGCTCGGCCACGGTGATCGCCGCGCCGGCGATCGTCGGGACGAACTTGATGCGGTAGTTGTCGGTGGTCTGAGTGCTCGCGGGAACCAGTTCCTGAGCCATCGCGTCCTTCTTTCGTGAGGCCCCGGAAGTGGGGCAATCGGAGGGTGAACGCCCCGCCTACTTGGCGGAGCCCTTGCTGAACCGGTCGTCCTTGACGTCGGCGCCGGTGGCGACATCCGCCTTGCCCGGCTCCGACGGCGCGGGCGCCGCCTGCGAGGTCTTGTTCGCCGTGTCGTTGTGCTTCGGGGGGCGCACGCGCTCCACCTCGACGCTGTCGATGACGTCCCAGTCTTCGGCGCGCCGGGCGGCGTGCTCGGGGCTGACGTCGAACTCGTGTCCGGTGGCCTTGCTCTTGACGCGGATGAAGCCCATGGTGCGTTCCTTTCGATCAGGGGGTGCTCGGCTGGGATCTCCAGCCGACGCGGAAGACGTGGTACAGCAGCGGCGGGGTGACGCTGGTGTCGCGCTGCAGCGTGGTCGGACTCTCGAACCACAGCCGGTCGTTGTCGCGACCGTCGACCTCGACGCGCACGCCGAGCCCGCCCGGGTAGATCTGCTGCTTGAGCAGGTCCAGCAGAACGTTCGCCTGCTCGGCCGAGTCGCCCACGATCCACCCGGTGAACTCAGGGTTCGTGATGACCTTCGGTCCGGTGAGGCTCTCGCTCGTGTCGACACCGTCGGCGGGGAACAGCACCACGTAGGGCGGCAGCACCTTCTGGGTGTCGTTCGGCGGTGGCCTCTTCGCCTCTCCGACGAAGGTCGCCGTGGCCAGCGCAGGAATCGCCTGGATGAGGGCCTTGACGGCTTGCGTGTCGGCGTACGTCATGCGCCACCTCTGTTCACGTAGTTGGCGATGATCCCGCGAGTGCTGCTCTGACGCAGAGCTTCTGCTGTCCCGTCCTCGAGCGCCTTGGAGAGGCCGCGCTCGAAGTCGGGTTCGGTTTCCTGCAATGCCCCAGACCCGTACCCACGCGGAGCCGTGTTGTTGCCGGGCGCCCCGAACTCGTTGATGACGACCAGCGGAGCTTGCAGGCGACCGCGCTCTGCACCGACCTCAGCCTCGAGAATTGAGACCCCGAAGCCCCGAAAGACGCTGATGTCGTAGGTGATTGAGCGATGCGCGTGCTTCATGCGCGGTTCGCCCTCGAGCTTCGCTGCCCACTTGTCCTTCAGCGTTCGTGCGCTGACCTCGACGGCCTTGCGCAGGTACGGGCCCGCGACCGTCGGCGCATCATCGAGATTCGCCGACATCTGGTCGAGCTGGGAGAAGTCGAACTCGATGCTCATGTCATCAGCTCCACCTGCAGGCGCCGTGCCGTCGAGTGCGTCTGGAACTGGATGCCGCGCACGCGGAAGGTCACGCCGACGACGCTCGTGTCGAGCGGGTTGGCTGTGATCGTGACGCTCATGTCCGGCCGCACATCCCCCGACCCGGCCGCTTCGACCGGGATCGAGATCTCCGGCATCTGGCGAGCGAGCATTTGCCCGGCCGCGTCGACGTCGGCCGCCCACGAGCTCGGCAGGCGCAGCCGGCACTTGCCGGTGTAGATGGTGGTCGTGGTCTGCGTGCGCAGGCCCGTCTCGGGATCGATCTCGTCGGCAGCGACCTTGGTGATGGTGCAGGTCGACTCCATCAGCGACTCGGCCTGTCGACGCCCCATGCGGGCGACGCCCGCTGCGATGCTCATCGGCTGCCCGCCACATGTACCTGCCGCACCCCAAACTGCTGCCGCAGCAGCTGGATGTTGCGATCGCTCAACGCGATGCCGGACATCTCGCCAGCGTCAGCGAACGCTGCTCGGAAGTCGTCAAGCTGCACCGAGGAGAGACCGCCGGCGGTGAGGCCGAGGTTCGCTTCGATGGGGAGCAGCGCCTGCGACACCAGCACGCAGGTCCATCGCTTCAGGGACTCGGGTGCGGTCTCGTAGCCGTAGGTGAAGGTGACATCGACGGGTGCCTCGACGCGGGTGGCTGTGGTGACGGCGGGCGTGGCGAACGCGATGGGCACCCAGATGGTGTTCTCGCGTTGCGTGTACTCGATCGCTTCACCGTCACGCTCGACAGCGTCGATCGAGATCAGCGGCTGCGTGGGGATGTCGACGCGGCCACCTTCGGGCCACAGTCTGACGGTGCTGGTGCTCTGCGGGTAGACCTGCAGGCCCAACACGTCGTTACGAAGGTAGGTGGACGCATCCTCCAGCAGGGTCGTGATCCAGGGACGCTCATCGACCGAGAACTCTCGGTGCAGTCGAGCTTCCAGATCCGTGTACGTGGCGAATGCGTCCACCATCTCTCCTTAGGAAGCCGGGAGGTACGTCTGCACCGCGGTGGCCCGCAGCACCTTCGTGCCGAACACGTTCAGGCCGCGGATGTAGTCCGCGAACTTGGTCTCCATGCGGCCGGACTCCAGCTTCTGGATCTGGCCGACGTAGGCGACGGAATTGGCGTGGTAGCCGATCATCGCCGGGCGGTTCGACGTGTGAGTCAGCTGCGGGTGCTCGACGACGGTGAAGCCGAGCAGGCGGCCGATCACACCGTTGCGGACAGGCTCGTCGCCGACCGGGTCGAAGGAGGTGAGCTTCGAACCCGTGCCGAGGAGCAGCGAGGCCGCCTCGGGCGAACAAACCAGCACACGCCCGGTGGTCGGCACGTTGGCCTTGACCAGCGCCTGCCGGATTGCGATGATCGCTGCGTAGGCCGCATCGGCCGTGGCGATCGCACCCGTTCCGGCCGAAGTACCGCCAGCCTTGAGGGCGGCGATGACCGTGGCCTCCGCGTCCTCGGCCAGTGCGGCGCCCGCGTCGCGGGTGACGGCGTCGAAGGAGCCAGCAGCCTGCACCGCATCGATGTCATCGACGATGAAGCTGAACGCCTTCTCGTTGTTGATGACGAGCGACTGGGTCGTGTCCGTCATCTGCGCGGGCGTGATGGTGCGCGACGCGGCCGCGTAGTCGACGATCGTCGGGGTGTTGACGGACGTGATCTTGACCGTGTTGCCGGCGGCCAGGATGCCCTCGTACTCCGAGTTCAGCCCGGGAATCAGCACGTTGGCCGTGTTGAACCGCTCGAGAATCGCGGCCGACCACATGGTCGGGAGGAAGTTCGTGATAGCCATGGTGGCTACCCCTTTCTGGTTAGTTGATGCCGAGGATCTTGTTCAGGCGCCCCTCGCGGCGCGCCTTGTTGATCTCTTCGGGTTTCATGGATTCGAGTTCGGCGCGGGTGACCTGACGCTTCTCCTCGCTCTTGCGCGCGCCCTGGTCGGCGTCGCCGTCGAAGCGCTGCTTCTGAACGGCGCCGAGGTGGGGCTTGCGGGTGAGGAGTTCGTCGATCGCGTCCGACAGTGCGTCGGTGTCGACATCGCCGTTGTCGCTGACCTCGAACTGGGTCAGGTCGATGAACAGCGCGGCGTCAGCCGGGTCGGCGAGCTTGCCCGTGGCGACGGCGCGCAGCTCGCTGCGGAGGATGCGCTCGTTCGCAGCCTTGGTGGCCTCGGCGCGCGCCTCAGCGCGTGCCTGCTCGAGCGCCTGCTCTTCAGCGGGCTTGTCCTTCAGGGCGAGCTCGTCCTGCAGCTTCTTCAGGGCCGCGGCGGCTTCGCGTGCTGCAGCCTTGGCCGCGTTGCGCTCGGCCTTCATCGCGTCGATGGCCTTCTTACCCGCGTCACCGAGGGTGTTCTCGGCTTTGTCGGTGCTGTCGGCGCCGTCGGCGCTCTGCTCATCGCTGGCGTCGTCCTCGGACGCGTCAGCGTCCGGGGCGTTGCCGGCGGTGCCGTCGCCTGCGCCGTCGACGAATCGAAGGCGCGGACGGTGCGGCATGAGAGGACTGCCCGCGTTGAGTGCGCGGCTCTGCTGCGTGGCGATGTCGTCGGACGTTGCGTCCGAGGTGACGTGTTCGGACATAGTGGAGTTGCTCCCTTGTCGATTGGTGAGGTGCTGCGTTGCGCAGCGGAGTCCGCTCGTGGGGAGCGGAGGTCTTGGTGTCCGTTCAGCGGACGGTCGGCGGCTGCCAGAGGTAGCCGTACCGGTAGAGCAGCTCACGGAGCCGCTCCGGGTCGTTGCCTGCCATGCGGACGATCTGCTCGGGCATGAGCCGGACGGTGGTTGTCCGCCGATATCGGCCTTCGCGGATAGCGTCCGCGCCGGCCGCGCGTTCGCGTCGTCCGAAGACTCCGCGGACCGTGGTGCCTTCGCTGGTCGCGTACACGGTCAGCGGGGTGCCGTCCGGGCGGACGCCGATCTGGATCGGACGGAGCCGACGCATCGGGACGCTAGGCGGCGTGGACCCGAAGTAGCCGCGGCGAGCGTTGACGACCTGGATGGGGTCCGCTCCTGCGCGGATCGCGTCCGCGCCCGCCTTCGTGAACACCCGGTTCTGTTCGGCCGGACTGAGGCTGTCGAAGTACTCTCCCGGCGACGAGGCCAGATCCTCTGGGATGGGGCCCTGCCGGTTGGCTGCGGTGCCCTCGACCGGCCACATCTGGCAGCGACATCGCGGGTGGCGGAGGAACGGCTTCCGGTAGTCATCGCGGCCCGCGAGGATCGCGCACCGCGAGCATGCTCCGGGCGAGACGACGCGGACGTAGCGGCTGTAGCCCTTCGCCGTGGCGATCGTCATGTCAGCCTGACGGCCGATGTCCTGCACCATCGCCCCCACCAACGTGGCCAGGTAGGCCGCGCCAGCCTGGAACGCGTCCTGGCGAGGCACGCCTCTCCCGATGAGCGTCTTGGTCTGCGTGACGGCCGAGTACATCTCGGGGCCGACCTCACGACCGGCCAGCGTGACGCCGGCGAAGCTTTCGACTGCGAGCTGCGCGTCGACCTCGTTCCGCTGGTACCGGTCGACGGCGCGCATGTACCGCTCCGCCTGCTGTGCGGCCTCGACCTGCGCCGCGGCGACGGCGGCGACCATCGACGGTGCTGCGAAGTCCCAAACGGCGTCGAGCGCGTCGACGTCGACCATGCGCCACATACCGATCACCGCGCGGGTGACGCGGTCGACGGTCGCGACGCGAGCGTCGTGGTGCCGGCCGACGATCTGGCTAGGCGTCGACACCGCTCATGCCGTCCTGCACGGCCTGCTGCACGGAGAAGCCGAACAGCGCCTCCTCCTGCTTCTGCTTGAGCTCCAGAATGCGAGCGCGCTCAAGCGGTCCGACGCCGTCGAGCTCGAGCAGGTACTCGAACGGGTAGCCCATCTGCTGCTTCTTCAGCAGCGAGTCCGCCAGCTGCGCCTCGGATCGGATCTCCGGGTTCATCCAGGAGACCTTGGCCAGGCGCACCTGCTCGGCGATCGCCGGCTGGTCCAGCACGAGCGCGATGAGTCGGTTGACCTCTCGAAGGGCCGGTGAGGCAAATACCTCGAAGTCGGTGACCTTCTTGTTCAGGCCGATCTCGCTCGCCTTCAGGCCCTCGCTGTTGACGTTCGACATGCCGGTCTTGGACACCAGGTAGGTCGGCGGGGTGCGGGTCTGCGAGGAGATGTGCGCCACCGCGACGTCGATGGTGTCGGTGAAGACGTCAAGCCGTGCGGCTTCCCACGAGTCGATCTTCGGATCATCGCCGTCGACGTAGAAGAGGCGCCTCTCGCTGAGCTCCTTCATGTCCACAGGCTTCTCGCCGACCAGGTTGCCGTCACCATCGAGGATCGAGATCATCGGCGGTGCTGCACCAAGGACGACTCGGGCCGGCATCGATGCGTAGTCTGCCGCCAGGAACAGGTAGGCCCAGAGCAGGTTGATGGCGTCCTGCATCGACACGACGCCGGCGATCTCGCTGATCGGGTCGCCCTTGAGCGGCGGGCGGTTTGCGACCTCGACAACGGGCACGACGCCCAGGGGGTTGGCCAGTGGCCACGACTCCTCCGCGATCTCGCGCATGATCCAGCCGCCGTCGGTAGCGCGCTCTGAGCGAGCTTGCTCCGCCTGCGACTCCATCTGATCCTTGACGGTGGTCCGCCCGCGCTGGAACTTCCAGACCCACTCGGGCGTGTAGAGGGTGGCGTACTCCCACTCCTCATCGAGCCACGTCTTCAGCGCGGCGACGCGGCGCATGGGGTTGGCGAAGTCGTACTCGATCTCCACCTGCGAGGGGTGCTCCCAGGTGACGATCGGCTCCTGGGTGACACGGTCCGCCCAGACGATGACGAAGCTGCGTCGCGCGGTCAGGGTGGTGACCCAGCCTTGCGAGGACTGCATGTCGAGCTCGTTGCGAAGCCAGCACTCGTGCAGCATGTCCGACGCTGCCTTGGCCATCTCGGCGTCGACGCCGGAGCCCTGTCGCATATTCAGCCCGGTGTACTGGATCCGCTCGGACTCCGCGTTGACTACGGGCGCCGTCCAGTTGTCGGCGAATGTGTCGTAGCGGGCAGCGTTCTGCGCCTGCCATTCCTTGGTGGCGAAGGTGAGCGGCTGCTTGCCGAGGTAGTAGTCCTCGAACCGGATGATCTCGTCGCGACGGTTGTTCAGGCGGGCGTAGATGCGGTTCACCATGTGGAGAGCGCCAGCGGAGTCCATGCGTTCCCCTTCAGTAGTAGATGGTGGTCTTGCCTTGCGCGGAGTACCCGGACGCTGCAGCGTCAGCTGCTGCCTCATGCGCGAGAACGGAGCTCATCGCGAGGTCGATCTTCTGGGTCTCGGACCCGTGGGGCTTGAAGATCAGGTACGTCTGGTTGGGCCGGGGCACCTCGATGGCGTTGCGGATGTGCGTGGCCACCTGCTCGTCGCCGTCGTGGGTGAAGCCCGAGTCGGGCTGCACGACGTCGGTCTTGAATCGCTCGAGCGCGGCGTGCATCGGCTTCGGTCGGTATGTCTCCCAACGCAGAACCTTCTTGGGCCCGTACTTCGCCGCGAGCATGTCGATCTCCGACTGCCAGTACGGCGGGTCGAGGTATGCGCGCGCGACGTCGTAGCGCTTGAAGAGCTCCTCGAACGCGGCCATGACCTCGAGCCGTGGGATGCGGCCGCCGAACTGTGCAGGGTCCCAGATGGTCGGCCGTCCGTCCGTGTGGAAGGTCGGCGTGAACTGGTAGCCGTCGAGGGTCTCGGCGCGGATCCCAGACCAGTCGTCGACGTCGGAGCCGTCGAAGCCGAGGCAGATCGTCGTGCGCGGCTTGACGACGCGCGTCGCAGCTTTCGCGGTCCACTTCGCCACGGGCAGCCATGAGCCGGCGCCAGCGACGACGCGGTTGCCGAAGAAGCGCTCGGCGTCAGCTGGGTTGCGGAGGATGACTTCTGCGGCTTCGGCTTCGATGGCGTCGATCGAGACCCACGGAGCGCCTTGGTAGTTGAATGCCAGGATCCGACGACGCTCGCGCTTGTTGAGGAAGCTCAGCTGCGCGGGCGGCTGTCGGAAGTCCTTGTTGATGTCCTGAGCCGGCGACTCGTTAGTGCGTTGCGCGACCGAATCCTGCGAGGGGTCCCACGCGTTGGTGGTCTCGATCGCGCGGCCGCCCATGCCGGCGAGGCCCCGGCGTTGTGTCTCGGCGAGCTTGTGGCCGCCGTTCGCCTTCAGCCACAGGCCGGTCTCATCCTGCGGGGCGAAAGTGACGCGCTGGCCGAGCCGCGAGTTCGCCTTCGAGGTGACAACGTCGATGCGGCCGTCGCCGGGCAGTCGGATGAACTCCTCACCCGTCTTTGGGATCAGGTCGGCCAGTGGGCCCAGGTCGATCATCGGCCGCAGCGCGTCGTAGGTGTTGTCGGTCTGATCCTCCGACGTCGCGGTGATCTGAATGAGCGGCGTCGACCATGGGCGCCCCATCGGCTCCCCGGGCTCGTAGAAGTACTCGAACCCGCAGCCGCATCCCCAGTCGCGGCAGTCGTAGAGCTCGCCGCCGGTGGCGAAGCCGTCGAAGATCGCGGGCCCGACTCCCTCCAGGCAGACGAAGCCGGCGATGAGCGGAGACTTGCCCCACTTCTGCGCGCGGACAATCTGAGAGCGGCGGTAGCGGAATGCGTCGGCTGGCTTGACGTAGCGGCCGTGGCGGTCGCGATCGCCGGCGCGCTGGGCGGTGGGCTTCACGGTGTAGTGCTTGACCATGAAGGTGAGCTGCTCGTCGCCGAGGATGAACGGCTCGCCGCGGTGATCGCCGTCGGGGATGACGCAGTGTGCTTCGACCCAGGTGGGTGCGACGAGGAGGCTGAGGTTAGGCTCCATCGGCGATCGCCTGCAGACGGTCGCGGACGTTGCCCGGTGCACGGGTGCCGGTGGGCGCGGATGCAGCGGTCTTGGCTTGGCGCCGTTCGCCGAGCTCGTCGGCGACGATCTTCCACCGCAGTGAGTTCATGCCGACGATGGACAGGCCGAGCTCGGCCTCCATGCGCAGTACCGCGGTCTTGATGCCGGCCGTCGCGTCGATGTCGATCGAGGCGATGTAGGCGCGCGTGTACGCGGCGACCTGGCGCTGAAGTCCGAGGGCCTCCCACTGGATGGCCTGCGGCTTCTTCCACAGCTCCGACCACAGCTCGCGCTCGAGCCGATTGGCTCCCGGAAGCGGCAGCGCGGGCGCGCGGCCCTTGCGGCCTTCGCTGGGCAGGGAAACCCAGGCCTTGTCGTCCTTGCGCTCACGTCGGAGTGCGTTGGGGTCGGCGGGCGGACCGCTTCGTGCTCGTGCTCCACCACTGGGCATGTCGATCTCTCTTCCTCGCCGTTGCGGCGCCCCCGTTGCGGGGGTTTGAAGCGCCGGCAGAGGGCCGGCCAGAGTGTTTTGAACCCGTCGGACGAAAAGTTCCCCTCCCCGGCGCGTCCCGGTACGAGGGCAGAGGGGGTCTCCCCCCACCCCTCTGACGCCACGCCCCGGGGGTGCGGAGCGTCGTCGGCTGGCTAGGTGACGCTCGGTCGTGCGTTCCATCCGCCGGGCTGGTGCGCAGCGGTCTGCGCGGCGTGGCACGGCGTGCACAGGCCTCGGCCGTACTTCGGGTCGTTCGGATCCAGCTGCAGTGCGACGAGTTCCTCGCGGCTTCGTGGGAAGTGGTCGGCTTCGTTGGATTCGCGTTGCTGGCAGAGGACGCAGATGGGGTCTCGGCGGAGGACTGCGAGGCGGAAGCGGACTCTGTGGCCCTTGGTGTTGTAGGCCTTGCTCTTGCTCCAGTGAGACTGCTTGGCCTGCTGCTCGTGCGTTGCGCATCGTGAGCCGGGGAGGTTGTGCACCTCGGGGCAGCCTGGGGTGGAGCAGACGCGGAATCTGGTGGGCATTGTGAGCGATGCCCCCTGCCTCGTGGACTGATCGAGGATCGGGCTATTCGTCGTCCTCGTCGTCGGTGTACCAGATCACGTGCTCGCTCGCGTACCGGAATAGGCCAGCCATGACGTGCACGGGTTGGTTCGTGTTCGCTTCGATGAAGTACGCGGTGCGACCCGTGCCGATGCTCTCGATCGAGCTCGTGGCGGCCACGAGGGCCCAGTCGGTGACGATGTCACCGTCTGTCTGGTCGGCGATGTGGGCGCTCAGGGCTGCTTCGAGGGCAGCCTTAGTCTTGTCGGACACGATCACTCCCGGGCGCGCACGAGGTGGGACGCAGTTGCCCCTGGTCGATTGCTCGATGTCGTGGGGGCACTTCGCCGGAGAAAGCGGACGTTGACGTCCCACCTCGACGAGCGCGATTGCGCTCAGGCCGCCCGTGGCCAGTCAGGAAAACAAAAAGGCCCCGATCTCTCGAGGCCTTGCGGGTGCAGATCACCCACGCTACGTGGAGAACTTCCCAGCATTGAGTCCCGAGTGTCGTGATTGGGATCGGCGTGTCGTCGATTCCCTACGGCGAGCGCTGACCTAAGCGCTGATGGTTCGGGGCGAGGACGCTGGGGTTTGGTGCGGGAAGTTGACCATGAGACCGCGCGAAGTTGCAAGTAGCTCGGTACCGGTGCGCTTGATGGCGGCGGTATATCGAATCGAGTACCTGTACAGAGGGTGGGAGTCGTAAAGGGCCGCGATGCTCTCTGCGTCGTCGTAGGTGAGCAGCCAGGGGTTGCTGAGCTCGTGAACTTCGTCGGCCAGCAGTTCGTGGTCGTTGCCCTCGAAGTAGTTGGAGTAGAGCCCTCGACCTTTCTCGAAATAGGGCGGGTCGATGAAAAAGAGCACCTTCTCGGTCCTGTCGCGCTCGGCGAGGAAGGTTCGACCGTCGAGGTTGGTGAGTTCGATCTGAGCCTTGTACTTGGCGATTCGTTCGACCTTCTGGTCGAGAGTGTCACGGTTGAAGCGGCAATCAAGAGGGTATTCACCGGTTTGGTCGAGCCCGCCGATAACTCCGCCCTTGATGACCCCCGATCGGTTAGTTCGGTTGAGGAACAACGCTGAGAAGCCGAGGCGTACGGGGTCGGTGGTGTCGGCTGCGAAGTAGGTGATGCGCTGTTGGTGCCACTCGTCGATGGTGATCGGGGTTGAGGCGATGAGCGTGCGCAGCTCCTTGGTCTCGTTGAGGATGGTCCACCAAAGCGCGTGTATGGCCGGGTCGAGGTCGTTGAGCGCGATGCGGTGGGTGTGTCGTCCGTAGAGAAGTCCGAGAGCTAGGCCGCCCCCACCTGCGTAGGGCTCGGCGTACTGATGGTGTTCGAGCTTGTTGTCGGCGATTGTTTGAATGACCGCCTTGGTGAGGGCGCTTTTCCCGCCCGGGTATCGCAGGGGTGAGTGGGTACTGGGCACGGTCTATCTGCCTCCTCTTTCAGAGGTTAACAGTCAGGGCGCGGCGTGGCCATGGGCAGTTTCGACGTGCTTCATGATGCGCCGAATGATCGGCAGGAGCGCGTCCCACTCCCTCACCAGGCTGTCCCAGGAAGGAACGTGCGCACCATGCGCAGCGGCTCCCAACGCCGCCGGGCTTAGCACGTTGCCGGAGTTATTGGCGCTGTCAAGAAGGCGCTGGAGAGCAGCCTTCTCCTTTCGGTCCAGATTCCACTCCTTCACATGCGGGATCATGTGAATGACCTTGGTGTGCAGCTTCGAGTCCGGATTGATCGTGGTCGGCAATGTGTCCCAGAGGTCTAGATAAAGGCTCTCCAATAGAACGCGCGCCACGAGTGCAGCTGCAAGCGGCGTCTCTTTGCGGATTCGGGCGAGCTCATAGACGAAGTACTGCCGCATTTGATCGGCAGTGCCGTCTGGGAACGAGCGACCATCGACTAAGTTCGCGCGCGAAGTGGGTGACGCAGGCCGGGATACCTTTGGCAGCGCCGGGAGTGGTGCGTCATCCCCACCACTCGGAGCGACCGCTGTCGATTCTTCATCGCCTGCCCGCGATTCAGGGACTCTCTCGACATGCCCGCCAGTTGGCGAGCCGCTCGTCACTGACTGGTCTGCCTGATCGTCGTCCGTACCCTCGGCCCTCGCACCCCCTTCGTCCTGAGGGCCAAGTCGATCGTCTACCCACTTTGTGATGTCGTTTGCCGACATCCTCGAGGTCACGGTCGGCGTTGGGGCGAAGAGCTCATCGAAGAAAGCCTGCAGTCGCTCGTTGAATACTTCGTCGCCAAGGCCGGTCTTGTAGTCCGGATCGGTCCGCCCAGTTGTAATCCCCAAGAAGTTGCGTCTGAACGACTCCTTGTCCGTGAATCGACGCACCGTGGTGAGAACTCGGCGGGCTCCCTGCTCTTTCGTGATCAGAGCTCTCTCGACCGCGACACTCATCAGTCGAAGCGCGAGCGCGTTGTCGGAGGTTCCGAAGTGACGACCCTGAGCGATCGCACTCCAAGCCTTCAGGCCGACACCACCTAATGCCCCTTGATGGCGACGTTCAAGCCAAGGGTTGGCTTCCTCACGCGTGTCGAAGATCGCTACATCGATCTCGATCAGCTCCGGCTTCCAGCCTTGCGCCGCGGCTCGTACTCGAGCTCGATACTTCGCCGGCGCTAACTCGGGATCGTTCAGGAGCATAAGAGAGCAGAGTCGCCGATTGCCCTCGATCGCAATGAGCAGATCGCCGGATCGAAGAGCGCCGAACCGATCGAAAGGGCTGAGTGAACGCTGGGCCGCAATGTCCTCGAGCAACGGCAAGACGTCTTCGTTTGCCGTCAAGTAATCGACGATGTCCTGTTGCTGCGATTGGGGCTCGTGACGGGGGTTCTGAGCGTCGAGTCGGAATCGCCAAAGCTCCTCGGCCTTGATCGTGACTTTCTCCACCATCGGATACTCCTGCCCACGTCGACAATCTGGTTCAGGCTATCGCGATGTGAGGCAACTTCGTCAACGGTGGACTCCTCCGCGAGGGTCGGATCCACCCGGCGGCTCCGCACTACACGTGCCTCTAGCGTGTCGATGAATCGGGAGAACTGTGCACGAACGTCGTCAAGGCGAGCAGTGCGCCCTGAGCGATGCCGCGCCGATAGCCAGCGCGGAACGCCTGGTATCGCTCCGGGTGGTTATTCTCGGGGTTCGCATCGCGGTACTCGCTCCACGCGACTTTGAGCGCGGCGGGCTCGTAGCTGTCCTCCACGATGCGACCGGTCGGCCTCCGCACGCTCATTGGTCGCTCTCCCGCTGGTCAAAGTCGCAACGGTACCCGACGCCGAACTCGCTCACCCACTGGGAAAAGACGCCGCCGTTCTCGTTGCACACGTCACGCGCCGCCGCCAGCTCCTCGACCTCCTCAACGCTCATGCGAGAAGGTGAGCATCCGGCCAGGCTTACCACGAGCGCCACGCCGACCAGCGCGACCAGCAGCCGCCTCATTGGTCGCTCTCCGAGGCGACAGCAGTGCACGAGCACAACGCTCCCGGCCATCCATGCCAGTGCGTTACCGGACGCGGCACAGTACTCACAGCTGTCTCAGCCACGTTCGGTCTCCTCGGTAACAGGGGCGGTACCGTAGTCCATCTCCCACGTCGGATGCACGGGGAACGGCTTGCCCCCGGAAGCGGAACGGATTCGCAGTCGCAGAGTCCCGCGCTCAGACCCCGTGATGATGTGCCGTTCACCCTGGAACAGCAACATTCGGCCTTGCTTAGCCGGGACGTTGTACCGGCGTCTGATCGCCTCAAGCGTCATCGTTTTTCTCCTCGGTAGACGATGAATCGGGCGAAGTCGGCACGAGCAACGCATCCAGCAGGCCGCCCGACCACGCCCACGACCCGGTCACTCCGTAGTCGGCCTCGTCGAGCGTCCACATAGTGTTGCTCTCCATGTCCCACACGGTCACGTCGCCGCAGTCGGGGCAGCGGAAGGCGTGCAGGTCGTAGCAGGGCCAGTAGAGCGCCGTGCGTCGGCCGATGCGCGGCAGTCGGTCGAGCCGCGCTGTGAGAGCCGGGTCGGCGTCGCGCAGACCGCGCGCCGTATAAGGCTTCGCCGTCGAGCCGCACTCGCAGCGCTCATCCTTCGGCGGCGGGCAGATGAAAACGGGCTGTGGAGCCTCCCAGCGATCCCACTTGACCGAGCGCCCGTCCCATGCCACTGGCAGCGGGAACGACGCGATGGTCAGCGTCACGAGCTCGCCCCTGAATCGGGCGATGATGGGATGACCACAGGCGCGTGGCCGCGGGCCTCTGCCACGTCCCACGGGATGATCGTCTGGAGTTCCTCGAGCTCGACGGGCGGCTCAGCCTCCGAGCACGCGCGGCACGCCTCGATCTTGAGCGGCTCGCAATCGCCTTCATGGGAGCACTCTCCATAGATGCAATCCCACGGGAGCACTTCTTCGAAGCTGGGCTGGTGCATGGGCAGTGTGTCCATCAGTCGGTTCCTCCCGAAGAATCGGACGAAGTTGAGTCCTCGACCACCGAGTTCTCGAGCTCGAGAATGTCGGGCAGGCTCATCGCGAACGGCAGTGCGTAGGCGCGCTCGGTGAACAGCGCGACCGGCTCGTGATGATCGAGCGCGACGGCGATCGGGTACTCGTCACGCTCACGGCCCGGGTTCTCGTAGATGCGGATGAATGTGGGCGTGCCGAGCATGGTGATGTTCGTGCTCTTCCTCACTGGGGCGCCTCCTCTGAATCGGGTGTTTTCGGGTCAGCCCCTTCGGCGAGCGCCGGGGTGTTGAGGATCGCGTCGGAGAGAGCGAGGGCGTCGCGTTCGTGTGACCAGACAGCGTGTGCCACTCCCCCGCCGGCGATCTTCGCCTTAGCGCGGGCTAGGGCGTGCTGGAGGATCTGCAGCTGAGCGTCGATGGTGCGGTGGAGGGTGACGATGAGGTGCGCGTCGTCGCTGAGGAACAGGTCGGTGATGACTCGGCGTCCTCCGCCAGGGTTGGTGGCTTCGATGTCCGTCACGCCGTTGATGTAGGTGCTGGCGTGCCAGTCCTCGCCGGTGAAGTCGGTGAGGGTGGCGATCGCGGCTTGCAGCCGCTCCACGGGGGTCATCGGTTGCTGTCCTCTCGCTGGTCGAAGTCGCAGCGCCAGCGCTGCCCGAAGTCGGTGGACCACTGGACGAAGAGGCCGCCGGCTTCGTTGCATGCGTCGCGGGCCTCGGCGATCTCCGCGATCTCGTCGGGCGTCTGGGCGTAGTTGCCGCCACATCCTGCGAGCAGGAGGACGAGTGAGGCTACGGCGAGCGCCGTGGTCTTGGTCTTCATCGGGCTGCTCGGATTCGGTTGATGCGGCGGGAGCGGCGGGCGGCCTTGTTGCGGGCGCGGCGCTTGTGGAGGGCGGCGGTGTCGAGGTTCTGGTGGCGTTCGGCGCGTGCGAGGCCGAGGGCGGGCTGGCCGTTCTTGGTGAGGCGGATGCCGAGGGCGGTGGCGAGCTGCTCGATGGGGTTCTTCATGGTGTTCCTTTCGGGTGGGCGGGTCAGTAGCAGATGTCGCAGGTGCAGTTGTCGTGGCCGCCGGATTGGCAGGCGGGGTGTGCGGGGCGAGGTGGAGTCGGCCGGGGTGGGGTGGTGACCTTGTCGGCGTTGGTGGGTTCGGTGAGCTCGAGGATGAGGAAGCGGCATTCGGCTTCGGAGGCGCGGGCCTCGTCGAGGTGTACGAACTTGCGGTCGGTGAGGGCTTTGTCGCCGGTGCGTTTCCACATGGCGGCGCGCTTCTCGAGCAGGTGCACGAGGTGGGTGAGGGGTGCGTCTGGTGCGGGGCTGCTGTGGTGGTGCGGCGGGTCGACGAGGGTGACGGGGTCGGCCGGGTGGTGCTGTTGCCGGTTCGAGGTGCCGTCCGGCAGGCGGAGGTTGACGATCGTGATGGGGTCGCCGCCGAAGATGCTGGTGCGGTGCTCGAGGTCGTGGATGCGTCCGGTGACGCCGTTGACGGTGACGGTGTTGCCGATGTGGATGGCGGTCAGGTGGCCAGCGCGGATGTGGTTAGGCACGGTTGGCCTCCTGGTGGTCGCGGATGATCTCGGACACCTTGCTCTTGCCGTAGGGGACGTGCTCGGCGATGTCACGGGCGCCGAGGCCTTCGCTCTTAAGGCGGAGGATCGTGGCCAGATGCTCGGGCGGAACAGGGGCGCCGCGGCGTGGGCGTTGAGCGGACGGAGCTGAGGACAAGGCGCGGACCGGTGCCGGGTCGTGGCCGGTCGCGGACGGACGGGCGGTGGCGGTCGTGGCCGGCTGCTGGTCGGTGGTGCGGCGCGGCGGACGGTTCGCGGGGTTCAAGACCGTGTTGACGGCCAGGTGGACAACCACGAAGAGGGTGATGGCGGGCACGGCGTGGACGGCGATCGCGGCCCACATCGGCATGGTCACCTTCTCCGGCTCCAACACGAGGACGCTGAGGCTGTTGTTCGCGACCGACAGCGCGGTGAAGAACGCGACCGTCCACCACACGTATCGGCGCTGCCCGTGCGTGAGGGTCGGAATCCAGATGCCGATCAGCATCGCGACGAGGATCGCGGCGTCGACCACGAGCGGGTAGAAGATGCCGAGCTCGAGCGGGATGCCGGCGGCCGCGGCGATCTTCACGTGGTGGTCGAAGCTCATGCGGAACGCGGCCGCGCCGACGAGCAGCAGGATGACGTTCAGGGCGATGCGTTGACCGAGGGACGCCACCGGGGGCGTGGTCTGCTTGCGGTTGGCCAAGAGGGACTCCTTCAGGACTGGACGGCCGCTGAGGCCGGGGTCAAAGTGGAACGGTCAGAGGTGCGCCGGTGGTACGTGTTGAGCACGTCGCGGTACGAGAACTGGGCAGGGCGCGTGTTGGGTCGACGTCGCCACTTCTCGATCGCGGCGAGGTTCGACGCGCGCTTCGCGGAGACGCCGAGCATCAGGCCGGCCGTGTGGGCATCCACCCAGCGGGTCTCACCCATGCGGGCGCCCTTGGTCGACGGCGAACGTCATCCACTCGTCGCGCGAGTAGCGGCGGTGCTCGGGGTTCGCGGTGCAGACGATCTCGGACGGCTGCTTGTCGCTCGGGCGGCGCAAAATGCCGACGAGGGGCGCCTCGCAGTGGACCACACCGGCGTCGAGCTCGAGCACCTCCTCACGGCAGCGTGCCCCGTCGAGGGCGACGCGGCGGAACGAGGGCCCGTTGATCGCGCCCTCGCACGAGCGGCGCAGCTCGAGCAGGGATCGCAGGATGTCCGGGCCGACGCCGCCCGGATAGCGGGCCAGCCAGTCGCCGTACCAACGCGACAGGGCGACGAGGGCTACACGGGCGTCGAGGCCCACGCGGAGCGCGCCATGGTCGGCTGCGACGTCGGGCGTCGATGACCGGTACTCGCGCAGCACCGTGCCGACGAGGTAGTCGCTGAAGTCCTGCACCTTCGTCGCCACGACCGTCGCGCGCGGGTTCCACAGCTGCGACACAGGGTCGGGCACCGTCGACGACGCTCCGCCGCGGCCGCCATCGTTCGCCTGCGTCCGCAGCACCGCCGCACGAACATCCGGCAGACGTCCCGCGAGATCCATGAGGACGCGACGCAGCTGACGCTCATGGTGGATGCAGAGCTCCGAACCGTGCACCGGATGCCGCGGGGCGACCCCGAGTGACGAAGCCACGGCGCCCTTGTAGGCCGAGCCGTCGACCATCGCGCAGTTCGGCGCAGCACACTCGTGGGCGTTGCTCGGGGTGACCCAGTCGGGATAGCGGTGCATGGTTGATGTGCCTCCTCAGGCGTGACGGTCGGGAGTGTGCTCAGCGAGCAGCGCGCGGAATTGCGGCAGGTTGGTGGCGTGCGCGCCGAGACGATCGACCGCGTCGAACCGGATGCCGTCGATGCGGATCGTGAGGACTCGCGTCGTGAGGTCCTTCGACATCACCAGGCGACGGTCCTCGTGATCCATGTCGACGACCCACTCGAAGCCGGCCTTCTCGACCGCATCGCGCAGCGAGACGCCGAGCTCCACGGCGAGCGCCGCAGCGACCTCGGTGGCGGTCACAGGGACGTCTCCCGCTTGAGGAGCTCGATTGCCTCGGTGACGAGCTGGAACCTGTTCGCGTCTCCACCGCGGTCGGGGTGCGTGAGGGCCTGGGCCCTTCGGGCGATCGTGCGGAGATCGATGTGCGGGTTCGAAGGGTCGCCTGCGATGTCGCGGAGGTACTTGGCGGCGCTGTCGACGTCGTGGAACGGGCGCGCTGCCGTTGCTTCGAGCGCGAGGAAGCCGCGGTACTGCTCGCCGCGCTTTGTCACGCCGTACCGGTCAACCTTGCGCAGTGCTTCGAGTGCGAGAGCGATCGCGCGGAGGTTGTCCTGCCAGGTGGTGAAGGTGTCGCAGGGGTACGACAGGGGGCCGTGCTTGGACTGCAGTGTCAGGATCACACCGGAGTGTTCGGGTTTCGCGGTCGCGCGCGGGTAGCCGTCGAGGCGGAACTGCTCGGGCGGGATGGCGATCTGCATGCGGGCGTCTCGGCCGCCGAGCTCGCGGATCTCGCGCTCGAGCACTTCGAGGGTTGCGCTGAGGTTTGCAGAGAACGGTGAGCGCTGCTGTCGTGCTGTGCGGGCGCCGGGCCACTGCCCGATCGGGTCGACCTTGAGTCGCGTGGGCCAGTCGTTCATCGCTTCGCCTTCGCGCTCGTGGCGGTCGTCTCTTCGATGTCGGAGAGGGTGTAGCCCCAGGTGGAGAGCACGCGGAGGTAGTCGGGGGTGCGCGAGTTCTTCCAGCCGCTCTTGCCGTACTCGTACTCGCCCTCGATCGAGGCGAGGGCGTGTGCGAGGAGCAGCTGTGGTGCCCGGTTGGGGTGGGCGTCGAGCCACTTGCCCTGGCCGGTCTCGTTGGTGATCTGGAGGAGGTTCTCGACGGTGGAGCGGATGCGGTAGTCGCTGTCGGTGCCGCGGGCGAGGTATTGGGCGACGAAGAGGTCCCAGCCCTTGGGGGGTTCGGGGGTGGTGAGGAGGGTCTGGAGGAAGGCGATGCGGACGGGGGTGGCGGAGGTCCAGGCTTTGTTGTTCTCTCGGGCTTGGCGGCGGGCTTCCTTCTCGGCTGCATCGACTGCGCCGCCGGTTGCGGTGCTGCCGCGCTTGAAGTGGCCGTTGGCTTTCCAGTCGGTGCAGTAGGGGTGCTCGGTGACGGTGACGGCTCGGTCGGCGCCCCAGTCGATGGACGCGTGGACGTAGATGGCGTGGCCTGGGCAGGTGGTGTGGTTCTCCAGCTCGATCGACGTGTAGGCCTTCGCGGCGGCCGCGGTGGGGCTGAGCTCGCGCAGCGCCAGGATCGTCTTGTTGTCGTAGTCGGGTCGCTGCAGCAGCAGCGGCACGCCGGCGGCTTCGAGATCGGCGATCGCGGTCGCGCGTGCCTGTGCGATCGCGCGGTCGTCGCGGGCGCGGCTGAGCTCGTGGGCGAACCGGGACGGCGAGTCGGCGGCGATCGCGGCGAGCTTCTCGGAGATCTCCGGGCTGTCCTCGAAGTCGGCGAGCGCCGCTGCCTGGTCGAGGGTGATGGCGGGGGTGTTGGCGATCGCGTTCGCGGCGGTGGGTGAGGCGATGATCTTGAGGGCGTTGTCGACGCGGGGTCGGGGGGTCTTGGTTTTGCGGGCGATCTGGTCGGCGGTGAGGCCGTAGTCGAAGAGGGTCTGCATGGCGGCGACGCGGTCGGCGTCGGTGAGCTGCTCGCGGTGTTCGTTGACGACGAGTTGGCGGACGATGTGGTCGCTGTCGCTGGTGGAGCTGCTGATGATGGTGGCGGGGATCTGGGTGAGGCCGGCGTCGATGGCGGCGAGGATGCGGCGTTGTCCGTCGATGAGGTGGTGGGTGCCGTCGGGGCGGAGTTCGACGATGAGGGGGACGAGGACGCCGTCTTGCTTGACGGAGGCCCAGAAGGGCTTGTCGGTCTTGACGGTGCTGCGGATGTTGGCGTCGACGACGACGTCGGTGGGGGCGATGAGGACGGTGGTGGGCGGGGCGGCGGGGGTGCTGGTGGGGGTCATGCGGTTCTCCTTGCGGGGTTGAGGGTTGCGGTGAGGTGGGGGCTGGTTGGGGTGATGTCGTAGAGTTCGCGGCGGATGAGCTGCTCGATGGCGGTGGCGGGGTCTTGGCGGCTGGTGGTCCAGCGTTCGAGCTCGAGGCGGGCGAGGTCCGGGGTGAGCTCGGTGAGGGCTGCGGCGGCGAGTTTGCGGCTGATGGTGGTCTTCTTCGTCATCGATCGGCCTCGGTTGTGGTGCGGGGTGCGGCGAGGCGTTCGCGGACGCGGCGGGCGGTGATGGGGTCCTGTTCGAGGGCGTCTTTGGTGATGACGTAGGCAGCGAGGATCTGCCAGTACTTCGTTCGCGTGATGCCGAAGTGGCGGCGGATGAGGGCGTCCTTCCCGGCCGGGTGCGGGTAGGTGGCTTCGAAGTCGAGAAGGGCTGCTGCGGTGACGGGGGTCGTGGGGCCGTTGGCGGTCATGCGAGACGTCCTGGCAGCTCGACGGTGCGGGGGTTGGCGAGCCAGTCGTGGATCTGGTGCGTGTACCAGTGGATGGGGCGCCAGACGGCGACGGCGACGCCGGCGGTGTGGAGGTCGCGCAGCCAGGTCTGCTGGGCCGGGGAGAGTTTGCCCTTCATGGTCTTCAGCTCGATGAGGGCGGAGACCTTGTGGCGGGCGTGGAGCAGGTGCAGGTCGGGGTAGCCGGGTTCGCTGCGGACCGAGGAGTAGGTGTGGTAGACGCGCCAGCCGAGGGTGCGGGCGACGCCGATGACGTTGTCCTGCAGTCGCTTCTCGGGCATCTCGGCGGCCTTCATGGCGTGGTAGTCGGCTTCGCTAATCGAGGCGGCTTCCATCAGTGGCTCCCGGGGGTGCCGAGCATCTCCTGGTGGCGTTCGACGAGCGAGATGACGAGCTGCTCGACGATGACGCTCAGGACGGCGTGCGCCATGCGGGGCGGGCCGAATCGGAGGATGGTGCGGGCTGCGTCGCCGAGTTCGTCGTTGCCGTGGGCGCGGCTGAGCATGAGTGCGCCGGCGAGCATGCCGGATGTGGCGGAGCCCTCGAACCTGTAGCCGGCGAGGCCGAGACCGCCGTCGGCTTGGCGCGTGCGGGCGATCGCCGCGCCTTCGTGGAGCAGCTGGTTGAGGAACACCGTGATGAGCTCGTTGACGTCGTCGGTGGCGATCAGGTCGCGGAAGTCGCGCTCGAGCTGCTGCTGCAGCGGGCAGGAGTCGTTGTCTTCGGTGCAGCGGGTTCCGTCGGGCTTGGAGTGTTCGATGGCGTACTCGACGAGGGTCGATCGGAACGAGTCGCGGGTGACGGTGGCAGGCATGGGCGTGGTCTCCGGGTTCAGGCGCTGAGCAGGGGGTGGACGGTTGCGCCGAGGCTGCGGGCGCCGATGGTGTCGGCGAGTTCGCGGATCTCGTGCGGGTTCTGCCGGCAGGTGCCGGCGATGTACGCGTCGACGTCGCGGACGGGCTGCTGTCGCGGGTCGCGGCGTCGCATGACGGCCTCGACGATTGCCAGGGCGCCGAGGTCGGTGAGCGGTGTCTCGGCGGTGGCGGCGAGCAGGTCGCGGGTGGCGTCGATCTTGCGGACGCCGAGGCTCTCGGCAAGGTTCGCGGCGTGCTGCTCGAGGGTGATTTCCTGTCCCTCGTCAGGTCCGATCTCGCGCACGCTGGGGTCTGGACTTGACTCAGGACGGGGGGAAAGGTCTGTCAAGTCAGGGGACGGGACGGGACGGGACGGGACGGGGTGTTCGGACACCTGCTCCTGTCCCTCGGGTGTCGTGCGCGCCTTCCGCGCGTTGTCCCGCTGGGACACCTTGCGGACGCGCTCGGCCTCACGCTTGTCCTCGACCTGCTTCTTCGAGGGGTTGAGGGCGAGGTAGTCGTGGATGACGATGCCGCCGGCGGGCGGCTGGGGGCAGCGTTGGCAGTCGTGACCGGTGGAGTGCCACAGCTGGACGCGCACGAGCTCGTCGATGAGTGCTTGCTTCGCGCCGAGCTCGTCGAGTTCGAAGTCCTCCAGCACGCCATCGGTGAGGCCGCGTCCCGATGCGGAGAGGGCGAGGGTCCACAGGCCCATGCATTCCAGTCGGGTGCGGCGCTGGATCTTGATGACCTTGCGGTGCACGCCCAGCTGGTCGTCGAGCTTGAGCCAACTCATTCGGCCGCCCTCCCCTCGGTGCGGGTGGCGCGCTGGCGCTCTGTGAGGGTCGTGGCGGCGTTAGGCGTCGACGGGTGGGCGGGGCGTGTGTCTTCGTCGATGTCGTCCCAGGCCCACGGCGATGCCCACTCGTGGGTGATGGCGAGCTCGCGGCACATGACGGTGAGCTGCTCGGCCGCCAGAGCGGTCTTCATCGTCGGTGCCGGTATCTCCTCGCGCATCTTGCGGAACTCGCGGTCGACGATGCGGTGCGTGACTTCGTCGACGTCGTCGACGAGCTCGTGCAGCAGCCACCAGACCGCGTCGACGCCGATCTGAGTGCGGCGGGCGATCGCGACGGGGCTGTGGCCGGCGAACAGGAGCCCTTGCAGACGCCGTGAGGCGCCAAGGGCGGGTACGCGGCGGCCGGTCAGCGAGTCAGGCTGCGTGGGCGGCTCAGGCTCGATTGCGGGCCCTGAGGCGTCATTGACCGCCGGCTGCGTGTCTTCTTCACGCTCTGCCTCGCGCTTGTTACGGAGGCGTTCCCGATTGGCGGCGGAAGCGGCAGTGCGGCACTCCTCGTGAGTGCATCCCCGGGTGTAGTGGCCACGCTTCTGGGCGTCGGTCATGGTCTCGTGGTCGCCGTCGAGGATGAGCTCGGGGCGCGTGCGGGGGCGACCTCGCTTCTTGGCGGGTGCGGTCGTGTCGGTCATCGGCGGCCTCCTACTTGGGCGCAGCGCGGGCATGCGACGATCTGGGACGCGGCGGGCGCCTCGGAGGCGATCTGCCACCCAGCAGCGCTGAGGTAGGCCGTGACGACCGCCAGCGGCACGGTGTCGGTGTGCACCACCTGGGCGGGGCAGAGGTCGCAGTTGAGCTCGACGACGATGCGAGGGCCGTCCTGAGTCGTGACGGCGGTCATCCGGTCGCCTCGAGCTGCTCGAGCATCTGATCGACGACGATGTCGCCGACGAGCTGGGTGGCCTGTTCAGGGGTGAGGCCCTGGGCGTCGATGAACGTCGCGACAGGCGTGCGCGACAGGGTGAACGTTCGGCCGTTGACCTGGTCGACGAACACCAGCGTGTATTTCTCCGGCAGACCTGCCGGCCGGTCGGCGCTCACGCGGTGCCATCCAGGATCGTGAGAGTCGGCTGCTCTTCGAGGTTGAGGGTGGCGATGCCACCGAGGCGGGTGTGCAGTTCGGTGAGGCCCGCGCTGGTGATGCGGATCTGCGGGTACAGGACGCGCTCGGATCGCTTTTCATAGCCCAGGCGCACCTGGTGCCGCACGAGCCATCCCTCGGCGATGGTCTGCTCGGCGGGCACCCAGATGCCGAGCTCGCGTGCGATCCATCCGAACCGGGACATGGCGTCGAAGAGGGTCTGCTGGCCGTAGGTGAGCGCGGGGTCGCGGCTGAGGATGCGAGCGGCTCTACCGATGGAGAAGGTCGAGGGTTCTGCGGGCGCCTGCGGCTCGCTGCTGTTCCGCTCCGGCAGGCGGCGGACGGGGGGTGCGATCAGGTCCGCGATCGCATCACCGAGCCACGTCAGCAGCTCGTCGACGAGGGTCGGGTCTGCGGGGCTGTGGCGGACGATCTGCTGAATGCGGTGGAGGGGGTAGAAGAGTGTTGCGGAGTGGGATTCGTCGACGACGTGGTCGAGGAAATTCACGCCGGCGGGGAGCACGCCGATGGCGGCGAGCGGGTAGGCGCTGTGGCGTTCGATGGTGTCGGTGAAGACGTCGAGGGCTCGGAAGACGTCGAATGCGTAGACGAGCACCTGGTGGTTGTGCGTGATGGTGACGCGCACGTCCTGACCGCGGCCGAGCCAGCGGAGCGGGACGATGACCGGCGTCTGGATCATCGTGGCGGCCATCAGCTGGTGCGGCGCTGGTGGCGGGCGAGGATCTGGAAAGCGACCATCGTGGCTCCGATGAGCAGCGCGGTCGTGATGATGATCGTGCCGGCGACGAGGGAGGCGACGAGGCCCGGGTTGTCGTGGGTGGCGATCGCGAGGCTGATCGATGCGCCGATCGGGCTGATGGCGACGATGCCGATCCCGGTGACGACGGCGACGAAGGCGACCTCGGCCGCGATGACGGGGTTGGTCAGGATGCGGCGCCAGGTGCGGCGACGACGGCGAAGTTCAAGCATGATGAGGCCTCCGGGCGGTGAGGACGGTGATGGCGAGAAAGGTGATTGCGAGAGCGACTGCTGCGGCTGGGTGAGTGGCGGCGGCATGGACTACGAAGAAGCCGCCCGCGAGGACGAGGACCTTGACGGCGTAGCGGATGGGTGCGGGGGCGACCGGTGCTGCAGCACTTCGGGTGTGTGTGCTCCGGTCACCCCCGACGGGTACATCGACGGTGACCTGGGTGGAGGTCGGTGAGACCGTCGAGCGGGCGGGCCGATTGGGGGCAAGGCCTGCCACGGTGGTCCCACGCCCGCTCCGGCCCCGAATCGGAGCGGACGTGGAAGTTGAGAAGCCCGGGGTGGCTGCGATGGCGGACGCGCCACCCCGGGGGCCGCGAGAATGCGGCCTGGCCCCGAGGCGCGGCGTTCCACCGACCGGTGTCCGGGCGTTCATGCGACGACTCCCGCCACGAGCTGCAGCACTCCGAGGAGTGCGGAGAGCACCATGGCGATCGTGGCGAGCAGAGCGAGCACGGCGATACCCGGCGCGATCATCGGGAGTCGGCGCGGAACGATGGTGAGCAGCGCTGCCGCGACGAACAGGACCACGGCGAACAGGCCGAGCGCGCCGGCGATGGCGAGGGCGATCATGCGGCACGCACCTTGGTAGAAGAAGCGGCTGTGCTGACACAGACCGTTACGGTGGGCGGATGGGAAAGCTGCTGTTCGGAAGTCAGGTCGAGCTCGACGTGGACGACGAGTCGCTTTTCCACCTGGACGCGGCGTTGGCCGAGCTGGCGCCCGAGGGAATCGACCCCCGTGTGCACGCCTCTGACGGCCATCGGATCGTCAGCGCCTCCGGAAGCGGGATCGCGCTCGTCTACAAGAACGGGCCGCACCTGAGCCTGGATGCAGGGCTGCTGGACACGATTCTCGATGTCGCCCGAGCGGGGCAGTTCTTGGTTCTGCCGTTCCTGACGACTCCGTTCAAGCGCTAGGTCTGCAAAGTCACTCGTTCGTTGAGCGCCGAGGTGGATCTTGATTCGCTTCATCGTCTGCCCCCTCGTGCACGGCGGCGCGCGTTGATGGCGGCCATGCCGACCGCGATCAGCAGCAAAGGCACGAGCGCCAGTCCTTCGGTCGGACCTGTAAGGGCGAGCTCGTCGCGCAGAGGGGCCGGCATCGGCAGCTGAACATCCTCGACGCAGTCGACGGTGCAGGGAGCCTGCTCGAGGCGGTCGTCGATGTCGTTGCTGTTCTCGTCAGGGAAGCCAGGCGTGATGATGTCAACTGACGGGCTCGGGGTCGGAGTAGGCGTGAGCATGGCTACTCCCCGCCTTCGGCGAGCGCCGTGGCTTCCGCGGCTCGCATGGTCGTTTCGAGCTGGCGGCGGTTGGTGGCGAAGTCGCGGGTGTGAAGTGCGGGGATGCCGGCGGCTTCAAGGTCTTTGGCGACGGCTTCGAGGGCGATCGCGAGTGCTTGTGCTTCGAGCGCTCCGCTGGCGTAGATGACGGCTTCGACGGGGCGCGAGGCCTTTGTCGCAAGGTTGCGCTGGGTCATGCTGCGTCACCGCCTTCGGCGAGCGCGGTGCCGCTCCGGAGTGCTTCGACATCCTCGGCGCGGAACCGGCGTTGGCCACCGGGCGTCCGGAAGGTGGCGATCTTGCCGCTCTTCTCCCAATTGCGTAGCGTGCCGACCGAGACGCCGAGCATTCTGGCGACTTCCCCGATGGGGAGCGCTGCCTGCCCCTGGTAGGTCTTGCTATCGGTCATGATGCCGACAGTAGGCATTGCTAGCAATGTTGTCAAACAGTAGTCGCGGCGTGTCGTAGGTATTGACACGTTTAGGCAGGTTTATCTACGATGGCCACATGAGCACTGCCACGAACGTGACGCCGCTAAGAGGTCGGATCCCCGAATGGACGTTTGCTGAGCGCGCACGCAAAGTGCGTCGAGACATGGGTCTAACGCAGGAGCAGATGTCTGACCAGCTTGAGGTCGGCTTGAAGGCCTACTCCGCCTGGGAGTCAGGCAAGAACTCGCCCGAGAACATCGCCGCGATCGCGGTCCGCTTTGAAGAGGTCAGCGGGGTGCCCCGCACCTGGTTCCTCGGTTGGGCTGACAGCCCGCCCTCCGGAGGCGGGACCAACCTGTTTGGCGAGCGAGGACTTCGCCTTGGTCATCTGAAACTCGTGGGCCCTGAGGGACTCGAACCCCCGGCATCCTCGGTGTAAACGAGGCGCTCTACCAGCTGAGCTAAGAGCCCGTGCCCCTTCAGGCTACCCGCCGCCGCCGCTTCAGAGCGCGGCGATCGCCTCGCGATAGGCGGCGAGCGGCCGTGCTTCGCCCGGTGGGACGACGAAGGATGCGCGCACGACGCCCTGCGCATCCACCAGCACGGTCAACCGCGTGGCGAAGCCCTTCTCGTCGATGAAGGCGCCGTAGCGACGGGCCACCTCGCCGTGGGGCCAGAAGTCGGCCAGCAGGGTGAAGTCGTAGCTCTCGCGCTCGGCGAACTCGCGCAGGGTTGCCGTCGAATCGACGGAGATGCCCACGAGCCGCACGCCCGCGGCGCGGAACATCGCGAGGTTGTCGCGCAGCTCGCACAGCTCGCCCGTGCAGGTTCCGGTGAAGGCGAGCGGGAAGAAGACGATGGCAACCGCAGAACCGCCGCGAAAGCTGCTCAGGGTCACCGACTGGCCGAACTGATCACGCAGCGTGAAGTCGGGCGCGACGCTGCCGACGGCGGGAGGGGCGGGCTGCGGCACGGGCGGCTCCTGGCGCTCATGGGGCTCGCACCGAGCGGTGCGGAGCGGGTGACTAGACTCGACAGCGCTCGTGCGATGCTCGGCGCCGTGACCCGGCGCGGGCGTTCGTGCCGACACACTCTGTCTACCACCAGGAAGAGGTCAAGGGTGACGGTCAACGACCAGGATCCGTACTCGGTCAGCCATGTCGACTCCGATCCGGAGGAGACCGCCGAATGGAACGCGTCGCTCGACGCGGTCGTTCACGAGCGGGGCGCCGAGCGCGGGCGCGACATCATGCTGAGCCTGCTCAAGCGCTCGAAAGAGCTGCACCTCGGGGTGCCGATGGTGCCGACCACCGACTACCTCAACACCATCGCCCCCGAGAACGAGCCCGCGTTCCCCGGCGATGAAGAGATCGAGCGCCGCTACCGCGCCTGGATCCGCTGGAACGCCGCGATCACGGTGCACCGCGCGCAGCGCCCCGGCATCGCCGTCGGCGGCCACATCTCGACCTATGCCTCGAGCGCCGCGCTCTACGAGGTCGGCCACAACCACTTCTTTCGCGGCGCCGACCACCCCACGGGCGGCGACCAGATCTTCTACCAGGGCCACGCCTCCCCCGGCATGTACGCGCGCGCCTACCTCGAGGGGCGCCTGAGCCCCGCCCAGCTCGACGGGTTCCGGCAAGAGAAGTCGCACGCAGGCGCGGGCGGGGGGCTCTCGAGCTACCCGCACCCGCGGCTCATGCCCGACTTCTGGCAGTTCCCGACCGTGTCGATGGGCCTCGGCCCGATCAACGCGATCTACCAGGCCCAGCTCAACAAGTACGTGAGCAACCGGGGTATCGCGCAGGCCGATGACAGCCAGGTCTGGGCGTTCCTCGGCGATGGCGAGATGGACGAGGTCGAGAGCCGCGGCGCCCTGCAGCTCGCCGCGAACGATGGTCTCGACAACCTCAACTTCGTCATCAACTGCAACCTGCAGCGCCTCGACGGCCCCGTGCGCGGCAACGGCAAGATCATCCAGGAGCTCGAGAGCTTCTTCCGCGGCGCGGGCTGGAACGTCATCAAGGTCATCTGGGGCCGCGAGTGGGACTCGCTGCTCGAGCAAGACCACGACGGCGCGCTGCGCGACCTCATGAACCGCACCCCCGACGGCGACTACCAGACCTACAAGGCCGAGTCGGGCGCCTTCATTCGCGAGCACTTCTTCGGGCGCGACCCGCGCACCGCCGCGATGGTCGCCGACTACACCGACGATCAGATCTGGGGCCTCAAGCGCGGCGGTCACGACTACCGCAAGGTGTACGCCGCGTTCAAGGCCGCGAGCGAGCACACGGGCCAGCCGACGGTCATCCTCGCGAAGACCGTCAAGGGCTACGGCCTGGGCCCGAGCTTCGAGGGCCGCAACGCGACCCACCAGATGAAGAAGCTCACGCTCGACAACCTCAAGCAGTTCCGCGACGAGATGCGCATCCCGATCACGGATGCCCAGCTCGAGGCCGATCCGTACCAGCCGCCCTACTACCACCCGGGCGAGAACGATCCCGCGATTCAGTACCTGCAGGAGCGTCGGCGCGAGCTCGGCGGCTACGTGCCCGAGCGCCGCTCGAAGTACACGCAGGTCTCGCTGCCCGAGTCGGCGACCTACGAGATCGCGAAGAAGGGTTCGGGCAAGCAGGAGGTCGCCACGACGATGGCCTTCGCGCGCCTGCTGAAAGACCTGCTGCGCTCGAAGGACTTCGGGCACCGCATCGTGCCGATCATCCCGGATGAGGCGCGCACCTTCGGAATGGACGCCTACTTCCCGACGTCGAAGATCTACAACCCGAACGGCCAGCACTACACGAGCGTCGACCGGGAGCTGCTGCTCGCTTACAAAGAGAGCCCGCAGGGCCAGATCATCCACACGGGCATCAACGAGGCGGGCGCCGTCGCGGCGTTCACCGCGGTGGGCACGAGCTACGCGACCCACGGCGAGCCGCTCATCCCCGTGTATGTCTTCTACTCGATGTTCGGGTTCCAGCGCACGGGCGACGCGTTCTGGGCCGCGGGCGACCAGATGACGCGCGGGTTCATCATCGGCGCGACCGCGGGCCGCACGACGCTCACGGGCGAGGGCCTGCAGCACGCCGACGGCCACTCGCCGCTGCTCGCCAGCACGAACCCGGCAGTCGTGACATACGACCCGGCCTTCGGCTACGAGATCGGGCACATCATGCGCGCCGGACTCGAGCGCATGTACGGAGGGGCGCATCCTGACCCCAATGTCATGTACTACATCACGGTCTACAACGAGCCGCAGGTGCAGCCCGCCGAGCCCGAGAACCTCGATGTCGAGGGCCTGCTGCGGGGCATCTACCTGCTCAAGCCCGGCACGGCGGTGGGCCCGAAGGCCCAGATCCTCTCGTCGGGTGTCGCGGTGCCGTGGGCGCTCGAGGCGCAGCAGCTGCTGGCCGACGACTGGAACGTCTCGGCCGATGTGTGGAGCGTCACCTCGTGGAACGAGCTGCGTCGCGACGGCCTCGCCGTCGACGAGCACAACTTCTTGCGCCCGTCAGAAGAGCCGAAGGTGCCCTACGTGACCCGCAAGCTGCAGGGTGCCGAGGGGCCGTTCATCGGCGTGACCGACTTCATGCACGCAGTGCCCGACCAGATCAGGCCCTTCGTGCCCGGCGACTACGCGACGCTCGGCGCCGACGGCTTCGGCTTCAGCGACACTCGGCCCGCGGCCCGGCGGTTCTTCACGATCGACGGCCCGTCGATCGTGGTGCGCACGCTGCAGCAGCTCGCGCGCCGTGGCGCCGTCGACCCCAGCGCGGTGCCCGCCGCGATCGAGAAGTACCGCCTCTACGACGTGACGGCCGGCACCACCGGCTCGGCGGGCGGAGAGTCCTAGCACCGGCCGAGGGGGCGCGCACCGCTCGGTGCGGGCTCCCTCGCCGTATCGAAGGAGCACGGTGGCAGAGCTGACGAAGGCGCAGACGCTGCAATGGCTGCGCAACATCTCGGGCGAGCTGGCGACAGCGACGCTCAAGAGGCTCGACGACACGCTGCCCTGGTACAGCACGATGCCGCCGAGCCGCCGGTCGGCCGTCGGACTCGTGGCGCAGGCCGGCATCACCTCGTTCATCAGCTGGTACGACGACCCCACCTCGCAGCCATGGATCGCCGCCGACGTGTTCGGCGCCGCTCCGCGCGAGCTGCTGCGCTCGGTGAGCCTGCAGCAGACACTGCAGCTCATCCGCGTCGTCGTCGAGGTGGTCGAAGACCGCGTGAAAGACCGCGACGAGAACCTGCGGCACGGCATCCTGCTCTACAGCCGCGAGATCGCCTTCGCGGCGGCCGACGTCTACGCGCGCGCCGCCGAGGCACGGGGGCTGTGGGATGCCCGGCTCGAGGCCCTCGTCGTCGACAGCATCCTCAGCGGCGAGTACGACAACGAGCTGCCAAGCCGCATCGCCGCGCTCGGGTGGAACGGCCACGGCGAGGTCTGCGTGCTCGTGGGAACGACCCCGCGCATCGTCGACGTCGATCAGATCCGCCGCACGGCGCGCCACGTCGACGCCGATGTGCTCATCGGCGTGCAGGGCAACAGGCTCGTGGTCGTCATCGGCCGCGCGACCCCGCGCACCGACGACGAGTCGCCGCAGCCCGAGCCCAGCCACACCTTCCCGCAGATCGCCGAGGCACTTGAGCCGAGCTTCGGCGCCGGCAACCTCGTGCTCGGCCCTGAGGTGCCCGACGTCGTCGAGGCGGGCAAGAGCGCCAAGGCCGCCCTCGCCGGGTTCGCCGTCGCACGGTCGTGGCGCAACGCCCCGCGCCCGACCCTCGCCGACGACCTGCTGCCCGAGCGCTCGCTCGCGGGCGACCCCATCGCGCGCGGCACGCTCATCAACCGCATCTACCGCCCCCTCAAGGCGCACAACCCCGAACTGCTGCTCACCCTGTGGGCCTACCTCGACAACGGGCGCAGCCTCGAGGCGACTGCGCGCGAGCTCTTCGTGCACCCGAACACCGTTCGCTACCGCCTCAAGCGCATCAGCGAGGTCATCGGGTGGGACGCCACCGGGGCGCGCGAAGCGCTCATTCTGCAGTGCGCCCTCATCGTCGGCTCGATTGCCGAGCCCGAGAGCAGCGCGCGCCGCTGACTGTAGAACCACGACAAGGTCGTTGTACGTTTGTGCACGACATCCCTACCGCCACCCCGCACCGCCCCTTGGGAGGATGAAATCCATGATCGTCGTCGTCGCACCCGGCCAGGGGTCGCAGTCCCCCGGCTTTCTCGAGCCGTGGATCGCCGACCCCGCGCATCGCGAGCGCCTCGAGCGCTACTCCGAGGCCGCGGGCATCGACCTCGTCGCGCACGGCACGGTGTCAGACGCTGACACCATCCGCGACACGGCCATCGCCCAGCCTCTCATCGTCGCCGCCTCGCTGCTGAGCGCGGCCGCGCTGCTCGAGGGCCGTCGCGAGCGGGTCGGCGCTGTCGCCGGGCACTCGGTCGGCGAGTTCGCCGCCGCCGCCATTGCGGGCGTGCTGAGCGACGACGACGCCCTGCGGCTCGTGCGCGAGCGCGGCCTCGCAATGGCCGATGCGGCCGCCGCGGTGCCCACCGGCATGAGCGCGGTGCTGGGCGGCGACGAGCAGGCCCTCGCGGCTCGGCTCGCCGAACTCGGCCTCTCGCCTGCCAACATGAACGGCGGCGGGCAGACCGTCGTCGCCGGCGAGCTACCCGCGCTCGCGGCGCTCGCGGCCGAGCCCGTGGCCGGCTCCCGGGTCATTCCGCTGCAGGTCGCTGGCGCGTTCCACACGCAGTACATGAGCCCGGCGGTCGAGCGGCTGCGCAGCGCCGTCGCGGGCGTCGCGGCCCAGGATCCGAGCATCCGGCTATACACGAACCGTGACGGGTCGGTCGTGACCGCGGGGGCCACCGCCGTCGACCTGCTCGTCGGCCAGGTCTCATCGCCCGTTCGATGGGACCTCTGCATGCAGTCGTTTGCGGCCAACGGCGTGACCGGCGTGATCGAGCTGCTGCCTGCTGGCGCTCTCGTCGGCCTCGCCAAACGTGCACTGAAGGGCGTGCCGACCGTGGCCGTCAAGACCCCCGACGACCTCGCGGCCGCCATCGACCTTCTGGAGAACGCATGACCGAGCCCACGCTGCACCAGTCCATCGGCGTTCCCTACACGCGCATCTACGCGGTCGGCGCCGCCCGCGGCGACCTGACCGTGACGAACGACGACATCGCCGGGCCGATCGACTCGAGCGACGAGTGGATCCGACAGCGCACGGGCGTCATCACGCGCAAGCGTGCCTCGAGCGAGGTGTACGCGATCGACCTCGCCGAGGCCGCCTCTCGCGAGGCGATCGCCAAGGCGGGCATCTCGGCCGACCAGATCGGCGCGGTCATCGTGTCGACCATCAGCAACAGCGTGCAGACGCCGTCGCTCGCCGCCCTGCTCGCCGACCGCATCGGCGCCACGCCCGCGCCCGCCTACGACGTCTCGGCGGCCTGCGCGGGGTACACGTACGGCATCGCCCAGGCCGACGCCTTCGTGCGTGCGGGCCTCGCGACCTTCGTGCTCGTGGTCGGGGCCGAGAAGCTCAGCGACTTCGCCAACCCCACCGACCGCACGATCTCGTTCCTTCTCGGCGACGGTGCTGGCGCGGCGATCGTCGGCCCGAGCGACACGCCGGGCATCGCCGCGACGGTCTGGGGCTCTGACGGGTCGAAGTGGGACGCGGTGGGCATGGACCGCCCGCTCAAAGAAGCTTTCGACGACCCCGAGGGCGGATTCCCCACCCTTCGCCAGGAGGGCCAGACCGTCTTCCGCTGGGCCGTGTGGGAGATGGCGAAGGTGGCGCAGCAGGCCCTGGATGCCGCGGGGATCACCTCGGACCAGCTCGCGGCGTTCATCCCGCACCAGGCGAACATGCGCATCATCGACGAGTTCGCGAAGCAGCTGAAGCTGCCCGAGAGCGTCGTCATCGCGCGCGACATCGCGACGACGGGCAATACCTCGGCAGCGTCGATCCCGCTGGCCACGCACCGTCTGCTCGAGGAACACCCCGAGCTCAGCGGTGGGCTCGCGCTGCAGATCGGCTTCGGCGCCGGCCTCGTCTTCGGCGCCCAGGTGGTGCGCCTGCCCTAGACCGCCCGTTCCCTCGTGGCCTCCCCCCGCGCGGCGCACCGCCGCTCTAGGATTGGAGGCGGTCATACGACACCCCAAGGAGAAAACACATGGCACTGTCCACCGAAGAAGTTCTCGCCGGCCTCGCCGAGCTCATCAACGACGAGACGGGCATCGCCACCGACTCGGTCGCGCTCGACAAGTCGTTCACCGACGACCTCGACATCGACTCGATCTCGATGATGACGATCGTCGTCAACGCCGAGGAGAAGTTCGACGTGAAGATCCCCGACGACGAGGTCAAGAACCTCACCACCGTCGGCGACGCCGTCACCTTCATCGTGAACGCCGCGGCCTAGAGCCGCCGCACGATGCCGCGCAGCGGCCGGGGCCGATCGTCCGATCGGTCCCGGCGCTGAGCGGTCGAACCATCACCCCTGCAGAGAGTTGACGTTATGACCACCATCGTCGTCACCGGAATCGGTGCCACCTCGCCCATCGGCGGAACCGCTCGCGAGAGCTGGGACGCCCTGCTGCGGGGCGAGTCCGGCACGCGCACGCTCACCCACGACTGGGTCGCCGAGCACGACCTTCCGGTCACCTTCGCCGCCGAGGCCAAGGTGCGGCCCGACGAGGTTCTCGAGCGTCAAGAGATCAAGCGCCTCGACCCCTCGGCCCAGTTCGCCCTGATCGCGGCCCGCGAGGCCTGGGCCGACGCCGGCTCTCCCGACGTCGCCCCCGAGCGCATCCTCGTCGACTACGCGACGGGCATCGGCGGCCTCTGGACCCTGCTCGACGCCTGGGATGTGCTGAAGGAGAAGGGCCCGCGCCGGGTGCTCCCCATGACGATCCCCATGCTCATGCCCAACGCCGCCGCGGCCGCGATCAGCATGGGCCTGGGCGCTCGCGCGGGCGCTCGCACGGTCGTCTCGGCCTGCGCCTCGGGCACCGAGGCCATCGCCAACGCCTACGAGCACTTGCAGCAGGGTCTGGCCGACATCGTCGTCGCCGGCGGCACCGAAGCGGTCGTGCATCCCCTGCCCATCGCCGCCTTCGCCTCGATGCAGGCGCTCTCGAAGCGCAATGACGACCCCGCCGCCGCCTCGCGCCCCTACGACGTCGACCGCGACGGCTTCGTGCTCGGCGAGGGCGCAGCGGCGATCGTGCTCGAGACCAAAGAGCACGCGCTCGCGCGCGGCGCCCGCATCTACGCCGAGCTCGCGGGTGGGTCGGTGACGAGCGACTCGTACCACATCACGGCTCCTGACCCCGAGGGCTCGGGTGCCGCGCGCGCCGTGCTCGCCGCGCTCGCCCAGGCCGGCGCGACACCCGACGACGTCTCGCACATCAACGCGCACGCGACCTCGACCCCGGTCGGCGACATCGCCGAGTACAACGCGCTCTACCGCGTCTTCGGCGAGCGGGTGACGAGCATCCCGGTGTCGGCCACGAAGGCGTCGACCGGCCACCTGCTGGGCGGCACGGGCGCGCTCGAGGCGGTCTTCACGATCCTCGCACTGCACGAGCGCACGGCACCGCCGACGATCAACCTCGACAACCAAGACGAGGCGATCCCGCTCGACGTCGTCACCGCGCCGCGGCCGCTCGGCGACGGCCCGCTGCTCGCGATCTCGAACTCGTTCGGCTTCGGCGGCCACAACTCGGTCGTCGCCTTCCGCACCGTCGACTAGAACGCGTCTCCACAATTCAGGAGTCCTGACACGAAGAGCCCCGCGACACGCTGTCGCAGGGCTCATTCACGCCTCTGAGCGCCGTCGACTCCTGAATTGTGGAGAAGGGCGGGGTGCGGTGGGATGCGGGGCTCAGCCCGCGCGGTGCAGCCAGACCACGCGCGCACCGTCGCCGGCATGCCGGAACGGCTCGAGTTCGTCGTCCCACGCCTGCCCCAGGGCCAGGCGCAGCTCGCGGTGCAGCTCGAGCGTGTTCGACCCGGCGACCTCGATCGCGTAGCGGATGCGGTCTTCGGGGATCACGGTGTTGCCCGCGGTGTCGGTCTGGGCGTAGAAGATGCCGAGATCGGGGGTGTGCATCCAGCGCCCGCCATCCGTGCCGAGCCCGGCGTCTTCGGTCACCTCGAAGCGCAAGTGCTCCCAGCCGCGCAGCGCGCTCGCGATCTTCGCGCCCGTGCCCCGCTCGCCCTCCCAGACGAACTCGGCACGCTGGGTGCCCTTGAGCACGGGCTGGTCGATCCAGTCGAAGTTGACGGCACGATCGATCGCGCGACCGGCAGCCCACTCGATATGCGGGCAGAGCGCACGAGGAGCGGAGTGCACGTAGAGCACTCCGCGGGCTGTCGCGACAGTGTTCGCGACCGCGGTGTTGTTTTCCACAGTTCACTCCGTTTCGTTCAGGTGCGACTTCCCCATCGACCTGGTGCACGGAGTGCGTGGTGTATTCACTTGGAACGGTTGCCCGTCTGCTAGCAGTATGACGCAGGACCCTGCGGAATCACAAGGCTGGAATCACAGTGCTGTGATTCGTGCTCCCTCCCCGCCCCAGCCGACGCCCGCTGCATGACGATCAGGTGAATTGTGGATCGATAGTCACTGCGCATGCATACGCCGAATAGTGTTGAGGCATGACCCTGCGTCACTCGCTCCTCGCTGTCTTGACCCTCGGCCCCGCCTACGGCTACCAGCTGCACGCCGAAGTGGTGGAGCGCACGCGCCGCGACGCTCCCCTCAACGTGGGTCAGGTCTACTCCACCCTCGACCGACTGCGCCGCGACGGACTCATCGAAGACGCCGGCAGCACCCCCGACAACCTGCCCCTCTACGGGCTCACCGACGCGGGAGCCATCGAAGCGCGCATGCACCTGACCGAACCCGACCTGGCCGACTGGCACGAGATGGTCGAGCGCGTGCTGCTCGCGCTCTCGCTGCCGGGTGACCACGTCGAGGTGCTCGTGCGCAACTACCGGCGACTGTGGGCGCCGCGGCGCGGGGCGAGCGACGAGGTCGCCGACCCGACGGGCGGGGCCGCACAGGCGGCCGCGCAGCATGCGGCGCGCCTGCTGCAGGCCTCGGCGCTCGCGTGGCTCGATTCGCTGCCCGAGGTCGAGCCGTGGGCCCTGCGCACCGATCGGCGGCGCCGAGGGCGGCGGGCGGCCGAAGCCGTGCATCCACCCGTCTGACAGCCCGGGGCCGAGAGCTACTTCGCGTCGCTGTACCGCTGCACCGCGGCGACCGACACCGGAAAGCTGACCGGTGACGACCCGAACACGATGCGACCGGCATCGGCCGCTGCCTCGCGCAGCACGTGCTCGACCTCGGCGACGCGATCGAGCGGGCTGTGCACGATCAGCTCGTCGTGCACGAAGAAGACGAGGTGGGGCTGGGCCTCGAGCGCGACGGAGTCCGGCGTCCACAGGCGTCGGCGCACGCCCGCCATCCACGCCAGGGCCCACTCCGCGGCGGTGCCCTGCACCACGAAATTGCGCGTGAACCGCCCCCACGAGCGAGCCGCAGAGCGCGCGGCACGACCGGCCGCTTCGTCAGCGCCCTCGGAGCTCGCGGCTCCCTGGTGCTCGCGCCAGGCCGCGGACGGCGCGGGCGATGTGCGTCCCAGTCGCGTCGAGACGCGCTCGCCGCGCTCCCCCGCGCGCGCCGCGGCCTCGACGTAGCCGATCGCCTGCGGGAACGATCGGGCCAGGCGCGGCAGCACCTGCGCGCTCACCCCCGTCGTGCCGCCGTACATGGCGCCGAGCATCCCGACCTTGGCGTGCTCGCGCGAAACGACCGCCCCGCTCACGACGATGCCCGCGTACAGGTCGACTCCCGCCCCGGCGCGGGCCATCGCGGCGTCGCCCGAGAGCGCTGCGAGGATGCGGGGTTCGAGCTGCGCCGCATCGGCCACGACGAGCGCCCACCCGTCGTCGGCCTGCACCGCCGCGCGCACCTGCTTCGGCAACTGCAGCGCTCCCCCGCCGTCTGACGCCCAGCGCCCCGTTACGACGCCCCCCGGTACGAAGGTCGGACGGAACCGGCCGTCGCGCACCCACTCGTCGAGCCAGTTCCAGCCGTTCGCCGTGTGCAGGCGGCTGAGGGTCTTGTATTCCAGCAGCGGTGCGATCGCCGGGTGCTCGAGCCGCTTCAGCTCGGCCGAGCGCGTCGAGGCGACCTCGAGCCCGGCGCGCCGCAGCGCCTTGACGAGCTCGGGCGGCGAGTCGATCGGCACCGGGCCGACGCCGAGCAGCGTCTCGACCTGCGCGGCGAGCTCGTCGAGGCGGGCGGGACGCCGGCCGGCTGCCGGGCGCGGGCCGAGCGTCTTGGTCAGCAGGGCGTCGTGCGCGGCGGCGCTCCATGGCAGGCCGGTGTGCTGCATCTCGGCGGCGGCGAGGGCTCCGGCAGACTCGGCCGCGGCGAGCAGGGCGAGTCTCGCGGGGTCGGCGTGGGCCGCGATGGCGGCGCGCTGCTGCTGCCAGGCGCGGGGCGCGGTGATCGTGGGCGACGCATCCATCGCCCCATCGAGGTCGAAGAGGGTGTCGGGGCGGGCCGCTTGGGGCGCGCGGCCCCACTGCAGGCGCGGCGGCCGCCCCTCGATCCCCGCGAGGATCTGGTCGACCAGTCGCAGGTCGTGGCAGCGTTCGACGCGCACGCCCGCGGCGAGCAGCGGCGGGTACGACTGCGCGGTGTCGGTCCACACCCAGCGCGGATGCTCCGCCTCGCGCTCGGCGACGGCCGCGGCGAGCCCCGCTTCGGGCACGAGGGTCTCGCCGCCCGCGTCGTCGATGAGCACGACCCCCTCGGGGCGGCGGTCGACGACGATGTGCACGCCCCCAGTCTGCCGCTGCGCGGCGACACCGCCCGCCGGCGGCCTCCACAATTCAGGAGTCGCCGCGCGCAGGGGCGGCCGACACGCCGCAACGAGTGCCGAAGCGGCATGCCTCGTGGGTGCCACTCCTGAATTGTGGAGACGCGCGGGGGCGCGGGGGCCGGCGGGCGGGCCGCGCTAGTGCAGCAGCGAGCCGTCGGCCGCGAGCACGTTCTTCTCGCCCGCCTCGACGCGGAACGGGAAACGGTTCTGCTTCGGCGGCAGCGGGCAGTTGAAGGCGTAGCTGAAGGCGCAGGGCGGCAGGATGGCGGTGTTGAAGTCGAGCGTGATGGTGCCATCGGGATTCGGCGCGAGGAACAGGAACCGGCCGACGCTGTAGGTGTCGTCGCCGTTCGTCGCGTCGGCGAAGACGAGCTGCAGCGCGCGACCCGACTTGAAAGCCGCGATGTCGTACTCGACCCCGTCGTGCGTGAAGCGGATCTCGCCCGGCACCACCTCACCGCGCGTCTTGCCGTCGTCTTTCAGGTGCTCGAAGCCGACGACCGTGCCGCCCTCGATCTCGCGGAACGTGCCCGTCACGACCCACTCGGGTGCGTACTCGAAAGCGTCGATACCGCCGAAGTTCTGAATTCCCTCGCTCTGGGCATCCCAGACCCGCAGGGCGTAGAGGCCGTCGTCGCCCGCGATCACGAAGCCCGTCGTGTGCTCGTCGAACACGATCGCCGAGGGTTTCGGGTCGTCTTTGCCGCGCACGAGCACTGTGCCGTCGACGAGCGCGCCGTCGACGTGGATGCCCGCCTCCGCCTCAGCGGTCACGAGCAGTCCGCTCGTTCCGGCGGGCGCGGGGGCCCAGCGTCCGGGCACTCCCCACACCGTCTGCTCCTCCGCGATCCACTGCGTGTTGGTGAGGGCGAGGGGACCCTGCGGCTGCACGGCGGCGAGGGCGCGCCGCTCGCGGAACACGGCGTAGCGCTCAGCGGGCGTCACGGGGGCGGCGGGGGCGGTGTCGGTCATGGTGTCCATCCTGTCGGTCTGGTCGGTGCAACCCGGTCGCGAGCCCGGCGATTCCCCGAGGGGATGCCCGGCACCGCGCCCGGCGAGCCGCTAGAGCAGCGCCGAGGGGCGCGCGAGGCCGACGGCGAGCACGAGCAGGGCGATGCCGGTGCCGAGCGTCACCGCCGTGCGCAGCAGCTCGGCCCGCGGGTCGGTGATCAGGCCGAGCTGCCACCGGCGCTCGATCCACCAGAGCGCCGCCGCGAGCACGAGCAGCACGATCGTGAGCACCCGCACGATCAGTGCCGGGGGCACCCCGACCGCGAGGCCGACCACCTGGTACAGCGCGACGACACCCCAGGGCACGATCGCGATCGCGGCGCCCGCGCTGTACGGCCAGGCCGAGCGTCGCTGCTCGATCGGCGCACTTCCCTGTACCCACAGAACGCCGATCGCGGCGGCGGCGATGGCGTAGCAGAGGATGAGCGCGCCGGCCTCGGCGACGCCGTTGAGCTGCGCGACGAGGAAGAGGCTGATGCCCGAGACCTGCGAGAGCTCAAGGGCGCGGATGCCGGTGCGCCGCTCGGGCGACACGGCCGCGGCGACGCGCGCGGCGACCGAGCAGAGCAGCACGACGGCCGCCGCGGCGGCCAGGTCGACCCCTGCGAAGGCTGCCGGGGCGGCACCGGACAGCGAGAGCGCGACGGGCAGCACGATCGACGCGCCGCCGATCGCGACCGTGACGTGCGCGAGGGCGACGACGAGATGCGCGGCCGCGACGGTCAGGTCGACCGTTCGCGCTCGAGCGGCGATGCTGACGGGGGTGGTCGTCATGCGGGCTCCCTTCGATGCGGTGCCATGCCGGATCGGTAGGGCGGACGGGACTTGAACCCGTGACCGATGGATTATGAGTCCACTGCTCTGACCAGCTGAGCTACCGCCCCGCGCACCGCTGACTCGCGGCGCAGCCCCACTCTACCGAGCGCGCCCGAGCGGATCAGGGAGCGGCGGCGGGAGCGCGCATCCGCGTCAGGGAGCGACGGTATCGACGTCGTCGGCGACCGGGTCGACGACGGGCTCGCCGCGGTAGAGCGCCTCGAAGGTGTCGAGCGTGCGATTGATGTCGTGCCCCTGCACGATGCGCAGGCTCTCGCGCTTGAGCTCGAGCAGCTCGTCGTGCGGCATCGTGAACACCTTCGTGAGCAGCGCAGCGAACTGGTCGACGTCGCCCGGCTCGTAGAGAAACCCGTTCTCGCCGTCGTGAATGAGGTGCGGCAGTGCCATCGCGTTCGCCCCGATCACGGGAAGACCCGAGGCCATCGCCTCCATCGTCGCGATCGACTGCAGCTCGGCGCGCGAGGGCATCGCGAAGACGGATGCCCGGGTCAGCTGTTGACGCAGGTACGCCTCGGGCGCGTGGCCGGCGAAGTGCACGCGGTGCGAGATGCCGAGCTGCGCGGCGAGCTTCTCGAGCGCGGGGCGCTGCTCGCCGTCGCCGATGATCTCGACCTTGACGTCGAGCGCGGGATCGAGCTTGGCCGCCGCGCGCAGCAGCTCTTCGATGTGCTTCTCGGCCTCGACTCGGCCGAGGAACAGCACGACGTTCTCGGTGCGCGGGGCGAGGTTGGGCGTGTAGTGGTCGATGTGCAGGCCGCAGCTGATGGGGTGCACCTCGGTGAGCTCGGTGTACTTCTCGAGGTAGTCGGCCGCTTTGCGCGTCGGGGTCGTCACCGCTTCGGCGAGCCCGAAGGTGCGACCAGCCGCCTTCCACGCGGCGCGGATGGCGGGCTCGCGCAAGGCTCCGACGAAGGGGGTGAACTGCAGGCCGTTCTCGGGCATGAAGTGGTTCGTGCCGATGACGCGGATGCCGCGCTTGACGGCCTCGCGCGCGAGGCCGCGCCCGACGACGATGTGCGACTGGAAGTGCACCACATCGGGCTTGACGGTGTCGAGGATGCGCGCGGCGTTCTGCTCGATGCGCCACGGCAGCGCGTAGCGCAGCCACGGGTGCGGGTACCAGCGCCACGAACGCAGGCGGTGCACGGTCATCGGCTGGTCCTCGTGCACCTCGGTGCGCGTCACGTTGGGACCGCCTTCGGCGCCGGGTGCGACGATGTGCACCTCGTGGCCGCGCTCGACGAGTCCGGCGGCGAGGCGCTCGGCGAACTTCGCGGCACCGTTGACGTCGGGGCCGAAGGTGTCGCCGCCGATCAGAACGCGGAGGGGGCGGTTCGCAGAGCCGCCGTCATGCGGAGCGTCAGGCACAGTGGTGGTGATCCTTGCTTCTCGGTGGTGGGCGCCGCTCGAACGCGAACGCGAGCGAGCGCCGGGGACAAGAGGAGAACCGTCGTCCTACGCTACCGCAGGAGGCGCCGACCGCGCGGGAGGGAGAACCCCCGCATCGGCGCCGCCTCAGCGATGGGTCTGCGGGTGGTGCTTGGCGAGCTGCAGCACGCCGAGGATGGCGACAGCCCCGGCGACGACCGCGACGATCGCGAAGGCGGGCGGGATCAGCGCGGCTTCGCCGAGGACGACGACACCGATGAGCACGGCGACGAGGGGATCGACCACGGTGAGGCCCGCGATGACGAGATCAGGGCTGCCGACCGAGTAGGCGGTCTGAACGAAGTAGCTGCCGAGCGCCGCCGAGGCGAGCAGCGCGACAATGGCGAGCACCGTCAGCCACTCGAAGTTGTTGTTGAGGATGCGGTTGATGACGACCTTCGCCAGCGTCGCCACGAAGCCGAAGAGCACCCCGGCACCGACGATGTAGAACATGGCACCGACGCTGCGGCGCGCGAACGCGAAGGCGACGCCGAAGGCCGCGAGCACGAGGCCGAGGATGCCGAGCACGATGAGCAGCTGCACCTCGGTGATCTCGTTCTCGATCGCGTAGACGGCGGCGATCGCCACGAAGATGCCCACGCCGCTCACGCACATCGCGATCGCGCGCACGGCGTGGCGGTCGAGCTTGATCTTCGAGACGCGCGCGTTGAGCACCGCGGTCATCACGAGCGCCACGACCCCGAGCGGCTGCACCACGATGAGCGGCGCGAACCCGAGACTCGTGAGCTGGAACAGGATCGCCAGGCCGAGCATGAGGGTGCCGACCACCCACGAGGGTCGCGCGAGCAGGTGCATGAGCTGCCGCATGCTGAGACCGGCCTTGTCGCCGTTGCCGTGCGTCTCTTCGACGCGCGTCACGCCGCGGTGCTGGAACTGGGCCCCGAGCGAGAGGAAGACAGCCCCGATGAGCGCGATCGGGATGCCGATCGACTGGTAGGGGGTGAGGGTGATCTGCTCGGTCAGGTCACTCAGCTCGGGCGGCACCCGGTCAATCTACCCCGCAGGCCGCCGATATTCTGGATGAATGGCCGCGCTTCCGATCTGCATCACCGGCGAACCGGTGCTCCACTCCGTCGCCGCAGAGGTCGAGGTGATCGACGACGCGCTGCGTGCCCTCGTCGCCGACATGTTCGCCACGATGGAGGCGGCGCCCGGGGTGGGCCTCGCCGCCCCACAGGTGGGGGTGGATGCGCGACTCTTCATCTTCGACTGGACCGACGACGACGCCGTGCGCTGGCGCGGTGTCGCGATCAACCCCGAGCTGCTCGTGAGTCCTGCACCCGTCGGCGACGCCGACGAGGAGGGCGACTCGGAGGGCTGCCTCTCGGTGCCCGGCGAGCGGTTCCCGCTGCTGCGGTCGGAGCGTGCACTGCTGCGCGCCATCGACCTCGACGGAGAGCCCTTCGAGATCGATGCGACCGGGTGGCTGGCGCGCATCTTCCAGCACGAGTACGACCACCTCGACGGCGTGCTCTACGTCGACCGGCTGACGCATCCGTACGACCGGGCCGCCGCCAAGGCGATTCGCAAGCGCTCGTGGGGATCGGCCGGCCAGACCTGGCTGCCCGGCCGCGACCACCTCGAAGACTGAGCGTGCGCTAGCCCCAGCCGAGCGCCCGCAGCCCGGCCGCCGTGGCCGCCGCCGCGATGATCACAACGATGAAGGGCACACGCAGGGCGAAGAGCCCGGCGGCGACCAGCAGCGCCGGCAGTCGGGCGTCGATGATGATGCCCTGGCCGGCCCCGATCGTCTGCACGACGATGAGCGCTGAGAGCAGCGCCACGGTCGTGAGCTCGGCGGTGCGCGCCGCGGTCGGGGTCTCGAGCACGCGCGGCGGCACGAGGTAGCCGAGCAGCTTGATGCCGAGCACGAGGATCGACGCGAGCAGGATGATCTGCCAGACGGTCACGCAGCCTCCCCCTCCCCCCGCGCCGGCCGGCGCCCGAGCAGGTTCGGCACCCCGACCACGACGGCGACGAGGGCTGCCACGAGCACGGGCACGCCCTGCGGCAGGGCGGGCAGCAGCACCGCGGCGACGACGGCAGATCCGACCGCGACGGCCACGGGCTGGAGGGCTGTCAGGCGGGGCCAGACGAGGCCGAGGAAGGCCGCGCCCGCGGCCGCATCCAGACCGAACTGCCGCACGTCGCCGAGCAGGTCGCCCAGGATGGCGCCGACGAGCGTCATGAGGTTCCAGCCGACGTAGATGATCGCGCCCGTCGCCCAGAAGCCGATGCGCTGGCTCTCGAGGGTGGGCTGCGCTGTGGCGACCGCCGTCGACTCGTCGATCGTCAGGTGGCCGGCGAGCAGTCGCTTGGCCCACCCGGGGCCGATGATGGGCGACACCCGGATGGCGTAGAGGCCGTTGCGCAGACCGAGCAGGGTCGCCCCGGCGATCGCGGCGGGGCCCGCGGCGGCTCCTCCCGAGGCGAGCACGCCGATGAGCGCGAACTGCGAGCCGCCCGAGAACATGACGAGGCTCAGCACGCAGGCCTGCCAGATCTCGAGCCCCGAGGCGACCGCGAGGGCTCCGAACGAGATGCCGTAGGCCGAGACCGCGAGACCGACGGCGAGGGATGCGCGCCAGGCCGCCTGACGCAGCGCCGCGTCAGTCATCGACGGCGCGACCGCGAACCACCGAGTCGCGCTCGTGGCGGGTGCTCACGAGCGGTCGAGCCGCACCCCGTGCACGCCGTTGTGGAAGCGGAGCGCGGGGAAGACGACCGAGAGCGAGAAGCCGACTCCGGGAACGGTCGAGGCGGTGAGGATCCCGCCGTAGAGCTCGGCGCGCGACCGCATCTCGTGGATGCCGCGTCCGCTCGGCTCGTCGGTGAGCGCCTTGAGGTCGTCGTCGATCGTGTAGCCGACCGCGCTCGCATCGTTCGGGTCGAGGCCCTCGCGCCGGGCCGAGGCGCGGATTCCATCGTCGTCGACCTTGACGTGCAGCCCCTCAGTGCCCCACGTGAAGCTGATCCGCGCCTCAGTGCCGGCGCCCCCGTAGCCGAGCGCGTTCGCGAGCGCCTCTTGCAGAATGCGGTAGATCGCGAGCTCGGCGCCGGGCTGCAGCTCGAAGGGCTCGCCCGACTCGTCGAACACGACCTCGAGGCCGCTCTCGCGCATCGCGTCGAAGAGCTCGCTCGTTGAGGTGAGGCGAGGCTGCGGTGCGGCGCTCGCCTCGCCCTCGCTCGCGAGACCGATCACGCGCCGCAGGTCGCCCAGCGTGGTGCGGGCGGCCTCGCCGATCGACTCCGCGGCCCGCGCGGCGGCCGAGGCATCGGCGCTCGCGGCGTAGCGCGCGCCGTCGGCCTGGCTGATGATGCCCGTGAGGGCGATCACCGAGACCTCGTGCGCCTCGCGGATGATGCGCAGCCGCCCGGTCTGCTCGGCGAGGCCGAGCTCGAGGTCGATGCGCTGGCGCTCGGCGGCGGCACGGTCGAACGCCGTGCGGCGGGCACGACCGCGCGCGCGCAGCCAGGCCACGAGCAGCACGATGCCGAGCACGAGCAGCAGAGCGGTGGATGCGGCGAGCACCATCACGAGCATCGTCGCGTCAGCGGTCACCGCGTCGAGAGGAGTCGTGGCGAGCATCGCGGGCCCCTTCGAACGGGAGTCGGTGCCGCACCACGAGGATGCTGTGGTGCGCGAATGAGGAGACGTGGCTCCCCGACTTGGACTCGAACCAAGAACCTGCCGGTTAACAGCCGGCTGCTCTGCCAATTGAGCTATCGAGGATCGCTGAAACAGCCCTGCCAATCTAGCAGAATCGCAGAGGTGCGTTGTGCGCTCAGTACCCCGAGGCCGGGTCGACGATGCCGACGAAGCGGCGGTCGCCCAGAAAGGCCCGCACGTTCTCGGTGATGCGGCGGGCGAGCAGCGGCGCCGTCATCTCGGGAGTGTCGGCGGAGTGCGAGGTGATGAGGCAGCGGGCCTGCGACCACAGGGCGTGCTCGGCGGGCAGCGGCTCGGGAGTCGTCACATCGAGCCCCGCGCCGAGCAGGCGCTTCTCGCGCAGCGCCTCGGCGAGAGCATCCTGATCGACGAGCGACCCCCGGGCGATGTTGACGAGCGCCGCGGTGGGCGGCAGCAGCGCCAACTCGCGCGCTGCGATGAGGGCGCGGGTCTCGTCGGTCGCGGCGGCGGCGAGGATGAGCACCTCGGCCTCGGGCAGCACCGCGTGCAGCTCGCGGGTGGTCACGGTGCGATCGGCACCGGGCATCGATCCCGCAGAGCGCCGCACGACCGTGATGCGCACGCGATACGGCTGCAGCAGCCGGATGATCTCGGTCGCGATTCCGCCCGCGCCGACGATGACGACGTGGCGGCCGTAGAGCGACAGGCCTGTGCGCACGGGGGCCCAGCGGTCGACGCGGGCCTTGGGGGCGAGTTCGCGCAGCACCGCCTGGGTGAGCGCCACGGCGTGCTCGGCCACCGGCTCGGAGTAGGCGCCCTTCGCGCTCGTGAAGAGCGGCCCAGAGCCGTCAGCGAAGCGCGCGAGCACCGTCGCGAAGCCGTCGACGCCGGCCCACGGCAGCTGCACCCAGCCGATGCCCGGATGGGTCTGCAGAATCTCGTCGAGCTCGTCAGCGCGCTGCTCGCTCAACCACACGAGCCCCCGGGTCTCGGGCGAAAGCTCGCCGATCTCGGCCCCACCGGCGATGACCGCCTCGGTGAAGAACGCCGAGGCGTGCGGCAGCACGGCGATCGGACCAAGTTGCGGCGGCCGTGCGGGAACCCGGCCCTGCCCCGCGAGCGGGTCGCGATGCTGATCGGTCAGCAGGAACGCGGCGTCGGCGGCGAACGTCGCCGAGGCGACCATGCGATCACTCGTGGTCACGGGGCACCTCTCTTCTCACGATCGAAACGGGCAGCGCGTCACACACGCGCTCGCGCGAGCTGCGCCAGTCGGTGCACATAGGGGTGCGAGGGGTCGTCGAGCACCTCGTCGATGCCGCCCATGCCCACGATCGTGCCGCGGTGCAGCACCGCGAGCCGGCGCGAGAGCCGACGCACCTCGCCGATCTCGCTGCTGACGATGAAGGCCGCGAAGCCTCGGCGGCGCTGCACTTCGGCGAGGTGGCTCAGGATCGTGCCGCGCACCGTGGCGTCGATGCCCGCGGTCGCCTCGTCGGCGACCAGCAGATCGGGATCGAGCACGAGCGCCCGGGCGATCGCGACGCGCTGGCGCTGTCCGCGGCTGAGCTCGTGCGGGTACTTCGGGATCGTCGCGAGCGTCAGGTGCATCGCGTCGATCGACTCGGCGACGATGCCGCCGGCGCGCTTCTTGGCTAAGGCCTTGTCGCGCTGAAAGAGCGGCACGGCCACGTTCTCGCCGACCGTGAGGTGCGGGTCGAGCACCGTGCCCGCGTCTTGCGGCACGTAGCCCACGCGCAGCGCGAGCTCGTCGTCGCCGTGGCGGTGCAGTCGACGCACGTCGATACCGAGCACCTCGAGCGAACCGCCCACGATCTCGACGCCACGATCGACACTGCGCGAGGTGTAGCCCGCGATGGCACGCGCGAGCGTGCTCTTGCCGCTGCCCGCGTCGCCGATGACGGCGAGCGTCTCGCCCGGGGCGATGTCGAGGCTGAGCCCCGTGATCGCGGCAACCGGGCGACGACCGAGCCCCGTGCGGTACCGAAGGGTCAGGTCGCGGGCGCGCACAGCGGGTTCGGTCACGCGAGCGATCCTAGTCTCCGCGCACGCGGCGGCGTTCGGCCTCGAGCTCGACGAGCTCGCGCTGCAGGGCTCGGTGGCGGTCGGGCTCGGCCTCCGCATCCGTGCGCTGCAGCGCGCCGAGCAGCTCGGTCTTGCGCCGCAGCAGGTCGCGCTCGATGAGCGAGGTCGTCACGCCGCGGCAGTACTCGGCCGCGAAGCCCTCGCGAATCGGCAGCGGGGCGATCGCGAGCTGGGTCACGAGCGGGCTGAAGGCCTGCGGCGACTCCTCAGCCACCCGGCGCGCCCACTCGCTCGACCCGTAGGCGTCGATCGCCGCGAGCAGCGCGTCGCGCACGGTCGCGAGCGCAGGCTGGCTGAAGGTCGTGTGCAGCGCGCGCCGCGCGGTCTCGAGCGGGATCTCGTCGGGGTGCTGCAGCAGCGCCATGAGCAGCTCGCGCTCGAGGCGCGTGACGGGATCGTTGGGCAGCTGGGCGATGCCGATCGTCGGCACGACGGCCTCGGCCATGGCCGCGTGCGCATCGCCGACCGGGATGCGCGCCGCCGATTGCGCCGCGCCCGGCTCGCTCTGCCCCGCTGCGGAGCCCTGCCCCGGCGCAGCGTTCGACGCGGGCGCTCGGCTCGGGGCAGGGCGCGCCGGAGCGCGGCGCGCCGCTCGCACGGCCTGCGCGACCTCGGTCGGATCCATGCCGATCCACCCCGCGAGCGTGCGGGTGTAGCCCACCGAGAGCGACTCGTCGCGAATGCCCGCGACGATCGGTGCGGTCGCGCGCAGCGCCGCGACGCGGCCCTCGACCGTCTCGAGGTCGTAGACGTCGAGCTGCCGCCGCACCATGAACTCGTACATGGGCTTGCGACCCTGGATGAGCAGACGCACGGCGTCGTCGCCACGCTGCAGGCGCAGGTCGCAGGGGTCGAGGCCGTCGGGGGCGACGGCGACATAGGTCTGCGCCGCGAAGCGCTGCTCGTCGGCGAACGCGCGGCTCGCGGCCTTCTGCCCTGCTTCGTCGGGGTCAAAGGTGAACACGACCTCGCCGAGCCCGTGGGAGTCGCGGTTGTCGACGTCGCCCATGACGCGCCGGATGATCGTGATGTGGTCGCTGCCGAAGGCCGTGCCGCACGTGGCCACCGCCGTCGTGATGCCCGCGAGGTGGCACGCCATGACGTCGGTGTAGCCCTCGACGACGACGACCTGCTTGCCGCGCGCGATGTCGCGCTTGGCGAGATCGAGCCCGTAGAGCACCTTCGACTTGCTGTAGACGGGCGTCTCGGGGGTGTTGAGGTACTTGGGCCCCTGGTCGGTCTCGAGCAGCTTGCGGGCGCCGAAGCCGAGCGTCTGCCCGGTGACGTCTTTGATCGGCCAGATCAGACGGCCGCGGAACCGGTCGTAGGGCTTGCGATCACCCTGGCCCTGCAGGCCCGAGGCGAGCAGTTCTTCTGCCGTGAAGCCGAGCCCCCGCAGGTGGTCGCCGAGCGCCTCGTACGAGTTGGGGGCGAAGCCGATCGAGAAACGCTCGGCGGCGATGGCGTCGAACCCGCGCTCGCCCAGGAATCGCCGCGCCGGCTCAGCGGCGGGCGTGCCGAGCTGGTCGCGGAAGAACTGCTCGGCGGCCGCGTTGGCGGCCAGCAGGCGGCTGCGGTTGCCCTGGTCGGCAGCAGGCCCGCCATCCTCGTAATGCAGCGTGTAGCCGAGGCGGCCGGCGAGGCGCTCGACGGCCTCGCTGAAGGTGACGTGATCCATCTTCTGCAGGAAGGTGAAGACGTCGCCGCCCTCGCCGCAACCGAAGCAGTGGTAGAAGCCCACCTGCGGGCGCACGTGAAAACTGGGGCTGCGCTCGTCGTGGAAGGGGCACAGGCCCTTCATCGAGCCGACGCCCGCGCTCTTGAGCGTGACGTAGTCGCCGACGATGTCGGCCAGATTCGTGCGCGACCTGACCTCGTCGATGTCGCTACGTCGGATCAGGCCTGCCACAGGGGCGATTCTAGGCCCGGGGTGCTGAGCGCCGTCGCCGCGCTTGACAGGCTCAGGGGACGAGCCGCTCGTGCCAGCTCATGGCGCTCTGGTCGGTGAGCGAGGCGACCTGGTCGACGATCACGCGACGGCGGGCGTCGTCATCGCCGGCCGCCCGGAAGTCGTCGGCGAACGCGCGATCGAGCGCATCCGGCCCCACCGCCCAGAGGGCGTCGGCGAGCTCGACGAGCAGGGCGCGCTGCCGCGCGTAGATCGGCTGCCGGGCGTTCGTCGACATGACGTTGGCAGCGACGATGCCCTTGAGCACGGCGATCTCGGCCTGCGTCTCGCGCGGCACGACGACGTCGGCGCCGAATCGGGCGAGCGCGCCCTGGGGATGCGCCTCGCGCGTCGCGTGCACGGCCTCGTGCGCGAACCGCCCGATCAGCTGGCTCGTGAGGTTCTTCAGCCGGGCGAGGTCGCGGCGCGAGCCGTCCCACGTCTCGATCCACGCGTCGAGGTGGTCGAGACGGTCGAAGGCCGCGATGAGCTCGTCGTGGCTGATCTCGCCGCCGATCCACTCGAACATCGCGTCGACGAGCGCGTCGTGCTCGACCCGGGCGCTCAGCGCGGGCACGTCGAGGTACCCGCTCACGATGGCGTCTTCGAAGTCGTGCACCGAGTAGGCGATGTCGTCGCTCAGGTCCATGACTTGCGCCTCGATGCAGCGCACGCGGTCGGGTGAGCCGCCGCGCATCCACTCGAAGGCGGCCGCGTCGTCGTCGTAGAAGCCGAACTTGCTGCGCCCGCTCGGGTCGGGGATTCCCTGCGACTGCGGCCACGGGTACTTCGTGCTGGCGTCGAGGCTCGCGCGCGTGAGGTTGAGGCCATAGCTGCGGCCGTCGGGCCCGAGCACCTTGGGCTCGATGCGCGTGAGCAGGCGCAGCGTCTGGGCGTTGCCCTCGAAGCCGCCGAAGGCCGCGGCCCACTCGTTGAGGGCGCGCTCGCCGTTGTGCCCGAAGGGCGGGTGGCCCAGGTCGTGGGCGAGGCACGCCGTGTCGACGACATCGGGGTCGAGGCCCAGACTCGTCGCGAGCTCGCGTCCCACCTGCGCGACCTCGAGCGAGTGGGTCAGGCGGTTGCGGGCGAAATCGAGGCCGGCCGTGGGACTCAGCACCTGGGTCTTGGCGGCGAGACGGCGCAGGGCGCTCGAGTGCAGCAGGCGGCCGCGGTCGCGCGCGAAGTCGCTGCGGCGACTGCTGTGCTGCTCGGGCAGCCAGCGATCGGCATCGGCCGGGCCGTAGCCCGGCGTGAGGTCGTCGTGCACGCTCAGCCGCCCGAGTGGTGCAGCTCGGCAGCGGTCACTTCGGCGCGGCTCGCACCGGTCAGCTCGCGGCTCTCGAGCCAGCGGTCGGGCAGGGCGGGCTTCTTCGGGGTGCCGGCACGGCCGCGTTGGCCCTCGGCCGCTTCGCCCGGGTAGGGGGCGTCGCGGTCGAGCTCGCCGAGCAGGTCGTCCATGTGCTGCAGGCTCTCGACCGCGGCGAGGCGCGCGCGCAGCTCGCCGCCGACCGCGTAGCCCTTGAAGTACCAGGCCACGTGCTTGCGGATGTCGCGGCAGGCCTTCGCCTCGTCGTCGAAGAACTCGACGAGCAGCTCGGCGTGCCGGCGGAAGGCGTCGGCGACCTCACCGAGACCCGGCATGGCCTTGTGCTCTTCACCCCTGAACGCGGCCGAGAGGTCGCCGAAGAGCCACGGACGCCCCAGGCAGCCGCGCCCAACCACGATGCCGTCGCAGCCCGACTGCTCGACCATGCGCAGAGCATCCTGCGCCGACCAGATGTCGCCGTTGCCGAGCACGGGGATGCTCGAGATCGTCTCCTTGAGCGTTCCGATCGCGTCCCAGTCGGCGTTGCCCGAGTAGAAGTCGGCGGCCGTGCGCGCGTGCAGGGCGACAGCCGCGACCCCCGCGCCCTCAGCGGCCTTGCCGGCCTCGAGGTAGGTCAAGTGGTCGGCGTCGATGCCCTTACGCATCTTGACCGTCACGGGAATGTCGCCGGCAGCCTTCACGGTCGCCTCGACGACGTTCCTGAAGTGGTTCAGCTTCCAGGGCAGGGCGGCTCCCCCGCCCTTCTTCGTGACCTTGGGAACGGGGCATCCGAAGTTCATGTCGATGTGGTCGGCGAGACCCTCACCCGCGAGAAAAGCCGCCGCCTCGCCCGCCGTGGTGGGGTCGACGCTGTAGAGCTGGATGCTGCGCACCGTCTCGCTCTCGTGGTGCCTGATGAGGCGCAGACTCTCGGGGGTGCGCTCGACCAGCGCGCGGCTCGTGATCATCTCGCTCACGTAGAGCCCCGCGCCGTATTCGCGGCACAGCCGCCGGAACGCCGTGTTCGTGATGCCCGCCATGGGCGCGAGCACGACGGGCACGCTCAGCGGGATCGGGCCGATGCTGAGCGGCGCGGCCTGAGGCAGTGAGGGCAGCGTGGCGGTCGACATGGTGGCTCTAGTGTCCCAGGTCGCGCCGTGATGCGCTGTCAGCGCCGACACCCGGGCTCAGCGGGCTGCGAGCGCGTGCGCCTGCTCGATGATGCGCACGGTCTCGAGGGCGTGGCGGGCATCGACCGGAACCGGGGCACCGTCGCGGATGCTCGCCGCGACCAGCGCGTAGAAGTCGGGGTAGCCGCCCGCCTCGGTGGGCACGGGCACGAGCGGTTGTTCGCCGTTGTCGACGCCGAGCACGCCCCACTGCGCCTTCGGGGTCTCACCGTAGCCCTCGGCACCCGGCCAGCGGCCCACCTTGAGGTCGGGCTCCTGCCCGTCGAGGCCGTAGACGCTGTAGCCGCTCACATCGCCGAGCACACGGAACCGCGGCCCGCTCTGCGCCGCGACCCGGCTCATCGTGAGGTGGCTGCGCACCCCGATCTCGTGCCGCAGCGAGACGAACGCATCGTCTTCGCTGCCGAGCCCTTCGCGCACAGCCCGAAGCTCAGCGACCTCGAGCGTCGCGGGGCCGAACAGGGTGAGCGCCTGGTCGATGAGGTGGCTGCCGAGATCGAAGAGAATGCCGCCGCCCTGCGCTGCGCTGATCTGGCCTTGCCACTGATCGCGCTTGGGGGCACCGAAGCGCTCAAAGGTCGACTCGAAACGGTGCACGGTGCCGATCGCGCCACTCTGCACGAGGCGCGTGACTGTGCGAAAGTCGCCGTCCCACCGGCGGTTCTGAAACACCGTGACCGGGCGACCGGCCTTCTCGGCGGCGGCGATGATCACCTCGGCATCTGCGACGGTCGGCACGAAGGGCTTGTCGATGACGACGGCGGCTCCGGCCTCGAGTGCCGCCACGGCTTGCTCGCGGTGAACGTGCGGCGGCGACGCGAGCACGACGAGGTCGAGGTCGGCGGCCTGCGCGAGCAGGGCATCCGTCGTCTGGATCTCGGCGCCCGGATGCGCCGCTCGCGCCTGCGCGGCACGGGCCTCGTCGCTCGTCGCGATCGCCGCGATCGTGAACGCCGGATTCGTGGCGAGGAAGGGGGCGTGGAAGACTCGACCCGCGAGTCCGAAGCCGATGATGCCCGCTCTCAGGGGTGCGCCGTTGCTCATGGGCTCAGCCTAGAACGCGGAGGGTAGGGGCATGACGCAGGGCGGACGCGAGCGGGTGGCGGCGGACGCCGCGGCCCGCGGACTGGCGGTCGAATTCATCGAGCGGATGCGGGCCTCGTCGCTCGAGGAGGCCGCCGAGATTCTCGGCATCACCCCGGCCGACATCGTGAAATCGCTCGTCGTGAAGCGCAGCGATGACACCTACCTCTTCGCGCTCATCCCCGGCGACCGGCAGATCTCGTGGCCGAAGCTGCGCGCGCTCGTCGGCGTCAACAAGCTGCAGCTACCCTCGCCCGAGCTCGCGTTGCAGGCCACCGGCTACGAGCGCGGCACCATCACGCCACTCGGCTCGACGACCGCGTGGCCCGTGTATGCCGATGCGGGCATGGTCGGGCGGCGCGTCTCGATGGGCGCGGGCGAGCACGGATACTCGCTCTTCGTCTCCGCTGATGAGTTGCTCACCGCCCTCGGCGCCGTCGTCGCCGACATCAGCGAGCCCCTCGCGCCCCGCTGAGCCCTGGCTCGCCGAGCCGCCGCGCCCCGCCCGCGCATCTCCACAATTCAGGAGTCACGCGGGTCGATGCCGCCGTGGGAGCGCTCGCACGGCGTGTCGGGCGGCTGGCGAGGCGGCTACTCCTGAATTGTGGAGAAGCCCGAGGGGGTCGGATGCGCGGGGATCAGGCAGGCGTCGCCCTCGCAGGCCTCGGCGGCGGGGTCGCCGAGCATGGCGAAGGGCTTCGGCGCAGCATCCATCGTCATGATGCCTCGACGGGGGTCGACTCGCGCTCGGCCGCGGCCTGCTGCAGCGCGGCCACGAATGTCGCGGTCTCTTGCGCACCCGAGATGCCGTAGCGGTCGTCGATGACGAAGAACGGCACGCCCTGGATGCCGTACGCGACCGCTTGCGCCATGTCGGCCTTCACGTCCGGCAGGTAGGCGTGCTCGGCAAGGGCGGTGGCCGCGGCGCTCGCGTCGAGGCCGATCTCGCCGGCCAGTTCGGCGAGCTCACCGGCACGGCCGATGTGGCGGCCTTCGGTGAAGTAGGCGCGCAGCAGGCGCTCTTTGAGCTCGACCTGCTTGCCGTGCGCCTTCGCGAAGTGCAGCAGCTCGTGCGCGAGCACCGTGTTGGTCTGGTGGATGCGGTCGTAGTGGTACTCGAGGCCGACCGACTCGGCGATGCCGCTCACGCGGTCGACCATCATCTGCGCCTGCTCGGGCGTGACGCCCTTGCGCTGGCTGAGGTAGTCGATGGGCGTGCCTTCGAAGTCGACCGGTGTGTCGGGCGCGAGCTCGAAGCTGCGGTAGGTGACCGTCACCTCGCCGTCGAACTGCGCGACGGCGGCCTCGAACTTGCGCTTGCCGATGTAGCACCAGGGGCACTGCACGTCGGACCAGATCTGCACATCGATGGGGTTGCTCACACTGAGGTCAACACGGCCCGCCCGGGGGTATTCCCGGGGCGCCGCGGCGGGCTCGTCTCCACAATTCAGGAGTCGTGCCGGGTTGCAGGCCCGGGGGCGCGCTCTCACGGCGTGTCGCGGGCCTTCCGACCTGCGCGACTCCTGAATTGTGGAGATCGACGAGGATGCCGCGCTCGCGCAGCGCGCGCACGAGAGCCGCCTGTACCGCGGGCCAGCGGGTGAAGACCTGCCGGGCGCTCGGCCGCACCGCGTGCAGCCCGACCCGCGTGATCGCCAGGTCGCGCGCACGGTCGACCTCGAACCGCTCGCGGTGATGCTCATCGCCGTCGACCTCGACGGCCACGGCGCCCTCGAGCACGAGGTCGATGTGCTCGAGCCCGTCAGTGAACCCGACCTGCGTGCTGACCTGCACCCCCGCGGCGCGCAGTCGCGTACGCGCGAAGCTCTCGGGCAGCGAGTCGCAGTTGTCGACGCTCGCATCGACGAGCCAGCGCAGCGGCCCCAGCCGTTCGCGCAGCGCGGCGAGCTCGATGCGATCGAGCTGGCCCGTGCGGCGCACCCAGTCGAGCACGGCGATCGCTTGCTCGGCGGTCTCGGTGCGGCAGACGAGCTCGACCGCCTCGGGGAGGTCGACGATGCCGGTCGTGGAACCCCGATCGTGCGCCAGCGCCACCCAGTGCACGACGGCACCGTCGTCGTGAGTATCCGCCCGCCGGATGTCGCGGCGCCACTGGCTGCGCAGCCGTGCGGCGTTGACGGGCACGGCGACGTGCAGCGGGCGGCGGCCGAGCACCCAGCAGCCGAGCGCGGCGATGGCGCTGATTCCCGTGAGACGCCCGCCGACACGCATGGCCCGGAAACGCGGATCGCGCTCACCCCAGCTGGAGTACCAGCCCCGACGGGGGCGGTTGAGCGATCCGGCCCTCAGCGCTCGGCGCAGATCGTGGTCGGTAGCGCCGAGCTCGTGCAGCCGGCGTCGGTCGAGAGCGCCGCCGTGGCGGGCGACGAGGTGCGCAGCATCCATCGCCGCAGGATGCCCCGGCCGCGCGCGACCCGCCCGGTGAGCTCGACGCCCAGAGGCCGACACCCCGCGCTCGCCCCGTGTGAGGGACCCCCGGCCCCGGCGCGCCTCCACAATTCAGGAGTCAGCGACGACGAGGGGCGCCGACACGCCGACAGGGCCCCGTGGATGCCCTCCCGCGCGCCGCGACTCCTGAATTGTGGAGACCGGCGCGGGTCGCGGGGATACGCGGCCTCGAGGCGTGCGCGGCCTGGGGCGAGCGGACTAGGCCGCGTGGCTAGGAGCCGAGCAGCTCGCCGGCGAGGTACGCCTCGAGCTTGTCGAGCGGGATGCGCTCTTGCGCCATGGTGTCGCGCTCGCGCACCGTGACGGCCTGGTCGTCGAGGGTGTCGAAGTCGACCGTGACGCAGAAGGGCGTGCCGATCTCGTCTTGACGGCGGTAGCGGCGGCCGATCGCGCCCGCGTCGTCGAAGTCGACGTTCCAGTGCTGGCGCAGGCGGTCGGCGAGCTCGCGCGCCACGGGCGAGAGCTGCTCGTTGCGCGAGAGCGGCAGCACCGCGGCCTTGATGGGAGCGAGGCGCCGGTCGAGGCGCAACACGGTGCGCTTGTCGACGCCGCCCTTCGTGTTGGGAGCCTCGTCTTCGAAGTACGCGTCGACGAGGAAGGCCATGAGCGAGCGCGTGAGGCCGGCGGCGGGCTCGATGACGTATGGCACCCAGCGTTCCTCTTTGCTCTGGTCGAAGTACGAGAGGTCGACGCCCGAGTGCTCGCTGTGGGTCTTGAGGTCGAAGTCGGTTCGGTTGGCGATGCCCTCGAGCTCGCCGAACTCCGAGCCCGTGAAGCCGAAGCGGTACTCGATGTCGACGGTGCGCTTGGAGTAGTGCGAGAGCTTCTCCTGCGCGTGCTCGTACAGCCGCAGGTTCTCAGGGTTGATGCCGAGATCGGTGTACCAGGCGAGCCGCGTGTCGATCCAGTACTGGTGCCATTCCTCGTCGGTGCCGGGCTCGACGAAGAACTCCATCTCCATCTGCTCGAACTCGCGCGTGCGGAAGATGAAGTTGCCCGGCGTGATCTCGTTGCGGAACGACTTGCCGATCTGGCCGATGCCGAACGGGGGCTTCATGCGCGAGGCGTTGAGCACGTTCGCGAAGTTGACGAAGATGCCCTGGGCGGTCTCGGGGCGCAGGTAGTGCATCCCGGATTCTTCTTCGACCGGGCCGAGGTAGGTCTTGAGCAGGCCCGAGAACTCCTTGGGCTCGGTCCACTGCCCGCGCGTGCCGCAATTGACGCACACGATGTCGGCGAGGCCGTTCTCGGGCGCGCGGCCCTTCTTCTCCTCGTACTCCTCTTCCAGGTGGTCGGCCCGGTAGCGCTTGTGGCAGCTGAGGCACTCGACGAGCGGGTCGCTGAAGACCTCGACGTGGCCGGAGGCCTCCCACACGCGGCGGGGCAGGATGACGCTCGAGTCGAGCCCGACGACGTCGTCGCGGCGCGTGACCATCGCGCGCCACCACTGGCGCTTGATGTTCTCCTTCAGCTCGACGCCGAGGGGTCCGTAGTCCCAGGCAGAGCGCGAACCGCCGTAGATCTCACCGGCCTGAAAGACGAAGCCGCGCCGCTTGGCGAGCGCGATGACGTTGTCGAGCCGAGAGGGGGCAGCCACGGGGAGGTCTCCAATTCTGGCCGAGCTGGATGCCCGGCGCCGAGTAACGCAATGCCGAGAAGTCTAGTAACCGCGGGTGGTGCGGCTCGACGCGAGGGCTACGCGGAGGGAGCATCCACCGCCCCGCCGAAGCGGCGGTCGCGGCGCGCGAAGTCTTCGATGGCGTCCCACAGGTGTCGGCGCCGGAAGTCGGGCCAGAGCGTGTTGAGGAACACCATCTCGGCGTAGGCGCTCTGCCAGAGCAGAAAGTTGCTCGTGCGCTGCTCGCCGCTCGACCGCACGAAGAGATCGACGTCGGGCTGGTCGGGCTCGTAGAGGTGCTTCGCGATCGAGCGCTCGGTGATGCGCGCGGGGTCGACACGACCGGCCTTGACGTCGGCGGCGAGGGCGCGCACGGCATCCACCAGTTCGACGCGGCCGCCGTAGTTGACGCACATCGTCAGCGTGAGCCCGGTGTTGCCGGCCGTGCGGGCCTGCGCCTCTTCGAGCTCGCTGATGACGCTGCGCCACAGCCGCGGGCGGCGACCCGCCCAGCGGATGCGCACGTTCCAGGCGTCGAGCTGGTCGCGGCGGCGGCGCAGCACCTCGCGGTTGAAGCCCATGAGAAAGCGCACCTCGTCGGGGCTGCGGCTCCAGTTCTCGGTGCTGAAGGCGTAGACGCTGAGGTGCTGCACGCCGATCTGCACGGCGCCGGCGACGACGTCGAGCAGGCTCGCCTCGCCCGCGCGGTGGCCCTCGACGCGCGTGAGGCCCTGGCGGTTGGCCCAGCGACCGTTGCCGTCCATGACGATGGCGACGTGCTGCGGCACGAGTTCTCTCCGCAATTCAGGAGGATGCTCACCCGTCCAGTCGATCGGACGCAGCGGCTCGGCGTGTCGCGGCTGCTTGCTCACGCCGACTCCTGAATTGTGGAGGCCGCCGCGGCGGCGTGGGCGAGGTCGCGGTCGGCCTCGCGCTCCGCTTCGCGCTCGTCGTACCGCGCGTCGTGGCGATCGACGTGGGGCAGCGAGCGCAGCCCGCGCTCGAGGTGGAACTGCGCGTAGGCCGCGACGATGCCGTTCGCCTGCGCCCGCGCGCGCTCGCTGGCCGCCTCGGCCGTCTGCCAGTCGCCCGTGAGCAGGGCGGCCAGCAGCTCGCGGGTCTCGGTGCTCACGCGCGGGGCGCCGGGCGGGGCGACCTCGTCGGCCACCATGCCTCCCAGCTGCACCACGAACGCGCTGTGGGGGCCGGGCGCGCCGGTCACGGCGCAGTCGCCGAAGGTCGGCGCCCATCCCGCGATCGACAGCGACCGCAGCAGGTAGCTGTCGAGCGTCAGACCGGGTGGATGCTCGCCGCGGGCCAGCGAGCGCAGCGCGCCGACCAGCAGCAGGTACTGCTGCACTCCCCCGCCGTCGTCGCCCGTGACGCGGTCGGCCGTCTCGACCATGACGTTGGCCGCCGTGTAACTGCCGTAATCGGCCGAGATCTCGGCGCCGTACGAGCCGAGGCTCTCGGCCTGCTGCACGATGTCGAGGCTGCGGCCCGCGTAGAGCTGCACATCGGCGACCATGAAGGGCTCGAGCCGAGCGCCGAACTTGCTCGCCGTGCGCCGCACGCCCTTGGCCACGGCGCGGATCTTGCCGTGATTGCGGCTGAGCATCGTGACGATGCGGTCGGCTTCGCCCAGCTTGTGGGTGCGCAGCACGACGATCTCGTCACGGTAGGTCGGCACTGCTCCAGTATCGCGCGCGCGGGTGCGAACGGGCCCGGCGGCGCGGCGGGCATCCGCGATTCGGGCGCCCGTCTCGCCGGGCGCCCGTCTCCACTATTCAGGAGTTTCGGCGGATGCTCAGCCCAACCCGCGCAGCGAGGCCGCTGATTCCGCGAGCTCACGCGCTGCGGTGTCGAGCGACTCCTGAATTGTGGAGACGCCCCAGCTGAAGCGCACCGCGGTTCGTGCGGTGTCGGGATCGTAGCCCATCGCGAGCAGCACGGGCGAGGGCTCGTCGCGGCCGGCCGCGCACGCCGAGCCGCTCGAGGCGAGGATGCCGCGGTCGTCGAGCGCGATGAGCAACGGTTCGCCGCCGATGCCGGGCACGACGAAGGAGGCGTGGCATGGCAGCCGCCGAGCGGCGTGGCCGGTCAGCTGCGCGCCCGGCACGCTCTCGAGCACCTCGGCGATGAAGGCATCGCGCCGGGCCTCGAGCGCGCCGAGCGGATGCGCCTCGCGCTCGGCCTCCGCGAGCTCGAGGGCGACGGCGAGCCCCACGGCCCCCGCCACGTTCTCGGTGCCCGAGCGGCGGTCGCGCTCCTGCCCTCCGCCGTGGATGAGCGGCTCGATCGCCGCGCCCGTCGGCAGCAGCAGCGCGCCGACCCCCTTCGGGGCGCCGAGCTTGTGGCCCGAGATCGTCACGGCGTCGAGCGCGGCGAGCCCCGCGAGGGGGTACCAGCCGGCGTACTGCACGGCGTCGGTGTGCACGAGGGCACCCACGGTGCGCGCGGCCGAGAGCACGGCGTCGAGCGGCTGGAGGGTTCCGACTTCGTTGTTGGCGGCCTGCACGCTCACGAGCGCCGTACCGGGTCGGAGGGCGGCGAGCGCTGCGTGAGCATCCACCACGCCGTCGGTGTCGACCGGGATGCGCGTCACCTCGACGCCGTGCCAGCGCTCGAGGTACGCGGCCGACTCGAGCACGGCCTCGTGCTCGATGGCGCTGACGAGCACGTGCCGGTCGCGGCCTCGCGCGATCGCCGCCAGGGTGAGGCCGATGACGGCGAGGTTGTCGCTCTCGGTGCCGCCGCTCGTGAGCACGACCTGCGCCGGGCGCACGCCGGCGATGCGGGCGATGCGCGCGCGGGCGTCCGCGAGCGCACCGGCGGCGCGCTTGCCGAGTGAGTGCGTCGACGAGGGGTTGCCGTGTTCTCCCGTGAGCCACGGCCACATCGCCTCGAGCACCTCGCGGCGCACCGACGTGGTCGCCGCCTGGTCGAGATCGATCAGAGTCACGGATGCTCTCTAGCGCTCGCCGCCGGCAGCGCCGCCCGGCTCGGCCGTGATCACGATGTCGAGCCCGAGGTCGAGAGCAGGCGCGCTGTGGGTAAGCGCCCCCACCGAAATGACATCGACGCCGGTCTCGGCGATCGCGCGCACGGTGTCGAGCGTCACGCCGCCGCTCGCTTCGACCGTGGCACGGCCGGCGATAATCGCCACCCCCGCCCGCAGGTCGCCGAGGCTGAAGTTGTCGAGCATGATCGTGTCGGGCTCTGCGGCGAGCACCGCTTCGAGCTGGGCGAGATGATCGACCTCGACTTCGAGGTGCATCGTGTGCGGGATGCGCGCACGCACGATGCGAATCGCCTCGGTGAGGCCAAAGCCGTGCGCCCCGAGCACGGCAAGATGGTTGTCTTTCAGCATCACCGCGTCGCTGAGCGAGTGTCGGTGATTGTGCCCACCGCCCGCGCGCACGGCAGACTTCTCGAGCACGCGAAGCCCCGGCGTGGTCTTGCGGGTGTCGACAATGCGCGCGTTCGTGTGCGCGACCGCCTTGACGTAGCTGCGGGTCAGCGTCGCGATGCCGCTCAACCGTTGGGAGAGGTTGAGCGCTACCCGCTCGCCCCGCAAGATGCTGCGCGCCGAGCCCGTGATCGTCGCGATGGCCGTGCCTGGTGCGAGCGGGTCGCCGTCGACGGTGTGGCGCTCGACGACGAGGGTCGGGTCGACGCGCGTGAACGCGAGCTCAAGGGGCAAGCCGCCGGCGAACACGCCGTCGACGCGGCTGACCACTCGAGCCGCGGCGGTTGCCGTCGAAGGGATCGCCGCCTCGCTCGTGGCGTCACCCCAGGGCGCGTCTTCGTCGAGCGCGCGGTCGACGATGGCCGTGATGGCCGCGAGCGTAGCGCCGTGCACCTCGTCGCTCATGCCGACACCTCCGCGCGGGCATCCGATCTCCACAATTCAGGAGAATCGGATGCGGGGCGCACGACGACACGCCGCACGCGCTGCGCGGGGTCGGTGTCAGGAAAGTCGTCGCGCCAGTGTGCGCCACGCGACTCGGTGCGGGTGAGCGCAGCGGCGGCGGTCAATCGCGCGAGCGGCAGCAGCGAGCGGGCTTCGTCGTCGGCGGGGCGAGCATCCTCGAGTTCTCGGGCGAAATCGGCCATCTCGTCGCCGTTCCGTTCAAGCCCGAGCGCCTCCCAGGCGCGATCACGGATGCGGTCAGCACTCCACGCGACTGTTCCGTCTGCGAGGGCGTCGGCCGCGATCTCGCGCACGAGCGACACGGGGGTGTCGAGCTCGCCGCCATACGGCGACTCCTGAATTGTGGAGGTCGACGTGGAGCCCGTGTCGCTTAGGGCGGGCAGGGGCAGCGCCGGCACCGAGCCCGCGGCCCCGACGGCGTCGCCCGCGCGCCAGCCCACGACGAGGGCCTCGAGCAGCGAGTTGGACGCGAGGCGGTTGGCCCCGTGCACGCCCGTCGACCCGGTTTCGCCCACAGCGAACAGGCCCGGCACCGTCGTGCGGCCATCCATGTCGGTGAGGGCGCCGCCCATCGCGTAGTGCGCCGCGGGCGTCACAGGCACCGGTTCACGCGCCCAGTCGACGCCGGTCGCGCGCACGAGTGCGTCGATCGTCGGGAAGCGCTCGGCGAGCACGGCGGCGCCGAGCATCGTCGCGTCGAGCAGCACCGGCCGGCCATCCTGCGCCCGCATCTGGCGGGCGATCGCGCGCGCCACGATGTCGCGCGGCGCGAGCTCGGCACGCGGGTCGACGTCGAGCATGAAGCGGCGGCCTTCGGCGTCGAGCAGCGTCGCCCCCTCGCCGCGCACGGCCTCGGAGACGAGCCCGCCCCCGGCGAGCACGGTCGGGTGGAACTGCACGAACTCGAGGTCGGCGATCGCCGCCCCGGCCGCATAGGCGAGGATCACGCCGTCGCCCGTCGACACCGGCGGATTGGTCGTGTGGCGGTAGAGCCGCCCGTTACCGCCCGTCGCGAGGATCACGGCGTCGGCCGCGACCTCGGCGACACCCTCCGGCCCCTCGACGACCGCACCCGCGATCGCGCCGTCGCGCATGATGAGCGAGGTCGCGCGCGCGAATTCTCGGGCCCGGATGCGCCCCTCGCGCACGGCGGCGGCCAGGGCCGTCTCGATCACGCGCCCCGTCGCATCCCCGCCCGCGTGCAGCACGCGGGCGACCGAGTGGGCGGCCTCGAGCCCGCGAGCCCAGTCGCTCACCTCGTCGAAGGGTGCGACGGCGCCCTCGGCCGGGTCGAAGGCCACCCCGAGGGCGACGAGGTCGTGCACCCGGGCGGGCCCCTCGGTGCAGAGCACGTCGACGGCGGCAGGATCGCTCAGCCCGGCCCCGGCGATGAGCGTGTCGCGCGCGTGAAGCGCCGCCGAGTCGTCGGGGAAGACGGCGGCCGCGATGCCGCCCTGCGCCCAGGCGGTCGAGCCGGCCGTGAGCACGTCTTTCGTGACGATCGTGACGTCGTGCCGGCGGGCGGCCCGCAGAGCGGCGACGAGGCCGGCCATGCCGCTGCCGATGACGAGGATGTGGGCCACGGGTCAGTCCCGCGGCTTGGCCGCGAGCATGCGCTCGAGCGCGAGCTTGGCGTCGGCCTGCACACCCGCGTCGACGACGATCTCGTTGACGACGCGGCCCGCGACGAGCTCTTCGAGCACCCAGGCGAGGTAGCCGGGGTGGATGCGGTACATCGTCGAGCACGGGCAGATGACGGGGTCGAGGCAGAAGATCGTGTGCTGCGGGTACTCGGCCGCGAGCCGGTTCACCATGTTGACCTCGGTGCCGATGGCGAACGTCGTCGGCTCCGTCGCCCCCGCGACGGCGCGCCGGATGTAGTCGGTCGAGCCCGCCTCGTCGGCCGCGTCCACGACCTCCATGGGGCACTCCGGGTGCACGACGACCCGCACATCCGGGTACTGCGAGCGCGCGGACTCGATCTGCGCGACCGTGAAGCGCTTGTGCACGCTGCAGAAGCCGTGCCAGAGCACGACGCGAGCATCGAGCAACTGCTGAGCCGTCGAGCCGCCGAGCGGCTTGCGCGGGTTCCACATCGGCATCTGCTCGAGCGGCACGCCCATCGCCTTGGCGGTATTGCGGCCGAGGTGCTGGTCGGGGAAGAACAGCACGCGCTGCCCCCGCTCGAAGGCCCACTCGAGCACCGTCTTGGCGTTCGAGGAGGTGCACACGATGCCGCCGTTGGCTCCGCAGAACGCCTTGAGCGCGGCGGAGGAGTTCATGTAGGTGACGGGGATGATCGGCGCGCGCCCCTCGGCGTCGGGCTCGGCCCCGTAGACGGAGAGCAGCTCGTCCCACGCCGCTTGCACCGAGTCGATGTCGGCCATATCGGCCATCGAGCATCCCGCGGCCAGATTCGGCAGGATCACCGTCTGCGAATCGCGGGCCAGAATGTCAGCCGTCTCGGCCATGAAGTGCACGCCGCAGAAGACGATGTACTCGGCGTCGGGCTTGGTCAGTGCGGCGTTGGCGAGCTGGAACGAGTCGCCGAGGAAGTCGGCGTGCTGCACGACCTCGTCGCGCTGGTAGAAGTGGCCGAGAATGACGAGGCGGTCGCCGAGGGCCTCTTTCGCGGCGCGGATGCGGGCGTGCAGCTCGTCGTTCGAGGCCACCTGGTACTGCTCGGGCAGGGCGGCCTGGCGCGGCGAGCCGGTGGGGATGACGTCGTGCATGGACGAGCCGGGGCCGTACCCGGGGATCGGGTCGAACTGCCACGGGCCCTCGTCGAGCTCGGGCGTGCAGGTCTCGCCCGGAGCCTGGCCGTTCGTGATCAGGCGGATGGTCGTGGCGACGCTGGCGTCGATCGTGGTCATGCGGGGATCCTCGTGTCGGGCCGGGCCGCGGCGGCGGCGCGACGGCTCAGGGGGCCGGCGTCGACGAGGTCGACGGCGCCGGTGTAGCGGTAGAGGCGCGGCGGGCGGTGGCGGCCGCCCGTGACGACCTCGCCCGTGGGCTCGATGACGCCGCTCGTCTCCATCTGACGGCGGAAGTTCGCGGGGTCGAGCGGCTTGCGCAGCACGGCCTCGTACACCTCGCGCAGCTCGGCGAGCGTGAACCGCGGGCCGAGGAAGGCGTGCGCGATGCGCGAGTACTCCATCTTGGTGCGTAGCCGCCAGAGGGCGTAGTCGACGATGAGGTTGTGGTCGAAGGCGAGGTCGGGCAGCTCATCGGCGGCGAACCACCGCACGTTCTCGCCGAGGGTCACCCGCTCGGCCTCGTCGGGACGCACGAGCGCCCAGTAGACGATCGAGACCAAGCGCTGGTCGGGCGAGCGGTCGACGTCGCCGAAGGCATAGAGCTGCTCGAGGTAGGTGGGCTCGAGGCGCGTCGTCTCGCCGAGGTTGCGGCGCGCCGCGCCCTCGAGGCTCTCGTCGACGCGCACCATGCCGCCGGGCAGCGCCCAGCTGTCGAGGTAGGGGTCGCGCGTGCGCCGCACGAGCGGCAGCCAGACGCTCGGTGCGCCGGTCGCGTCGGCCCGCAGCGCAAAGATGACGGTCGAGACGGCGAGCCCCAGGCCGATCGTCGTGGTCATGGATGCTCCTTCCGCTCGCAACCCCGTGTAACAGTCATGCTGACCTGAACCGAGTCTAGCACTTCGGGTGCGGGTGACACGAACACGGAGGCCCCGCGTCACGGGCGCAGAGCATCCACCCACCAGAATGGGGCTGTGGACGACCTCTTCGTGATCCCCCTCTGGGTCGACCTGCTCGCGGTCGGAATCGGCGCGCTGCAGGGCGCGCTGTTCGCGGCGCAGTTCCGCGACCGGCGGCTCGACTGGCTCGGCGTGGCGATCATCGGCATCGTCGTCGGGTTCGGCGGCGGTCTGCTGCGCGACCTGCTGCTCGACGTGCCGCTCGCGCCCCTGCAGTCGAACTGGTACGTCGTCGTCGCCACCGCGGCCGCCCTGCTCGGCATGCTGCTCGAGCGCGTCTTCTCGCGCCTCAACCGCTTCATCACGGTGCTGGATGCCCTCACCATCGGCCTCTTCGGCGCGATCGGCACGACCAAGGCGCTCGCGCTCGGCCTGCCCGAGGTCGCCGCCGTGTTCGTGGGCGTGCTCGCCGCGGTCGGCGGGTCGATCCTGCGCGACCTGCTGCTGAACCTGCCGATCGCGCTCATGCACGTCGGGTCGCTCTACGCCGTCGCCGCGGCCGCCGGCTCGGGCACGATCGCTGTGCTGCTCGCCCTCGACGTCGACGTGCTCGTCGCGGGTGCGATCGGCGTGGCCATCACGTTCGGCGTGCGCGTGGCCTCGGTGCTGTTCGGCTGGAGCCTGCCCGAGCAGCGCGCGATCACGCGCCTGCCCAAGCTGCCCGCCCTGCCCAAGCGCGGGCGGCGCGACGACGATGCCGCGGCCGACCGCGGGCGCACGGTCACGACGGCGACCGGGGTGATCCACCTGCACCCGACGACCTCGTCGATCCCGGTGGTCGGCTCGGAGCCGCGCGCGCGCCGCCGCTCCCCCATCCCCGGCGCGAGCCAGCGGCGCGGGTAGCCAAGCCGCCCGGCCCGGCCGGGTCTCCACAATTCAGGAGCGCGCGGGACGAGCCGGCCGCGACACGCCGACGCGCGCCTCGGCAGGTATCCCGTCACGACGTTCTTCCTGAATTGTGGAGATGCTGCTCGGCGGGGTGCGGGCAGCCCAACGACTGCGGCAGGATACGGGCGTGACTCTTCTCATCACGGGCGGCACCGGAACCCTGGGCCGCCCCACCGTCGAGGCGCTGCGCGCGGGCGGGCACGAGCCGCGCATCCTGAGCCGTCGCCCCGGGCCCGGGCACGTCGTCGCCGACCTGCATTCGGGCGCCGGGCTGCCCGCAGCGCTCGCGGGCGTCGAGACCGTGCTGCACCTCGCGACGAACCGGCGGTCGGATGCTCGCGCGACGCAGAACCTCCTGCATGCTGCCCGTTCCGCCGGTGCGCGGCACATCGTGTACCTGTCGATCGTCGGCGTCGACGCCGTGCCGCTCGGCTACTACCGCTAGAAGCTCACGTGCGAAGAGCTCGTCGGCGGGTCGGGCGTGCCGTTCACGATCCTGCGCGCGACGCAGTTCCACGACTTCGTCGCCGGAGCCTTCCGCGCGCAGCGGCGGCTGCCGAAGGTGATCACTGTCGACGTGCCGTTTCAGCCGATCGACACGCGCGCCGTCGCGGTGCGGCTCGCGTCGCTCGTCGGCGCGGAGCCCGCGAACGGGCGGGTCGACGACCTCGGCGGGCCCGAGGTGCTGCCGATGGCCGAGCTCGCGCGCCAGTGGCTCGTCGCGCGCGAGGAAGCCTTGAAGACGGCGGCCAGCGTGATCCGCGCAACGCCGGAGGAAGTGCCCGCGCGGCTCGCTGCGCTAATGGACGAGCGCAAGCGGCTCGAAAAGGAGCTGGCCGAAGCCAAGAAGGCACTGGCCTTGGGCGGCGGCGGCACCGGCGGGGCGGCGGCGCCTGCGGATGAAGCTATCGCGGGCGTCAATTTCAGCGGGCAGGTGCTCGACGGGCTCGACCCCAAGGAACTGCGTCCGCTGCTCGATGCGGCCAAG
>NZ_JBKBLF010000003.1:0-162155 GCF_046296455.1 Microcella sp.
GGCCCGCAGCCCGCGCCGCCGCGGCGGCGGCGCGCCCCTAACCGCGGGCGGCGACCGCCTCGGCGAGCTGCGCCACGACCTCGTCGAGTCCCCACGTGAGCGAGAGCGCGCTCGGCGGCGAGACGGCGGCGATGAACTCGACGCCCACGAGCTCGGCAACCGCGCCCTGCTCGATCGCGGGCAGCGCCTGCGCGTAACCGCCCTCGGTCACGGCGCGCACCTCGTCGTCGCTGTTGCCGTAGACGACGAGCACGTCGCTCTCGAGCTCGGTGACGCGCTCGTAGCTGAGCGTGAAGTAGAACGGCGATTCATCGGTGTCGAGCGCGTCGACCGCGGGGGCGTTGACGAAGCCGAGGTCGAGCATGAACTCGACGCGCGGGTCTTCGTCGGCGTAGACGTAGAACACCCCGCCGACGTCCCACGCGGTCGCGAGCGTGAGTCCGGCGAACTCGGGGTGCGCTGCGGCGGCCTCGGCGAGCTCGGCGTCGATGCCCGCGAGCACCGCATCGGCCTCGGCCTCGAGTCCGAGGGCGGTGCCGGTGATGCTGATGACGTCGCGCCACGGCGTCGTCCACGGCTGGTCGGGGTAGGCGACAGTCGGGGCGATCGCGCTGAGGGTGTCGTACTGCTCCTGCGTGATGCCGCTGTACTGGGCGAGAATCACGTCGGGCGCGGCGGCGGCGATCTCCTCATACGGGATGTCCTCCCCGGTGTTGGTGAGGATGATCGGGGTCGCGGCCCCCGACTCGTCGAGCGCCTCGCGCACCCACGGCAGCACGCCCTGCTCGTCGCCGCCGTAGGCCTGGAACGGCATGGCCACGGGCGTCACGCCGAGCGCGATGACGGCGTCGGCGGTGCTCCAGCCCCACGTGGCGACGCGCTCGGGCTGCTCGGGGATGACGGTTTCGCCGAAGGCGTGCTCGATGGTGACGGGGAACGCCCCGTCGGTTGCGGCCGACTCGGCGGTCTCGGGCGCGGTGGCGGCGCATCCGGTGAGGGCGGTGAGGGCGAGCGCGGCGATGAGGGCGGCGCTGCGAAGCGGTGTCACGAGGGGGCTCCTTGCGGTTCGGTGCGGGCGGGATGCTCGGGCGAGGTCGCCCAACAGTAAGGTTAGCCTAACCTAACTTAACGCGGCCTCGAGACCCCGCCCGCGGCAGCACGACCGGGCGATCCGTGTCGGGGTCGATGAGAATGCGCGCCTCGACGCCGAACGCGGTGTGCACGGTCTCGGCCGTCAGCACCGCGCTCGGCGCGCCCTGCGCGACGACCCGCCCGCCCGCGAGCACGACGAGCTCGTCGGCGTAGCGCGCCGCGAGCGTCAGGTCGTGCAGCACGATCACGACGGTTATACCGAGCGCGGCCTCGGCGCGCAGCACGTCGAGCACCTCGACCTGGTGGGCCACGTCGAGCGCGCTCGTGGGCTCGTCGAGCAGCAGGATGCGCGGCTGCTGGGCGAGCGCCATGGCGATCCACACGCGCTGCCGCTGGCCGCCGCTGAGCTCGTCGATCGGGCGGTCGACGAGCGCGAGCGCATCGGTGGCCGCGAGCGCTCGCGCGACGACCGCGTCGTCGTCGCTGCGGTGCCCGCGGAACAGCCCGTGGTGCGGGTACCGACCGCGCGCCACGAGGTCGCCCACGCGGATGCCCTCGGGTGCGATCGGCGATTGCGGCAAGATGCCGATCGTGCGTGCGAGGCGCCGTCGCGGCAGGCGCGCGAGGTCGTCGTCGTCGAGCAGCACGCGCCCGGCGCGCGGCGCGATGAGCCCCGCGAGCGCGCGCAGCAGCGTCGACTTGCCGCTCGCGTTCGCACCGACGAGGGCCGTCAGGCGCCCGGGCGCGATCGCCAGGTCGACGCCGTGCACGACCACGCGGTCGCCGTACGCGAGGTGCACCCCGTCGGCGCGCAGCCGCGGGGTCGGGGTGAGGTTCGGGTCGGTCATGCGCGGGACTCCGGTCGTCGGTCGCCCCGCACGAGCAGCACCAGCAGCACGAGCGAGCCGAGCGCGCCCGTGACGAGGCCGACGGGGGGCTGGAAGGTCGAGGGGATCGCGTGCTGGGCGATGAGGTCAGAGCCGAGCACCGCGGCGGCGCCGACGAGCGCGGCCGTGCCGAGGGCGGGGCCGCGCCCGCGCAGGCCGCGAGCGATCGGCCCCGAGGCGAAGGCGACGAAGGCGATCGGTCCGGCGGCGCCGACGGCCACGGCCGTGAGCGCGCTCGTCACGATGATCGCGCAGACGCGCACGGCGACGGGATGCGCGCCGAGCGCTCGCGCCGTCGTGTCATCGAATGCCTGCACCTCGAGCAGGCGCCGCCCGCCGAGCAGCAGCGCGGCACCCCCTGCCAGCACGCCGCCGACGAGGGCGATGTCGGCCCACGAAGGCGACCCGACCGAGCCCACGAGCCAGAAGTAGGCGCTGCCCGCGTCGACGAGCGCCGCGCGCGTGAGGGCGTAGCCGAGCACGCCGTTGGCGAGGAAGGCGATCGCGACGCCCACGACCACGAAGCGCGCCCCGCTCGCGCCGCGCCCCCCGAGCGCGAAGGCGAGTGTTGCGGCGAGCAGCGCGCCCAGGATCGCCGCGCCCGTGACGGCGGCGCCGCTCGCTCCCGTCACGATGACGAGCACCCCCGCGGCGCTCGCGCCCTGCGCGATTCCGACGATGTCGGGGCTCGCGAGAGGGTTGCGCACGACCGACTGCAGCAGGGCTCCGGCCAGGCCCAGTGCGGCCCCCACGAGCAGCGCGAGCACGAGGCGCGGCAGCCGCACCTCCTGCACGATGAACGCGGCACCCGGGGCGCCCTCGAGTCCGAGCAGCGCGGCGACGACCTCGGTCGCCGACAGTGCGACGGCGCCGAGACCGAGCGCGAGCATCCCGAGCGCACCGATCAGCAGCAGCAGTCCCGCGTCGACGATGCGGCCGCGACGGCGGTCGCGGGCGCGACGCGCGACGAGCAACCCGATGGCCTCGCGGTGGGCGAGCGCGGGGCCGCTCACAGCGCGGCCCCCGCCCGCGAGCGCACGAGCGCGATGAGCACGGGGGCCCCGAGCACGGCGACGACGATGCCGGCCTCGATCTCTCCGGGCGGGGCCACGAGGCGCCCCAGCACGTCGGCGACGAGCACGAGCGCCGCGCCGGCCACCCCGGCGAGCGGCAGCAGCGCGCCGTGCCGCGGGCCCACGAGCCAGCGCGCGAGGTGGGCCCCCACGAGGCCCACGAATACGAGGGGGCCCGCGAGGGCCGTGGACGTGCCGGCGAGCAGCACGATGCCGAGCAGGCTCAGCGCGCGCGTGCGACCGAGCCGGAACCCGAGCCCGCGCGCGACGTCGTCGCCGAGCGCGAGCGCGTCGAGCGACCGGGCGACTAGCAGCGCCACGACGAGGCCCGCGACGAGCAGCGGTGCGAGGGCGAGCGCCTCGTCGAGGCCGCGGGCGGTGAGCGCGCCGACCGTCCAGAAGCGGTAGCGGTCGAGGGTCTCGGGGTCGCTCAGCAGCACGAGCGAGGTCGCCGAGGTGAGGGCGGCCGTCACGGCCGAGCCCGCGACCACGAGCAGCACGGGAGCGTCGGCGATGCGCGGCCGGGCGGCCAGGGCGGCGATGAGCGCCGAGGCGCCGAGCGCGCCCACGAGAGCGAGCGCCGCGTACGCGCCCGGCTCGGTCGCGCCGAGCACCGCGATGCCGAGCACGACCGCGAACGCCGCACCCGCCGTGACGCCGAGCAGCCCCGGGTCGGCGATCGGGTTGCGGGTGACCCCCTGCATGATGCCGCCGGCGATGCCGAGCCCCGCGCCCGCGAGCAGGCCGATGACGGTGCGGGGCACCCGCAGCTCGCGCACGACGACGAGGTCGACCGCGTCGAGGCCGGGATCGTTCGGACGCAGCACGGCTGTCAGCACCGTGCCGAGGTCGATGCCCCGCGCGCCGAGCGCCAGGCTCGCGCCGACGGCGAGCACCAGCACGGTCACGAGGGCGACGGCGCCGAGCGGCCGCCGCGTCACTGGGCTTCGCTGCGCCCGCGCCGCCAGTAGCCCATGAAGGCCACGTTCGTGCGGGCGATGCCGAGCTCGCTCACGAGGTGCCGGCGCAGCTGCTTGACCATGGCCGCCTCGCCCGCGATCCAGGCGTAGAAGTCGCCTGACTCGGGGTCGAGGGGCGAATCCCAGAGCAGCGCAGAGTCGACGTCGACGTCGTCGAGTGCATCGGGCGTCGCGCGCACGACCGAGGCGAGCTCGCGCATGTGCCGCGGCAGCCAGCGCTGCACGGCGCGCGTGAGCAGCTCGCCGTGCGGGGCGATCGCCTCGAACCCGTGGGCGGTCTCGCACCCGGCGTCGCGCGCGAGCCAGGCGATGCGCGAGCGCCCGCGCGGCACGACGTTCTGCACGTCGGCGCTCGACTGCACCTCGATGAAGGCCTGCGCCGTCACGCCGGGGTCGAGCGACTCGATAATCGAGCAGATGGCAGGGGCCGCGGTCTCATCACCCACGAGCAGCACGTGCCGCGCGGCACCCGGGCGCCAGTCGCAGCCGATCGAAGGGTCGGCCGTGCGGGCGTCGGGCCCGACGACGATGAGGCGATCGCCGATGGATGCCCGCCGCAGCCACCGCGCGGCCGGGCCGTCATCCACCCCCGGGGTCGGCTCGTGCAGCACCATGTCGATGTCGAGCTGCCGGCGCTCGGGGCGGATGGCGCGCACCGTGTAGGTGCGGAAGGGGTTGCGGCGAGCATCCGGCAGCGCCCGCCAGCGCGCGTACCAGTCGCCCGCCCGCACGGCAGCGTCGTCGTGCTCGCCGAGGTCGCACAGGGTGCCGTCGTCGAAGGGCAGCACGAGTTTGATGCGCTGGTCGAGGCCGCGCGTGCCGAACACGGCCAGGTCGTCGCCCGTTACGGTGACGCGCACGAGGTGTGGACTGAGCGGCAGCAGCCGCTGCACGGTGACGCCGTAGGGCCGGTAGGCGGGGTAGACGGCTGCCGCCGTCTCGGCGCCAGGTAAGGTAAGCATTACCTAAGTATGCACGGTCGGGTGAGGGTAGCACCACGGCCCTGCCCCTGGGAATCCCCTCCGCATCACTCGACCTCAGCCGGGCGGGGCACACTACGCTGGGGGAGTTGCCGCGGCCGATCCGCCACGGTCGGGCAGCGTGAGGAGTGCGTCATGAGAGGCAAGATCCTGTTCGCCGCCGGCCTCGCCGTCGGCTACGTGCTCGGCACCCGCGCCGGTCGCGAGCGCTACGAGCAGCTCAAGAACGCCGCGAAGGGCTTCTGGAACGACCCGCGCGTGCAGCACCGCGTCGACCAGGTCGAAGACTTCGTGAAAGAGAAGGCTCCCGAGGTCGCCGAGTTCGTCTCTGACGGCGCCAAGAAGGTCGTCGATCAGGTGACGGGGCGCGGTGCCAAGAAGCCTGCCGCCACGAAGCCCGCGGCCGCCAAGCCTGCCGCCACGAAGTCGACGACCGCCGCGAAGAAGCCCGCCGCCTCGTCATGACCGGGCCCGCTTCGGCCACGCCGCGCGAGCGCCGCGGCCTCTTCCAGCTGATCGCCGACATCCCCGGCCTCATTCGCGAGCTCATCGAGGCCGAGATCGCGGCCCTGAAGGCCGAGATCGTCGGCAAGCTCAAGGCCGCCGGCATCGGAGCGGGCTTTCTCGTCACCGCGGGGGTCTTCGCGTTCTTCGCGACCCTCGTGCTGACGGCCGCCGGAGTGCTCGCGCTCGCCCTCGTGCTGCCCGCGTGGGCCGCCGCGCTCATCGTCGGCGCGGCCCTGCTGCTGCTCGCGGGCCTCGCCGCCGCGATCGGCGTCGCCCAGCTCAAGCACGGCGTGCCGCCGACGCCCACCCAGACCATCGACAGCGTCAAAGAAGATGTTCGCGTGCTGCGCGGACTCAGAAAGCGAGGAGCCTCATGAGCGACACCGTCTCGAGCACCGTCGCCGCCACCCGTGCCCGCCTCGAGCAGACGCTCGACGCGATCGACGAGAAGCTCGATGTGAAGAAGCAGGCGGGCGAGCTCACCGAGCGCGTCAAGAGCTCGTACCAGGCGAACCCCGTGCCGTGGATCATCGGGGCGACCGCCGCCACCGTCGTCGTCGTGGGCCTCGTCGCCTGGGCGATCTTCAGCGACGACTGAGCATCCCCTCGATTATGACTCTCGCGCGGGCGGGGTCATCATGGAGGAGATGTTCTCCTCCCTGCGCGACGTGACGGTCGAGCGCACCCCCACGGGCGCGCTGCCCGTCATCAAGCCCCTGCTCGACTGGACGGTTCTCGTTCCGCGCGGCGGCAAGTGGGGCGACGGCGTCGCCGCGCAGCTGCGCGCTCTCGGCGCCGCACCCGTCATCGCGCCCCTCATCAACTTCGCCGGCACCGAGCAGCCCGAGCAGCTCGCGGCCGCGCTCGAGCGCCTGCAGGCGGGCGGCTACGGCTGGCTGGTCGTAACGAGCGCCACCACCGTCGACGTGCTCGTCGGCCACGACGTGCGGGTTCCCGCGACGACGCGCATCGCCGCGGTCGGCGAGACCACGGCGCACGCCCTGCAGCTGGCGGGCTACTCGGTCGACTTCGTGCCGAGCGACCACTCGGCGCGCGGGCTCGTGCGCGAGTGGCCCGGCACGGCCGCGCAGGGCGCTGTGCTCGTGCCGCAGAGCGAGATCGCCGAGCCCACCCTCGTGAGCGGGCTCGCCGAGCGCGGCATCGACGCCCAGTTCGTGAGCGCCTACCGCACGGTCGGCGTCGCCGCGCCCGCGGCGGTCGTCGCCGACGTCGCGGCGGGGCGCATCCGGGCACTCATCGTCAGCTCGGGCAGCGTCGCGCGTCAGATCGCCGAGCAGTTCGCCCCGCTGCCCGCCGGCACCGTCGTGGTGTGCATCGGTCCGCGTACGGCCTTCGACGCGCGTGCCGCGGGGCTCACCGTGCACCGCATCGCCGACGAGCGCTCGACCGCGGCCCTCGTGCGCGCCCTCGCCGAGTACGCCATGAACCCCGACGACAGCGCGCCGCCCGTCGTTCCCTAGCGCCCCGCGAGCAGCGCCCCGATCGCGAGCAGCGGGGGCAGCCCCTGCGCGAGCGCGATGGGGATCATGCGCGGCGGCGCCGTGAGTGCGAGCGCGACCCCCGCGAGAACCATGACCGCGCATCCCGAGACGACGACGGCGACGCCCGCGACCGAATCGGCATCGATCGCGACGAGCACGATGCCGACGAAGACGACGATCGCGAGCCCCAGGTTGTAGAGGCCCTGGTTGACGGCGAAGAGGCGCAGCGGCGGCGAGTCCTGCTCGGCGCGCACCCCGAACAGCCGGCGGCCGAACGGCAGCCGAAACAGCACGCTCTCGAGCACGAAGAACGCCGTGTGCAGCGTCGCCGCCATGCCGGCGAGCACGAGGCCGATGAGGGTGAGGGCGGTCATGCAGGCTCCGTCTCGGTCGCGGTGGTGGTGGATGCGGTGCTCGCGCCGACGCGCACCGCGAGCCGCCCGACCACTCGGCCGGCGAGCACCTCGGCCGCCTGTTCGGCGGCGTGCTCGAGCGCGACGATGCGGGTCGTGGCGTCGACCACGGCCGGGTCGAGGTCGCGCGCGAGCCGCGCCCACGCGTGCTCGCGCCGCGCGAGCGGCGTGAGCGTCGAGTTGACGCCGAGCAGCGCGGCTCCGCGCAGGATGAAGGGCATCACGGTGCTGCTGAGCGCGGGCGATGCCGCGTTGCCGCACGACACCGCCGCGCCGTCCTGGCGCAGCTGGCTCAGCGCCGTCGCGAGCGGCTGCCCGCCCACGGCGTCGATGACGGCAGACCAGCGCTGCGACTCGAGCGCCCGGGAGGGGCGGTCGAGCTCGGCGCGGTCGATGATGCTCGCGGCGCCGAGCTCGCGCAGCCGCGCCGCGTTCTCGGGGCGCCCCGTCGCGGCCGTGGCCGTGAAACCCGCGCGCGCGAGCAGGGCGATCGCGAACGATCCGAGTCCACCGCTCGCGCCCGTCACGAGCACGTCGCCCTCGGTGATGCCGTGGCGCTCGAGGGCGAGCACGGCGAGCATGGCCGTGAAGCCCGCGGTTCCGATGCCGGCGGCCTGGGCATCCGTGAACCCGGCCGGCGTGGCCACGAGCGTGCCGCCGTCGAGCAGCGCGCGCTCGGCGAGGCCCCCGGGGCGCGTCTCGCCCGCGCCCGCGCCGTTGAGCAGCACGCGATCGCCCGGCGCCCAGCGCGCGTCGGTCGACGCCGTCACGGTGCCCACGACGTCGATACCAGGAACGAGGGGCGAGCGGCGCACGACCCCGGGGTTGCCCGCGAAGGCGAGTGCGTCTTTGAAGTTGAGACCCGAATAGGCGACCGCGACCTCGACATCGCCGCGCTCGTCGGCGCCGGGCGTGAGGGCTGCGGCGTCGAGCTCGATCAGGGCGACCCGCGGGCTGGCCTCGTCGAGCGTGATCTGCCAGCCGCGCGTCATGCCCGCCAGCCTAGGCCGCGGGCGACGCCGGAGGCGAGGGCTCAGCCGAAGAGCAGGGCGGCCTCGTCGTAGCGCGCCTGCGGCACGGTCTTGAGCTTTCCGAGCGCGGCCTCGAACGGCACGCGCACGATCTCGGTGCCGCGCAGCGACACCATCTCGCCCCAGCGCGCGTCGTCGACGGCCGAGATCGCCGCCATGCCCAGGCGCGTGGCGAGCACGCGGTCGAAGGCGCTCGGGGTGCCGCCGCGCTGAATGTGGCCGAGCGTCGTCGCGCGCGTCTCGATGCCCGTGCGCTCTTCGATCATGGGGGCGATCATCTCGCCGATGCCGCCGAGCCGGGGGCGCCCGAAGGCGTCGAGCCCGCGCTCGGAGTGCGGCTCGTCGGCGCCATCGAGCGTGAAGCCTTCGGCCACGACGACGAGCGGAGCGCGCCCGCGGTCGTAGGCGCTCTGCACCCACGCGCACAACTGGTCCATCGAGGTGTTCTGCTCGGGAATGAGGATGGCGTGGGCACCCGCGGCCATGCCCGAGTGCAGGGCGATCCAGCCCACGTGGCGACCCATGACCTCGGCGACCATGCAGCGGTTGTGGGCGTCGCCCGTCGTGCGCAGGCGGTCCATGGCCTCGGTGGCGATCTGCACGGCCGTGTCGAAACCGAAGGTGTAGTCGGTGGCGTCGAGGTCGTTGTCGACGGTCTTCGGCACGCCGACGATGTGGATGCCCGCATCTGTCAGTCGTTTCGCCGCCGCGAGCGTTCCCTCGCCGCCGATCGCGATGAGCGCGTCGAGGCGGTTCTCGGCGAAGACCTCGTTGATGCGGTCGACGCCACCGCGGCCCTCGAAGGGGTTCGTGCGGCTCGTGCCGAGGATCGTGCCGCCCTGCTTCGAGATGCCCTTCACCTCGTGCCGCGTGAGCGGCGTTGTCGTGTTCTCGACAAGACCCTTCCAGCCGTCGGTGAAGCCGACGAACTCGTGGCCGTGCACGGTCGTGCCGGTGAGCACGGCCCCGCGGATGACCGCGTTGAGGCCGGGGGCGTCTCCGCCGGAGGTGAGCATTCCGATGCGCATGGGTTCCATCATGGCCCGTCGCGGCGGGCGGCGCGAAAACGGGCGGGCTCTCGGCGTGCGCCCGGGGCCCGGCGCTATCGTGAACGCCGCACCCCGCCCCCGCTGGAGGACTCATGACCGACCCCGTCGTCGCGCTCGCCGACGAGCAGTACGTGCTGCTCACCACCACCCGCCGCTCGGGGGTCGCCGTCGCGACGCCCGTGTGGGTGGCGCGCCACGACGAGGCGCTGCTCGTGACGACGGGCGCCGACGCGGGCAAGGTCAAGAGAATCCGCCACACTCCGCGCGTCACGCTGCAGGCCTGCGACCGCGTCGGGCGCCCGCTCGACGGCGCCCCCGTCGTCGAGGCCGTCGCGAGCGTGCACGACGATGTGGCCACGCGCGCGCAGCTCGATGCCGCCCTCAGCGAGAAGTACGGCGTGCAGTACGCCGCCATTCGGGCGATGGGCCGGCTGCGCGGCCGCGCGGCCTCGAGCTCGGTCGCCCTTCGGCTCGTCGCGCCCTCTGCCTGAATCGCCCCGATTCCCTCTGCCGCGACGACACCTCGGGGCACTACGATTCGAGCGAACGGGGCCATCTCGGCCCCCCACCCCGCAGGAGTCAGAATGACCGACGCCCCTCCCCCCGCACCCGCCTACAGCGGCGCTCCCGCCGCGCCCGTCAACCCCGGCAAGACGATGGGAATCGTCGCTCTCGTGCTGTCGATCATCGGCCTGCACCTGATCGGCATCATCGTTGGCTTCGTCGGCCTCAACCAGTCGAAGAAGGCGGGCCAGAAGAACGGCTTCGCTCTCGCCGGCATCATCGTCGGCTTCGTCGGCCTCGTGATCGGCATCATCGTGGTCATCAGCCTCGTCGCTGGCGGCGCGGCGCTCTTCGGCGGTCTCGCCCAGGTCTGCGCCGAGCTCGGCTCGGGTGTCTGGGAGGTCAACGGCGTCACGTACGAGTGCCCGTAAGGCACACGTCACGACAGTCCGCGACGGCGGGGAGGGCGCTCATCACGAGCGGCCTCCCCGCCGTTCTGCATGGTCAGGGGGCGCCCGTACGCTGAGCGCGTGGTCGAGATGATGCCGGATGCGGAGCGCGAGCTCGCCCCGCCCGAGCCGCTCGACCTCGGCGCCACCCTCGCCTTCTTGCGCCGCGGCCGCGGCGACCCCACCCAGCACACCGCCGAGGGGTCGGATGCGTGGCGCGAGCTCTGGCGCGCGCAGCGAACGCCCGAGGGCCTCGCCTCGCTGCGGCTGCGCGTGCTCGACGGCCCGCCGACCGCGGCGCGGCGGCTGCTCGTCTCGGCGTGGGGCCCCGGCGCCGCGTGGAGCCTCGCGCACGCGCCCGAGCTGCTCGGCGAGGGCGACGACTGGAGCGGGCTCGACGCCCTGCTCGCGCGCCGCACAGCCGAGGGCGACGCCGCGGCCGCGGCGCTGCAGCGGGTGCGCCGACGCACGCGCGGACTTCGGCTCACCCGATCCCACCTGGTGCTCGAGGCGGCCGTGCCGGCCGTGCTCGAGCAGAAGGTGACGGGGGTCGAGGCGCGGCGCGCGTGGCGGCAGCTCGTGCGGCAGCACGGCGCGGCGGCGCCCGGCCCCGTACCCGCGGGGCTCATGGTCATGCCCGACGGGGTGGGGTGGCGCAGCATCCCGGACCACGATTGGCATCGCGCGGGCGTGGGCCCGCAGCGCATGGCGACCATTCGCCGCGTCGCCGCCGTGGCGCCCGCGCTCGAGCGCACGCTCGCCCTCGGCCGCGGTGGGCCGGCGGCGGTCGCGGCGCTGCGGTCGATCCCGGGTGTGGGGGAGTGGACGGCGGCCGAGGTGCTGCAGCGCTCGCACGGCGACCCCGACACCCTCAGCGTGGGCGACGCGCACCTGCCGCACGTCATCGGCACGTGGTTCACGGGCGACCGCGTCGACGACGCGGGCATGCTCGACCTGCTCGCGCCCTATGCGGGTCACCGGCACCGGGTTGTGCGACTCATCACCTCGCTCGGTGTCGAGGCGCCCCGCTTCGGTGCGAAGGCCACGATCGAAGACCACCGCGGGCGCTGAGCGCTCTAGCGTGGCGGCGTGAACAAACTGCTGCGCTTTCTCTGGGTGCTGTGGCGTGCGCGCCGCGCCACGCCCCTCGCGCCCACCGACGTCGGCTCGGTGCGGTTTCGCGTGCTGCCCAACGACCTCGACCTGCAGCGCCACATGAACAACGGCGTCTACCTCTCGCTCATGGATCTCGGCCGCATCGACCTCATGGTGCGGTCGGGGGTGTGGGGCGAGCTCACCGCGCGCGGCTACTACCCCGTCATCGTGAGCTCGACCATCACCTACCGCCGCTCGCTCGAGCTATGGCAGACGTACGAGCTCGAGAGCCGCATCGTCGGCATCGATGACATCGCCGCCTACGTCGAGCAGCGCTTCGTGCGCGGCGGCGAGATCGTCGCCCGGGCTGTCATCAAGGCGCGGTTCCTCAAGAAGTCGGGCGGCATCGTGCCCATCCCCGAGCTCGCCGAACTGTTCGGCATGGACCCGCAGAACCACCCGCTGCCCGCCTGGCTCGCCGAGTGGAGCGGCAACGCCGCGCTGCCCTCGCGCCGCGAGCCCGCGCCGAGCGTGTGGGAGTGACCAGGGGTAGCGTCGACGCATGACGGACGACGATCGACGACCCCGCAGCGTCTACGGCGTGGGCGACGAGCCCGAGGTGCAGGCTTCGCTCGCGAACGAGCGCACGGCCCTGTCGTGGATCCGCACGGGCATGACCCTCATCGCGGGCGGTGTCGCGCTCGCGACCCTCTCGAGCTTCGGCGAGCTGCCGCTCGTCATCCTCGTCATCGCGGGCCTTGCGAGCCTCGGCGGCGCGGCGCTCGGCGTGTGGGCCCTCGTCTCGTGGCGCCGCACCGAGCGCGCGCTGCGGCTGCGCGAACCGATCCCCGAACCCTCGGTGCTGCCGTGGGTCGTCGCGGGCGTCGTCGCAGTGGGCCTGCTGCTCGCCGCGCTCACCGCCTTCCAGGCGATCGAGCTGGCCCGCTGAGCATGACCACGCTGCCGGATGCCCGCCGCGCGCCCGTCGATCGCACGAGCCTCTCGTGGCAGCGCACGGCGATGCACTCCGCCCTGCTCGCGCTCGTCGCCGCCGTGACCGCGACCCAGCTCGGCGAGCCCGGCGTCGCTGTCGTCGGGGCCGTCATCGCCGGGTTCGCGATCGTCGTCGGCGCGACGACCCCGCGCGTCAAGCCCTCGCAGGTGGCCGATCGCGACCCGTGGATGCTCATGCTGCGCACCGTCGTCGTGCTCGGCGCGACAGCCCTCGTGGCCGTCATGCTCGTGGTGGCGGTCGCCCTCGAGCTGTGAGCCAGTCGCTCGGTTGTCCCCAGCGGCTCCTCGACCCGTGACAGTTGCTCTGCTCTTCGGTAGACTGGGGACACGACGAACCGGTTTCCGGGGCGTTGTTCGCCTGAAGCCCCGCTTGCGGGGCTTCAGTGCTTAACGCGGTGAAACCGCCAAGCAACGCTCCCCTCTACGGATCCCACCGGCGAACAACAGGGCGAAGGGGTTTCACGACGGTCCACAGGTCGCGAGCGGTGTTGGCCGCTCGCTCATCGAGATGCTCATTGGCGTCGATTCGACGGTGGAGATAGACGATCATGTCGGCGCACTGGATTCCCGGGGACTCGGCCGACTTGCCGAAGGTGATCGGAAACTCGATCCGAGAGAGCTTGCTGGGCTTGTACCCGCCAGTGGTCAGCGACTGGTAGCTCGCCATTCTCATGGCATGCGCTTGCTGGTCGGGAACCTCATCGGCGATGACCAGCACGCGGTCGCCCACTCGGGATGCGTAGTCGTTCAACTTCTCAAGAAGGTGTCGCAGGGCGATCTGGTGAGGAGCTTGCGGATAGCGGTAGCGGGCATTGAGTCGAGGTATGTCGACCCCTTCTACAAAGGCGCGAGCCCCGGGAACGCTTGCGATCTCCGCCAGGGCATTGCGGTAGATCGAAATCGCGGCTCGTGTTTTGCCCCGCAGAAGGGACCAGTCGTTCTTCCCCGACATGATCTCGTAGCCGTGCAGTTCAGCATCAGACCCGATCCCGAAGCCTTTCGCGTATCCAAGGGCGTTCCTGACCGCGTTCTTGACGATCGCGAGTTGATCGTCATGGACGACGTATGCGCCGACGAAGTACCGGTCCCGCGAATAGGACTCGTCGACGAAGGCGAATCTCACCCGGCGGGGTCCTTCGCCTTGACGAGCTCCAAGAGCAGGGCCACGCGCTCGTCGGGGGAGGTGAACCCTTCGGGGTGGTAGAGCCGGTCGACGTAGTCGTCGTTCGCGCTGTGCGCCTTGCGCAGTTCGGCGGGCATCGTCGTGGTGTCGTAGAGGTCAGCCAGTGTCGAATCGGGGTAAAGGGCGCGCGCGTCCATGATCGCGCGGCCCAGATCGGCGAGCGTCGAACGTTGACCGTCATCGAGCTGCGGAAGGACGAAGTTGTTGTACACAACATCCTTGGAGTATCGGAGATCGCTCTTGAGTCGGCCGCCGACCAATCGAAGCCAGTCCATATGCATCCGGCTCGTCAAGAGTGCGAAGAGTTCGTGGGTGCCTGCCTCCACAGCAAGGCATGAGTCAGCGACGACGTGCCCGGGTTCGAAGAAGGCCATCGGGACGTATTCGCGCCGTTCAGATGACACGCGAGGGATCACTAGGACGGGTTGATCGGGAGACTGCGTGATCTGCGCGAACAGGTGCGCCACGTCCGCAAGCTGCGGGCGGGCGGACTTGAGGCGTTCCTGCCGATTCGCGGCGACCCGGGCGGCGACAGTGGGCATCGATCGCAATTGCGCAGGAGTTACGCCCTTCAACCACAGAGTCCATCGCTCGCCGCCCTGTAGAAATTCCTTCGCGCCGATGTACGGGAGCACCCACTCCGCTGCGGTGGGCTCAGAAGCGAGCAGGGCATCACGCTCTGAGCGGCTCAGGATGAGATTTCCCCCATCAGCAGGCATGTTCCCGAACGCCATGGCGGGCGCGCCGCTGATCTGCTCCTGACGATTCGAGACGACGAACTCGCCACCCGCGATTAGGTACGGACTGATGGACTCGACGAGATCGAGTACAGGCTCGCCGGCGATGTCGGGGTAGTCGAAAACCATCGCGGGTGTGCGAGGCGTTCTGGCGAAGCCGACGATGACGCAGTGCACGGCTGCAACACCGCGGGCCGCGTTCATCCATCGGAAGGTTCGGTGGGCGAAGGTGATGTGGTTGCCATTCGCATACAGCTTCGGCCACAGGATGCCGGGCTGTTCTCCCTGGCTGATCGAGTTCGTCGACACGAACGCCGCCTCGATGGCTGGGTTCTGGGTCATCATGCGGTCCGCCAGGATGTACCACCCGGTGACGAAGTCGAGGAACCCTGCCTGGGAGAAGCCCCTGGCGACGGCCCGCAGGTCGGCCTTCTGACCCTTGTCCATCGTGCGAGACCCGAGGAAGGGCGGGTTGCCGAAGATGAAGTCGAGGTCCTCCGGCCTGACGACGCTCGACCAGTCGGTGGTGAGCGCGTTCGCGTGCACGATGTGGGCGCCCTCGGTTAGCGGCAGGCGGGAGTACTCGTGCCCGATCTTCCGGCCGGCCTCAATGTTCATTTGGTGATCGGTGAGCCACATGGCCGTTCTCGCGATCTGCACCGGAAACTCGTCGATCTCGATGCCGTAGAACTGCTCGACACGAACTCGCAGGTCTGATTCGAGAACAACGATCGTCGAATGCTTCGCCTTGGCCTCGATGACCTTCAGCTCGAGTCGACGAAGTTCGCGGTACGCGACGATCAGGAAGTTGCCCGAACCGCACGCGGGGTCGAGGAAGATCAGATTCGCCAGCTTGTCGTGGAACGCATCCAGCAACTGGGCGCTGTTCTTCGACGCACGGGCCTTCTCGAACTCGGCGTAGAGGTCATCGAGGACGAGCGGCTTGATGACGCGGAGGATGTTCTCCTCGCTTGTGTAGTGGGCTCCGAGATCGTGGCGGTCGTTGCCGTCCATCACCCCTTGGAACATCGCGCCGAAGATGGCCGGCGAGACCTTGTGCCAGTCGGGCTGCGATGCCAACAGTAGCGCGAGGCGCAGATTGGCGTCGAAGTCGGGAGCGGGCGTGCTCTCGGCGAAAAGCCCACCGTTGACGTAGGGGAAGGCCGTGAGGTCGTCATCGAGCAGATCAGAGCGCTCCGAGGGAGCCGTGTTGAGTACCTCGAAGAGCTTGGTGAGCCGCAGACCGGTGTCGGTTCCGTCTTCCGCGGTGCGATTGCGGATGTAGTCGCGGAACTGTTTCGGTTCGAAGATCCCGGCGTCCTCTGCGAAGAGGCAGAAAACCAATCGGACGAGGAAAAGCTCGAGCTTGTGGCCGATGTAGCCGGCAGCTTCGAGACGGTTGTGAAGCTCAGCCATGCGCTCCGCCGCCTGACGGTTGACGGGCGAGGTCTCCTCGATCGAGGTGGCCTGCTCGTCGACCAACGGTGCGAACAGCCGCACGTAGTCCGGCAGCTCCTCGAGTCGGAACTCCACGACCTGTCTCGTATCGAGATCGACGTGCTGGAACGTTGCGAAATCTGAGAGGACAACCGCCTGTGGGAGGTCGTGATCGTCAAGACCATCGAGGTACTCGAAGGCTTGCCCGCGTGCAGCATTCAGGTCACGACCACCCGACTTCTGCTCAGCGAGAAGCCGCCCCGGAAGGAACATGTCGATGTAGCCACGACGCCCACCACCGAGCTTCACGGCGTACTCGAAGTACCCTCCGGCGCGTCGGCGGTTGATGCCGAACACATCGAGGAAGTCGGCCCAGAAAGACTGGCTCTCGCCCTTCTCGTACGTCTCGCCCTCCCACTCCTCAGCGAAGCGGGCGGCGCGGGCGCGGATCTCGTTCCAAGACAGTCGTGTCACACGCTCACCTTATGGTGGAGGAACGACGTGGCCCAGGCGCAAGGAAGGGCCGTTGGCACACGTGCCAAGTTCCTTATGCCTTAGGCGCCGCGAGTGGCATAGAAGAAGACGATTGGGGTCACGATCAACACGAGCACTGTGACGGAATAGCTGATCCAGAGGGCAGCTAGCGCGAGGCCTCGCCCCTTTTCTTTCTTGAGTTCCACCTGGCGGAGCGCAATGTGTCCGCAAATGATCGAGGGAATAGTTGCCACAAATGCCAGGACGAGAGCAACCACTGCAAGAGTGTTCAGAGGCGCGTCCTCAGCGGGCGTCCAGGGTTCCTGACTCGCTTGGCGCCGTCGTACTCTGATGATCGCGCGTGCCAAGAAGACGATTCCGACGATCAACAACAGGAGAAGGATTAGGGTCAGCGGGTCCACTGCCAAGTTCATGCGTCCGGGCCTCCTTTGAAATGTGAGAGTTCGTCTTACTCTACGGCGTTGAGCCGCCTACCTTCACCGCGAGTCGACCGCGTTTCAGTAGTGAGGTCATCGCAACTCGAGCACCTCCATCGCGGCGTTGTGGCTCGCGATGCCGCTAACGCCGCCGCGGCGCGCGCCCGAGCCGCACAGCAGCACGCCGGGCAGGCCGGTGTCGACGCCCCAGCGGCGGGCGGGGGTGTCGAGCGGCTCCTCGTCTTCTACACGCAGTGGTCGAGCACGTGGTCGGGGCTCGAGGGGGGTGCGAGCATCCGGTCGCGCAGCACCGTGAGCGCGGGCACCTCGCCGCGCGCGCAGACGTCGGCCCATGAGCCGCGCAGGTCGTCGGCGTACTCGATGTTCAGCACCTGCTCGCCGTACACCGCGGTGGCGAGCGCGCACTCGGCCCAGCGGTCGCACTCCTCGAGCACGGCGAAGTCGAAGCCGGCCTCGTCGCGCCCGCGCGCGCCGAGCTCGAGCGCGTTCTTCTGCCCGGCCGCGAGCCCCGCGGCGTGCGCGCGGTCGACGAGCAGGGTCGCGAGCGCGAGGGCGTCGTCGGCCGTCAGCGCGCCGCCCGCGCGGGTGTAGCTGTCGAGGTTGTCGAACTCGACGGCCACGAAGCCCGCGGCGGCACAGCCGTCGATGAGCGGGCCGAGCCGGTCGACGATCGCCGTGCGGGCCTCGGGCGTGCGCGGGTCGAGCAGGGCCTCGTCGGGCCAGTTCGGGTCGATGACCGGGTCGCCCGCGGCATCGCGCAGCACGGCGTCGGGCGCCGTGGCGAGCCAGTCGTCGAGCTCGCCCGGCTGGGTCTGAAAGCCGTTGAGGTAGCAGATGCTCGCGAGGCCCGGCGCGGGCCGCTCGGTCGCGTCGCGCACCACGATCGTCACGCCGGGCGCGGGCGTCGAGGCCCCGCCGAGCTGGTAGTCGATGCGGCCCTCCGACGGCAGGGCGAACCGGGCGGCGGCGGGGTCGGTGGTCGCGGGCGGCGCGGACTCGGGCGGTGCGGCCGGTGCGCTCGCGGTGCACGCGCTCAGCACGAGGGCGATGCTCGCGGCGAGCATCCCGAACCCGGAGCGCGCCCGCCGGCCCGATGGTGTCATCGCGACTCGAGCACCGCCATCGCGGCGTTGTGGCCCGCGATGCCGCTCACGGCGCCGCCGCGGCGCGCGCCCGAGCCGCACAGCAGCACGCCGGGCAGGCCGGTGTCGACGCCCCAGCGGCGGGCGGGGGTGTCGAGCGGCTCGTCATCCTCTGCCCACGGCCACGCGAGGTCGCCGTGAAAGATGCTGCCGCCCGGCAGCCGCAGCACGTGCTCGAGGTCGCGCGTCGTCTTGGTCTCGACGCACGGCTCGCCGTTCGCGTCGGTCAGCAGCAGGCTCTCGATGGGCTCGGCGAGCACCGAGTCGAGCGAGTCGAGCACGGCGCGCTGCAGGGTCGCGCGCATCGCCTCGTTGTTCGCCTCGGTCAGCAGGCGGTCGGGCACGTGCAGCGCGAAGACCGTGAGGGTGTGCGCGCCCCTCGCGCGCAGCTCGGGGCCCAGAATGCTCGGGTCGGTCAGCGAGTGGCAGTAGATCTCGGCGGGAATGACGCTCGGCACCTGTCCGCTCGCGGCCTCGTCGTAGGCGCGCTGCAGCTGGCTGAAGGTTTCGTTGATGTGAAAGGTGCCGCCGAAGGCCGCGGCCGGGTCGACGCTCGCGTCGCGCAGGCGCGGCAGGCGGCGCAGCAGCAGGTTGACCTTCACCTGGGCGCCCTCGGCGGGCGGTGCGGCGCCGCCGTCGGTCGTGGATGCTGCGCCCTCGTCGCCCGCCGCGAGCAGCCGCGCGAGCTCGTGCGGCGAGCAGTTGACGAGCACGTGCTCGGCGGTCGTCTCGTGCTCGGCGCCCGCGGCGTCGATCCAGCGCACACAGTGTTGCCTGTCGCCGTTGCCGGCGCTGGTGTCGGAGGTAAGCGCGGTGACCTCGGCCCCCGTCGTGAGGGTCGCGCCCGCGAGCCGCGCGGCCCGCTCGAGCTCGCCCGACACGGCGCCCATGCCGCCGACGGGAACGTTCCAGTCGCCCGTGCCCCCGCCGATGACGTGGTACAGAAAGCAGCGGTTGGCGAGCAGCGTCTCGTCGTCGTTCGGCGCGAAGGTGCCGATGAGCGCGTCGGTGTAGACGACGCCGCGCACGAGGTCGTTCGCGAAGGTGTCGGCGATCGTGCGGCCGACGGGCTGCTCGATGAGGGAATCCCACAGCGCGGCGCCGTCGATTCCGGCCGTCTCGGCCGAGGCGACCACCGCCGCCCGGGCCTCAGCGCGCGTCAGCAGCGGGTCGGTCACGGTCGGGAAGAGCGCGCGGGCGAGGTGCTGCGTGCCCTCGTAGAACTGCGCCCACGCGAGCGCGTCGTCCTCGGCGCCGAGCGCCGCGAAGCTCGCCGCGGTCGCGAGCGGGTCATGGTTGTCCACGAGCAGGCCGTGGTCGGCTCCGGGGGCGGGGGTGTACGAGCTGTAGCGGCGCGGCGCGAGCTCGATCTGCAACCCGAGGTCGTCGATGATGCGCTGCGGCAGCAGGCTGACGAGGTAGCTGTAGCGGCTCAGGCGCGCATCCACGCCGGCGAAGGCCTCGGCCGAGATCGCGGCGCCGCCGAGCACGTCGAGGCGCTCGAGCACCTGCACGTCGAGGCCGGCCTGAGCCAGGTAGGCGGCGGCGGTGAGGCCGTTGTGGCCTCCGCCGATAATGACAACGTCGCGCTTCGTGCCCATGGCGCCAGCGTAGCCGGGCCGCCCGATGCCAAATGAAGGAGTCAGAACCCGCTGGCCCCATCACGTTGCGCGTGAGCCCGTCGGTGAGCCGCGCGTTCCTTCATTTGGTCACAGGGGCGACGGGGCGCGCCGTCGAGGGGGAGGATAGAGGCGTGACGACTCTCGAGCAGCCCGACGCCGATGCCGCCGTCGGCCTCGTGCGGCAGTGGCTGCGGCAGACCGAGGGCGCTCCGACCGATGCCGGCGCGGCCCGACTCGCGGGGCTGCTGCAGGACGACGTAGGGCTCGAGTTCGCGATCGGTTTCGTCGACCGGGTGGCGCGACCCGACGACCTCGGCGTCGCGGCGCGCAATCTCGAGCAGCTCGCGCACCGCATCCCGAGCTTTCTGCCGTGGCCGCTGCGCGTGCTCATCGCTATCGGCGGCCCCCTCGCGCGCCTGCTGCCCTGGCCGATCGTGCCGATCGCGCGGCGCGTGCTGCGCGGCATGGTCGGGCACCTCGTCGTCGATGCGACCCCGACCCGCCTCGGGCGCACGCTTGACCGCCTGCAGGGCGAGGGTGACCGGCTCAACATCAACCTGCTCGGCGAGGCCGTGCTCGGCGACGGCGAGGCCGACCGGCGCCTCGCGGGCATCACCGAGCTCGTCAAGCGGCCCGACGTCGACTACGTCTCGGTCAAGGTCTCGGCCGTCGTCAGCCAGCTGAGCATGTGGGCCTTCGACGAGACCGTCGAGCGCGTCGTCGAGCGGCTCGTGCCCCTCTACGACACGGCGGCGCTCGGCGTCAATCCGGCCTTCCTCAACCTCGACATGGAGGAGTTCCGCGACCTCGACCTCACGATCGAGGTCTTCCAACGGCTGCTCGACCGGCCCTCGCTGCGCGGGTACGAGGCCGGCATCGTGCTGCAGGCCTACCTGCCCGAGGCGCTGCCCGCGCTCGACCGGCTCACGCTGTGGGCGCAGCAGCGCCGAGCGGCGGGCGGCGCGGGCATCAAGGTGCGCGTCGTCAAGGGCGCCAACCTCGCCATGGAGCGAGTGGATGCTGCGCTCCACGACTGGCCCGTCGCCGTGCTGCCCAGCAAACGCGACAGCGACGCCAACTACAAGCGCGTGCTCGAGGCCGCCCTGCGCCCCGATCGAGTGGATGCGGTGCGCATCGGCCTCGCCGGCCACAACCTGTTCGACATCGCGTGGGCATGGCTGCTCGCTAAGGCGCGCGGAGTGAGTGACCGCGTCGAGGTCGAGATGCTGCTCGGCATGGCGCCCGACCAGGCCGAGGCCGTGCGCCGGACCGTCGGGCACCTGCTGCTGTACACGCCCGTCGTGCACCCGCGCGACTTCGAGTCGGCCATCAGCTACCTGATCCGCCGGCTGGAAGAGAACGCGAGCACCGAGAACTTCCTCTCCGGGGTCTTCGAGCTCTCGCGCGACGCGGCCATCTTCGCGCGGGAGGAGCAGCGGTTCCGCGACTCGCTCGCGGCCTTCCAGGCGTCACCCGCCGCGCCCGCACCGCACCGCGTGCAGAACCGGCTCGACGAGCGACCCCTCGACGAGCCCGCCCCGCTGCCCGAGCCGGGCGGCGTGCGCACGGGCTTCACGAACGCCGCCGACACCGACGTCGCGCTGCCGGGCAACCGCGCGTGGGCCCGCGCGATCCTCGAGCGGGCCGCCACGACGACCCGCGGCGTCTCGCTCGTCGAGGTGAGCCGCGTCGCTTCGGTCGCCGCGATCGAACGCATCGTCGCCGAGACCCGGCAGGCCGCGGCCGGGTGGGCTGCGCGGTCGGTCGATGACCGTGCGGGCATCCTGCATCAGGCGGGGCGCATGCTCGCCGCCCGCCGCGCCGACCTGCTCGAGGTGATGGCGGCCGAGGCCGGCAAGGCGCTCGCCGAGGGCGACCCCGAGGTGAGCGAGGCCATCGACTTCGCGCACTACTACGCCGAGAGCGCGCGCGACCTCGCGCGTATCGACGACGCGACCTTCGCGCCCGTGCGCCTGACCGTCGTCGCGCCGCCCTGGAACTTTCCCGTCGCCATCCCCGCCGGGGGCGTGCTCGCGGCGCTCGCCGCGGGCAGCGCCGTCATCATCAAGCCCGCGCCGCAGACCCGCCGCAGCGCGGCCGTCATGGTCGACGCGCTGTGGGACGCGGGGGTGCCGCGCGACGTGCTGCGCTTCATCGACGTTCCCGAGAACGAGGTGGGGCAAGCGCTCATCGCGCACCCGGCCGTCGACCGGCTCGTGCTGACGGGGGCGTGGCAGACGGCCGAGTTGTTCCGCTCGTGGCGGGCCGACCTGCCGCTGCTCGCCGAGACGAGCGGCAAGAACGCCATCGTCATCACGCCGAGCGCCGACATCGACCTCGCCGTCGCCGACCTCGTGAAGTCAGCGTTCGGCCATGCCGGGCAGAAATGCTCGGCCGCGTCGCTCGCGATCCTCGTCGGCTCGGTCGCCACATCGGAGCGCTTCGAGCGCCAGCTCGTGGATGCCGTGCGCACGCTGCGCGTCGGTCGCGCCCTCGAGCCGACCACGGTCGTCGGGCCGCTCATCGAACGCGCTTCGGCAAAGCTGCTGCGGGCGCTCACGACGCTCGACGAGGGCGAGCAGTGGCTCGTCGAACCGCGGGCGCTCGACGCCTCGGGCGAGCTGTGGAGCCCCGGCGTGCGTCGCGGCGTCGCGGCGGGCAGCGCCGTGCACACCACCGAGTTCTTCGGCCCCGTGCTGGGCCTCATGCGCGCGCGCGACCTCGACGAGGCGCTCGACCTGCAGAACGCCACCGCGTTCGGGCTCACCGCCGGGCTGCACTCGCTCGACGCTGACGAGGTGGAGTACTGGCTCGACCACGTCGAGGCCGGCAACCTCTATGTGAACCGCGGCATCACGGGCGCGATCGTGCGGCGGCAGCCCTTCGGCGGCTGGAAGCGCTCGAGCGTCGGTGGATCAACCAAGGCCGGCGGGCCCTCGTACGTCATGGGCTTCGGGTCGTTCGCGCCCGTGCCGCGCAGCCCGAAAGAGAACCTGAGCCTGCGCGGACTCGACGAGGGAGTGCGCGAGGTGCTCGAGGCGAGCCAGCCGGGCCTCGACTTCACCGGCTTCGACGCCGCCCGCGCGGGCGCGCTGAGCGACCAGCGCGCGTGGCAGGACGAGTTCGGCGTGGCGCGCGACGACAGCCGGCTCGGATCCTCGGCCGGCTCCATCGTGGAGCGCAACCTCCTCCGGTACCGCCGCACGCCGGTCACCGTTCGGGCGGCCGAGGGCGCCGCGATGGCCGACGTCGTGCGCGTGCTGCTCGCAGCCGCGCGCGCCGGGTCGCGCCTCGACATCAGCAGCGCGGTGCCGCTGCCGGCGAGCCTGCTCGCGCTGCTCGACACCGGCGTCTCGGCGCTGCGTGCGGCCTCGATCGGGATCGAGACGGATGCGCGCTTCAGCGAGCGGATGCGCGAGGTGCGCCCCGCGCGCATCCGCGTCATCGCGCCGAACGGTGCGGAGGTCGCGCGCGCGCTGCACCATGCGCTCGAGGGTGACCCCGACGTCGCGATCTGGTCGGGAGCCGTGACGGCCGCGGGCCGCGTCGAGCTGCTGCCGTTCCTGCGCGAGCAGGCCGTGTCGATCACGGCGCACCGCTTCGGCAACCCGTTCCCGGCGATGGCCGAGCTCGAGCTGTAGATCAAAGGCTCAGCCGCGCTGGGCCGCGCGCACCAGGTCGAGCGCGGCCGCGTCGTCGAGCCCGAGCCGCCGAGCCTGGTCGACGAACGCGCGTGCGGCGAGCTGGGCCTGCTGCCGCCCGGCATCGCCCTGCGGCGCGACGAACGATCCGGCTCGACCGCGGGTCTCGATCACGCGATCGGTCTCGAGCTCGCGGTAGGCGCGGGCGACGGTGTTGACGGCGAGCCCCAGCTGCTCGGCGAGCGCGCGCACGGTCGGCAGCTTGGCGCCCGCGACGAGCTCTCCGGCCGCGACCGCGTCGCGCACCTGCACGCGCAGCTGCTCGAACGGCGGCGTCGCCGCACTCGCGTCGATCGTGAACCTCATGCGCCGAGCGTATCCGCGCGCGCTGTTCGCAACTCAGGCTGAGGGTCGCGATGTGCTGCCGTACTGACGCACATCGGGCCGTTCAGCATGAGTTGCGAAAAGCGCCCCGGGTCAGGGGGTCGGCGCGTGCCGTTCGAGAAAGCCGAGCACCTCGGTCTGGTCGACGCCGGGGAACGACTCGGTGGGCAGCGTCGCCAGCAGGCTGGCATGGATGCGCGCTTGCGGCCGCGCGCGCCCCGACCACCGCGCCGCGAGGTCGGCGGGCGCCCGGCGGCAGCACTCCGGCGAGGGGCAGGTCGACGCCCCGCGTCGGTCGGTCTCGCGCCCGCGGAACCACTTGACGTGCGCGAAGGGCGTGCCCACCGAGATCGAGAAGTCGCCCCCGGCTCCGGCCTCGATGCGCGAGGTGCACCAGTAGGTGCCCGTGGGCTTGTCGGTGTACTGGTGGTACGGGCTGAAGCGGTCGGGCTCGTCGAACACCTGGCGCGCCGACCACTTGCGGCACACGAGCTGCCCCTCGACCGCACCGAGCGCGTCGGTCGGAAACTGCACGCTGTCGTTCTCGTAGGCCTTCGCGAGCACGCCCTGCGAGCTGACCTTCAAGAAGTGCACGGGAATCTCGAGGTGCTCGGTCGCGAGGTTGGTGAACCGGTGGGCGGCCGTCTCGTACGAGACGGCGAAGGCGTCACGCAGGTCCTCCACCGCGAGCTCGCGGCGCTGCTTCGCGCGCTGCAGGAAGGCCACGGCATCGGCCTCGGGGATGAGCAGCGCGGCGGCGAGGTAGTTCGTCTCGACGCGCTGCGTCAAGAACTCGGCGTAGTCGCGCGGCTCCGATCGCCCGAGCACGTGGCCCGCGAGCGCTTGGAGGAGCGTCGTGCGAGCATCCCGCCCCGGAGCCGTCTGCACGGGCAGGTAGATGCGGCCGTGCTCGAGGTCGGTGACCGAGCGGGTCGAGGCGGGCAGGTCGCCGACGTAGTGCAGCGTGAAGCCGAGGTGCGCGGCGAGCTCGGCGGCGAGGCGCTGAGAGAGCGGGCCGCCCTCGTGCCCGACGGCCTTCAGCAGGTCGGCGGCCTGCTTCTCGAGCTCGCCGAAGTAGTTGCCGCGGGCGCGCATCGTGCGCCGCAGCTCGGTGTTGGCGCGCCGGGCCTCTTCGGGCGTCGCGGCGCGCTCGCTGTGCACGCGTTGCAGCTCGGCGTGCAGGGCGAGCACCGTGGCGATCGCCTCGTCGCTGAGGCTCTTGCGCAGGGGCAGGGGCGGGATGCCCAGACTCGCGAACAGCGGACCGGCCTGCACCCGTGCGAGCTCGACCTCGAGTGCCGCGCGTCCCGTGAGGGGTGCCGCACTCAGCAGCTCGTCGAGGCTCGCGCCCACCGCCCGCGCGATCGCCTGCAGCTCGCTGAGCTTGGCCTCGCGCTTGCCGTTTTCGAGCACGCTCAAGTGCGAGGTGGCGATGCCGACGGCCTCGGCGACCTCGGCGAGGGTCAGCCCCGCAGCGGTGCGCAGCGCGCGCAGGCGCTGGCCGAGGGTCAGGGCGTCGATCACCTCATCAGCATGGGTGCGGGCGAGCGGGGAATCGAGCATGTCGAGAGCCTGACAGCCCGAACTTTTCGGCGCAACTGAAATCTGCGGGTATTTCAGTCAAGAAGTCTCGGTCGAGGGGGGCGTTCTTCGCCCAGTGTGGCTGACACGACCTCGAACCACCGACCTTCAGGAGCACCTCATGACGCAGCACCAGCCGACCCGCCCGGGCGACCAGACCGAGACCGCCGCCGAGCTCGAGACCCGCTGGAAGACCGACGCGCGCTGGAACGGCGTGCGCCGCGACTACACCGCAGACGACGTCGTCGCGCTGCGCGGCCCCGTGCGCGAAGAGCGCACGCTCGCCCGCCGCGGCGCCGAGAAGCTGTGGCAGCAGATCCAGGCCAACACGGGCAACCCCGAGGAGTGGACCTACGCCCTCGGCGCCCTCACCGGCAACCAGGCCGTGCAGCAGGTGCGCGCCGGTCTCAAGGCCATCTACTTGAGCGGCTGGCAGGTCGCCGCCGACGCCAACCTCTCGGGCCAGACCTACCCCGACCAGAGCCTCTACCCGGCCAACTCGGTGCCCGCCGTCGTGCGCCGCATCAACAACGCGCTGCTGCGCGCCGGCCAGATCGAGCACGACGGCCGCGACTGGATGGCCCCCATCGTCGCCGACGCCGAGGCCGGCTTCGGCGGCCCGCTCAACGCCTACGAGCTCATGCACGGCATGATCGAGGCCGGCGCGGCGGGTGTGCACTGGGAGGACCAGCTCGCGAGCGAGAAGAAGTGCGGCCACATGGGCGGCAAGGTGCTCGTGCCGACGAGCCAGCACATCCGCACTCTCAACGCCGCGCGCCTCGCGGCCGACGTCGCCGACGTGCCCACCATCGTGATCGCGCGCACCGACTCGCTCGCCGCCAACCTCATCACGAGCGACGTGGATGACCGCGACAAGCCCTTCCTCACCGGCGGCCGCACGGCCGAGGGCTTCTACGAGGTCGAGCCCGGCATCGGTCCGGTGCTCGCGCGCGGGCACGCCTACGCCGAGTACGCCGACATGCTCTGGGTCGAGTCGAGCGAGCCCGACCTCGAGCTCGCGCGCACCTTCGCCGAGAGCATCCACAAAGAATTCCCCGGCAAGAAGCTCGCGTACAACTGCTCGCCGTCGTTCAACTGGAAGCGCCACCTCGACGACGACACCATCGCCAAATTCCAGCGCGAGCTGTCGGCCATGGGCTACGCGTTCCAGTTCATCACCCTCGCGGGCTTCCACTCGCTCAACCACTCGATGTTCGAGCTCGCAAGCGGCTACCGCGACCGCCAGATGAGCGCCTACGTCGAGCTGCAAGAGGCCGAGTTCGCCTCCGAGGCCCACGGCTACACCGCCACCAAGCACCAGCGCGAAGTGGGCACCGGCTACTTCGACCTCATCGCCACGGCTCTAAACCCCGAGAGCGCGACCCTGGCCCTCGTCGGCTCCACCGAGTCCGAGCAGTTCCACTAAGCCGACCGATCGAGACACACGGAGACGATCATGAACAATCTGACCACTGCATCACTGACCATCGCCGGCCCGATGCGGCCGCGCTACGACGAGATCCTGACGCCGGATGCCCTGGCCTTCGTCGAGCAGCTGCAGCACCGGTTCGCCGGCCGCCGCCACGAGCTGCTCGCCGAGCGCATGCAGCTGCGCTACGACCTCGGCAACGGCCGCGACCTGCGCTTTCTGCCTGAGACGGCATCCATTCGAGAGGATGCGGAGTGGCGCGTCGCCGGCGCCGGCCCCGGTCTCGTCGACCGTCGCGTCGAGATCACCGGCCCCTGCGACCCGAAGATGACGATCAACGCGCTCAACTCGCGCGCCAACGTGTGGCTCGCCGACCTGGAAGACGCGACGAGCCCGACGTGGGGCAACATCATCGAGGGGCAACTCTCGCTCAAGGATGCGATCCGCGACGAGCTCGAATACACCTCTCCCGAGGGCAAGCAGTACCGCGTCACCGCCGAGCGCACCCCGACGATCGTGATGCGCCCGCGCGGCTGGCACCTCGTCGAGAAGCACCTCGAGCACACCGACCGCAGCGGCCGCACCTACGCCGCGAGCGCGAGCCTCGTCGACTTCGGGCTGTACGTCTTCCACAACGCGCGCGAGCTCATCCTGCGCGGCAGGGGCCCGTACTTCTACCTGCCGAAGATCGAGAACCACCGCGAAGCGCGTCTCTGGAACGATGTGTTCACCTTCACCGAGGCCGAGCTCGGGCTGCCGCACGGCACCATCCGCGCGACGGTGCTCATCGAGACCTTCCCGGCCGCGTTCGAGATGGAGGAGATCCTCTACGAGCTGCGCGACCACTGCGCGGGGCTCAACGCGGGGCGCTGGGACTACGTCTTCTCGATCATCAAGAACTACCGCGGTCGGGGCCAGTGGTTCGTGCTGCCCGATCGCGACCGCATCCTCATGACCCTGCCGTTCATGCGCGCGTACACCGAGCTGCTCGTCAAGACGGCGCACAAGCGCGGCGCGCACGCGATCGGCGGCATGAGCGCGTTCATCCCGAACCGCCGCAGCCCCGAGGTGACCGAGCGGGCGCTCGAGCGGGTGGCCGCCGACAAGCGCCGCGAGGCCCGCGACGGCTTCGACGGCTCGTGGGTCGCGCATCCCGATCTCATCCCGACGGCGCGCGCCGAGTTCGACGCGGTGCTCGCCGACCGCCCGAACCAGCTCGACCGGCAGCGCGACGACGTGCACGTGACGGCGCGCGACCTGCTCGACATCCGCTCCGCGGGCGGCGAGGTCACCCTCGCGGGCGTGCGTGCGAACGTGTCGATCACGGTGCGCTACCTCGAGTCGTGGCTGCGCGGTGTGGGCGCCGCGGCGATCGACAACCTCATGGAAGACGCCGCGACGGCCGAGATCAGCCGCTCGCAGCTCTGGCAATGGATGCACCACGACCACGGCACGGTCGAGGGCGAGCCCATCACCCGTGAACTGGTCGAGGGGATGCTCGCCGACGTTCTCGCGCAGCTGCCCCGCCCCGAGGGCCACAAGCTGGTCGAGGCCGAAGAGGTGTTCCGCACGGTGACGCTGCAGGAGGATTTCCCGACCTTCCTGACGGTGCCTGCCTACACGCGGTTCCTCGTCGAGCGCGAGCAACCGCTGACGCAGGAGCCCGTGCGCGAGTTCGCCGCCGCCTGACAGCCCTGCACGCCGCCTTGATCGGCCGCCGCGACTACTGGTTGCGGCGGTCGATCAGGCGCGTGAGGATGATCGCGCTGCGCGTGTGGTCGACGTTGGGGGCGACGCGCACGCGCTCGAGGGCGTCTTCGAGCGAGGCGATGTCGCGCGAGCGGATGTGGACGATCGCGTCGGCGTCGCCCGTCACGGTGCCCGCGTCGACGACCTCGGGCACGGCCGAGAGGATGCGCCGCAGCTCGTCGGGCGCGACCGTACCGCGGCAGAACAGCTCGACGTAGGCCTCGACCGCCATGCCGTCGACCGCGGGGTCGACCTGCACGGTGAACGAGCGGATCACGCCGTCGGCCACGAGCCGATCGACGCGGCGCTTGACGGCCGAGGCTGAGAGCCCCACCACATCGCCGATGTCGCCGTAGCCCGCGCGGGCGTTCTGGCGCAGCTGGTCGATGATGCGGTAGTCGATGGCATCCATGACCGTGAGCGTAGCGCTCGGCTCGCGCTCAGCATCCTGAGTGGCGGGCGAGGTAAAGTAAGGCTAACCTTACCGACGGCGCGGTCGCTGTTCGGCAGCCGCCGCCGGTTTCCGTCCTCTCTACTCCTCTGGAGCATCCCCTCTTATGCGCGTCACCGCACCCCTCTCGCTCACCGCCCTCGCCGCCACCGGCCTGCTGCTCGCTGGCTGCGCCGCCCCGGTCGACACCGAGCAGCCCACCGAGCCCACCGCCGACGGCGCCTTCACGCTCTACTCGGGTCGCGACGAAGAGCTCGTGCAGCCGCTCATCGACCAGTTCGAGGCCGAGACGGGCATCGAGGTCGAGGTGCGCTACGGCAACACCGCCGAGCTCGGCGCGCTGCTGCTCGAAGAAGGCGACGCGAGCCCCGCCGACGTCTTTCTCTCGCAGGATGCCGGCGCGCTCGGCGCCCTCAGCCAGGCCGGGCTCTTCACGACCCTGCCCGCCGATGTGACCGACGCGGTGCCCGCGGGCTTCACCTCGACCGACGGCAGCTGGGTCGGCGTCACGGGCCGCGCGCGCGTCGTCGTCTTCGACGGCGAGCGCTTCACCGCCGACGAGCTGCCCGACGACATCGACGACTACGTCGACTCCGAGTGGAACGGCCGCGTGGGCGTCGCCCCCGGCAACGCGAGCTTCCAGTCGTTCGTCACCGCCCTGCGCGTGCTCGACGGTGAAGACGACGCGGCCGAGTGGGTCTCGGCGCTCGCCGGCAACAGTCCCCAGATCTTCGAGGGCAACAGCGCCATCCTCTCGGCCGTCGACGAGGGCGTGCTCGAGGTCGGGCTCATCAACCACTACTACTGGTACGGCCAGGCCGCCGAGGTCGGCGCCGAGAACATGCGCGCGCAGCTGAAGTTTCTCGAGGCCGGCGACGCGGGCTCGATCGTCAACGTGACCGGAGCGGGCATCCTGAACGGCGCCGCGACCGACGCCGACGCGCTCGAGTTCGTGCGCTACCTCGTCTCGCTCGAGGCGCAGACCTACTTCGTCGAGCAGACCTTCGAGTACCCGCTGCTGCCGGGCGTCGACGCGCCGGCCGGGCTGCCGAGCCTCGAGAGCCTGCTCAACCCCGAGCTCGACCTGAGTGACCTCGACGACCTCGCGGCCACGCAGCAGCTGCTCGCCGACGCCGGGCTGATCTAGCGCGGCTCGGGGACTTCCGTCCCTGCCCACCACCAGCAGAACCGTGATGCACTAGAACCATGACGATCGCGCCCGCGCGCACGACGACCGCCGAGGGGGGTCCGGATGCCCGGATCACCCCCGCGGCCTCGTCGCGTGCCGCGGGGCGCGGCCGGCCGCCGCTCGGGCTGCTCGCCGCCGCGCTCGTGGCCGCGGCGGCCGCGGCGATCCCGCTCGTGTACCTGTTCGTGCGCGCGACCGAGTCGGGGCTCGCCGCGATCGTCGAGACGCTCGCGCGCGGCCGCGTGCTCGAGTACGCCGCCAACTCGCTCGGCCTCGCTGCGGCCACGACGGCGACCGCGCTCGTGCTCGGCACCGCCGTCGCGTTCGTGCTCACGCGCGTGCGGGTGCCCTTCGCGCGCACGTGGCTGCTGATCTCGGCCCTGCCGCTCGCGGTGCCGTCGTACCTCGCGGGATACGGGTGGCTCGTGGTGATCCCCGGTCTCAATGGGTTCGTGCCGAGCTGGCTGCTGCTGACGGCGGTGACGGTTCCGTATGTGACGCTGCCGGTGGCGGCTGCCTTGCGCGGAGCATCCGGAGACCTCGAGGGCGTTGCGCGCACGCTGGGCCGCGGGCCGCTGCGCGCGTTCCTCGTCGCGACGTGGCCGAGCGTGCGACCCGCCGCGATCGCGGGCTCGCTGCTCGTGGCGCTCTACGCGCTGAGCGACTTCGGGCTCGTGGCGATGATGCGGTTTCCGACCCTGACGTGGGGCATCAACGCCGCCTACTCGGCGAGCTTCGACCGCGCGCAGGCGGCGACGCTCGCGCTGCTGCTCGTCGTGCTCGCGCTCGTCGTCGTGGCGGGCGAGCGCGCCGCGCGCCGCCAACTGCCGCGCGCGGCCGCTCGCGCCGTCGCGCCCCGAACGGTCGGCCGCGGGATGCTCGTCGCGCTGCTGCCCGTCGTCGCCGTCGCTCCACTCATCGGCGTGGGCGTGCCGCTGCTGGGGCTGCTCTCGCGCCTGCTCGAGGCGGCCACCCTGCGCGAGATCGACGTGCCCCGGCTGCTCGAAGCGGTCGGCTCGACGGTGGGGGTCGCCATCGCCGCGGCCCTGCTCGCCGTGCTGCTCGCGCTGCCGATCGCGGCGCTCGCCGCCCGCTACCGCGGCCGGCTCGTGACCGCGATCGAGTCGGTCGGCTACCTCGGGCACGCGCTGCCCGGCATCGTCGTGGGCCTCTCGCTCGTGTTCTTCTCGCTCGCGGTCGTGCCCGCGCTGTACCAGAGCATCGCCGTGCTCGTCTTCGCCTATGCCGTGCTGTTCATGCCGAAGGCGATCGGCACGATGCGCGCGGGCCTCGGCGACGTGCCGCCGCGGCTCGTCGCCGTCGCCCGCACGCTCGGCATGTCGCCGGTGCAGGCCTGGTGGCGCGTGACGGTGCCGCTCGCGCTGCCGAGCGTCGGCATCGGCGCCCTGCTGGTCGCCATCGCGACCATGAAAGAATTGCCGGCGACGCTGCTGCTGCGCCCGACCGGGGTGCAGACGCTCGCGACCGAGCTCTGGAACCGTACGGTCGTGTTTGAGTTCGGCGCGGCGGCGCCCTACGCGGCGCTGCTCGTGCTCGTCGCGGCGGTGCCCGCCGTGATCCTGTCGGGCGTGCGCAGTTCAGCCAAGGAGGAGTTGTGAGCGACCTCGTCGTCGACGGTGTGAGCGTGACCCACGGGTCGACGTTCGCGATCGACGACGTCTCGCTCAGCATCCGCAGCGGCGAGCTCGTCGCCGTGCTCGGGCCCTCGGGCTGCGGCAAGACCACCCTGCTGCTCTCGATCGCGGGGCTGCTGCCCGTGCAGAAGGGGTCGATCACGATCGGCGATCGCGAGATCTCGCGCCCCGGCCGCACGGTCGCGCCCGAGAAGCGCGGAGTGGGATGGGTGCCGCAGGAGGCCTCGCTCTTCCCGCACCTCTCGGTCGGCGAGAACATCGGCTTCGCGGTGCCGCGCGGTCGCGGTGCCCGACGCCGGTCGGGCTCCTTCCACTCCGAAGTTGTGGAAGTCGCGGGCACGGGTCACGCCGCCCCCTCGACGCGCGCGGCGCGGATCGCCGAGCTCGCGCAGCTCGTCGGCCTCGGCGACCTCACGGGCCGCGCCCCCAACCAGCTCTCGGGCGGGCAGGCGCAGCGCGTCGCCCTCGCCCGCGCGCTTGCCCCGCGACCCGACCTGCTGCTGCTCGACGAGCCCTTCGCCGCGCTCGACACCCAGCTGCGCACGGGGCTGCGCCGCGAGGTCGCCGAGCTGCTGCGCGACCAGGGCACCACCTCGCTGCTCGTCACCCACGACCAGGAGGAGGCGCTGACGCTCGCCGACCGCGTCGCCGTGCTGCGCGACGGGCACCTCGAGCAGTTCGGCACGCCGGAAGAGATCTACCAGCAGCCCGCGAGCGACTGGGTCGCCTCGTTCGTCGGCGACGTCGTCGAGCTGCCCGGCCAGTGGCGCGGCGGCCGCGTGCTGTGCGCGCTCGGCTCGGTCGAGGCGAGCGCCGTGGGCTTCACGCCCGCCGACGGCGACACCGTGCGGCTCATGCTGCGCCCCGAGTGGATCGTGCCGCGCCCCGACCTGCTCGCCCAGGCCGCCGCCGGCGCCGATGCACGCGTCGCGAGCATCTCGTACGCGGGCCACGACGCCATGATCACCGCCGACCTCGTCGACGGCCCCTCCGTGCTGCTGCGCATGGCCGCGCTCGAGCTGCCCGAGGTGGGCGACGACGTGCGGCTCGCGGTGCAGCGCCCTGGGCTCGCGTTCGCCGCGGCCTAGGCGGGCCCGCGGCTAGGCTCGCGGCATGAGCGACGCCGACGCCCCGAAGCCCGCGAACCCTGCTGAACTGCGCGCCAGGGCGGCCGTGCTCGACGCCGCCGACCCGCTCGCCGCGTACACGGCGCACTTCGTGCCGGGCGACGACCTCGTGGCCTACCTCGACGGCAACTCGCTCGGGCGCCCCGTGGCGAGCGTTCCCACCGCCCTCGACGACTTCGTGCGCACGCAGTGGGCCGGGCGACTCATCCGCGGCTGGGACGAGCTGTGGCTCACCCGCCCGGCCGAGCTGGGCGACCGCATCGGGGCGGCGTGCCTCGGCGCAGCATCCGGTCAGACGATCGTCGCCGACTCGACGAGCGTGCTCATCTTCAAGCTGCTGCGGGCCGCGATCGCCACACAGCAGACGGTCGACCTGGACCGCGACGAGCTCGTCATCCTGCGCGACGAGTTCCCCACCGACCGGTTCATCATCGAGCGCCTTGCCGACGATCACGGGCTGACGGTGCGGTGGGTGGATGCTCCGCTCGACGCCGGCATCACCCCCGAGCTCGCCGCCCAGGTCGTGGGCCCGCGCACCATCGCCGCGCTCTTCAGCGGGGTGGCCTACCGCAGCGCGTGGTGGGCCGACATGCCGGCGGTCACGGCGACCGTGCAGGCCGCGGGCGCCCTCGTCATCTGGGATTGCTCGCACGCCGTCGGGTCTGTTCCCCTCGAGTTCGACGCCTGGGGAGTCGACTACGCCGTGGGCTGCTCGTACAAGTACTTGAACGGCGGCCCGGGCGCCCCGGCCTGGGCCTACGTCGCCGCGCGGCACCACGACACCCTGCGCAATCCGATCCCCGGCTGGCTCGGCGCGGCCGCACCCTTCTCGATGACCGAGGGCTACACGCCCGCGCCCGGCATCGGCTCGCTCGTGAGCGGCACCCCGCCCATTCTGACGATGGTGGCGCTCGGCGAGATGCTGTCGCTCATCGAGGTCGCCACCATCGCGGCGATCCGCGAGAAGTCGATCGCGCTGGCCTGCTATGCGATCGAGCTCGTCGACACGCTCATCCCGGCGGCGACCGTGAGCACTCCGCGCGAAGCCGCCCGCCGCGGCAGCCACCTCACGATCGACCACCCGAACTCCGCGGTCGCGGTCGAGCGGCTGTGGGCGCAGGGCATCATCCCCGACTTCCGTCACCCGAGCGGCGTGCGCATCGGCCTCTCGCCGCTCAGCACGAGCTTCGCCGAGGTCGAGCGGGGCATCCGCGCCCTCGCCGACGCTCTCTCGTAGCCTGCAGTTTTCTCCCAGATCTGGGCCAAAACGGCGCAAGCACGACCACGATGCGCCCTTTTGCCCCAGATCTGGGGCAGGAGGGCGCGCGCGATCAGCGCGAGAGCGTCGCGAACTTGCGGATCGACAGCGGCACGAACACGAGCAGCAGCACCGCGACGCCGATGAGCACCGTCGCGATGGGGTTCTGCGCGGGCCAGGCGTCGCCGACGACGGTGCCGGGCGGCACGTTGCCGAAGAGCTCGCGCGCCGACTGCACGAGGGCCGAGACGGGGTTCCACTCGGCGAAGATGCGCAGCGGCGTGGGCAGGTTCTCGCTCGGCACGAAGGCGTTCGAGATGAAGGTCAGCGGGAAGAGGATGAGGAACGAGGCGTTGTTGATGATCTCGGGACTCTTCACCGCCATGCCGAGGAACGCCATGACCCACGAGAACGCGTAGGCGAACAGCAGCAGCAGGGCGACACCGGCGAGAAATTCGAGCGGCGATGTGTTGACGCGCCAGCCGACGGCGAGACCGGTGAGCATCATCACGATCATCGAGAGCGCGTTGATGGCGAGGTCGCCGTTCGTGCGCCCGACGAGCACGGCCGCGCCGCTCATGGGCAGCGTGCGGAACCGGTCGATGATGCCGTCTTTGAGGTCTTGCGCCATCGCCGAGCCCGAGTAGGTCGAGCCGAACACGACCGTCTGCGCGAAGATGCCCGCCATCAAGAACGACGTGTAGCCGTCGCCGGGAATGTCGATCGCGGCCCCGAACACGTAGGTGAACAGCAGCACGAACATGATCGGCTGAATCAGGCTGAACAGCAGGATCTCGGGCACCCGGATGATCTTCATGAGGTTGCGCCACGTCGTCACCCAGCCGTCGCTGAGAAAGCGCGAGACCGCGGTGCCGGGCACCGGCTGCAGGGTTCGGGATGCCGCGCTCGAGGTCGCGGCCCGATCAGTCAGGGCGCTCATGCCGCACTCTCCGTGGTCTCGTCGGTCTCGTCGGCCACGTGGCCGGTCAGTTGCAGGAACACATCATCGAGGGTCGGACGCCGCATGCCCGCATCGTGCAGCGCGATGCCCGCCGCCGATGCCGCGGCCATGATCGCCGCGAGGGCCGAGGGGCCGTCGTCGACCGGCACCACCCAGGTGCGCCCACCCGTGACGACGGGCTCGCCCGTGCCATGGCTCGCGAGCAGGCTGCGCACAGCATCCCCGTCGCTCTCGTCGACGACGGTGAGGGCGACCCGCTGCCCGCCGACCGAGGCCTTGAGCTCGTCGGCGGTGCCGCGCGCGATGACCCGGCCGTTGTCGATGACCGAGATCGAGTCGGCCAGGCGGTCGGCCTCTTCGAGGTACTGCGTCGTCAGCAGCACGGTGGTGCCGTCGGAGACGAGGCGCTCGATGACGTCCCACAGGCCGATGCGGCTGCGCGGATCGAGGCCCGTCGTGGGCTCGTCGAGAAAGAGCACGGGCGGCTTGATGACGAGCGCGCCCGCGAGGTCGATGCGCCGGCGCATGCCGCCCGAGTAGCCCTTGACCGGGCGGTTCTGGGACTCGACGAGATCGAACAGCTCGATGAGTTCGCTCGCCCGCTGCCGCGCCACCTTCGCGCCGAGGTGGTAGAGCCGGCCGACCATCATGAGGTTCTCGAGACCCGTGAGGTTCTCGTCGACGGCGGCGTACTGCCCGCTCGCCCCGATCATGCGTCGCACGGCCTGGGGGTCGGCGAGCACGTCGACGCCGTCGATCACCGCGCGACCGGAGTCGGGCGAGATCAGCGTGGTCAGCACCTTGACGGTCGTGGTCTTGCCGGCGCCGTTGGGCCCGAGCAGCGCGGTGACGGTGCCCTGCGGCACCTCGAGGTCGAGGCCGTCGAGCGCGCGCACGACGGGCGCGCCCTTGGGGCTGTAGGTCTTGACGAGCCCGGAGGCTTCGATGAATGCCATGCGCGGATGCTACTCGCCCGGGGTGACGCTGGGGAGGCGCGGGTAGCGTGGGGGGCATGCCCGACCCGAGTGCGCTGACCCCCGACCTGCTGCAGCGCATTCGCGAGCGCGCTCCGGGCTACGACGAGCGCAACGCGTTCTTCGCCGAGGATCTCGACGAGCTGCGCGCCGCGGGCTATCTGGCGCCCCGGGGCTTGAGCGCCGCATCCGACGATCAGAGACTTCTCGCCGCCCATGCGCCCGCCACCGCGCTGGGCCTGACGATGCACCTCGTGTGGATGGGCGTGGCGCGCGACCTTCTCGCCACCGGCGACGCGAGCCTGCAGTGGGTGCTCGACGACGCCGAGCGCGGCGAGCTCTTCGCCTTCGCCATCAGCGAGGCCGGCAACGACCGGGTCATGAGCGATTCGCTCACGCGGGTCGAGCGCGCCGAGAGCGGGTGGGCGTTCACGGGCACGAAGATCTTCACGACCCTCTCACCCGCGTGGACGCGGCTCGGCGTGCTCGGCCGGCACGACCCCGCCGACGGGTCGGAGCCGAGCATCGTGCACGGCTTCCTGACGCGCGAGTCTGGCGGCGAGGCTGCGGGCGTCACGATCACGCCCGACTGGAACACCCTCGGCATGCGCGCGACGCAGAGCCACACGACCCGCCTCGAGGGCGCCGTCGTGCGCGACGAGCACGTGGCGCGCGTGCTGCCGGTCGGGCCGAGCGGCGATGCGTTCACGCTCGCGATCGCGGCCAACTTTCACACCCTCATCGCGAGCGTCTACGCCGGCATCGCCGATCGCGCGCTCGAGCTGGCCGTCGAGAGCGCCGAGCGCCGCACGAGCCTGCGCGCGGGCGGTTCGCCGCAGGCGCACGACCCCGACCTGCGCTGGCGCATCGCGGATGCCGCGCTCGCCCTCGACGCGCTGGCCCCGCAACTGCGGGCGGTCGCCCGCGATCGCGACCAGGGTGTGGATCGGGGTGCGCGGTGGTTCCGCGACCTGGCGGGCCTCAAGCACCGCAGCGTCGAGACCGCGCGGCACGTCGTCGACCAGGCGATGCGCGTGGCGGGCGGTGGCGCCTATCGCGCCACCAGCGAGCTGAGCCGGCTGCAGCGCGACGTGCTCGCGGGCATCTACCACCCGAGCGACACCGAGGCCGTGCACGCGACCGTCGCCGCCGACCTGCTGGGGCCGCTGCCGTGACCGTGCACGAGTTCGACCTCACCCTGCCCGACGGGCGCACGCTGCACGGATACGAGTGCGACGGCGACGGCGTGGCCGTCATGTGGCACCACGGCACGCCCAACACGGGTGCCCCGCCGCGGCCGCTGCTCGAGCTCGCCGAGGAGCTCGGCCTGCGCTGGGTGTCGTTCGACCGCCCGGGCTACGGCGGGTCGAGCCCGCACCCCGGCCGCACGGTCGCAAGCGTCGCGCGTGACGCGATGGCGCTCGCCGATGCGCTCGACCTCGAGCGCTTCGCCGTGGTGGGGCACTCGGGCGGCGGGCCCCACGCGCTCGCGTGCGCGGCTGTGCAGCCCGCACGCGTGATCGCCGCCGTCGGCCTCGGCGGCCTCGCACCCTTCGACGCCGTCGGCCTCGACTGGTTCGCAGGTCTGGGGCCGACGAGCCACGCCTCGCTGCGCGCCGCGGCGGCGGGCAGGGAGGGCAAGCGGGCGCACGAGCAGCAGCACGCCGACGCCCCGATCGACTTCACGGCCGACGACTGGGCAGCGCTCAGCGGAGAGTGGGGCTGGCTCGGCGAGGTCGCCGCGGCGGGCATGGCCTCGGGGATCGATGCCCTCATCGACGACGATGTCGCCTACGTCACGCCGTGGGGCGTCGACCTGGACGCGATCGTCGCGCCCGTGCTGCTCGCGCACGGGGCCGACGACCACGTCGTGCCCGCGAGCCACTCGGGGTGGCTGGCCCATCACATCCGGGGCGCCGAGCACTGGCGGCTCGACGGCGAGAGCCACATCTCGTCGCTCGCGGCCGAGCACCACGGCGCCGACGACGCGTTGCGCTGGCTCGCCGAGCGCGTGCGGGGCTCCGTCGTCGCCCCCGCCGACTGAGCGGGCTGAGTCGGGGCCTCAGGCCGCGATGATCGTGACCCCGCGCTGCGCGAGGCGCTGCAGCACGGGGTGGTCGGGCTCGGCGTCGGTGATGACGCCCGCGATCTCGTCGAAGGCGAGCACGTCGAAGGCCGACGCCGCGCCGACTTTCTCACGGCTCGCGAGCACGAACACGTCGGCGGCGCGGTCGGCGAGCGCGCGCTTGACCGCGGCTTCGTCGAGGTCGCCGGTGGTGAGTCCGCCCTCATCGTGCACGCCCGTCACGCCCATGAAGAACTGGTCGGCGCGCACGCGCGACGCGGCCTCGACGAGCGCGGCCCCCGTCGCCACGACGGAGTGCTTGAAGATGCGCCCGCCGAGCATGATCACGTCGGCCGATGGATGCTGCGCCAGCGCCGCCGCGACCGTCGGGCTGTGCGTCACGATCGTCGCGCGCAGCCCCGGCGGCAGGGCGTGCGCGAGCGCGAGCGCGGTCGAGCCCCCGTCGATGAGTACGGTCGAGCCCTCGCGGATGAGCGCCGCGGCCGCGCGCGCCACCCGCCGCTTGTTCTCGGGAGCGATCGACTGCCGGGCGGTGTAGTCGGCGAGGGCGGGCGAGACGGGCAGCGCGCCGCCGTAGACCCGCTGCAGCAGGCCCTCGGCCGCGAGCTCGCGCAGGTCTTTGCGAATGCTGTCTTCGGCGAGCCCGAGCTCGGCCGCGACCTGCTTGGCGATGATCGCCCCATCGCGCTGCAGCCGCTCGAGCAAGAAGTCGCGGCGTTCGGCGGCGAGCATCGGGCCTCCTCGGCCTAGTCATCTTGTTTAATCGCGTTTATTCATGTTACATCGTGTTCATGACGATCGCCACCGACCGACCCCTGCTCATCCTCATCGCCGGCCCGTACCGCTCGGGCACGGGCGACGACCCCGCTCTCATGGCGGCCAACCTGCGACGGCTCGAAGCGGCCGCCTGGCCGCTGTTCGCGAAGGGCCACGTGCCCATGATCGGCGAGTGGGTCGCGCTGCCCGTGCTCGATAGCGCCGGAGCCGACGTGTTCTCGCCGCTCGCGAGCGAGGTGCTGTATCCGACCGCCGAGCGCCTGCTGCAGCACTGCGACGCCGTTCTGCGGTTGCCAGGGCAGTCGGCGGGGGCCGACGAGGATGTGCGCATCGCGCGCGAGCGGGGCATCCCGGTCTACACGTCGATCGAGCAGGTGCCGCAGCGCGCCGCGTGAGGCGAAAGCCCCGGCAGCGCGCGGCTCAGTCGACCCAGCCGAGCTCGCGCAGCCACTCTTCGCAGTCGCGCGTCCAGTGCGCGGCGATACCGGCGTGGTCGCCGCCCTCGATTCCCGCGACGAGACCGAGCCCGTGGCGGCCACGCGGGTACACGTGCAGCGCGTGCGGCACGTCGTGGCGGGCGAGCGCCTGCACCAGCCGATACGGATGCTCGAGCGGCACCGACTCGTCCTCCGCCGTGTGCCACACGAAGGTCGGGGGCATGCTCGGCGTCACGAGGCGCTCGACCGAGGTCGCGGCGCGCGCCCACGGGGTCGCCCAGCGCCCGAGCAGCTCGCGCCGCGAGCCCCCGTGCGTGGGTGTGAGCATCGAGGCGACCGGGTAGCAGAGCACCGCCAGGTCGACGAGGCCGAGCGCGGCGCCGTGACCGGCGAGGTGGCCGCCGGCCGAGAAGCCCAGCACTCCGAGCCGCTCGACGCCGGCGGCACGCAGTTCGTCGGTGCGCATCCGCAGCGCGTCGATCGGGCCGGGGTGGCGCGTTTTCACGGGGTACGCGAGCACGCTCGACTCGAGGCCGAGCGAGCGCAGCCACGCGGCGACGGGTTCGCCCTCGTGCGCGGCGCGGAAGGCGTAGCCGCCTCCGGGCAGCACGATGATGTGCGGGCGAGGGTCGCTCATCGGCCGGTGAAGGTGGCGTTCAGCAGCTCGTCGATGTCGACGCCGACATCGGGCTCGGTGGTGTCGAGGCGGTTGCTGAGCAGCACGACGCAGCGGCCGGTGTGCCGCGACACCCAGAATTGCGAGCGGCACCAGCCCTCGTGGCCGTAGGTGCTGTGGTCGAGCAGGCTCGGCCGGTAGGGCAGGTTGAAGCCGATGCCGAAGTCCTCCGGGTGCCGCGTGCGGTTCGGGTCGATGACCGGCAGGCCGCTCGTGCGCGGGCGCAGCATGGCTTCGAGCGTCACGCGGTGCACGACGGCGTCATCGCCCATGATGAGCGAGCGGCCCAGGGCGAGCAGGTCGCTCGCGCGGGCGGCGGCACCGGCGGCGGGGTGCCGCAGCGCGCGCAGGCCGTCGACGTCGTGCCCGTAGCGCTCGGCGCCGTGCACGTGGTGCACGTCGTCGGTGTCGAACGAGAGGCCCTCGGCGCCAATCGCCGCGGCGAGGTCGCCGAACTCGCTCTCGAACGCGCGGCCCGTGGCGTGCTCGACGAGCGCGGTCACGCCGGCCCAGGTGAGGTTGGTGTAGCGCCGCGCCGTGCCGGGGGCGAACTCGAGCGGGGCGCGCTCGATGCCCTCGCGCAGCGTCGTGGCACCGCCGTGGGTGCTCGTCGAGCCGCCGCCCTCGAGCGTCAGCTCGGCGACCCCGGAGGTGTGGCTTGCGAGGTGGGCGAGGGTGACCTCGGGGCTGACGAAGCCCGGCAGAGCATCCCGCAATGGGGTCTCGGTGGTGAGCAGTCCGCGCTCGACGGCGCGCATCGCGGTGAGGGCGACGAGCGGTTTGGTGACCGAGTAGAGGGCGAAGCGGTCGTCGACGTGGGCGGTGCGCCCGCTGACCGGGTCGGTGCCGAACGCGGCGACATCGACGACGCCGTCGAGGTCGACGATACCGAGCACGGCGACGGGCAGGCGGCCGGCCTCGACGTGGCGGCGGGTCCAGTCGGCGGCGGTGCCGAACGCGGTGGTGGCGGTCATGGATGCTCCGGTCAGGGTCGGTCGGGTCAGCTCAGCTGCGGCAGCACGTCGGCCGCGATGACGTCGAGGTGCTCGAGGTCGGTCATGTCGACCGTCTGCAGATAGAGGCGGTCGACGCCGAGCTCGCGAAGCGCGCCGATGCGGTCGACGACCTCGGCGGGGGTGCCGACGAGGCGCTCGCCGTGGTCCGACTCGGGGTCGATGCCGACGGCGGCGCAGCGCCGCGCGATCTCGGCGGCGTCGCGACCGACGACGGTGGGCCAGGCGGCCGAATATTGCAGTGTGGCCGGGTCACGCTCCTCCTCAACGCAGATCGCGCGCACATTCGCGAGTACCTCGGCGAAGCCCTCGAGGGTGCGGAAGCCGATGTTGAACTCGGTCGCGTAGCGCGCGGCCAGCTGGGGCGTCTTGCGCGGTCCGCCGCCGCCGGCGATGACGGGCATGCGCTCTTGCACGATCTTCGGCAGCGCGGGCACGTCGACGAGCCGGTAGTGGTTGCCTTCGAATGAGTAGGTGGCGCCGTCGGGGGTGGCCCAGTAGCCGGTCACGATGGCGAGCTGCTCTTCGAGCATGCCGAACCGCTTGTCGGGGAAGGGGATGCCGAAGGCTTCGTGCTCGCGCGCGTACCAGCCGGTGCCGAGCCCGAACTCGGCGCGGCCGCCCGACATCTGATCGACCTGCGCCACCTGCACGGCGAGGATTCCCGGGTGCCGGTGTGTGGCCGAACTGACGAGCGTGCCGAGGCGGATCGTGCTCGTCTCGCGGGCGAGCGCGGCGAGGGTCGTCCAGGCGTCGGTGGGGCCGGGAAGGCCGTCGCCGTCGCCCATGACGAGGTAGTGGTCGCTGCGGAACCAGGCGTGGAAGCCGAGGGCCTCGGCGCGCTGCGCGTGGGCGACGATCGTGTCGTACGTGGCGCCCTGCTGGGGCTCGGTGAAGATGCAGTACTGCATTGTTCGAGCCTACGACGCGGTCGTCGCATGGATGCCCGCTTTAGGTATGATCTAACGCATGACCCGCACCGCGATCGTCACCGGAGGGCTGAGCGGCCTCGGTGCCGCGACGGCCGAGCGCCTCGCGGCCGACGGCATCCGCGTCATCACGCTCGATATGGCGCCGGGCGCCGACCACCAGCTCGACATCAGCGACGACGCGGCCGTGGCGGCAGTGGCCGCGGCGGTCGGGCCCGTCGACATCCTCGTCAACTGCGCGGGAATCGTCGGGCCGAACAAACCGCTCATCGAGACGACCGCCGACGAGTGGCGTCGCACGGTCGACGTCAACGTCATGGGCACCGTCGCGACGATCCGCGCGTTCGCGCCCGGCATGGTGGCGGCCGGCTGGGGCCGCATCGTCAACGTCGCGTCGATGGCGGGCAAAGACGGCAACCCCAACCTCGCCGCCTACTCGGCGACGAAAGGCGCGGTCATCGCTCTGACCAAGTCGGTCGGCAAAGAGCTGGCGCAGACCGGCGTGCTCGTCAACGTCATCGCGCCCGCCGTGATCGACACCCCCATGAACGCGAAGACCGACCCGGCGGTGTTGCAGTACATCACCGACCTCATCCCGATGAAGCGCGTCGGCCGACCCGACGAGTTCGCCGAGCTCGTGGCGTTCTTGACCTCCGATCGGTTGAGCTTCTCGACGGGCGCCGTCTACGACCTCAGCGGTGGCCGCGCCACCTACTGATCCGCTTCCACAACTTCGGAAGGGGAGCCGCGCGCGATCCGGCCCCGCTTCCACAACTTCGGAATGGAAGGCACTGCGATGAAGCTCATGCGCCTCGGCCCCGCGGGCCACGAGAAGCCCGTCGTGCGCGTCGACGACACCCACTACGTCGACGTCAGCGACCTCACGCCCGACTTCGACGAGCGCTTCTTCGGTGAGACGGCGACGGGGGGCGGGATGCTCGGCCTCGAGCAGGTCGTCGCGCAGCGCATCGCGGCCGGCGCCGTGCATCCATTCGTCGGCGAGAGGGTTGGCGCCCCGATCGCCCGCCCGCACCAGATCTTGTGCATCGGGCTCAATTACTCCGACCACGCGGCCGAGTCGGGCATGGCTGTGCCCGACGAGCCGATCCTGTTCACGAAGAGCCCCAACACGCTCGTGGGGCCGCACGACGACGTGCGCATGCCGCGCGGTGCGACGAAGCTCGACTGGGAGGTCGAGCTCGGCATCGTGATCGGCGCGCGTGCGAGCTATCTCGACAACCCCGAGCAGGCGAAGGACCACATCGCCGGCTACGTCGTCGTGAACGACGTGAGCGAGCGGGCGTTCCAGATCGAGCGCGGCGGGCAGTGGGCGAAGGGCAAGTCGGCCGAGACGTTCAACCCGGCCGGGCCGTGGCTCGCGACCCCCGACGAGCTCGACGACGTGATGCAGCTGGGCATGTGGCTCGACGTCAACGGGCAGCGGCGGCAGACCGGCTCGACGGCGACGATGATCTTCGACCCTTTCGTGATCGTGCACTACCTGAGCCAGTTCCTCGTGCTCGAGCCCGGCGACCTCATCAACACGGGTACCCCGCCCGGGGTCGGGCTCGGCATGACGCCGCCGACCTACTTGGCAGTCGGCGACGTGATGACGCTCGGCATCGACGGCCTCGGCGAGCAGCGGCAGACCGTCATCGCGCCGCGCTGAGCCGATTCACCGCGGGCGAGCGCCGGGCGGCCCTCAGCGCGAGCTGACGACGTCGAGCACGGTGCGCACGCGCGGCAGGGCATCCCGCACCCGGTGCGCGAGGTCGGGGCCGTCGTCGTCGGCCAGCCAGGCGTGCAGCTCGCGCACGAAAATGGCGAAGCCGATCGCCGAGAGCACCTCGGCGTGCTCGTCGGCGAAGCCGCGGTCGATGAGCGTGGTCGTGACGCCCCGCTGCCAGCGCGCCTGCTTGGCGAGCTCGCGGCCGGCGAGCGAGACTTCGGTGTCGATGATGCGCTGGCGGGCGCGCAGCTGGTCGCGCGCGGGCTGCATGACCTCGGCGAGCGACGAGAGCGCGCGGCTCATGAGCGCCTCGGCGGCGACGGGCCCGGTCGGCTCGGCGATCGTCGCGATGAGGTGCGGCATCAGGGAGTCGTCCTCGGAGAAGAGCACCTCTTCTTTATCGCCGAAGTGCCGGAAGAAGGTGCGCGCCGTCACGCCCGCGCGGGCCGCGATCTCGTCGACCGTCGTCGCCGCGTAGCCGTGCTCGCCGAACAGGCTCATCGCGGCGTCGACGAGCCGCGTGCGCGAGTCCTCAGGCCAGCGGGGCATGCCGTCGATCCTACTCTTGTGTCACATGATGACATCACCTAGCCTGGCGGTATGACAGTTCATGACATCACTCATCCCACCGTGCTCCTCACGGGGCCGACGAGCGGCATCGGCGTCGGCATGCTGCGCGCTCTGCTGCGGCACCCGGCCCGCCCCCACCTCGTCCTGCTCGCCCGCAATGCGACGGCACTGGATGCTGCGCTCGACCAGGCGCGCACCGCGGGCCTCACCGCCCACGGCGTGAGCGTCGACCTCGCCGACCTGTCGTCGGTGCAGGAGGCGCTCGCCGAGGTGCGCGCGCTCATCGATGCCGGCACGATCGCGCCCCTCGACGCCGCCCTGCTCAACGCCGGCACGCAGTTCATGTCGCGCGCGACGCTCGGCGCGCAGGGCCACGAGCGCACCTTCACCATCAACGTCATCGCGCAGCACCTGCTCGTGACGGGGCTCGCGCCGCTGCTCGCCGCCGACGGCCACGTCGTCGTCATGGGCTCGTCGACGCACCGCGGCAAGAAGCAGTCGTTCAACCTCATTCCCGATCCGCAGTGGCAGGCGCCCGAGCTGCTCGCGACGGCCGACCCGGCCGAGGCCCCCACTGAGGCAAAGGGCCGCGAGCGCGGCGGCATCGCCTACGCCTCGAGCAAGCTCGCCCTCGTGACCGCCGCGCACGTCTGGGCCGAGCGCCTCGCCGCCACGGGGCGACGCCTCAACACCTACGACCCCGGCCTCACCGTGCGCACGGGCCTCGTGCGCGACATGTCGGCGTTCCGCTACTGGGTGTGGCGCTGGATCATGCCCGTCATGGCCCTGCACCCCAAGGCGACGACCGCGCGCATCACCGGGCGGCACGCCGTCGAGCTCGCGCTCGGCGACACCTTCGCCGACCTCAACGACGCCTACATCGAGATCGGCGTGCTCACCTGGGCCGAGCAGGTCACTTACGAGCCCGAGCGGCAGCGCGAGCTCATGACGTGGCTCGACGAGGCGATCGCACCGTTCGTCTCGGCGACCGATCAGCGGCACCCGCAGGGGGCCTGAGGCCGTGCTGCTCGTCTCGCTGCTGCTCAACATCGTCGTTCTCGTGCCGGTCATCGGCTCGCTCGCGGCTCGCGCGCCTTAGATCGTGCGGGCCTGGGGCGAGCGCACGCCGGCGCGCGACATCCTGCTCGCGATCTATATCGCGATCCTCACCGCCTCGATCGCCCTGCTCGCGGTCGTCGCGACGGTCGGGCTCTCGGTCGCCGTGGAGGCCGCCGCGATCGCGCTGTTCGCCGCGCAGATCGTCTACAAGGTGCTGACGGCGGTGCTGGTGCAGGATGCCCTGCGCAACCCCGTCGTCATCTCGAACCTGCTCATCGCCGTCGTGCACGGCGTCACGGTCGTGACGCTCGCACCAGCGCTGCTGGGGTGAACAGCTCGGATCAGCCCGCGTCGAGCGTCGCGAACGCCTCGGCGATCATCGCCTCGAGCTCGGCGAGGTCGACCGTGGCGAGGTCGGTGATCGTTACCGCGGCGGCGCCGACCTTTGCCTTGCCGAGCCGACCGGCGTACTTCTTCGTCAGGTAGGCGCCATCGGCGACGGCGTTGACGTAGAGGCTCAGGTGCTTCTGCTGGGCGGCGAGCCCGACGAGGAACCACTCGACGGGCGGACCCTTCGGCCGCGGCTGCTCGATGCGCGCGTAGCCGATGATCTTCTGCTCGGTGCCGCCCCAGAACACGCCCTCCCAGAGCTCGCGCTCGTGAGAGCCCAGGTGCGTGCGGACGAGGGCGTCAAGCGCGACCATGTCGTCGCGCTGAGCATCCGGGAGCCCGGCGAGGAAGGCGTCGACGTCGGCACCGGTGCGTTCCATGGGCGCGAGTCTACGAGGGCCCCGCCGCGGCGACCACCACAGCGTCGCGACGGGGCCCGGCCCGGTGGGTGACGCTCAGCCGCGCGGAATGAGCCGCTGCAGCTGCGTCACGTGGTGCGGCTCGAGCTCGTCGAGCGAGCGCACGCCGAGCAACTTCATCGTGCGGGTGATCTCGCCGCGGAGGATCTCGATTGCGCGGTCGACGCCCTCGCGCCCACCGGCCATGAGGCCGTAGAGGTAGGCGCGTCCGATGAGCGTGAAGCGCGCGCCGAGCGCGATGCTCGCCACGATGTCGGCGCCCGACATGATGCCCGTGTCGAGGTGCACCTCGGTGTCCTTTCCGACCTCGCGCACGACCTCGGGCAGCAGGTGGAACGGGATCGGCGCGCGGTCGAGCTGCCGACCGCCGTGGTTCGAGAGGGTGATGCCGTCGACGCCGAGGCTCGTGAGGCGCTTCGCGTCGTCGACAGTCTGCACGCCCTTGACGACGAGCTTGCCGGGCCACTGCTCCTTGATCCACTTCAGGTCGTCGTAGGTGACCGTGGGGTCGAACATCGCGTCGAGCAGTTCGCCGACGGTGCCGTTCCAGCTCGAGAGGCTCGCGAAGGCGAGCGGCTCGGTGGTCAGGAAGTCCCACCACCACCACGGGCGCGGGATCGCGTTGACGATCGTGCCGACCGTGAGCGCGGGCGGGATCGAGAAGCCGTTGCGCTTGTCGCGCAGGCGCGCGCCGGCGACGGGCACATCGACCGTGACGAGCAGCGTGTCGAAGCCCGCGGCCGCCGCGCGCTCGACGAGCTGCATCGAGCGCTCGCGATCTTTCCACATGTAGAGCTGGAACCAGTTGCGGCCATCGGGCGCCGCTGCTCGAACATCCTCGATGCTCGTCGTTCCCATGGTCGACAGCGAGAACGGGATGCCCGCCGCGGCCGCCGCGGAGGCCCCCGCCACCTCGCCCTCGGTGTGCATCATGCGCGTGAAGCCGGTGGGCGCAATGCCGAAGGGCAGCGCGACGCGCTCGCCGAGCACCTCCCAGCCGGTGTCGACCTGGCTCACGTCGCGCAGGATCGCGGGGTGGAACTCGATGTCGCTGAACGCCTGCCGCGCCCGGGCGAGGCTCAGCTCGCCCTCGGCCGCGCCCTCGGTGTAGTCGAAGGGCGCCTTCGGGGTGCGGCGCTGGGCGATGGCGCGCAGGTCGGCGATCGTCAGCGCGCCCTGCAGGCGGCGCTTCTTGCCGTTGAGCTCGGGCGTCTTGAACCGCATGAGCGGCGCGAGCTCTTTCGGGCGGGGGAAGCGGCGTTTCACCATTGGGGTTTCCTCGTTCTCAGGTCGGTCGTGTCACAAATCACGGAGTTTCGGGGGCCGCGCGGCATCGCGACGTGGGTTAGGGGGACTTCTCGGGCTGACGTTCCGTGATTTGTGACCCGCGGGAGTCGTAGCGGGCGAGCAGGCGATCGCGCGCGCCCTCGATGTGGGCGCGGGTCAGGGTGCCCGCGCGCTCGGGGTCGCCGGCCGCGACGGCGTCGAGGATGCCCTGGTGCTGGGCGACGACGTCGTCGAGAGCGAGCAGCCGGTGCGCCTGCACCTGCCCGGTGCACAGCTCGATCTCGCCCATGAGCAGGGCGTGCAGGCGCGCGAGCCGGGGGGAGCGCTGCGCCTCGACGAGAGCGCGGTGGAAGGCGATGTCGGCGCGGGCCAACGGGCCCGAGCGGTCAGCGGTGGAGGCATCCGAAGCGGCGTCGACGAGCATCCGCTGCGCCGCGATGGCCGCGATCGGCACGACGCCGTCGGCGGCGAGCGTGCGCAGCGCGGCCTCTTCGACGATGGCGCGATTGGCGTAGAGGTCGACGATGTCGTCGCGGCTCAACTCGGGCACGCGCGCGGTCTTGTGCGCCTCGCGCCGCAGCAGCCCCTCGGCCACGAGGCGCTCGAGTGCGACTTTGGCCGTCGGCCGTGCGACCCCGAAGCGATCGGCGATGGCCTGCTCGGTCACGGCGGATCCGGGCGCTTCGCGCTGGCTCAGGATGCTCTCGCGCAGCGCCTCGTACACCGCATCAGGCACGCGGGTCACGGCGAGGGCGTCACTGCTCATGACGGCGACAGTAGCAGATTGTTATACAAGTACACGAGTCTCTCGCCCGGGCCTCCTCGCGACGCGGCCGCGGCTACCCGGTTCGACCGGCGCTGCTCGCCCGCACGATGAGCTCGGGCGTGAACACGACCTGACGACCCGGGTCGGCGCCCTCGTCCGCTTCCGCCAGCAGCATCTCCACGGCGGTGCGGCCGATCAGCGCCGCCGGCTGCCGCACCGATGACAGGGGCACGACGGCACCCCGCGCGAAGTCGATGTCGTCGTACCCGACGATCGCGATGTCATCGGGCACCCTCATGGTCCCGAGCATGACGAAGGCCTGCAGCGCCCCGATCGCCATGAGGTCGTTCGCCGCGAAAACGGCGTCGGGGCGATCTCCCGGGGCGCGGGCCGCGAGCTGCTCGCCGAGCCGCCGGCCCTCGAGGATGCTAAGGCTCGCGCCCGTGATGATCTCGACCCGAACGTCGTCATGCTGCTGCGCCACCTGCTGCAGGCCGAGCAGTCGATCCTGCACCTGACGGATGCTGAGGGGCCCTCCGAGGAAGGCGATGCGCCGGCGGCCGCTCGCGACGAGGTGCTCACCGGCGAGCCGCCCGCCCGCCACGTCATCGACCGACACCGAGCTCACATCGCCCGAGCTCGACGTTCGGTCCACGAGTACCGCGGGAATACCCCGTTCTCGCAGGCGCCGCAGTCGCGTCTCGACGTCGCCGAACGGCGTGATGAGCACACCCCGCATGCGCTGCTCTTCGAACAGGTCGAGATAGCCGGCTTCGCGGTCGGTCTTCTCATCGCTGTTTCCGAGGATGATCGCGTACCCCGCTTCGCGCGCGCCGTCCTCGGCGCCGATCGCGAGTTCGCTGAAGAAGGGGTTGCGCACGTCGAGCACGATGAGTCCGATGGCCCGACTGCTGCCGGCCCGCAGCTGCCGGGCGGCATCGTTGCGAACGAACCCCAGCTCGTCGATCACCGCGAGCACCTTGCGCGCTGTCTCGCTCGAGACCTTGTTGGGGCGGTTCAGCACGTTCGAGACCGTGCCGATCGACACCCCGGCACGCTCGGCGACATCGCGCATGCTCGCCGGCGACCCCTTAATCACGAGGTCAGTCTAGGCCGGGTTTACCGGATTGTGATTCGTTTCATTTGACGAGTTGTCCGTATCTCTGTATCGTCCTCTCAACCTAATGAAACGTTTTACGTTGGGAGCACGTCAGTGACGACGAACACCGAGCCGGCAGCGCCTGCGCTCGAGCTCACCGCGGTCGCCAAGTCTTTCGGCGCCGTGGTCGCCCTCAGCGACGGCGAGCTCCGCCTCGACTCCGGCTCCATCCATGCCCTCGTCGGCGAGAACGGCGCGGGTAAGTCGACGCTCGTGAAGATCATCGCCGGCCTGTACCGTCCCGACCGCGGCGAGTACCGGCTCGGCGGGTCCCCGGTCGACTTCCACACCACTGCGCAGGCGAAAGATGCCGGCGTCGCCGTGATCTATCAGGAGCCCACGCTCTTCCCCGATCTCACCGTTGCGGAGAACATCTTCGTCGGGCGCCAGCCTCGCGGCCGGTTCGGTCTCATCGATCGAGCGGCTATGCGCCTCCAGTCGCGCCAGCTCTTTGCGCAGCTCGGTGTGCCGATCGATCCCGATCGGCTCGCAGAGGGCCTCTCGATCGCCGACCAGCAGATCATCGAGATCGCGAAGGCCATCTCCATGGATGCTCGGGTGCTGATCATGGATGAGCCCACCGCGGCGCTCTCGGGTGTCGAGGTCGAGCGGCTGTTCACGGTCGCGCGCAGCCTGCGCGACCAGGGCGCGGCGATCCTCTTCATCTCCCACCGCTTCGACGAGGTGTTCTCGCTATGCGACCGCATCACGGTCATGCGCGACGGCCAGTACATTGCCACCCACGCGACGGGGGAGACCACGGTCGACGCCATCGTCCGCGAGATGGTGGGCCGCGACATCGCGCAGCTCTTCCCGAAGGTCGCCGCGCCGATCGGCGAGGTGGTGCTGCGGGTGACCGACCTGCAGAGCGCGGGAGTCTTCCGCGACGTGAGCTTCGAGGTTCGTGCCGGCGAGATCGTCGCCTTCTCCGGCCTCGTGGGAGCGGGCCGTACCGAGATCGCTCGTGCCGTCTTCGGCATCGACCGCTACGACTCGGGGCGTGTCGAACTGCTCGGAGCTCCCTTGCGCCCCGGAGACCCCATGGCGGCGATCGATGCCGGAATCGCCTTCGTGCCGGAAGACCGCCGCAAGCAGGGCCTCGTGATGGATCTCTCGGTCGCACGCAACGCGACGCTGACGCTGCGCCACGTGCTCGCGCGTCTCGGCATCATCAGCGGCGCCCGAGAGCACCGCGAGGCCGCGAGGTGGACGAGGCGTTTGCAGGTCAAGGGCTCGCTCGACGCCGAGGTCTCGACCCTCTCGGGCGGCAACCAGCAGAAGGTCGTGCTCGCGAAGTGGCTGGCCACAGAACCGCGACTGCTGATCGTCGACGAACCGACCCGGGGAATCGATATCGGTACCAAGGCCGAGGTTCACCGGCTCCTGTCTGATCTCGCGGGTCGGGGCATCGCGATCATCATGATCTCCTCCGAGCTGCCCGAGGTGCTCGGCATGGCCGACCGCGTGATCGTCGTGCGCGAAGGAGCCATCACCGCGCAGCTCGATCGGGCCGACGCCACCCCCGAATCCGTGATGCGCGCCGCGACGGCCGTGGGAGAGGACGCACGATGACCGCCGCTGCGCACGACCAGCGCCGACCGTTCGGCGACCGCTTGCGCGGAGTGCTCCGACTTCGCGAGCTGCCCGTCGCGGTCGCCCTCGTCGTTCTCGTCATCATCACGGCGCTCATCAACCCGCGATTCCTGACGCCCCAAAGCACGAAAGACCTGCTGCTCAACGCCACGATCGTTCTGATCCTGGCGGTCGGGCAGGCGATCGTCATCATCACCCGCAACGTCGACCTCTCGGTCGGCTCGATCCTCGGGCTCTCCGGCTTCCTGACGGGCACGCTGTTCGCGGCCGTGCCCGGAATCCCGATCCCGCTGGTCTTCCTCGCCGGGATCCTGCTCGGAACCCTGCTTGGAGCCATCAACGGTCTCCTCGTCACCCTGGCCGGCGTGCCAGCACTAGTCATCACGCTCGGCACGCTCTACGTCTACCGGGGCATCAACAACGCCTGGGCCGGTGGGCGCGAGTACTTCTCGGGAGACCGTCCCGAGGAGTTCGGGAACCTCTCGGTCGATACCGTCTTCGGCTTCCCGGTCATCACGCTCATCGCGCTCGTGGTTCTGGTGATCCTGGCCATCGTGCTCTGCGGCACCCGGTCGGGCCGCGACTTCTACGCCATCGGCTCCGACCCCACGGCGGCGACCCTGTTCGGCATCCCAGTGCGGCGGCGGGTCTTCACCGCCTTTCTGATCAACGGCGGGCTCGCAGGCCTGGGTGGGGTGCTCTACGCGTCACGCTTCAGCTCCGTCGGCGCGACCACGGGGACCGGCATCGAGCTCGATGTCGTGGCGGCCGCGGTGGTCGGCGGGGTCGCCATCTTCGGCGGATCGGGCACTGTGGTCGGGGCCGCGATCGGCGCGCTCCTGCTCACGACGATCACCAGCTCGCTGACCGCGCTGCGGGTCGACAAGTTCTGGCAGCAAGCGGTCGTGGGCGTCCTGATCCTGGCCGCCATCATTATCGACCGCCTCGCGAGCATCCGCACCGCTCGTCGACTTCGCGTGAGTGAGGCCCGCAATGACTGAGACCTCGACCGCCATGCCGCGCCGTGCCCATCCCGTCATCACCTGGCTGCGCAGCCGTGATGCGGTGCTCGTCGGGGTGCTGCTGCTGATCATCCTGATCGCGAGCCTGGCGCTCCCGCGATTCGCGGGCCCGGTCACGGTCGGGTACCTGCTGCTCAACGCCGTGCCGATCCTCATGATCGCCTTGCCGATGACGCTCATCATCATCACCGGCGAGATCGACCTCTCCGTGGCGAGCATCGTCGGTATGAGCACGGCGACGATCGGGTCGCTCACCCTCGCTGGCTGGGAGTTCCTACCGGCGGCGGGCGCGGCCGTGGTCGTCGGCACGCTCGGGGGAGTGCTCAACGGCGTGCTCATCGCCTTCCTCGGCCTCCCCTCTCTCGCGGTCACGATCGGCACGCTCGCGCTCTATCGAGGCCTGACCCTCGTGTTCATCGGCGACAACTCGGTCTCGAGCAGCTCGTACCCGCCGGAGTTCGCCCAGTTCATCAACCTGAAGCTTGGCGCTACCGGCATCCCCGCGGTGATCCTCATCGTGCTCGCCTTCGTGATCATGTTCTCAGTAGTGCTGCACCTCACACCGTTCGGTCGAGGGCTGTATGCGCTCGGCTACTCGAAAGACGCCGCCACCTTCGTGGGCATCAAGGTCGCACGCTCGAAGTTCTGGCTCTTCGTCGCCAGCGGATTCGTCTCGGCGCTCGTGGGCGTCTACTGGGCGCTCTACTACAGCGCCCGCAGCGACAGTGCTACCGGGCTAGAACTGACGGTTATTGCCGCGGTGCTCCTGGGCGGCGTCTCGATCTTCGGCGGCCGTGGAACGGTCGTCGGCGCGATCACCGGCGTGCTCATCATCAGCGTCATCAACTACGCGCTCCGCTTGCAGCGTGTGCCTGAAGTGGTGCTCATCATCATCACCGGCACCCTGCTCATCATCTCGGTGGTCGCGCCGAGCGTCGTCGATGCGGTTCGCCGCCGACGCGCCTCGACCCGCAGCCGCCGCTCGCTTCCCCAGGGCACCGCCCGGGGAGATCACGGCGTCGAACTCTCGACGACCGCCCACCAAGAGAAGGAATGACAATGGAGTTGCTTCGCAATCACCGCGGGGGCGTTCGTCGCCGCCTGCTCACGTTCGCCGCGGCGAGCACCGTCGCCGCACTCGCCCTGACTGGCTGCGCTACTGAGGCCCCTGCCGGAGAGGGCGAGGGTTCGAGCGAGGGTGCCACCATCACGTTCATCCCGAAGAACCTCAACAACCCCTACATCACGCTCGAGCTCTCGGGCGCGAAGGAGGCGGCGGAGGAGCTTGGCTTCGTGTACAACGAGGCCGCTCCGCTCGATGCCGGTGCCGACAGCCAGATCCCGTTCATCCAGACCGAGGTCCAGAACGGAACGCAGATCATTGCCGTGTCGCCCAACGACCCGAACGCTGTCTGCCCCGCGCTCGAAGACGCTCGCGCTGGCGGAGCGAAGATCATCACCTTCGACTCCGACTCGGCCGTCGAGTGCCGCGACATCTTCATCAACCAGGTGTCGGTCGAGCTCGTGGCCGCTGGTCAGCTGAAGCAGCTGTTCGACCAGATCGGTGGCACCGGCGAGATCGCCATCCTGTCGGCCACCGCCGCAGCGCCCAACCAGAATGCGTGGATCGAGGCCATGATCGCCGAGATCGAGGCGAACCCCGAGTACGAGTGGGACCTCGTGGCCACCGTCTATGGTGACGACGACGACACCAAGTCGTTCCAGGAGGCCCAGGGCCTGCTGCAGTCGTACCCCAACCTCGCGGGCATCATCTCGCCCACGACGGTCGGCATCGCGGCGACGGCTCGCTACCTCTCGACGTCGGAGTACAAGGGCCAGGTCGCGCTCGTCGGTCTCGGTCTCCCGGGCCAGATGAAGGAGTACCTGCTCGACGGCACCGTCGAGGGCTTCGCGCTGTGGGACCCGTCCGAGGTCGGTTACCTGGCGGCGTACGCGGGCAAGGCCCTGCTCGACGGCACCATCACCGGTGCTGAGGGCGAGACCTTCGAGGCCGGCAAGCTCGGCACCTACACGATCGGACCGGACGGCCTGATCATCGTCGGCGAGCTGCTCGAGTTCAACGCCGAGAACATCGACCAGTACGAGTACATCTCCTTCTAGTCGCTATCCGGTGCGGGGGCCGGGCCCCGGCTCGGCCCCCGCCACCACTCGACCCTTTCCCTCTCTGCCACCGGAGCCGCTCATGACCACCGACCGCACGCGGGTGTGCTTCATCCTGCAGGTGCGCCCCGATCGGCTCGACGAGTACCGCGAGCGCCACGAGGCCGTCTGGCCTGAGATGCTCGAAGCCCTCTCGGCGACCGGCTGGCACAACTACTCGCTCTTCCTCGACGATGACGGACTCCTCATCGGGTATCTCGAGACCGACGACTTCGCAGCCGCGCAGACGGCGATGTCACAGACCGAGGTCAACGCCCGCTGGCAGGCCGAGATGGCCCCGTACTTCGTCGAACTGCAGGGCCGACCTGACGAGAGTATGCGCACCCTTCCTCTCGTCTTCCAGCTGGAGACACAGCTCGCGGCTCTGACAGACACCTCCGATCGAAAGACGACCCCATGACTCCCCGCTTCGCTCAGATTGCGCCGCACCTCGAGCGCCAAGCCATCGAGCTGCCCTCGTGGGCCTTCGGCAACTCGGGCACGCGCTTCCGCGTCTTCGGCACGCCCGGCACCCCGCGCGACCCCTTCGAGAAGATCGCGGATGCGGCCCAGGTGCACGCGCACACGGGCCTCGCCCCGACCGTCGCGCTGCACATACCGTGGGACGCGGTGGACGACTACACGGCCCTGCGCGCTCACGCCGAGGAGCATGGTGTCGCACTCGGCACGATTAACTCGAACACCTTCCAGGACGAGGAGTACAAGTTCGGCTCGCTCGCCGCGAGCGACCCGGTCGCCCGCCAGCGCGCGATCGATCACCACTTCGCGTGCATCGACGTCATGCACCAGACGGGCTCGCGCGACCTCAAGATCTGGCTCGCCGACGGAACGAACTACCCCGGGCAGGATGACATGCGGCGGCGTCAGGACGCCCTCGCCGAGAGCCTCGCCGCGATCTACGAGCGCCTCGGCGACGAGCAGCGCCTCGTGCTCGAATACAAGTTCTTCGAGCCGGCGTTCTACCACACCGATGTTCCCGACTGGGGAACCGCCTACGCCCAGGTCGCCGGCCTCGGGGATCGCGCGATGGTCTGCCTCGACACGGGCCACCACGCTCCGGGCACGAACATCGAGTTCATCGTCATGCAGCTGCAGCGCCTCGGCAAACTCGGCTCGTTCGACTTCAACTCGCGCTTCTACGCCGATGACGACCTCATCGTCGGTGCCGCCGACCCGTTCCAGCTTTTCCGCATCATGGTCGAAGTCGTGCGCGGCGGAGCGTACGACGACGGTAGCGACGTCGGCTTCATGCTCGACCAGTGCCACAACATCGAGGAGAAAATCCCCGGCCAGATCCGCAGCGTGCTCAACGTGCAGGAGATGACCGCGCGCGCTCTGCTGATCGATCGCGACGCCCTCGATGCAGCCCAGCGCGCCAACGACGTGCTCGCGGCGAACAGCGTCCTCATGGATGCCTTCTACACGGATGTCCGCCCCGACCTCGCCGCCTGGCGCGAGTCGCGGGGCCTGCCGGCCGACCCGATGGCCGCTTACGCCGCGAGCGGCTACCGTGACCGGATCGTCGCCGAACGGGTCGGCGGCACACAAGCAGGATGGGGAGCGTGATGACCGAGATCTCGACGGTACTGACACCGAAGGTGCGACGGAAGACCCGGATCGGGCTCGTCGCCGGCGGCCTGGGCACCTACTGGCCCCAGTTCCCAACGCTGCTGCCGCAGCTGCAGGAGAGCGCCCGAGTCGTCTCCGCTCGATTTCAGGCGATGGATGCCGACGTCGTCGATGTCGGCTTCATCTCGGATGCACAGGAGGGTGCGGTCGCGGCTGAGAAGCTGCGGGCCGCCGACTGCGATCTGATCGTCATGTTCCTGACGACGTATCTGACGTCGTCGATGGTGCTCCCGATCGCGCAGCGCTCGAACACGCCCGTGCTCGTGATCGATCTGCAACCGTCGGAGAAGATGGACCACGCGAACTTCGACACCGGGGCCTGGCTCGCCTACTGCGGGCAGTGCTCGGTTCCCGAGGTCGGCAACGTCTTCCGCCGTGCGGGCATCCCGTTCCGCTCGGTCTCAGGCCACTTGGCGCACGAGCCGGCCTGGCGCCGCATCGAGCAGTGGATCAACGCCGCGCACGTGCGGGCGACCCTCCGTCACGCCCGCCACGGACTCATGGGTCACGTGTACCCCGGCATGCTCGATGTCTCGACCGATCTCACGCTCCTCCCGGTGACGTTCGGGTCGCACATCGAGGTTCTCGAGTTCGACGACCTGCGCGTGCGGGTCGAGAAAGTCACCGAGGCGGAGACGCGAGCCCGCATGGAGCTCGCCCGCGAGATCTTCACGCTCGACGACACCGTCGTCGACGACGATTTCGCCTGGGGTGCGCAGGTGTCGGTCGGTCTGGACCGACTGGTCGACGACTTCGAGCTCGACAGCCTCGCCTACTATCACCGCGGCCTCGACGGCGAGCAGCACGAGCGCCTCGGTGCCGGCATGATCCTCGGAGCCTCCCTGCTCACCGCCCGCGGCATCCCCGCGACCGGCGAGTACGAGCTGCGCACGACCGTGGCGCAGCTCGCCACCCAAGTCGTCGGTGCCGGAGGCTCGTTCTGTGAGATCCAGGCGCTCAATTTTGACGACGGCGTCGTCGAGATGGGGCACGATGGGCCGGCCCACCTCGCCGTCAGCTCGCGCGACCCGCTCCTGCGCGGACTCGGCGTCTTCCATGGCAAGCGCGGCTGGGGGGTGAGCGTCGAGTTCGACGTGCAGCAGGGCCCGGTGACGCTACTCGGCCTGGGGCAGGATCGTGACGGCGGTCTGGCCTTCATCGCCTCGGAGGGCACCGTGGTGCCGGGTCCGTTGCTGGCGATCGGCAACACCACGAGCCGGGTCGACTTCGGCCGTGATCCTGGCGAGTGGGTCGACGAGTGGAGTGCGACGGGCATCGGCCACCACTGGTCGCTATCGATCGGGCACCGCGCCGACGACTACAAGGCCGCTGCGAGCCTGCTCGGTATCGATTTCCGCCAGGTGTGATCGGTGTCCCTTATCGTCGTCGCGGTGCTGACCGCGAAGCCCGGCAAAGGCCCGCAGGTCATCGAGTCGTTTCGCGAGGTCTCTCCGCTCGTGCATGACGAAGCGGGGTGCGAGCTCTACGCGGCACACCTCGAACAGGGCGGCGATACGGTCGTGATGGTCGAGCGCTGGACCACCCGCGCTGACCTCGATGCGCACGCCGCGGGCACCCCGCTCGCACGCCTCAACGAGCTCAACGCCGATCTGCTCGAACGCCCGTATGACGTCTGGATGCTCGACGCGGTGCCCCTCGGCGACGAGGCCCGCGGTGTCATCCCGCGATGTATCGGAGGCGCGTTCGACCCGGAGTAGGCTGGTTCATTGAACGGTCGATGAAGGGGGTGCGCATGGCGACCATCCGCGATGTCGCGCGCCTCGCCCAGGTCTCTGCCGGCACGGTCAGCAACGTTCTGAACCGCCCGTCGTACGTGCGGGAGGAGACGCGGGAGCGCGTGCTCGCCGCCATCCGCGAGCTCGATTTCGTGCCCGACCAGGGCGCCCGGCAGTTCCGGCCCGGCCGCGTGCGTACGCTCGGGCTCGCGATCGCGAACCTCGACAACCCCTTCTTCGTCGACGTGGCGCTCGGGGCGGAGGAGCGCTGCAAAGAGCTCGGCGTCGGGGTGGTGTTTTGCAACAGCGGCTACGACCCCGTGCGCGAGCAGCAGAACCTCGACCTGCTCGTGCAGTCGCGCGTGCAGGGCATCATCATCGCCCCCGTCGACGAGCGCAGCCCCCGACTCGAGATGCTGCGCGACCGCGGGGTGCCGATGGTCTTCGTCGACCGCGTGGGCGACGACCGCGACTGCTGGTCGGTCGTCGTCGACGACTTCGAGGGCGGGCGCCTCGGCGCGCGCCACCTCGTCGGCGAGGGCCACCGCCGCATCGCCTTCCTCGGCCACCCCGAGCAGAGCCCCAAGGTGCGCACGCGTCTCGCGGGTGCGCGGAGCGTCGTCGACGCCTCGCCGGGCGTCGAGTTCGAGCTCATCGAAGCGGACTCGTGGACGATCGAGGCGGGCCGGTCCGCCGCTCGCCGGCTCGCCGAGCGGCTGCCGGCGCGGCGGCCGACGGCGGTCTTCTGCGCCAACGACATGCTCGCCCTGGGCCTCGAGCAGCAGCTGCTGCGCGACGGGGTGCGCATCCCCGACGACATCGCGATCGTCGGCTACGACGATCTCGAATGGGCGTCGGTCTCGAGCGTCCCCCTCACGACCGTGAGCCAGCCCCGCTTCGGCCTCGGGCGCACGGCGGTCGACATGATCATGGACCTCCTGGCCCGCACGACCAAGACCATCCCGACGGCGAACCACGTCGTCCTCCGGCCGGAGTTGGGGGGGCGGGTGTGCGCCGGCGCGGGGCCGGGTGCGCGCGGGGGGGTTGGCGGGCACGCACGTCGGGCCCGCTCCTCGTCTACTGTTGGGGCCCCGACGTCGTTGGTCGTGCTGAACCGCGGTGGTCTAGAACGCGGGCTCGACGTCGTTCACGTTGTCGATCGTCACGACCGTGAGCGGGATGCCGATGCGCGCCTCGACGGCCTCGCCGCGGGCGGCGGCGACGATCGTGTTGAGGGCGAGCTTGCCGTCCTCGACGGGCGACTGCACGATCGTGGCGAAGAACTGCCCCGCCTTGATCGACTCGAACGCGTCCTTCTGGCCGTTGATGCCGACGATCGGCGGGATCTCGTCGAGGCTGCGGCCCGACTCGGCCCAGGCGTCGATGAAGCCGCGCGCCATGGTGTCGTCGTTGGCGTAGACGCCGTCGATGTCATCGCCGAAGCGCGTGATCAGGTCGCGGCTCGCCTCGAGCGCCTTCTGCTGGTCGAAGTCGGCGTTGACGACCTGCAGCACCTCGATGCCCGAGCCGAGCTCGGTCAGTCGCTCGGTGAACCCGTCGGTGCGGCCGATGGTCGTGCCGTTGCCGGCCTGACCCGCGATGATGACGACGTTGCCCTCGCCGCCGAGCGCCTCGTTGAGGGCGTCGGCGGAGAGCACGCCCTCCTCGTAGACGTCCGGACCGGTGAACGAGGTGACGTAGGGCAGGGCCTCGTCGTCCATCGGCGAGTTGATGAGCACGACCGGGATGCCGGCGTCCTGGGCCGCGATCAGGCCGGGGATGTAGGCCTGCGGGTCGAGCGGCCAGAGCACGATGCCGTCGGGGTTGCGCCCGACGCACGTGGTGAGCTGCTCGGTGCCGGTCTGCACATCGAACTCCTGCGACAGACGGGTGACGGTCGCGCCCGCCTCGGCGGCCGCGGCGTCGAACGCCTCGTTCGCCGGGGTGACGTAGGGGTGCGCCTCGGCCGCGGTGACGTAGCAGATCTCGACCGGGCTGTCGGCGGCGGCGCCGTCGTCAGCGGGGGCGGGAGCGGCGCAACCGGACAGGACGAGTCCGACTGCGGCCACCGCGGCGGCGGAGCCGACCAGGGAGATTCGTTTTCTCATGGTGCAGGGGTCCTTTCGTTCTTTCGGGAAGACCGCGAGGACCGCGCTCGTCGCCACAGTGCGGCGAGCGTGACATCACGGCGTTGGCTGCCCGACACGGTGCGGTCGAGCAGGATCAGGAGCAGGAGGATCACACCGGTCACGATGTCCTGCAGGTACGCGGGAACGCTCTGGTACTCCATCGCGGTCGTGAGCGCCGCGATGGTCAGCAGCCCGCCGAGGGTGCCGAGGGCCGAACCGCGCCCGCCCTCGAGTCGGGTGCCGCCGATCACGACGGCGGCAATGGCGACGAGCACGATGCTCTCGCCGAAGACCGGCGAGCCCGTGTTGACGCTGAGGCTCTGGATGACCCCGGCGACGCCCGCCATCGTGCCGCTGAAGACGAACGCCCCGAAGAGGTAGGCGCGCGAGCGGATGCCGCTGGCCTCGGCGCTCGCCGGATTGCTGCCGACCGCGAACAGCTGGCGGCCCGCGACCGAGCGCGTCAGCCACAGGTGCAGCAGGATGATGAGCGCGAAGAACAGCAGGGTGCGACCTGTGAACGTGCCCGCGATGGGTCGCGAGACGACGAGCCCGAACAGCGGGTCGATGCCGCTGACCGGCCGCGACTCGGTGATGAGGTGGCACAGCGCTCGGAAGAACAGCATCGACGCGAGCGTCGCCACGAGCGAGTTGATGCGCAGCACGACGACGAGGAAGCCGTTGACGGCGCCGGCGGCGACGCCGACACCGAGTCCGACGAACGCGGCGGGGATCTGGCCGAGCGACTCCTGCAGCCCGATGGTGGCGATGCCCGAGAGCGCGAGGATCGCGCCCCCCGACAGGTCGAGCTGCCCCGCGATGAGGACGACGGTGAGACCGATGGCGAGCAGTCCGAGCGTGGCCATGCGGTCGAGGCCCAGGCTCGCCGTGCGGAAGTCGAGGAAGCCCGGAACGAGCGTCGCCCCGAGGATGAGCGTGGCGGCGAGGATGATCACCACCCGGTTGCGCACGAGCGCGTGGAAGACCTCGCTGTCGAGGATGTGGCGCGACGTGCTCATTCCCGTCCTCCCCGCTTGCGCAGTGCGACATCGATCGCCACGGCGCCCGCGATGAGCGCTCCCTTGACGAGGCCCTGCGGCTCGGTCGCGACCCCCTGCAGCACCATGATGTTGGTGAGCAGCTGCACGAAGAGCAGGCCCCCGAACGCGTAGAGCACCGTGCCCGAACCGCCCAGCAGGCTCACGCCGCCGACGACGACCGCGGTGATGGCGTCGAACTCGTACCCCATGCCGATGCCGGGGCGCGCGGTCTGCAGCGTGATGCCGAGCAGCACCCCGCTGAGTCCGGCGAGCGTGCCGGTCAAAAGGAACGCGAAGGCCCGCACCCGCTTCACGGGCACCGCGCTCGCCTGCGTGGCGAGCGGGTTGCTGCCGACCGCGTACGACCAGCGCCCGATGACGGTGCGGCTGAGCACGAGGTGGCCGGCCGCCACGATCGCGAGGAAGATGAGGACGATCACGGGCACGACCCCGAACACCCGGCCGGTGAGGAACGCCTGCGCTTCGGGGTCGCTGCCGTAGACGATGACGCCGCCGACGAAGACCTGGGCGATGCCGAGCACGATCGTGCCGCTCGCGAGCGTCGTGATCACCGGGTTGAGGCCGGCGTAGCCCACCAGCCACCCGTTGACCGCTCCGGCGATGGCCGCGGCGAGCACGCCCACGAGCGCCGCCGGGACCGTACCGATGCTCGGCTGCAGCCCGAGCACGAGCAACCCGCCGACCGCGACCGTCGCCGGCACCGAGAGATCGGCGAGGCCCCGCGTCACGAACACGAAGGTCATGCCGACGACGATGATGCCGACGATCGACATGTTGATGAGCACGTTCGTGAGGTTCTGCAGCGTGAGGAACCGGTCGCTCAGGAGCGAGCCGACGATCATCGTCACGACGATGCCGGCCGGCAGTCCGAGTCGGGCTCCGTAGGTGCTGAACAGCCCGCGCTCGACCGTGCGCGTGGGCGGGGGCGCGAGTGCGCTCATGATGAGACCTCCCCGGTCGCAGCGTGCATGACCTCGTGCTCGGCGGCGCCGCGCGGCAGTTCGGCGGCGATGCGCCCCTCGTGCAGCACCACGATGCGATCGCTCACGGCGAGCACCTCGGGCAGCTCGCTCGAGATGAGGATGATCGCGGTGCCCTGCGCCGCGAGCTCGCCGATGATCGTGTGGATGTCGGCCTTCGCACCGACGTCGACGCCCCGGGTGGGCTCGTCGAGGATGAGCACGCGCGGACCCGTGGCGAGCCACTTGGCGAAGACGACCTTCTGCTGATTGCCGCCCGACAGCGTGTCGATGCGCGGGGCGATCGCGGGGGGCGACACCGAGAGCTCCTCCGCCTTCTGCCGGGCGAGCGCCCGCTCGGCGCCGGGCCTGATCCATCCGCCGACCGAGACGCGGTCGAGCACCGAGAGCGAGATGTTGTCCTTGATCGACAGCTGCGGCACGATGCCGTCGCGCTTGCGGTCTTCGGGCACGTAGGCGATGCCGGCCCGCACGGCGTCGCGCGGGCCGCGGATGCGCACGGCCGTGCCGTCGACCTCGATCGTGCCCGCGTCGGCATCGTCGAGACCGAAGATCGCCCGCGCGACCTCGGTGCGGCCGGCCCCGACGAGTCCGGCGAGCCCGAGGATCTCTCCCGAGCGAACGGTGAGGCTGATGTCGTCGAACTCGCCCGACCGCGTGAGGCCGCGCACGTCGAGCACGACGTCGCCGATCTCGACCTCGGTCTTGGGGAAGACCTCGGTGAGGTCGCGCCCGACCATGAGCCGGATCATCTCTGCCGCGCTGATGCCGCTCGTCGACCGGGTCTCGACGAGGCGGCCGTCGCGCAGCACCGTCACGCGCTGCGAGATGTCGAGCACCTCGCGCAGGCGGTGCGAGATGTAGATGACGGCGATACCCGCGTCGGTCATCCGCCCGATGATGCGGAACAGCGCCTGCGTCTCGTGCTCGCTGAGCGACGACGTGGGCTCGTCGAGCACGACGATCTTCGGTCGGGCGGCGTAGACCTTGGCGATCTCGACGATCTGCTGCTGGCTGACGGTGAGCGAGCCGACGAGGTCGTCGGTGTGGATGCGCGCATCGAGCTCGTCGAGCACCGCGCGGGCCTGCTCGCGCAGCGCGCGGCGGTCGACGATGCCGAGCCGGGAGGGCGTCGAGCCGAGCAGGATGTTCTCGGCCACGGTGAGGTCGGGCACGAGGTTGAGCTCTTGGTACACCATGCCGATGCCGCGGCGGCGGGCCTCGATCGGGTCGGCCAGGCGCACGGCGGCGCCCTCGAGCTCGATCGTGCCCTCGTCGGGCTGGTAGACGCCCGCGAGCACCTTCATGAGCGTCGACTTGCCGGCGCCGTTCTCGCCGACGACCGCGTGCACCTCGCCGGCGGCGACATCGAGGTCGACCTCGGAGAGCGCGCGGATGCCCGGGAACGACTTCGAGATGCCGGTCATGCGCAGAGCCGACGAAGGCGTCATCGTCCACCCCCGAGTCGCGAGGATCCGAGTCGCAGCTCGAGCGAGTACGACACGTCGCGGCCGCGACGCAGCACGGGCAGCACGCCTGCGGCCGTCGCGCCCGCGCGCCCGGCGAAGGTGTTGACGTTGACCGGTTCGAGCCCCATGACGTAGTGGCCCTCGCCGCTCATCTTCCACTGGTGCATCGCCGGGAGGGTGGCGGAGTCGAAAGCGATCTCGAGGCGCAGGTCGAGCGCCGGGTTGTCGATCGCCACGGTGACGATGCCGTGGTCGCGGAAGTCGTGGCCGAACACCTGCTCGCGGAAGCCCTCCTGCGGCGGCTCGATCTGGTGCCACCGGCCTGCGCCCGAGCGCGCATCCGCATCACGGGGCGTCACCTCGCGCGACTCGACCTCGAGGGTCGCCGACTCGTCGAGCAGCGGCCAGCCGATGTTGACGTGGTAGAGCACCATGTGGCCGGCATCGGTCAGGCCCTCGTTGCGCACGGTGTCGTGCAGCCGCAGCGTCGAGCCGCCGACATCGGCCGACCATGTGCGCTGCAGGAGGAGGTTCTCAGCGAACACCGCGGCCTGGCGAACCGTGCCGGCGACGACGAGCTCGTCGCCGACGATCTCGGTGCGGGTGAGGGTCGCGGGCGTCACGCCGACGCGGCCGTGCTGCGGGTACTCGACGCCGTCGTCGACGGTCGGGGGACCGAAGGTGTCGAGCCCGCAGGTCGCGAGCAGCCCACCGCCGAACGAGCGCAGCCACTGCCCCCCGCGCGACTCGGCGAGGGCGGGCGTCGACATGCCGACGGGCGAGATCCAGGCCAGGGGGATGCCGCGGTAGGTGACCTGGCCGAGGTCGAGCGCTCGATCGGGGTGCAGCTCGACTTCGAGCCCGCCGCCCGTCACGAGGCGCAGCCGGCGCGCGCCTCTGCCCGAGCCGTCGTCGTCGACGAACCGGTCGATGCGCGCGAGCTGATCGAGCGCGCCGATGCGCCGCTCGGCCTCGCCGCGCGGTCGACCGAAGAGCTCGGGAGTCGAGGTCATGCACGCTCTCCTGCGACGGGGCCGGCGTCGGCCGCGAGCTCGCTGTTGCCGGGGCCGAAGTGCTTGAGCAGCACGAGGTCGGCGCTCGACGAGGTGTTGCGCACGCGCACGCCCGCCTGCGCGGCCGAGGCCGTGACGAAGTACTCGTCGTGCGAGAGCTGGCCGTAGCGGATCGACGAGAGGGCCGCGACGGGGAGGCCGTTGATGTCGCCGTGGCCGTCGACGGCGATGAAGCCGTAGGCGTCGCTCTCGGCGATCGTGACCTCGCCCCCGGGGCGCACGGTCAGCTCCTTCGCGCTGAAGGCGGTCGAGCGGTAGGTGATCCACCGTTCGATATAGCGGTCGTCGCCCGAGGCGATGCTCGCGCCGGTCTCGAGGGGCGCCGTGAAGCGGTGGCTCCAGAACTCGGGGTCGACGTTGCGCTCCCAGTCCATGATCTCGAGCACGAACTCGAGGTCGCCGACGCGGTCGGCGGGGATGTCCTTCCAGAGCAGCTCGTCGGGCACCTCGCGGTTGTTCGACCACGACTCGGTCATGGCGAAGACGTCGCTCGCCGACTGCGGCTCGTAGGTGCACATGCTCGCGGGCGCGTGCAGCACGCCCGGCGGCACGTCCCAACCGGTGCCGGGCGTGATGCGGTACGCGGTCGAGAGCTCGGTGATGCGGTTGTCACCGCCGCGGAGGAATCCCTGCAGCTTGTCGAGCACCTGCTGGCGGGTGGTCTCGGGGTGGAACCCGAAGAAGGTGTACGGGAACTCGCCGCCGTGGTTGTTGAGCTGCGGCGGGAAGTAGTAGGCCTCGGGCTTGCCGCGCTTGCCGACGAGGGCCGCGTGCTCGTCCTTCTGGTGCAGGTGGAAGGGGAGGGGGAACTGGTTGTCGAAGAACTTCGAGTACATCGGCCACGTGCCGTACTCGTCGAAGAGGCCGCCGATCGCCGCGCCCTTGGTGTGGGCGATGAACTCGTCGAAGGGGATGATCTCGCCATCGGGGCCGACGACGAGGCTCAACCCTTCGAACGGGTCGGTGAGGGGGCCGTTCTCAGCGCGAATGGCGCTCGAGAACCAGCGCTCGTCGATGCCGCCGCGGTCTTTGCCGAGCGGGAAGTAGTCGTCGGGGTGCAGGCGCAGCCGCTTGCCGGGCGTGCAGAACGAGCGGGGCACCCAGGCGGGCGCGAGGCGCAGGATGCCGCCGCCGGCCTCCATCGCTCGCTCGATGCTCGCCTCGGTGGAGGTGACTCCCTCGTACGGTCCCGCCTTGCTCATGGCTTCCCTCATTGATCGGGCGCCCGAGTTCGGCGCCATCGCCTGGTCCGCACGACTGGTGCGGGGCAGTTCTCACGGGGATTCGGGATCTGGTTCATTGAACCACCGCTTGATTCAGTGAACCTAACCCGGGTGAACGGGGCGTGTCAAGATGTGACGCGCAACATTTTCGCCACGCCCCACTGCGTACCCTGTGAGTCATGGTCGCCCCCCTGCCCGCCCGCCGCCGAGCGCAGCTGCTCGAGATCCTCGAGCGCGACGGCGTCGTGCAGCTCGACCCCGCGGCCGATGAGCTCGGCGTCTCGGTCATGACCGTGCGCCGCGACATCCAGCAGCTCGATGCGGAGGGCGTCGTGCGCCGGGTGCGCGGGGGTGCCGTCGCCCCCGTGCGACCGCGGGCGTTCGGCGAGCGCGCCGCGACGCGCGCGTCGGCCAAGGCGGCGATCGCCCGCAAGGCGCTGCCCCTGGTTCCGGATGACGGAGCCGCGGCCTTCGATGCCTCGACGACGAGCGGCGCGCTGCTGGCCATGCTGCGCCCGCAGCGGCTGCTCGTCGTGACCAACTCGATCGACAACGCCGCGATCGCCCGCGCCCGCTCGGGAGTGCGCGCCGTGCTGATCGGCGGCGAGCTCGAGGAGCGCACGGGCAGCCTCGTCGGCCCGACCGCCGAGCAGACCGCACGCGGGTTCGCGGTCGACCGGTTCTTCACCTCCGCGAGCGCCGTCGACGCGGCCATCGGGACCATGGAGGTCTCGCTCGAGGAGGCCGCCGTCAAGCAGGTGCTCTCCGCGGGCGCCCGCGCATCCGTCGTGCTCGCCGACTCGTCGAAGCTCGGCCAGCAGGCGCTCGTGCTCGCGCTGGCCTGGAGCGCCGTCGATGTGCTCGTCACCGACCTCGACCCGGCCGATGAGCGGCTCGACCCCTTCCGCGACCTTGTCGAGATTCGATGACGCTGTTACTGTTTGCAAAAAGTAACAACTTCTAACACGAGAGCGATCATGGTCAGCACACCGGCAGCACTCATCGCCCGCAGCAACCGTCTGGGAGCCGACCCCCGCATCACCAACTACGCGGGCGGCAACACCTCGGCCAAGGGCACCGAGACCGACCCCGTCACGGGCGAGCCCATCGAGCTGCTGTGGGTCAAGGGCTCGGGCGGCGACCTCGGCACGCTCACCGAGCACGGCCTGGCTGTGCTGCGCCTCGACCGCATGCGCGCCCTCGTCGACGTCTACCCCGGCCTCGACCGTGAGGACGAGATGGTCGCGGCCTTCGACTACTGCCTGCACGGCACGGGCGGCGCGGCCCCCAGCATCGACACCGCCATGCACGGCCTCGTTGATGCGGCCCACGTCGACCACCTGCACCCCGACGCCGGCATCGCCATCGCCACGTCGAAAGACGGCGAGACGCTTACGAAGAAGATCTTCGGCGAGAAGGTCGTGTGGGTGCCGTGGCGCCGACCGGGGTTCCAGCTCGGGCTCGACATCGCCGCGATCAAGGCCGCGAACCCGCAGGCGATCGGCTGCATCCTCGGCGGGCACGGCATCACGGCGTGGGCCGACTCGAGCGCGCAGTGCGAGAAGAACAGCCGGTGGATCATCGACACCGCGCAGGCCTACCTCGACGCGAAAGGCAAGAAGGCTCCCTTCGGCCGGGAGCGCAGAGGGTACGGGGCGCTGCCGGCCGAGGAACGCCGCGCGAAGGCCGCCGCGCTCGCGCCGACGATCCGCGGACTCGCGAGCCACGACCGGCCGATGGTCGGCCACTTCACCGACGACGCCCGCGTGCTCGACTTCATCGCCTCGGCGAAGGCCCCGGCGCTCGCGGCTCTGGGCACGAGCTGCCCCGACCACTTCTTGCGCACGAAGGTCAAGCCGATGCTGCTCGACCTGCCGGCCGGGGCGAGCGTCGAGGCGAGCATCCAGCGCCTGAGAGCACTGCACGAGGCGTACCGCGCCGACTACACCGCGTACTACGAGGCGCACGCGACCCCCGAGTCGCCGGCCATGCGCGGGGCCGACCCGCTCATCGTGCTCGTGCCGGGTGTGGGCATGTTCAGCTTCGGGGCGAACAAGCAGACCGCCCGCGTGGCGGGCGAGTTCTACCTCAATGCGATCACCGTCATGCGCGGCGCCGAATCGGTGAGCACCTACACGCCCATCAGCGATGCCGAGAAGTTCCGCATCGAGTACTGGGCGCTCGAAGAAGCCAAGCTGCAGCGCATGCCGAGCCCCAAGAGCCACGCCACGCGGGTCGCCTTCGTCACGGGCGCCGCGAGCGGCATCGGCAAGGCGATCGCGACGCGGCTCGCGGCCGAGGGCGCGTGCGTCGTCATCGCCGACCTCGACCTCGCCAAGGCGCAGGCGGCCGCGGCCGAGCTCGGCTCGGCCGATGTCGCGATCGGCGTGCAGGTCGACGTGACCGATCAGGCGCAGATCGAGCGGGGCATCCAGGATGCCGTGCTCGCGTTCGGCGGCATCGACATCGTCGTCAACAACGCCGGGCTGTCGCTCAGCAAGCCGCTGCTCGAGACGACCGAGGCCGACTGGGACCTGCAGCACGACGTCATGGCCAAGGGCTCCTTCCTCGTGGCGAAGACGGCCGCGCGCGTGCTCATCGAGCAGAGGATGGGCGGCGACGTCATCTACATCTCGAGCAAGAACTCGGTGTTCGCGGGCCCCAACAACATCGCCTACTCGGCGACGAAGGCCGACCAGGCGCACCAGGTGCGGCTGCTCGCGGTCGAGCTCGGCGAGCACGGCGTGAAGGTCAACGGCATCAACCCCGACGGCGTCGTGCGCGGCTCGGGCATCTTCGCCTCCGGGTGGGGCGCCAATCGCGCCGCGACCTACGGCGTGGCCGAAGACGACCTCGGCAAGTTCTACGCTCAGCGCACGATCCTCAAGCGCGAGGTGCTGCCCGAGCACGTGGCCAACGCCGTCGCGGTGCTCACGGGCCCCGACCTCTCGCACACGACCGGCCTCCACATCCCCGTCGACGCGGGCGTCGCCGCGGCGTTCCTGCGGTAGCCGCCATGAGCATCCACGTCGCCGCGATCGATCTGGGCGCTACGAGCGGCCGGGTCATGCGGGCCGTCATCGGGCCCGACCAGCTCGAGCTCGTCGAGGTCGCGCGCTTCCCGAACGGTCCGGTGAAGCGGGCGGGCGGGCTGCACTGGGACATCGAGGCGCTGCGCGAGCACATCATGGCGGGGCTGCGCCGGGCTTTCGCCGACGACCCGCTCATCTCGAGCATCGGCGTCGACTCGTGGGCAGTCGACTACGCGCTCATGGCGGGCGATCGGATGCTCGGCACCCCCTTCCACTACCGCGACGACCGCACCGCGCGCGGGGTGGCCGCCGTGCACGCCGTTGTGCCGCCCGACGAGCTCTATGCCGCCTCCGGGCTCCAGCACCTCTCGTTCAACACGGTCTTCCAGCTCGCGGCCGAGGGCGACGCGCTCGCCGCGGCCGACCGCTTCCTGCTCATCCCCGACCTCGTCGTGCACTGGCTCACAGGCCGCTCGGTCGCCGAGGCGACCAACGCCTCGACGACGGCGCTGGTCGACCCGCGCACGGGCGAGTGGAACGACGCGCTCATCGAGCGGGTCGGGCTGCCGCGCCGGCTCTTCCCCGAGCTCGTGCGCCCCGGCGGCGACCTCGGGCCGCTGACGCCCGCGATGGCCGCCGACCTCGCCGCACCCGAGGGGGTGCGCGTCACGGCCGTCGGATCCCACGACACGGCCTCGGCCGTGGTCGGTGTGCCCATGACGCGGCCCGATGCCGCCTACATCAGCTGCGGCACCTGGGGGCTCGTCGGGCTCGAGCTCGAGCATCCCGTGATCACCGACGCCAGCCGCGAAGCCAACTTCACGAACGAGGCCGGCGTCGACGGCCGCGTGCGGTTCCTGCACAACGTCATGGGGCTGTGGCTGTTGAGCGAGACCATCCGGTCGTGGGAGGCCGAGTCGGGCCCCGTCGACCTCAGCCGCCTGCTCGTCGACGCGGCCGCGGTGACGGAGCCTGTGCCGATCTTCGACGCCTCCGACGAGCGCTTCATGGCGCCCGGCGACATGCCCGGTCGCATCGCCGCGGCCCTCGTCGAGAACGGCGATGCCGTGCCGGTGACCCGCGCCGCGATGGCGCGCTGCATCCTCGAGAGCCTCGCGGCGGCGTTCGCCGGGGCCGTGCGCGACGCGCGGCTGCTGGCCGATCGCGAGGTGGGGGTCATCCACATCGTCGGCGGCGGTGCGCTCAACAGCCTGCTCTGCCAGCTGACCGCCGATCGCTCCGGACTGCCCGTGCTCGCCGGACCCGTCGAGGCCACGGCGCTCGGCAACGTGCTCGTGCAGGCGCGCGCCCTCGGGCTCGGCGGCTCGCTCGAGCAGCTGCGCGAGCTCGTCGCGCAGGTCTCGTCGCCGCAGCGATTCGAGCCGCGCGGCTGACGTTCGCCCGCCGCGCCCCCTACGCTCAGAGACATGAGTGGATCGACGGGGCTCCGCGCATCGATCGCCGGGGGTGCACCGTGACCCCCGTGCTCGATCGACCCGGCGTCGTGCTCGGCATCGCCGCCCTCGTGCTCAACGAAGGCGCGACCGACGACAACGCGCGCACCGTGATCGCGGCGGCCGTCGACGCCGGCGTGCTCGCGCTCGACACGGCGCGGGCCTACGCGCGCGTCGACGACGACGGCGTGGGCGAGCGGCTCGCCGCCGAGGGCCGCGAACGGCGCCCGGGGCTTCCGATCATCACGAAGGCCGGACACTACCGGGCGGGAGCATCGGCCTGGCACTCCGACGGCGGCGTCGACCGGATGCGCGCCGACGCCGCGCGCAGCGTCGAGCTGCTCGGCGGCCCCCTCGACCTCCTGCTGCTGCACCGCGCCGACCGCGTCGACGACCTCGAGGAGTCGGTGGCGACGCTCGCCGCGCTGCGGGAGGAGGGGCTCGCGCGCGCCGTCGGGCTGTCGAACGCGTCGACCGAGCTCATCGACCGCGCGCTCGCGGTCGCGCCGATCGATGCGGTGCAGAACCGCCTCGGCCTGGGCGTCGACGGCTTCGCCGAGTACCGGCACTGCCGCGATGCCGGCATCGACTTCTTCGGCTACGCGCCGTTCGGCGGCCCCCGCGCCGCGCCCCTCGCCACGCGCGTTCCGCACGTCGCCGCGCTAGCGACGCAGCGCGCGGCCTCGGTGCACCGCCTGACGCTCGCCGCCGTGCTCGACGTGCTGCCCGGCTACTGGCCGGTCATCGGCTCGACCCGGGTCGAGTCGGTGCGCGATGCGATCGGCGCCATGGCCGAGCCGGTCGACGATGAGCTGCGGCAGGCGCTGCTCGGCGACCTCGCCTCGCGCGGCGTCGCCGTCTGACGAACACGGCGGTGACGCGGGCGCCGGCGGATACGGTGGAGGGGGCGCCGATGTCGCGCGCTCTCGATCAAGGAGACACCATGGCAACGACGCCGACCCCCGCCGACCACTTCACCTTCGGGCTCTGGACCGTCGGCTACAACGGTGCCGACCCCTTCGGCGGGCCCACCCGTGCCCCGCTCGACGTCGTGCACGTCGTCGAGAAGCTCACCGAGCTGGGGGCCTACGGCCTCACGCTGCACGACGACGACCTCTTCGCGTTCGGCTCGACGGACGCCGAGCGGCGCACCCAGATCGATCGGCTCATCGCGGCCACGGCATCCACGGGCCTGAAGGTGCCCATGATCACGACCAACCTGTTCAGCGCGCCCGTGTTCAAAGACGGCGGCTTCACCTCGAACGACCGCGCTGTGCGCCGCTTCGCGCTGCGCAAGGTGCTGCGCAACCTCGACCTCGCGGCCGAGCTCGGTGCGCACACCTTCGTCATGTGGGGCGGCCGCGAGGGCGCCGAGTACGACGCCGCGAAAGACGTGCGCTCGGCGATCGCGCGCTACCGCGAGGCCGTCAACATCCTCACCCAGTACGTGACCGACAAGGGCTACGGCATCCGCTTCGCGATCGAGCCGAAGCCCAACGAGCCGCGCGGCGATATCTTGCTTCCGACTCTCGGCCACGCCATGGCGTTCATCGAGACGCTCGAGCACCCCGAGCTCGTCGGCCTCAACCCCGAGGTCGGGCACGAGCAGATGGCGGGCCTCAACTTCACGGCCGGCATCGCGCAGGCGCTCGAGGCCGGCAAGCTCTTCCACATCGACCTCAACGGCCAGCGCGGCATCAAGTACGACCAAGACCTCGTCTTCGGCCACGGCGACCTGCACAACGCCTTCTCGCTTGTCGACCTGCTTGAGAACGGCGCCCCCGGCGGCGGTCGTGCGTACGACGGCCCGCGCCACTTCGACTACAAGCCCTCGCGCACCGAAGACGAGAACGGGGTCTGGGCCTCGGCCGTCGCCAACATGCGCACCTACCTGCTTCTCAAGGAGCGCGCCGCGGCCTTCCGCGCCGACCCCGAGGTGCAGGCGGCGCTCGCCGCGGCCCGGGTCGACGAGCTCGCGCAGCCCACGCTCGGCGCGGGCGAGAGCATCGACGACCTGCTCGCCGACGCGAGCGCGTTCGAGAGCTTCGACGCCGGCTCGTACTTCAACGGCAAGGGCTTCGGCTTCGTGCACCTGCAGCAGCTCGCGACCGAGCACCTCATGGGCGCCCGCTAGCCGTGACGCTTGCGATGACCCTCGTCGCCGGCGTCGACACCTCGACGCAGAGCTGCAAGGTCGTGATCGTCGACGCCGCGACGGGGGCGACCGTGCGCGAGGGGCGCGCTCCGCATCCCGAGGGCACGACGGTCGACCCCGCCGCCTGGTGGGCGGCGTTCGTCGCGGCCGTCGATCAGGCGGGCGGTCTCGCCGACGTCGCCGCGATCGCGGTCGGCGGCCAGCAGCACGGGCTCGTGGCGCTCGACGCCGAGGGCCGCGTCGTGCGCGACGCCCTGCTCTGGAACGACACCCGATCAGAGGGCGCCGCCGCCGACCTCGTGGCCGAGGTGGGCGCGGCCGAGTACGCCGCGCGCACCGGCCTCGTGCCCGTCGCCTCGTTCACCGCGACGAAACTGCGGTGGATGCGCGACCACGAGCCTGAGCTCGTGCCCAGCATCGCGGCCGTCGCCCTGCCCCACGATTGGCTCACCTGGCGGCTGCGCGGCTACGGGCCCGCCGGCGAGAGCCCGCTCGGCCCCTTGCTCGAGCAGCTCGTCACCGACCGCTCCGACGCGAGCGGCACGGGCTACTGGTCGCCCGCGACGAACGCCTACGACCTCGAGCTCTTCGCGCTCGCGCTCGGCCGCCCGGCGCGCGAGGCCGACCCGAGCCGAGCATCCACGCCCGCATCGACCGGTCTCCACAATTCAGGAGACCCGGCCCCGGTCGTGCTGCCGCGCGTGCTCGAGACCGGCGAGTCGACGACGATCGACGCCGAGACTCCTGAATTGCGGGGATCGCGCGTGGGCGTGCTCGTCGGCCCGGGCGCGGGCGACAACGCTGCGGCCGCGCTCGGACTCGGGGCCGGCCCGGGCGACGTCGTCATCTCGATCGGCACGAGCGGAACCGTCTTCGCCGTGAGCCCCGAGCCCGTCGTCGACGACTCGGGCGCCGTCGCCGGCTTCGCCGACGCCGCGGGCGCCTTCCTGCCGCTCGTCGCCACGCTCAACGCCGCGCGCGTGCTCGACGCCGTGGCCGCGCTGCTCGGCGTCGACCACGACGGGCTCGCCGACCTCGCCCTCGCGGCCGAGCCCGGTGCGGGCGGCGTCGTGCTGCTGCCGTACTTCGAGGGCGAGCGCACGCCCAACCTTCCCGACGCGACCGCCACGCTCAGCGGCTTGACCCTCGCTTCCACCACGCGAGAGAACCTGGCCCGCGCCGCGATCGAAGGGATGCTGTGCGGCCTCGCCGACGGACTCGACGCCATCGCGCGCCACGGCCTGCAGCCTCGGCGCCTGCTGCTCGTCGGCGGCGCGGCGCGGTCGCGTGCGGTGCCCGCGATCGCCGCGGCCGTGCTTGGCCTCCCGGTCGTCGTGCCCGAGCCGGGGGAGTACGTCGCCCGCGGGGCCGCGCGCCAGGCGGCGGAGCTGCTCGGCGTGAGCGCCGAGTGGCCGCTCGCGCTGCATGCGGCGGTCGAGCATCCCGCGCAGCCGCACGTGCGCGCCGCGTACGCCGCCGCGTTCGCGCGCGTCGCTCACTAGCCTGGGGGCATGGCGACCAGCTCCGCAGCATCCGCCGCCCACCCGGCGCCCATCGTCACGCTCACCGTCAACCCGGCGCTCGACGTCAGCACGTCCACCGAGACCCTCGTCGCCGAGCACAAGATGCGCTGCGGCCCGAGTCGAGTGAATGCGGGCGGCGGGGGCGTGAATGTCAGCCGCGTGATCGAGCGGCTCGGTGGGCACTCCACCGCCATCTACGCCGTCGGCGGGGCGACGGGTCAGGCCTACCGGCAGCTGCTCGAAGACGAGGGGCTCATCGGGCGGGCGATCGCGATCGCCGGCCCGACGCGCGAGAACATCACGATCGACGAGACCTCGACCGGCAAGCAGTACCGCTTCGTGCTGCAGGGTCCGCGCCTCACCGGCGACGAGTGGGCGCAGTGCCTGCGCGCCACCGAGGCGGCGATGCACCTCGGCGGCTACGTCGTGCCGAGCGGTTCGCTCGCCCCCGAGATGCCCGATGACTTCTACGCGCGCGTCGCGCGTCGCGCCCGCGAGCTCGGAGTGCGCTGCGTGGTCGACGCCTCGGGTGCGGCGCTCGCCGAAGCGGTCGCCGAGGGCGTGTTTCTCGTCAAGCCCTCGGGGCGCGAACTCGGCGAGCTCGTCGGGGCGCCGACCCTCACGATCGACGAGAAGGTCGAGGCCGCCCGCGAGCTCGTCGGCCGCGGCCGGGTCGAGATCGTTGCCCTCACGCTCGGCGGCGACGGCGCCGTGCTCGTCACGGCCGATGGCGTCCAGCGCCTCGCCTCGCCGCCCATCACCGTGCGGTCGACGGTCGGTGCGGGCGACAGCTTTCTCGGCGCGATGGTGCTGCGGCTGGCGCAGGGCCACGAGCTCGCGGCGGCGTTCCGCGCGGGCGTCGCGGCCGGCGCGGCGACCGCGACGACCGAGGCCACCGAGCTGTGCCACCGTGCCGACGTCGAACGGTTCGAGCGCCAGCTCGCGAGCGGCGAGGCCTGACGATGCGGCGACGCGCGGCGCGCATCCACCGAAACATCGCCGCAACACGCCGGGGCTAGGCTCGCGTCATGGCCGACCTCTTCGACGGGTACACGGCGACTGCCGCCCGGTCGGGTTCGGCCGTCGCCTTCGACGAGATGTTCGCACCCGACTCGACCGTGCGCATGCCGTACCGGCAGATCCACGCGGCCCTCGCGCAGATGTCGCAAGACGAGCTGCGCGGCCGCACCGAAGCCCTCGCCTCGAGCTACCTCGCGCAGGGCGTCACCTTCGACTTCGCCGGCGAAGAGCGCCCGTTCCCGCTGGATGCGGTGCCGCGCGTCATCGAGCGCGCCGAGTGGAGCCACCTCGAGGCCGGGGTCGCCCAGCGCGTGCGCGTGCTCGAGGCCTTCCTCACCGACATCTACGGCCCGCAGCGCTGCATCGCCGACGGCGTGATCCCCGCGCGGCTCGTGTCGAGCTCGAGCCACTACCACCGCTCGGCCGCGGGCATCGAGAGTGCCAACGGCGTGCGCATCCAGGTGTCGGGCATCGACCTCATCCGCGACGAGCACGGCACCTGGCGCGTGCTCGAAGACAACGTGCGGGTGCCGAGCGGCGTGAGCTACGTCATCTCGAACCGCCGGGTGATGGCGCAGACGCTGCCCGAGCTCTTCGTGTCGATGCGCGTGCGCCCCGTCGGCGACTACCCGACGCGGCTGCTCGACGCGCTGCGGGCATCCGCTCCCTCGGGCGTCGACGACCCGACGGTCGTCGTGCTCACGCCCGGCGTCTACAACTCGGCCTACTTCGAGCACACGCTGCTTGCGCGGCTCATGGGCGTCGAGCTCGTCGAGGGTCGCGACCTCTACTGCTCGGGCGGCCGCGTCTTCATGCGCACGACGGCCGGCCCGCAGCGCGTCGACGTCATCTACCGCCGCGTCGACGACGAGTTCCTCGACCCGCTGACCTTCCGCGCCGACTCGATGCTCGGCACGCCCGGCCTCATGCTCGCGGCGCGCCTCGGCAACGTCACGATCACCAACGCGGTCGGCAATGGCGTGGCCGACGACAAGCTCGTCTACACCTACCTGCCCGACCTCGCGCGGTACTTCCTCGACGAAGACCCGATCATCCCCAACGTCGACACCTGGCGGCTCGAAGACCCCGACTCGCTCGTCGAGGTGCTCGATCGCCTGCCCGAGCTCGTCGTCAAGCCCGTCGACGGCTCGGGCGGCAAGGGCCTCGTCGTCGGTCCGGCCGCGAGCGCCGCCGAGCTTGATGAGCTGCGGATGCGCCTGCAGGAGGACCCGCGCGGGTGGATCGCGCAGCCGGTGGTGCAGCTCTCGACCATCCCCACCCTCGTCGACGACGGCATGCGCCCGCGGCACGCCGACCTGCGCCCCTTCGCCGTCAACGACGGCCGCGAGGTGTGGGTGCTGCCGGGCGGGCTCACGCGCGTGGCCCTGCCCGAGGGGCAGCTCGTCGTCAACTCGAGCCAGGGCGGCGGATCGAAAGACACGTGGGTCGTGGGTCAGCTGCCCATGGTCGCCGACAGCCACGACGTGCAGGGCATCGTCGCCGAGCAGGCCACCGTCACGCAGTCGATCCCGATCATCACCGAGGGCGTCGCGCACGAGGTCGACCACAACCCGCAAGACGACCCGCGTCGGGCGCAGCAAGAGCAACAACAGCAGAGCAATGGCGCTCCCGCAGTCTCGAGGGGGGTCGAGTGATGCTGAGTCGGATCGCCGAGAGCCTGTTCTGGATCGGGCGCTATGTCGAGCGCAGCGATGGAACAGCGCGCATTCTCGATGTGCACCTGCAGCTGTTGCTGGAGGATCCGTGGATCGATGAAGACACCGCCTGCCGATCGCTGCTGAGCGTCATGGGCAGCGACGTCGAGCCCGACCACGCCCTCACGCGCGCCGACGTGCTCGCCATTCTCGCGGTCGACCGCTCGCATCCCGCCTCGATCGCGTACTCGCTCGGTGCCGCGCGCGAGAACGCCCGCCGTGCGCGCGAGGTCGTGAGCACCGAGCTGTGGGAGGTTCTCAACACCACGCGCGCGCGCATGCCTCGCAAGGTGGCGCCCGAGAAGGTGCACGAGTTCTTCGGCTGGGTGCGCGAGCGCTCGGCGCTCGCCGTGGGCATCGTCGAGTCGGCGACGAGCCGCGACGAGGCCTACAGCTTCTTCACGCTCGGCCGGTCGCTCGAGCGCGCCGACATGACGGCGCGCCTGCTTGCGACGCGCTCGCTCACCGAGGCGAGCGGCCCCTCGTGGACGACCATTCTGCGCAGCGTCGGCGCCTACGAGGCCTACCTGCGCACCTACCGCGGCGTGCCGAGCGCCAAGAACGCCGCCGAGTTCCTGCTGCTCGACCGGCTGTTCCCGCGCTCGATCCTCTTCGCGGTGACGCGTGCCGAGCAGAGCCTGCGCGACATCGAGCCGCGCAGCGACCGCGCGGGCATCGGCGATCAGGCGCTGCGCCAGCTCGGGCAGATCCGCAGCGAGCTCGAGTACCGGCCCATCGCCGACATCCTCGATGACCTGCAGCGGCACATGGACGCGGTGCAGCTCGCCACGAGCGCCACGAGCGAGGCCGTGCGCCACCGCTACTTCCCGACCAACGCGGCACCGAGCTGGGTGGCGGAGAAGACATGAACCGCTTGAGAATCCGGCACGTCACGGGCTACCACTACAAGGGCAACGTCACGGCGTCGTACAACGAGGCGCGCATGCTGCCGGCGAGCTCTGACGGGCAGGTCGTGCTGCACTCGCACCTCGCCATCAGCCCCACCTCGTCGCAGCACCACTACGTCGACTACTTCGGCACGCGCGTCGCCGCGTTCGAGCAGCTCGACCAGCACCACGAGCTGTCGCTCACGGCCGACAGCGTCGTCGAGCTGCGCCCCCGCGGCTCGACCGAGGGCTCGATCAGCTGGGCCGACCTCGCCGTGGCGGTCGAGCAGTCGGTCGGCTCGGTCGAGAACACCGTGCAGACGAAGCTCACGGCCCCGCCCGACGAGGTGGCCGAGCGGGCGCGCGAGTTCGCCGCCGCGGCCGCCGACCCCGAGGCCGCCGCGCGCGAGATCTGCGCGTGGATCTACGACGAGGTGCAGTACATGTCGGGCATCACGGGCGTGCACACCACGGCGGCCGAGGCCTGGGCGCACAAGAAGGGCGTGTGCCAAGACATCACGCACCTGGCCCTCGGCGCCCTGCGCACGATCGGCATTCCCGCCCGCTACGTCAGCGGCTACCTGCACCCCTCGCGCGAGCCGCAGATCGGCGAGACGATCGCGGGCGAGTCGCACGCCTGGGTCGAGTGGTTCGACGGCGCCTGGCACGGCTTCGACCCCACCAACATGCTCGAGATCCGCGACCGTCACGTCATCGTCGGCCGCGGTCGCGACTACCGCGACGTGCCGCCCCTGCGCGGCGTCTACGCGGGCCCGTCGAGCTCGAAGCTCTTCGTCACGGTCGAGATCACGCGCGAGGCCTGAGCCCGATCGTCCTGGCGGAGATCACAGCACGATGCACCTGGCGACCTTTCGCAATGACCCCGCGAAACGCATCTCGAATCTGGGTGCCTTGACTTCCGGCGAGCCTCACGGGCCTCGAAACACCTTTCGTGCCTAGCGTTCCTTCAGACTGTTTCTGCGCGCAGTCCCGTCGGCGTTCTTGATCTGCAACGTCAGTTCCCGTGTGCGTCCGATGTACATGGTCCCCGTCTTCCGGCCCGAAGCGAGGTCCAGAAGAAGCATGTCACTTACTTCTTGAGCCGAGAGACTGTCGTCGGAGTCCGAATTCATGACCGTGAATCCCGCACTCGCGAGAATGAATGCCGCCATGTGGTCCCACGCGAACGCAGTCGGCTGCATCGCCGCAACAGCTTGGCCCCCCAGCATCCCGGCGAGAATTCCCGGATTTCCTCCCAGCGGCGAGATCCATTTGACCGAGTCTGTTCCTTCCATGATCTTGTGGGTTCGGGCAACCAACGTGTTCTTGCTCGCCGGCAAGATGAAGTGAGGGCGCTCAAAACCCGGGTCGTAGAGTTTCGGTGTGATGAAGTAGGACACAGGCGTGCGATCGGGATCACTCGCCTCACTCATCCACACGCCCCCCTCTCCGCTGACGTAACTGCGACCGTCCCCGAGAATTACTGCGGCGCTCATCTTCGGCAAACCCGGCGTGCGTACGAGCGCGCACGAGCCCCATCCTGATCTCTGGCTCATTCCTGCGGCTTGGTTAGATCCGTCGAGAGGGTCCGTGATGGCGAAAGCAAGGTCGTTCTGCACCAAGGATCGAATACGTCCCGCCCTGAGCCTCACGGCTTCGTCTCCGTGTTCGCGGTACTCGTCTTCCTCGCCGAGAACTGGAATTCCGTGCATGTTGGCGACTTGCATCATCGCTGCCATCGCTGCGACATCAAAGCCGATCTGTGTCTCGCCCTGTGCGTCGGCCGGAAGGGTGGCGTCGGCTGCTAGACCTGCGTTGACGAAGCCAGAGGAGCGTGCCCGTTCCCTACTTCGGAGTCGTTGTAGTGCGAGATCAACTTCTCGAGAATTGCGAGGAGTTCTGATCTGATGAGCCTGCGCCTCTGCTTCTCGGATGTCGAAACCGAACGTCTCGATGATCTCGAGGGAGCGAACTGCGGCGAACGCGGCGTGCGCGAGGGTGTACGCAAGTCGCTCTGGTTCCGATGACTCGAACGGGTATCGAGCAAAGTTCTTCATCACTTCTCCGATGGTCAGCGCCCTGCAGCGCGGCCAAACCCAGTTGTCAGGGGGGGACAAAACCTAGCATCGACCACACATGGTGGCAAGTAGTTGCGTAGTTGAGTGTGACGCGATACATTCACACAGTCGCTTCAACTCGGGCGACGGCTTTGCCGATCCCTCAAGACTTTGAGCGTGCGTCGTCATGGCCCAAATACACTCACCAGGAGATTTCATGTCTCGTGTTCTGTCGATCCGTTTCACCCAGGAAGAGTACGAAACGCTTCAAGCCCTGAGTCTCGTGACCGGCATGCCTGTGAACGCGATCGTTCGCGAAGCGGTCAACGAGAAAGCTGATCGGGCAGCGAACGACTCGGAGATTGCGGCCATGGCGGAAGAAATGAAGAGGCGGGTCGAAGAGGCCGACCAGTCGCTGCGTCGCCGCGTCGCAAGCGTGTAGTAGCGACCTCCCTGCGACGACGGCTATGGCGCCTTGGCAGGGGAGGTGTGATCAGCATCAGCTCTTGCGGGCCTCGGCCTCGATGATCGCGATCTCTTGCGTCGCCGTTTCGAGGTCGCGCATGCGGCGTTCGAAGTCGTCGCCGTCGTAGCGCACGCGCAGGCGCCACCACGGGTCGTCGGCCGGGTGGCGGCGGATGCGCAGATTGTGGCGAGCGCGCATCCAGAGCACGGCGGCCACCGCCGCGAGCAGCCCGGCGAGCGCGCCGACGCCCATGGCCCAGCGGGCGCCGAACTCGTTGGCGACGAGACCGAGCACGGGGGCGCCGACGGGCGTGCCGCCCATGAAGATCGTCAGGTACAGGGCCATCACGCGACCGCGGATGCTCGACCGCGTGGTCGTCTGCACGTAGGCGTTGGCGCTCGTGATCATGGTGAGGGCGAAGAATCCGACCGGGATGAGCGCGAGGGCGAACAGTTCGATCGTCGGCATGAGGGCCGCCACCACCATCGACCCGGCGAAGCCGATCGCGGCGAGCACGATGACGCGCAGGCGGGGGCGCTCGCGCCTCGCCGAGAGCAGGGCGCCGGCGACCGAGCCGATCGCGAGGATCGACGAGAGCAGCCCGAACTCGGCGGCGTCGCGCCCGAACTCGACGCGCGCCATCGTCGCCGTGAAGATCGCGAAGTTGAAGCCGAAGGTGCCGACGAGAAAGACCATCGTGAAGACGACGACGAGGTCGGCTCGTCGTGCCACGTACTGGATGCCCGCCCGCAGCTGCCCGCGCCCCCGACTGGTCTTCTGCATCGGCTGCAGCTCTGCCTCGCGCAGCAGGCCGAGCGCGACGAGCATCGCGGCGAAGGTCAGCACGTTGATCAGAATCACCCAGCCCGCTCCGACGAGCACGGTCAGCAGTCCGGCCGCGGCGGGGCCGATGAGGCGCGCGGTGTTGAACGAGGCCGAGTTGAGGGCGACGGCGTTGGGCAGGTCGCGCGTTCCGACGAGCTCGCCGACGAAGGTCTGGCGTGCGGGGGCGTCGACGGCGGTCGCGATGCCGAGCCCGAGGGCGAGCAGGTAGACCATCCAGAGCTCGGCGATGCCGAGCACGATGATGAGGCCGAGCGCGAGGGCCAGGAGGGCCTGGGCGATCTGCGTGATGGCGAGCAGGCGTCGACCGGGCATGCGGTCGGCGATGATGCCCGCGAGCGGCCCGATGACGAGCGCGGGGCCGAACTGCAGGGCCATCGTCACGCCGACGGCAGCGGCGTCGTTGTCGGTGAGCTCGGTGAGAACGAACCAGTCTTGTGCGGTGCGCTGCATCCACGCGCCGACGTTCGAGATCAGGGCCCCGATGAACCAGATGCGGTAGTTGACGGCGCTGAGCGATCGGAACATCGCACTCACGCGTCGGCCAGCCGTCGCAGGATCGGCCGCACCTCCTCGAGCGCGCTGCGCTGCCCGGGGCTGAGGCCCGCGAGTTGGGCGTGGAACCACTGCTGCCGCAGCCGCCGCGTCTCGGCGATGACCTGCTCGCCCGCGGGCGTGATGGTCACCCAGACGCTGCGGGCGTCGTCGTCGCTCGGAGCGCGCTGCACGAGCCCGCTGGCCTCGAGGGCGTTGAGCGTGCGGTTCATGCTGGGGGCGCTGACCTTCTCGGCGGCCGCCAGGCCGCCGGGCGTGCAGCGGCCTTCGCTCGCGAGCTGCCAGAGCACGCCGAGCTGGCTGTCGCTGATGCCTTCGCTCGCCCGTTCGGCGCGGATGCGGCGCGCCACCTTCTGAATGAGCACGCGCAGTTCTTCTTCGGGGTCGGTCTCGTGGTGCGTCACCTCGTTAGCCTAACTCATTACCCTTGCTAATCACATTCGGGATGCTCGCGCACGCCGCGACCGCACCTAGGATTCTCGGCAGGAGGCCCCCATGCCGAAGTTCACCGCCGAGCGCCAGCACCGCACCTTCACCGACAGTCACGGCGTCGTCGTGCACTACTACGTGTGGATGCCCGGCAAGCCGAAGGGCGTCGTGCAGCTCGCGCACGGGGTCGGCGAGCACGCCCTGCGCTACGAGCTGCTCGCCCAGGCGCTCGTCGAGGCGGGCTACGCCGTCTACGCCGACGACCACCGCGGCCACGGCCAGACGGGTGTCGAGTACTGGAAGGGCGATCTCGCCCAGATCGGCCGGCTCGGCGTCGGCGGTCTTCGGGCCACCCAGCAGAACCTGCTCGATCTCACCGGGCTTGCGCAGACCGCGCACCCCGGCCTGCCGTTCGTCATGCTCGGCCACTCGTGGGGCTCGCTCATGGTGCAGAACCTGCTCAACCAGGGTGCCCACCCGTGGAGCGCGGTCGTGCTGACGGGCACGGCCCTGCGCACGCCGACCGACATGAACGGCGGCGACCTCAACGCGCGCCACAAGCACCTCGGCGACACCGGTGCCGAGTGGCTGAGCCGCGACCCCGCGGTCGCGCGCGCCTTCGTCGACGACCCGCTCACGACCGACGCCAAGATCCTCAAGCTCTTCGGCCTCGCCGACGGCCTGCGCCTCTTCGGCCGGCCGAAGCGCGTGCAGCCGCCCGTGCCGCTGCTCATCATGGTGGGCGACGATGACCCGCTCGGCGGCGAGAAGAGCGCGAAGAAGCTCGCCGATGCGTATCTTCGCCGGGGCGACCTCGCCGATGTCGAGCTCGTCGTCTACCCGGGCGCTCGCCACGAGGTCTTCAACGAGACCAACCAGGCCGAGGTGCGTGCCGACCTCATCGCCTGGATCGACGATCGCCTGTTTCCCATCACGTAGGTCTGGCCGCCCGACCGCCCGCCCGCCTGCCCGCCCGCCCGCCCGCCTGCCCGCCCGCCTGGTGCCCGCGCTCGTGCTCGTGCTCTCTCGAGCCTTTGTCGGAGTGCGCCCGCGAGACTCCCGAATATAAGGAACTTCAGTCGACTGTGCTCGTCGGACTCCTTCAATTCGGGAGTGTCCTCGGGGTGCGGGGTGCGGGGTGCGGGGTGCGGGGTGCGGGGCGCGCGGTGCGACGTGTGGTGAGCGGGGTGCGACGGGCGGTGAGCGGGGAGCATGGCGCGGTGTGCAGGATTCGCGGCGCGCCCCGGCTCACGGACGGCGCGCCCCGGTTTACGCGCGGCGGGATTCAGCCGACGCGTGCTCGTCGCGACCGGGCAGCGGTAGCGCGGTCAGCAGCATCACGCTGGGCTCGAGCGCCTCGACGCGGTGAACGCCGTCGGGGATGCGCGCGACCGTGCCCGCCGCGACGTCGATCGTGCGGGTCGCGTCGCTCAGGCGGATGCGCCCGCGCATGACCTGCAGCACCGCCTCGCCCGGGTTGCGATGCTCGGGCAGCTCGCCGCCGGTGTCGAAGCCGATCGCCGTCATGCGCAGCTGCTGATGGTCGAGGTCGATGCGCTGCGCCGCGCGCCGCTGCGGGTTCTCGGCCGCCTGGGCGAGCAGGTGGTCAGCCAAGACGTCGAGGTCGAGCGCGATCGGATCCATGCCCGCACCCTACGCTTATCGGCATGATCGCGCCGTTCCTCGCCGTGGCCGAACTCGACCGGCTGCTCGCCACCGACCGTCGCGCCGACCTCGTCATCGTCGACAGCCGCTGGTACCTCGACGGCCGCTCCGGCGCCGAGGCGCACGCGCGCGGCCACCTACCCGGCGCGGTCTTCGTCAACCTCGACATGTGGCTCGCCGCAGCACCGTCGCCCGCCGCGGGTCGCCACCCCCTGCCCGAGCCCGCTGTCTTCGCGCGCGGCATGGCCGAGTCGGGCATCGGCGACGGCTCGACGGTGGTCGTGTACGACGACGCCGGGGGAGTCATCGCCGCGCGCCTGGTCTGGATGCTCCGCACCCTCGGGCACGAGGCCGCCGTGCTCGACGGCGGTCTCGACGCGTGGCTGCGCGCCCACCCGGGGCAGGCGCTCGAGAGCGGCGCGGTCGACATGCGCCCGGCATCCTTCACCGCACGCCCGTGGCCGGATGCCGCGCTCGCGTCGATCGACGAGACCCAGCAGGCCGCCGCCGACGGCAGCGCGCTCGTGCTCGATGCCCGCACGCTCGACCGCTACCGCGGCGAGACCGAGCCGGTGGATGCGCGCGCGGGTCATATCCCCGGCGCCGAGAGCTTCTCGTGCCGCGACAACGTCGCCGCCGATGGCACGCTGCTCGACACCCCGACCCTGCGCGACCGCCTGGCGGCGCTCGGCGCCGACCGGCGGCCGGTCATCAGCTACTGCGGTTCAGGAGTCACCGCGTGCCACACGCTGCTCGTGCTCGAGCACCTCGGCTTCGCCCCGGGGCGCCTCTACCCCGGATCGTGGTCGCAGTACGCGGCCGACCCCGCCCGCCCGCTCGCCACGGCCGAATAGGCTGGGCCCATGCACGGCGACGCGAGACACGGCGAATACAAGGTGCCCGGCGGCAAGCTCGTCGTCGTCGACCTCGAAGTGGCCGAGGACCGCATCAGCGCCTTCCGCTTGGCGGGCGACTTCTTCGTCGAGCCCGACGAGGTCGTGCCCGCGATCGAGGCCGCCGTGCTCGGCCTGCCCGCCGACACCGACGCCGCCGCCCTGACGACCGCGGTGCGGGATGCCCTGCCCGACGGCGCCGTGCTGCTGGGGTTCAGCCCCGAGGCCGTCGCGACGACCGTGCGCCGGGCGGTCGCGAGCGCCACGGCCTTCGCCGACTACGACTGGCAGCTGCTACGCGGGCCCGCGCTGGCCCCCTTGCAGCAGATGGCCATGGACCAGGTGCTCGCCGAAGAGGTGGGCGACGGCCGCCGCGGCCCCACCCTGCGCATCTGGGAGTGGACGAGCCCCGCCGTCGTGATCGGCTCGTTCCAGAGCGTGCGCAACGAGGTCGACCTCGAGAACGCCTCGACGTACGGCTTCGAGATCGTGCGCCGCATCTCGGGTGGGGGCGCGATGTTCATCGAGCCCGCCTCGGCCATCACCTACTCGCTCTACGCCCCGACCGCGCTCGTGCAGGGCATGAGCTTCGCCGAGTCGTACGCCTTCCTCGACGAGTGGGTCATCACGGCGCTGCGCGGCCTCGGCATCGAGGCCAGCTACCAGCCCCTCAACGACATCGCGAGCCCGAGCGGCAAGATCGGCGGCGCGGCCCAGAAGCGGCTCGGCACCGGGGCCGTGCTGCACCACGTGACGATGGCCTACGACATGGATGGCGACCGCATGGTCGAGGTGCTGCGCATCGGGCGCGAGAAGCTCAGCGACAAGGGCATCAAGAGCGCCAACAAGCGGGTCGACCCACTCAAGTCGCAGACGGGGCTCTCGCGCGACGCCATCATCGATCGCCTCGTGGCCACCTTCGAGGCGCAGTACGGCCTGAGTGAGAGCGCCATCACCGCGGCCGAGCTCGATCGTGCGAACGCGCTCGTGGCCGAGAAGTTCTCGACGCACGACTGGCTGCACCGCGTTCCGTGAGCCCGCGCATCCGGGCCCTCGCCCTCGTCTTGCTGCTCGCCGGCGTGCTCGTCGGCGGCGTCGTGCTGTCGGCGATCACGGGGCAGCTGCCGATCACGCCCACCGAGGTGGCGGGCTCATTGCTGCGGGCGATCGGCATCGACACCGGCTGGGCGCCCACCGACCCGATCGTCGAGAGCACGCTCTGGGTCGTGCGGTTTCCGCGCATCGTCATGGGCCTCGCGGTCGGCGCGGCGCTCGCCGTCGCCGGGGCCGTCATGCAGGCCGTCTTCGGCAACCCGCTCGCCGAGCCGGGCGTCGTCGGCGTCTCGTCGGGGGCCGCGCTCGGTGCCGCGACCGCGATCACGATCGGCGCCTCGGTTCTCGGCGGGCCGGGGGTGGCGCTCTTCGCCTTCGTCGGAGGCCTGCTCGCGACCCTGCTCGTCTACGCCGTGGCCCGCGCGGGAGGACGCACCGAGGTCGTCACCCTGCTGCTGACGGGCATCGCCGTTAACGCGATCGCGCAAGCCGGCATCGCCTTCGTGCTCTTCGTCGCTGACACCGCCAGCCGTGAGCAGATCGTGTTCTGGCAGCTCGGCTCGCTCGGCGGCTCGCGCTGGGATCAGGTGGCGCTCGTCGCCGTGGTCGCCGTGCTCGGCATCGCGCTCGCGCTCGGCCTCGCCCGGCGCTACGACCTGCTCGCGCTCGGCGAGCGCAGCGCCCGTCACCTCGGCGTCGACGTCGAGCGGCTGCGTATCGTCTCGATCGTGCTCGTCGCCCTGCTCACCGGCGCGGCCGTCGCCTTCACGGGCATCATCGCTTTCGTCGGTCTCGTCGTGCCGCACCTCATCCGCATGATCATCGGGCCCGCGCACCGCGGCCTCATTCTGGCGAGCGCCGTGGGCGGCGGCGCTCTGCTCGTGGTCGCCGACCTGCTCACGCGCACCCTCGTCGCCGGAGCCGAGCTGCCCATCGGCATGCTGACCTCGCTCGTGGGCGGGCCCTTCTTCTTCTGGCTGCTCTACCGGCAGCGCCGACGCAGCGGGGGCTGGGCATGAGCGCGGCGCCGGTGATCGCCGCGCGCAAGGTGCACGTGCGCCGCGACGAGCGTGAGATTCTGAGCGCGATCGACCTCGACGTCGCGGCCGGCGAGGTGCTCGCGCTCGTCGGGCCCAACGGCGCGGGCAAGTCGACCCTGCTCTCGGTCCTGAGCGGCGATCTGCGCCCGAGCGACGGAACCGTCGAGCTGCTCGGCCGGGCCGTCAGCGCCTACCGTCCGCTCGAGCTCGCACGCCGCCGCGCCGTGCTCTCGCAGGCCAACGCCGTGAGCTTCCCGTTCCGAGTGCTCGAGATCGTGCAGATGGGCCGCAGCCCCTGGGTGCGCACGGCCGAGCTCGCCGACGACGAGCGCGCCGTCACCGAGGCGATCGAGGCCACCGACATCGCGCACCTGCTCGGGCGCCGGTTCACGAGCCTGAGCGGTGGCGAGCAGGCGCGCGTCTCGCTCGCGCGCGTGCTCGCCCAGTCGACCCCGATCGTGTTCCTCGATGAGCCCACCGCGGCGCTCGACCTGCGGCACCAGGAGGAGGTCATGCGCCTCGCCCGCGCGCTCGCCGCGAACGGCCGCGCGGTCGTCGTCGTCGTGCACGACCTCTCGCTCGCGGGCGCCTACGCCGACCGCATCGCGCTGCTCGACCACGGCCGGATCGACGCCGTCGGAACCCCGGCGGAGGTCATGACGGCCGATCGCGTCGGGCGGGTCTACGGGCTCGACGTGCAGATCCACCGCCTGGGGGCATCCGATCGCCCGATCGTGCTGCCGCTGCGCGACTGAGAATTACTCTGCAACGGCCCAGTAGACTGACGTCATGGACTGGTGGGGGTGGGCGCTGCTCGGCGCCGCGGTGATGGCGCTCGGCGCGATCGCGCAGCGGGCCGGGTGGATCGACCTGCGCGGCGACGGTCGCCGCGGTGGATCGGGTGGCGGGCTCGTTGGCATCGGCGACGAGGTCTTCAACCCCACGCGGCACGAGGCCTCGATCGAGCTCGACCGGCAGACGACCCTGCCCGCGCCCGCGACGATCCCCGGCGACGGCGATCTCGGCGTCATCCAGACCGAGGGCGATCCGGATGCCGGCGACGGCTATCGGGGCACCATCCGTCTCTAGGTGCTAGCGCGTCGTGAGGTCGGCGTATTCGGGGTGCCGGCGCATCCACATGACGACGAAGCCGCACACGGGCTGCACGCGGTCGGTCGTCGACTGCCGCAGCTCGTCGAGGATCGCGCGGGCGACCTCGCCGCCGACCCCCTTGTTGCGCATGAGGGGCGGCACCTCGGCGTGCAGCAGCCGCACGGTCGTGCCGACCCGGTCGTAGACGATCCAGCCCTGCAGTTCGTCGCCCTCGTAGGCGGCGTAGCGCTCGGCGTCGGGCTCGTGGTGCACGGTCAGGCTCATGCTCGGCACCCTACCGCGCGCACCAGCGGGCGGGCTCAGGCGCTCGCGCGCACGATCACCTCGGTCGGCATGAGGTGCTGGCGCCGCGTCGGCACGCCATCGAGCAGGTCGAGCAGCACGCGCGCCATGCGCTCGCCCTGCTCGACGGAGGGCTGCCGCACGGTCGTGAGCGGGATCTCGCTCGCGAGCGCGGCAGGGGAGTCGTCGAAGCCGACCACCGCGATCTGCTCGGGAACCGCGATGCCGCGCTCGCGCAGCACCGTGATGACGCCCATCGCCATGAGGTCGCTCGCCACGAAGATCGCGTCGAGGTCGGGGTGGGCATCGAGCAGCTCGCGCGCGGCGCGAACCCCACCGGCGAGCGTGAAATCGCCGCGGGCCACCGCGTCGGCCTCGAGCCCCGCATCCATGAGGGCCGACCGCCACCCCGCCAATCGGTCGATGCCGGCGGGCATGTCGTCGGGCCCCGCGACGGTGCCGATGCGGCGTCGCCCCTGCGCGATGAGGTACCGCGTGCCGTCGGCGGCCGCCTCGGGGTTGTCGACGTCGACGTAGTAGCTCGCGGTGGTCTCGCGGTCGAGCGGGCGGCCGCCGAAGACCACGGGGATGCTCGCGCCCAGCTCGGCGAGCACGTGGTCGTCGGAGTGGTGCGAGACGACGAGGGCGCCGTCGACGTTGCCCCCGAGCAGGTAGGCGATGGTCTTGTCGAATGCGCCCGTCGTGCTCGCGAGGTGCAGGTTGAGCACGTAGCCGGTGTCGTCGAGCACGTTCGAGATGCCCTTGACGATGGCGGCGAAGTAGGGGTCGCCGAAGAACCGGGTGGTGTCTTCGGGAATCACGAGGGCGATCGCCATCGAGCGACGGTTGGCGAGCGAGCGCGCCGCGCGATTGGGCGTGTAGCGCAGCTCGGCGATGGCCGCGGTGACGGCGGCGATCGTGTCGTCGCTGACGCGCGGCGAGCCGTTCACGACGCGCGACACCGTCGCGCGCGACACCCCGGCCCGCTCGGCCACCATCTCGAGCGTCGGGGCGACGCGTGTGCTCGCACCCTCCGCCGTCATGGCTGAATCCTAGCCAGCGCTCGGCGGCACGCTGCGCGCCGCGATGATCGACCGGTAGAGCTCGCCACTCGCTTTCACGGTGCGCACCTGGGTGTCGTAGTCGACGCGTACGAGGCCGAAGCGCTTGTCGTAGCCCCACGCCCACTCGAAGTTGTCCATGAGCGACCAGTAGAAATAGCCCTTGACGTTCACGCCCTGATCGATCGCATCGAGGATGGCGTCGAGGTGCAGCCGCACGAACTCGGCCCGCTCGGCGTCGTCGACCGCACCGTCGGCACCCACCTCGTCTGTGTACGCGGCGCCGTTCTCGGTGACGTAGAGCGTGACGCCCGCGGGCCGCGCATACTCGTCATCGATGCGCACGAGTAGACGGGTGAGCCCCTCGGGCTGCACCTCCCAGTCCATGGCGGTGACGGGCAGGCCGCGCGGGTGGGCGAAGATTCCGTCGCCCGCGGGGAATGGCGAGAGCTTGGGCCGCTCAGAGGGCGCAGCGCTCGACAGGGGGGCGTCGGCGGGCGGGCGGGCACTGACCGCCTCACCGTGGTAGTAGTTGATGCCCAGCGCGTCGATGGGGGTCGCGATCGCCGCGAGGTCGCCGTCGACCACGGGCAGCTGCAGCCCCCGCGCATCCAGGTCGGCGAGCAGGTCGGCCGGGTACGCGCCGCGAAAGATCGGGTCGAGAAACAGCCGGTTGTGCTGCGCGTCGATGCGCCGCGCGGCGTCGACATCGGCCGCGTCAGCGGCGTCGACCGGGTCGGCCACGGTCATGTTGAGGGTGATACCCAGGCTCAGCTCGGGGCCGAGCTCGCGCAGCCGCTGCGTCGCGAGGCCGTGCCCGAGCAGCAGGTGGTGCGCGGCGTCGAGCGAGGCCTGCGGCTGCTGGATGCCCGGCGCATGCTCGCCGCTGAGATAACCGAGGAACGCCGAGCACCAGGGCTCGTTGAGTGTCGTCCAGTTCTGGATGCGATCGCCCAGCGCGCTGTGCACGTCGGCGGCGTAGTCGGCGAAGCGCAGCGCGGTGTCGCGCGCGGGCCAGCCCCCTGCATCCTGCAGCGCCTGCGGCAGGTCCCAGTGGTAGAGCGTGAGCCAGGGCGTGATGCCCGCGCCGAGCAGCTCGTCGACGAGCCGGCTGTAGAAGTCGAGCCCCGCGGCGTTGGCGGTGCGGCCATCGGGCTGCACGCGCGCCCACGAGGTGCTGAAGCGATAGACCTGCACGCCGAGGTCGCGCATGAGCGCGACGTCGTCGCGGTAGCGGTCGTAGTGCTCGCACGCGCGCTCGCCGCTCTCGCCGCCGACGACGGCGCCGGGCACCCGGCAGAACGCGTCCCAGATCGAGTCGGCGCGGCCGTCGCGGTGCGTCGCACCCTCGATCTGGTAGGCGGCGGTAGCGACGCCGAGCCGAAAGTCGGCCGGAATCGGGCGCGGCGAAGCGTGCGTCGAGACCGACGCGGAGGTGTGGGCGGTCATCCCTTAATGGCTCCCTGCATGATGCCGCTCACGAGGTGACGGCCGGCGACGACGAACAAGATCAACAGTGGGATCGTGCTCAGGATAACCCCGGCCATCACGACCGAGTAGTCGACGAAGTAGTTGCTCTGCAGCAGCGAGAGCGCCACGGGCAGCGTCGGGTTCTGGCGGTCGAGCACGATGAAGGGCCAGAAGAAGTTCGTCCACGTCGCGATGAAGATGAAGAGCGCGAGCATCGCCGCGGCGGGGCGCGCGGCGGGCAGGGCCACCGACCAGAAGGTGCGGATCATGCTCGCACCGTCGACGCGCGCGGCCTCGATGAGCTCGTAGGGCAGCGCTTGCGCGAGGTACTGCGTCATCCAGAACACGCCGAAGGCGCTCACGACGGCGGGCAGGATGACCGCCCAGAGCGTGCCGGCGAGCTGCAGCTGGCTCATGGCGATGAAGAGGGGCACGACGCCGAGCTGGGTCGGCACGGCCATGGTGGCGATGACGAAGATGAGCAGCCCGTTGCGGCCGCGGAACCGCAGCTTGGCGAAGGCGAACCCGGCGAGCGTCGAGAACAGCACGACCGATGCCGAGACCACGGTCGAGACGATGATCGAGTTGCCGATCGCGCGCCAGAAGTTGACGCTGTCGGCTTCGAGCACGGCCGCTGCGTTGGTGAGGAAGTTGCCGCCCGGCCACCAGACGATGTCTTGCTGGTTGATGGTCGACGCATCGCCCGAGCCGATGAGGAACGACCAGTAGATCGGGAACATCGAGCCGAGCATGACGGCGGTGAGGAACCCGTAGGCCTTCCAGCCGGGCCGCTGCCCGTTCTCGAGGCCGCGGCGTCGCGGGCTGCGGCGTCGCTCGAGCAGTCCGGTGCCGGTCATGATGCCTTCGCAATCGAACGGGTGATGGCCACGTTGAGCAGCCCCACGATGATGATGATGAGAAAGAGCAGCCAGGCGACGGCCGCGGCACGGCCGAAGTTCAGCTGCCCCCAGCCGAGGTTGTAGAGGTAAATGGTGATCGTCATCCACTGGCTGCTCGCGCCGCCCTGGCCGACCGAGTCGTAGAGGCGCGGCTCGTCGAAGATCTGCAGGCCGCCGATCGTCGAGGTGACGATGACGAAGATGAGGGTCGGGCGCAGCTGCGGGATGGTGATGGAGAAGAACTGGCGCACGATGCCGGCGCCGTCGATCATCGCGGCCTCGTAGTAGTCGCGGGGGATCGCCTGCATGGCCGCGAGCAGGATGAGGGCGGTGTAGCCCGTCCAGCGGAAGTTGACCATCGTGGCGATCGCGATGTGGCTCGGCAGCACGTCGGAGTGCCAGCCGATGGGGTCGATGCCCAGGTCGCCGAGGAGGTTGTTGATGAGCCCGTATTGGTCGCCGAACATGTTGCTGAAGATGAGGGTGACGGCGACGGGGGCCACCACATAGGGCAGCAGCACGCCCATGCGCCAGAAGGTCTTGGCCCGCAGGTTGCGGTCGAGCACGGCGGCGATCAGCAGGGCGAAGGCGATCTGCGGCACGGCCGAGATGAGGAAGATCGAGAAGGTGTTTCGCAGAGCGATCCAGAAGGGCGGCTGCGAGAGCACGAAGGCGAAGTTGTCGAGACCGACGAAGTCGCCCTGCCCGCCGATGAGATTCCATTCGTGCACCGAGACCCACGCCGTGTAGACGAGGGGGAAGAGGCCCGTGATGGCGAAGAGGATGAAGAAGGGCGAGATGTACAGGTAGGGCGAAATCTTGACGTCCCACCGCGAGAGCGTCTGCGAGAAGGCGATGCGGCGCACCGAGCGCTGCTTCTTCTGGATCGGGGCCGAGAGCCCGGTAGCGGTGGTCAGCATGGCTGTTCTCCTGTGAGCGCCGTTGGTCATCGAGGGGTGTGCCCGGGGCCGCTCGCCATGGTGGAGGCGAGCGGCCCCGGGGTGCAGGGGTGGGGCTTAGCCGAGGGCCGTCACGTCAGCGACGAACTGATCCCACGACTCTTGGATGCTCTGCGAGGCATCCACGTCGACGCGGGTCAGCGCCTTCTGCAGCGCGTCGTTGATCGGGAAGTACTTCACGCTCTTGAAGGGCGCGACGCCGATCGCCTGCGAGCGCTCGATGAGGATCTCGCCGACGGGAGCGTCGTTGAAGTACTCGTTCGTGGCGCTGCGCAGCTCCTCCGACTCGTAGGCCTCGACCTGGCTCGGGAAGGTGCCGGCCGCGGCGAACGCCGAGAGCTGCTGCTCGGGAGCGGTGAGCCACGCGGCGAGCTTCGTCGCGGCCTCGATGTTCGCGCCCTGGGCGGGAACGGTCAGGTACGAACCGCCCCAGTTGCCGCCGCCGCCGGGGAAGACGTTGGCGACGTCCCAGCCGGTGACGTCAGGAGCGTTGCCCGAGATGACGCCGAGCATCCAGCCGGGGCAGAGCATCGTGGCGAAGGCACCGTTCGAGAGGCCCGCGAACCAGTCGTCGCTCCACTGGCTGAGGTTCGCAGAGAGGGTCGAGCTGGCCTCGAGCACCGAGGTGAATGCCGCTTCGACCTCGGGGTTCGTGGTGGCGATGACCGTGCCGTCGGCCTCTTCGTAGGCGTACTCGATCTGGTTGACGACACCCTGGTAGGTGGCGCCGGCCGAGTCGAACCATGCCTCGCCGGTCGCGTCGACGTACTGCTGGCCGACCTCGTAGTAGGTGTCCCAGTCGCCCTCGAGCAGCGCCGCGACCTCGTCGCGGTCGGTCGGCAGGCCGGCGGCCTCGAACAGGTCGGCGCGGTAGCAGACTGCCTCGGGGCCGATGTCGGTGCCGTACGCGACCAGGCGGCCGTTCGCATCCGTCGCCGCAGCGGTCTTCCAGTCGACCCAGCGGTCGGCGAGCTCGGGGTCGCTCAGGTCGGCGAGCTTGTCGCTGTACTGCATCATCTCGGCGAACCAGTCGACCTCGACGGCCTCGATGTCGGCGAGGCCGCTGCCCGCGCCGAGCTTGGTGAAGAAGTTGTCGCGCGCGTCGTTCGAGGTGGCGGCGCGGTTGTGCACGATCGTGACGCCGGGGTTCTCGGCCTCGTACTGCGCGAACATCTCGTCGGTGTAGCCGAAGTCGTTGAACGTGGCGACCGTGAGGGTGATGTCACCACCCTCGGCACCGGGGTCGGTCGAGCTGGCGCAGCCCGAGGCGATGAGGGCGAATGCGGCGGCACCGGCGATGGCGCCGGCCGCAGTGCTGCGTCGTGAAAGTTTCACGGTCACTCCTTTGTGTGCGTGGGTGGAGGTGAGAGCGCTCTCATGCCGTGAGCGTGAGAGCGCTCTCACGATGCGTGGAACACTACGCAGGTCGCGTCTGCAATGTCAACGCCTGTTCCAGATCGGCATGAAATGGCTGGTCAGAAGGCTGGTCTTGTGCGGCATGGTCGTGTGATGGATGCTCGACCGAGGCTCGCTCCAGGCGTGAGCACGCCTCGGACTAGGCTCGATGCGTGTCGTCAACCACTCGTGCCCTCGCCCGCCGCCGGGGCGCGGCGGCCTTGGCCGCAGGGCTCGCACTGGCGCTGCTGAGCGGCTGCTCCGTGCCGCGAGAGCCGGTACCGCCGGTGGGGGCATCGACGCCCCCGCCGAGTCCCACGGCGACGCCCACGCCCACCCCCACGCCGACGCCGACCCCGACCTTCGACCGGGCGAAGCGCTCGATCGATGCGGCCGACTCAGTGTGGGTTGTGGCCAACAAGCGGCGGCCGCTGCAGCCCGAGACGTACGCGCCCGCCGACCTCGTGCGCGTCGACGTGCCGTACACGAACGAGCCCTTCTTGCGAGCTGCCGCTGCGGCCGCCGCGGAGAAGCTCTTCGCCGCGGCTGAGGCAGAAGCCGGGCTGCGGCTGCAATCGCTCAGCACATATCGCAGCTACTCGACGCAGGTGCGGGTCTACAACGACATCGTCGCGAGCCGCGGGCAGGACTACGCCAACCGTCGCAGCGCACAACCCGGTCACAGCGAGCACCAGACGGGGCTCTCGATCGACATCGGATCGATCCCGGCGTCGTGCGCGTTCGACCCCTGTTTCGGCGACACGGCGCACGGCCGATGGTTGGCCGAGAACGCGTGGCGGTTCGGGTTCCACCTGCGCTATCCGCAGGGGGGCACACCCGTCACGGGCTACGACTACGAGCCGTGGCACTACCGGTACGTGGGGCTCGAGCTCGCGGCCGAGCTGCACGAGACGGGCATCCCGACGCTCGAAGAGTTCTTCGGCCTTCCGGCCGCCCCCGACTACGGCGGTTGACCGTCGAGCTCTTGCCCGTCGTCGTGGCAGAGGTCTAGCGTTCGCGCATGGAGTACACACGCAGCATCCGGGTCATCGGCGGTCGTGACGAAGTCGCGGCACTCTTCGCCGACGCATCCACCTGGCACGAGTGGCAACCACCGTTGCTCTCGGTGGAGGTGCTCGAGGGGCAACCGCCGACGACCGGCGCGCGTTCGCGCCTCACGTTTCGTCGCGGGCGTCGGGGCACCATGGTGATGACCGAGACGGTCGAGCACGGCGCCCTGCCCGAGCAGTGGAACGTCGTCTACGAGGTGCCGGGCGTGCACAATCTCTGCGAGAACCGATTCACCCCGACGAAAGCGGGCGCGACGATCATCGAGCAGCGCAACGTCTTCCGTTTCACGGGGTTCATGCGCGTCGTCGGGCTGCTCTTCGGCCGAAGCTTCCCGCGCGAGACCGAGAAGTCGCTCGAGGCCTTCAGGTCGTTCGCGACCGAGAGGTTCGGCGCCGCCCGCTGATCGCCGTGACGTGCGCGGCCGCGATCAGCCGTGCGCCGCGGCGGCCAGCCGGTCGACGATCTGCTCGAGGATCGGGCGCGGCGTGGCGAGGATGAGCCGGATGTGGCCCGCCCCCACGGCGCCGCACGCACGGCCGTCGGTGACCGACAGTTTCGCTCTGCGCCGCAGCGTGTCGGCCGCGTCGTCGCCCAGGCCGAGGGGCGAGACGTCGAGCCACGCGATGTAGCTGCCCTCGGGCGGCGTGTAGCCGACCTCGGGAAGTCGCTCGGCGAGCAGGTCGGCCAGCAGCCGTCGGTTCGCGTCATAGTACGCGACCGTGGCGTCGAGCCACTCGCGACCCTCGCGGTAGGCGACCGTGTTGGCGATGACGCCGAGCGTGCTCGCGCCGTGGCTCGCGAAGGGGCCGAGCCCCGCCCACAGCTCGGCGTCGGCGTCGTTGGTCAGGATCAGCTGCGCGGCCTTGAGCCCAGGCAGGTTCCAGGCCTTCGAGGCGCTCGTGACGGTGATGCTGTGCATGGATGCCGCGGGGCTGACGCTCGCATACGCAACATGCTGCGCGGCGCCGAACACGATCGGCGCGTGCACCTCGTCGGCGAACACCCGCGCGCCGTGCCGTTCGACGACCTCGGAGAGTGCCTGCAGCTCTGCGCGCTCGAACACGCGCCCGCCCGGGTTGAGCGGGTTGCACAGCACGACGAGCCCGGCACCCGCGGCGAGCTCGCGCTCGATCGCCTCGAGGTCGAGCACGGCGCGGCCCCCGTTCGTCGCCATGGGCACCTCGATCGCCGCGCGCCCGTGCATGCCCGGCACGGTGAGGAACGGCATGTATGCCGGTGTCGGCACGATGACCGCCGAGCCCGGTCGCGAGTAGTGCTCCATCGCGACCACGAGTCCCGTGATGACGTCGGGCAGGGCGTGGATGCGCGCGGCGTCGATCGACCACGCGAACCGGTCGCGCATCCATTCGGCCGTCGCGCGCCCCATCTCGGCCGCGACCGGGCGGGGCAGGTACCCGAGCTGGCCCGCATCGACGGCCTCGTGCAGGGCGCGCGTGATCGCCGGCGCGGTGCCGAGATCGCTCTCGGCGACCCAGGCGCCGATCGTGCCGGGGAACAGGCTCCACTTCATGCTGCCGGCGGCATGCAGCTGCTCGGGCGTGATCGCGTCCCAGCGCGCGAACAGCGCAGCGCGGTCGGCGGCGGCGGTGTTGGTCGTATCAGGCAAGCGCACCATCCACGATCGCCTTCGCCTCCTGCTGCACGAGGCGCAGGTGATCCTCGCCCGCGAACGACTCGGCGTAGATCTTGTACACGTCCTCCGTGCCGCTCGGCCGCGCGGCGAACCAGGCGCGCTCGGTGACGACCTTGACGCCGCCGATGCCCGCGCCGTTGCCGGGCGCGGTGCTGAGCCGCGCGGTGATGGGGTCGCCCGCGAGCTCAGTGGCCGTGATAGCCGCGCCGTCGAGCCTGCTGAGCGCCGCCTTCTGCGCGGGGCTGGCCGGAGCATCCACCCGCTCGTAGACGGGCGCGCCGAAGCGCTCGGTGAGGCCGGTGTAGAGCTGAGACGGCGTCGACCCGGAGACGGCCGTGATCTCGGCGGCGAGCAGGGCGAGCAGCACGCCGTCTTTGTCGGTCGTCCACGCGCTGCCGTCGCGGCGCACGAAGCTCGCCCCCGCGCTCTCTTCGCCGCCGAACGCGACCGAGCCGTCGATGAGGCCCGGCACGAACCACTTGAAGCCGACCGGAACCTCCCAGAGCCGCCGGCCGAGGCTCGCCGCGACGTGGTCGATCATGGTCGACGACACGAGCGTCTTGCCGATGGCGGCATCGGGGCGCCAGTCGGGGCGGTGCGTGTAGAGATACTTGATCGCGACCGCGAGGTAGTGGTTGGGGTTCATGAGCCCGCCGTCGGGCGTGACGATGCCGTGGCGGTCGGCGTCGGCGTCGTTGCCCGTCAGCAGGTCGAAGTCGTGCCGGCGCGCGACCACGCTCGCCATTGCGCTCGGGCTCGAGGGATCCATGCGGATCTTCTCGTCCCAGTCGAGCGTCATGAAGCCCCACTGCGGGTCGACGCTCGGGTTGACGACCGTCAGGTCGAGGCCGTAGTGCTCGGCGATAAGCGCCCAGTAGTTGACGCTCGCGCCGCCGAGCGGGTCGGCGCCGATGCGCAGGCCGCTGCCGCGCACGGCCTCGAGGTCGAGGATGCTGCCGAGGTCGGCGACATAGTGCAGTCGGTAGTCGTAGGGCTCGGTGAGCAGCGTGGCCTGCCGCCTCACGCCGCGGTTGCCCTCGGCGATGAGCGCGTTGGCGCGGTCGGCGATCCACCCCGTGGCGTCGCTGTCGGCCGGGCCGCCGTGCGGCGGGTTGTACTTGAAGCCGCCGTCGCGCGGCGGGTTGTGGCTCGGGGTGATGACGATGCCGTCGGCCTTCGCGGCGGCATCGCGGTTGTACCGGATGATCGCGTGGCTCAGGGCGGGGGTCGGCACGTAGTCGTCGTGGGCGTCGATGAGCGCCGTGACGCCGTTCGCGGCGAGCACCTCGAGGGCCGTCTGCATCGCGGGTGCGCTCAGCGCGTGCGTGTCGGCGCCGACGAAGACGGGCCCGGTCGTGCCCTGCGTCGCGCGGTACTCGACGATCGCCTGCGTGATGGCGGCGATGTGCGTGTCGGTGAAGGCGCCGTCGAGGCTCGAGCCGCGGTGGCCGCTCGTGCCGAAGACGACGCGCTGCGCCGGATCGTCGAGATCGGGCACCCGGTCGGCGTAGGCCGCGAGCAGCGCGCTCAGGTCGACGAGGTCGGCGGGCAGGGCGGGGGTGGCGGCGCGACTCATGCGCCCATCCAACCACCGGCGGCCCTCGAGGGGGTGCGTGGATGCTCGGCAATAGACTGCCCAGCATGACGACCCAGCCCGCCCCGACCCCGGTGTACAGCTACCTGGGCCCGGCCGGCACCTTCACCTGGCAGGCACTCGGTCAGGTGCCCGAGGCCGCGGGCGCCGAGTGGCGCAGCGTCAGCAACGTCGGCGAGGCCCTCGACGATGTCGTGACCGGCCGAAGCGTGGGCGCCATGATCGCGGTCGAGAACTCGGTCGAGGGCGGGGTCAGTGCGACCCAGGATGCGCTCGCGACGATCCCGGGCCTGCGCATCGTGGGCGAGTACCTGGTCGCCGTCAACTTCGTGCTCGTGGCCCGGCCGGGGGTGGCGCTCGATGACGTGCGGGTCGTGGCTGCGCATCCCGTGGCCTACGCCCAGTGCCGCGGCTGGCTCGAGCGCACGCTGCCGACCCACGGGCACATCCCCGCCGCCTCGAACGTCGCCGCGGCGACCTCGTTGCTCGAGCCGGGCTCGCCCGCGCAGGCCGCCGTCGCCCCGCCCGGCATCACCGAGCACCACGACCTGGTCGTGCTCGGCGACCTCATCGGCGACAACGCGAACGCGGTGACCCGCTTCGTGCTCGTGAGCCGCAGCCGCGAGCTGCCCGCGCGCACGGGCGCCGACAAGACGAGCATCATCGCCGAGCTGCCCGACGACGCCCCCGGCCGCCTGCTCGAAATGCTCGAGCAGTTCGCCACGCGCGGCGTCAACATGAGCCTCATCGAGTCGCGGCCCATCGGCGACGCGCTCGGCCGCTACCGCTTCGTCATCGACCTCGACGGCCACGTGCACGACGAGCGCGTCGCCGACGCCCTGCTCGGCCTGCGGCGTTTCAGCCCCAACGTCATCTTCCTCGGCTCGTACCCCCGGGCGGATGCGCGCCAGATCGAGGTGGTCTCGCAGTACGGCGACGAGGTCTTCACCGACGCGCGCGACTGGTTGCGCGCGATTCTGTGCGGCGAGCCCGACACGCGCTAGGCGCGTCAGCCCACGGGGGTTTCGGCGAGCACCTGACCGGCAGCGTCGAGCTGACGCACGAGCGCGCTGGTCGTGCTCGGCCACCAGATCGCATACCGCGAGTCGACGATCGATGCCCGTGCGGTCGGCAAACCGTCGATGACGACCTCGACCGAGCGTGCTCCGTCGACGAGAGAACCGGTCACGGTTGACGAGCCCGGCTGGCCAGCGATCGTCGTTCCCGATGCGAAGCTCACGCCCGCCGAGCCCGGCGTTGCCGGCCCGACCTCACTCGAGAGCGATGTCACCGACGTTTCGCCATCGAGCGACACGACGCAGAACACCGAGGTCGACAGTGCGCCGATGTCGCCGGTGGAGAACACGGCGAAACCGCCGTCACCCCGCACGTCGATCGCCACGAGGTCAGGAAGCTCGGTCGGCGGCGCGAGCATGTCGTCGGTCGGCTCAGGTGCCGTGCCGATGCTCTCAACGGTGGGGGTGTCTGTCGCGGTGGCCGAGCCTGACTGCTCGAGTGATCCCGGGCTCAGCGCGGCCGCGCACGCACTCGACACGTCGTCAACAAGCTCGTCGGTCACGGGTGCCGGGTCGGCCGCCCAGGCCGCGTCGCCCGGCGTTCCCACCGTGAGTGACACCGCGAGGGCACCCGCCGACACGGCAGCGATGACCGCGATTGTCCCGGCGCGCAGGCGACGGATGCGGCGCCGCGCAAGATCGTCGGCCACAGCATCCGTCGCCGGAGTGGGCCGCGTGTGCTGCAAGGGCTGCAATTGCGCGCGAAGGGCACTGCTCAACCGAGCGACGTCGTCGTCGGTCAGGTCGTCGGGATCGGTCATGATGCGGCCTCCGTGGCGGTGGACTGGTCGTCAAGGTGAGTGCGCAGCGCACTGAGCGCGCGCTTGAGGTGGGTGCCGACGGTTCCCGCGGCGATGCCCAGTTCGATCGCTGTTTGTTCGGTCGACAGGTCGAGCAGCACGCGGTGAACGATGACGGCACGTTGTTGCTCGGGTAACGCCCGAAGGGCGGCGAGCAGTGCCGGGTCGACGAGTGACTCGCGGTCGTGGTGTTCGACGGGCACGAGAAATAGGTGGCGTCGTGGATTGCCCTCGCGACGCCAGCGGTCGCGGTGAAGGTTGAGCGCGGTGCGTACAACCCACGCCGCTGGAGACGGGTGGTGGCGCACCTCAGGCCACCGCTCCCACGCTCGAGCAAAACCTTCTGACGTGAGGTCGTCGGCTTCGTCGAGGGGGGAGACGGTGGCGCAGAGGGCGCGAAAGCAGGCATCCTTGTGAGTCGCAAAGAACCGCTCGAACTCCGAGCGTGAGCGATCGTGCGTTCTCATGATGGCGATGGCGATGGCGACGGCGGTGAGGTGTTACTCGTCGAACGAGCCTTCGAGCACCGACTCGCCCGCCGGAATGTTGTCAACCGAGACCTCGCCCGAATACTCGAGCTCACCCAGTTCGGTTTGCAGTTCTGACTCGGGAACCGGGTTGCCGTTGAGGTCGAACGTTCCGCCCGAGCCGATGGCGGGACCGAACGGCAGTTCGACACCGGCCTGGGCCATGCCGACACCGATGCCGCCGAGCGTGAGCGCGACAACGCCCGTCGTGATGCCGGCCGCGATGATGCCACGGCGGCGGTTGCGAGGCTGAGTGGTCATGATGGGTCCTGTTCTCTTCGTGATCAGAGGCGCTTGCCTCTCACTTCGATCTACGTCGAACGCTCCGAATTCATGCACACGCTGGGTGACGACTAGTCGCGCGGCACCCGCACGATGAGCGAGGCGGGGGCGACCCGCACCGCGAGCCGGGTGACCAGACCCATCTCCTCGCCGTCGATCTCGAACTCTTCGGGGCGCTCGAAGGCGAGCGTCATGCGGCGGCCCTGGAAGTAGCGCAGGGCGCGCACACGCTTGTCGGCGGCGAGGATGCGCTTGCCCACCTTGCTCTTCTGCAGCACGCCGTTCTCCCAGACCACGGCGTAGCTCACGCGCATCCAGCCCCACAGGTTCTTGGGCCGCATCGCCACGACGTCGAGCAGCCCGTCGTCGATCTGCGCGTCGGGCAAGATGAGCACGCCGCCGGGCAGGGCGCCGCAGTTGCCGATGAGCAGCGTGTGGATCGTCGTCGAGCGCTCGGGTGAGCCGTCGAGCGTGTACCGCAGGCGAACCGCGTCGACGTCGCGCACGATGCGTGCGGTCGCCTCGACGTAGGCGAGCCAGCCGACGCGCTTCTTGAGCTCGGGGTTGGTCGCGGCGATCATCTTGGCGTCAAGGCCGATGCCGACCATCACGACGAATGCGTGGCGCTCGACGCTGCCGTCGTCGCGCGTCAGCTCGGCGACGCCGACGTCGATCGCGTGGTCGACGCCCGAGACCGCGATGTCGAGCGCGTCGGCGAGCCGCCCGAGCGGCAGGTTCAGGTTGCGGGCGAGCAGGTTGCCGGTGCCGGAGGGGATCAGCACCATCGGGATGCCCGAATCGAGCATCCCCTCGGCGACAGCCCGCACCGTGCCGTCGCCTCCGGCCGTGAGCACCGCGGTCACGCGGGCGGCGATCGCCTCGCGCGCGCGGCCCTGCCCCGGATCGTCGACGCTCGTCTCGAGCCACAGCGAGGGCGCCCAGCCGGCCTGCTGCTCGGCCGCCGCGATGGCCGCCTGCAGGGCCTCGAGATCGACCTTGACCGGGTTCACAATCACGGCAACGCGAGGGCGGTCAGCCGCGGCGCCGGGGGTGCTCATGCGGTCAGAGTAGAGCATCACTCCATGCACGGGTGGGGGGTTGCCGTTAACCCGCGCGTGCCAGACTAGAGGCGTGATCGACCCCCAGCTGCTGCGCGACAACTCCGACCTCGTCCGACGCTCGCAGCAGGCGCGCGGGGCGAGTGTCGACCTCGTCGACGAGGCCATCGCCGCTGATCGCGCGCGGCGCGACGCCATCACCGCGTTCGAGGCGCTGCGCGCCGAGCAGAACGCCTTCGGCAAGCTGGTGGCGGCGGCTCCGAAAGACGAGAAGGCCGCGCTCGTGGCGCAGGCCCAGCAGCTCGCCGCCGACGTCAAGGCGGCTCAGGCCGTGGCCGGCGAGGCCGAGGCGCGGTTCGTGCAGGTCGCGGGGAGCATCCCGAACGTCATCATCGAGGGCGTGCCGTCGGGTGGCGAGACCGACTTCGTCACGCTGCGCGAGGTGGGCGAGAAGCCCTCGTTCGACTTCGAGCCGCGCGACCACCTCGCGCTCGGCGAGGTGCTCGACGCGATCGACATGGAGCGGGGCGTGAAGGTCTCGGGCTCGCGCTTCTACTTTCTCAAGGGCGTCGGTGCACGGCTCGAGCTCGCGCTCATGAACTACGCGCTCGACACCGCGCTCGACGCGGGGTTCACCCCGCTCATCACGCCGACGCTAGTCAAGCCCGAGGTCATGAGCGGCACGGGCTTTCTCGGAGCGCACGCCGACGAGATCTACTACCTGCCCGACGACGAGCTCTACCTGACGGGCACGAGCGAGGTCGCGCTCGCCGGCTACCACGCCGATGAGATTGTCGACGTGAGTGCCGGCCCGCTGCGCTACGCCGGCTGGTCGACGTGCTACCGGCGCGAGGCCGGCAGCTACGGCAAAGACACTCGCGGCATCATCCGCGTTCACCAGTTTCAGAAGCTCGAGATGTTCAGCTACATCGACCCGGCCGACGCCGAAGCCGAGCACGAGCGGCTCTTGGCTCTGCAAGAGGGGATGCTGCGCTCACTCGGTCTCGCCTATCGCGTCATCGACACCGCGGCCGGCGATCTCGGCTCGAGCGCCGCGCGCAAGTACGACGTCGAGGCCTGGGTGCCGACGCAGGGCGCGTACCGCGAGCTCACGAGCACGAGCAACTGCACGACGTTCCAGGCTCGCCGCCTCGAGACGCGGTTCCGCGGCGAGGGCGGCAAGACGAGCCCGGTCGCGACGCTCAACGGCACCCTCGCGACGACCCGCTGGCTCGTGGCGCTGCTCGAAACGCACCAGCGCGCCGACGGCTCGGTCGTCGTGCCCGAACCGCTGCGCCCGTACCTGCGCGGCCTCGAGGTGCTCGAGGTGGCCTCGTGACCGACCGCAAGCTCATCGCGCTCGACATCGACGGCACGGTGCTGCACGAAGACGGCACGCTGCCCGACGCCGCGCTCGAGCAGGTGCACCGCCTGCGCGACGCGGGCCACGAGGTCATGCTCGCAACGGGCCGCTCGGTCGCCATGACCCTGCCCGTGCTCGACCGGCTCGACATCACCCCTGCCTACGTCGTGGCCTCGAACGGCGCGATCCTGCTCAAGCGCGACCCGGATGCCCCCACAGGCTACCGGCGCCACCACGTCGAGACGTTCGATCCGACGGCGGTGCTCACGAGCATCCGGCCGCATCTGACCCACGCGAACTACGCCGTCGAAGACGAGACGGGCGTCTACCGCTACACCGGCTGGTTTCCTGACGGGGCGCTCGGCGCGGTGAGCCACGAGGTGCCGTTCGAGCAGCTGTGCCGCGAGCCCGCGACGCGCGTCGTCGTCATCTCGCCCGGCCACGCGATGGAGGAGTTCCTCGCCGCCGTCGAGCTCATGGGCCTGCACCAGGTGAGCTACAACGTGGGCTGGACGGCTTGGCTCGACATCGCGCCCGACGGCGTCAACAAGTCGACGGCCCTCGAGCGGGTTCGGGATGCCCTGGGCATCGCGGGCGAGCACGTCGTGACCGTGGGCGACGGCCGCAACGACATCGAGATGCTGGGCTGGGCGGTCGCGCACGGCGGTCGCGGCATCGCGATGGGGCAGGCGCCGGCGGAGGTCGTCGCGGCGGCGTCAGAGGTCACCGCGCGCGACACCGAGGACGGTCTCGCGCAGGCGCTCGCAACCGTGTGACGCTGCGTGCCGCCCGTCGTGGTACGGATGCGGAGGAGATGCATAGGCGTCCGGAACGGTGCTTCTGAGGGTGCGTCGGTTAGCATGGAAGACTGATATCCAAGGAGGGCTGTCCGAGCGGCCGATGGAGCCAGTCTTGAAAACTGGTGGGCAGCAATGTCTCGTGGGTTCGAATCCCACGCCCTCCGCTCGAGTCAGGCCCACCGTGCTCCCGAGGGGAACATCATGAGCGAACCCGTGCGCGATCGCGGCATCCGATCGCTGCCGACGGCTCCCGTGCGCCACGGACGGCTCGGCCGTTCGCGCGCCTGGAAGACGCTCCTGGCGGTTGTCGCCGCGTCGACCGCCGTGGTGCTCGTCAGCACCGTGTCGGTCGCGGCCATCACGGTGGCTCAGATCAACGCGAACATCGACGTCGTCGAGCTCGAGGTGCTCGAGGGTGAAGAAGAGCGCATCATCCCCACCGTCGGCGAGTGGGAGGGCGGCTTCAACGTGCTCATCGTCGGCGTCGACAACGCCGAGGGTCAGGCCGATCGCGACGATCGCGGCGGCGCGACCCTCAACGACGTGAACATCCTCGTGCACGTCGCCGAAGACCAGAAGTCGGCCGTTGCGGTCAGCTTCCCCCGCGACCTCGTCGTGCCCATTCCCTCGTGCCCCGACCCCGACGGCGATGGCGCCTCATTCGCGATGTCGGCCCAGCCCCTCAACGTCGCCTACTCGTACGGCGGGCTCAACTGCGTCGTGCTCACGATCGAGGCGCTCACGGGGCTCGACGTGCCCTACGCCGGCACGATCTCGTTCAACGGCGTGGCGCAGATGGCCACGGCGGTCGGCGGTGTCGACGTCTGCATCGACGCACCGATCCGCGACCGCTACACGGGGCTCAACCTGACGAGCGCGGGCACGCACACTCTGTCGGGTGGGCAGGCCCTCGCATTCCTGCGCACGCGCTACGGCGTCGGCGACGGCAGCGACCTCGGCCGCATCAGCTCGCAGCAGGTCTACATGTCGTCGCTCGTGCGCAAGGTGCAGAACGAGGGCGTGCTGACCGACTTCACGAAGCTCTACGGTCTCGCCCAGGTGGCCACGTCGTCGATGAAGCTCACGCGCAGCCTCGCGAGCCTCGACACGATGGTGTCGATGGCGCAGGCACTGCGCAACATCCCCACCGAGAACATCGTCTTCGTGCAGTTCCCGGGCCGCACGGGCGGCACGGGCGTCTACGCGGGCAAGGTGCAGCCGATTCAGTCGGCGGCCGACGCGCTCTTCGCCCGCATCCGCGCCGACGAGCGGTTCCGTCTCGAGGCTGGCAACACGGGCATCGGGTCGACCACGAACCCCAACGCCCCGAGCGGCGAGCCGACACCCACTCCGACGCCGACCGAGACCGTTCCGCCCAAGAACGGCAAGATCGAGCCCGAGGTTGAACCGACGCTCGAGCCGGTCGAGCCCGAGAAGCCCGCCGACGTGCTGTCGGGCGTGCAGGGTCAGTCGGCGGCCGACTACACCTGCTCAGTCTCGAACTAGCGGGTGCTCGGGCACCGGGAGCGGCCGGTATAGTGGAACCGCTCTGCTAGGAGACGTCGCATAGTTCGGCCTAGTGCACCACCCTGCTAAGGTGGAGTCCCCGCAAGGGGACCGCGGGTTCAAATCCCGCCGTCTCCGCGGAACGAGCCGCAGTCCTCGACTGCTAGGCTTGTTCGGTTCGCGCTCAGCGCGGCATGCGCCCGTAGCTCAATGGATAGAGCATCTGACTACGGATCAGAAGGTTAGGGGTTCGAGTCCCTTCGGGCGCGCGAAAGGGCCTGATCAAACGCGAGTTTGGTCAGGCCCTTGTAGTTCTCGTTGGACTCGTGCAATCCACGTGCAATCTGAGTTCACTTCCGCAGCCCGCGACTGCGACCCCACGGTGGTGCCATCACCAGTCTGCGGGATTCATGGGGTCCCTTCGCGTTGTCACGTTGCGCGGTCTCACGTACTGCGGGGTGAGCCCTTCGCTGGCGAATGATCAAGAGTGCGCTATCGATGACGAGCCGGCACCCTGGGGCAGCGCGAGACAGAGAACCCGGGTCGAATGTCAGCGGGTCATCGGCAGACCCGACATTCGCCCTCATGTCAGCTTTTGCATTGCTCCACTTACCTCAGCTTCGCGGGCGAGCAGAGGACGAGAGACCGCGGCCTGCGCGATGGTTCTCTCTTGTAGTCCTGGTGCCCGGATCGTCACGCTGCGGTGACCAAACGCTTGATATTTTGATTCAAGTTCTCGCTGAGCAGGGAGAGTCCAGTGGTTAACCCTGTCGAAGCTCGTGCGTCACGGATGGAGAACGATGAACCACTCACTGACCATTCGATTGCGCCTCGAGGCTGCGGTCCGCAACAGTGCTCTGCTGGGCGTGCTATGCGTTGTTGCCCTCGCGGGATGCTCCACCAGCGCGCCAACTACAGTTGCAGCGACGGACAGCCCAGCCGCATCGCCGACGATCACCGAACCCGACCTGCTTGACGCACTGAACCTTCCCGTAACCCTGGAGGAGATGCGCGAGCTAGAGCCGAGCGAGTTGAAGGCTCTCACTGAGATCTCGGTGGAGTCCGTCTCAAATGGCGACGGCTCGATCAACTGGGAAGAGGTCGTGCGACGCACCTACGAGAACTACAACCTTCAGGTCAACGCAGGCGCGACGGTCGGCGAGCTGAACTCTGTGACCAACCAGGGTCTCGACTTCGAGGCCTACTTCGTTGACAAGTACGGCGTCCACCTAGAGTCCGGATACACCGCGGTTCGTTTGGAAGGTCTTCGGGCTATCCAACTCAACACTTTGGCGTCAGCGGACTTGCAGAACCTTCGGATGAAGGAGGTGACTGTTCGGACCATCTTTTCGTTCACGGGTGTCGAAGTGATTACCTCGAACGGAAACGGAGCAGTTGTCAACGTGAAGGAAAAGGTCGTGGACAACTTCTTCAGTAGTGGCGCTATCGAGCCGGACAATGCAAACATCATCGCGAATCTTGGTAGGAGTGACGACTTGGACCGTTCTTCCACCCAACAGATCAGCTACTCGATCATCGGCGGCAAAGTCTTACTCACGGACACTGAATTCCTTCAGTAGCCTGCATTGGTTGACCCGAACTGGCCATCCTGATCGAGGCCAAGGCCACCAAGTCGCGTGTGGCGAGCGTGACCGCGACCCACGCCCGGATCGGCATCGAGAAGGCTAGCGATCTACGAGTGACGATCGCACCGTCCTCGCACTTGAGGCGCTACTCGTGTGCCAGGCCGATCACCCAACGGGAGCGTCACCACCGAATCCGGTTGAGCACTCGCTTATCGCGAAGTGCCGAAGCGTACGAACTACGTAGAGCGCGTGAAGATGGGTACCCCAACGGCGATGTCGGCACGACACGCAAAAATGAAGGGTGCACAACCTCTGGGATCTGTCCTCCTCGCCAGCCGCCGCTGAACAGGCCGCCCACCGCTGGATGAGTAGCTTGCAACCGGGTGCTGCAGTCGGTGATCGCCACCACATTGTCCCGAAAGTCCTTTTGGCAAGGTTCGCTAATGCGAAGGGCCGCATCCGCGTTCGAAATCGATCGACGGGCGTCAGTTCCGTTCGGAACATCGGGGACCTCGCAGTTCGCGATTTTTACACTGCCGTGACGACCAACGAAGTACTGGACGGGCGACTTGAAGCGATTTTGAGTGAGGTGGAAGGCGCCATGGCGACCATCCTCCGCGAACGGATTGAGGCTCGTGCGTTCGTGAAGCAAAGACCTTTCACTGCTCAAGAACGGTTCGTGATCGACACCTTCGTGAGCATGCAGTACGTCCGTGGAATGAGGGTTCGGCGGACTATGGAGATCGTCAACGACTACGGCATGAAGCTGGTGAATCAAGGGCGGCTCACGCCTGACGACATCGAAACTCTCGACATCGTCCCCCACCCAAATGATCACTTGCGCATGTTCGGACCGCTCTCTCAACAGGCTCATGAGTACTTGGCCCCGAGGCCACTTGTAGTCGTTTACCTTGACCAGCCGCTGCTGTTCATCGGAGATGAGCCTGTCGTCATGTCGGCCGATCTGCCGCTTCCGTCCATTGATCCGGAGGGTCTACCCAACGTAAGCGGCCCGGGTATCGATCCACGGGACATCATCCAGCTGCAAAGCAATCGGGGTGTGGGGTTTGCGACGGCTGACGAGATCCTGCTTGCGGTTTCGCCGACCACGGTCCTGGCCTTCGGGCCTACAGGGCAGTGTTGGGATGCTAGCTCTGTGCGCATGTGCGGGGAAGAAGCCTCGGCGGCAGCGGCAGAGCACAACTCCTTGGTACTTGACGCGTCAGTGGACTGGGTTGCGGCACACCCAGATCACCCCACTTTCGCCAGCATGCCTATGCCTGAAGCAAAGCCAATCGTGCGCATTTCCGACGGAGCGTCCGCCCCAGGTCGCCGCGCGAACTCAACGACCGTCCGTCGCCCAATTAACCGACTGCGCGCATCTGATGTTCATGACGTCCAAGTCAACTCAGGCGGCCGACCGTGAACCACTAGTGACAATATCCAGAGTCGTGGGCTGACGTGGCCGTCCTGCCCTGACTCAAATACGAGATCCTTGCGCTCAAGGCAAGGAATGGCGTCTCACCGCCATAAAGTGAGCCTGTGGCGAGATTGGCATGGAACGAGATTCAGGCGCGCGCTGCGGCCTTCGCTGACGATTGGGCCGGCGAAACGTATGAGAAGGGCGAAAGCCAGTCTTTCTGGGCGGCTTTCCTCGAAGTCTTCGGCATCAACAGGCGCCGCGCCGGCGGCTACTTTGAATACGCCGTCAAGCTCGACGGTGGACGTCGAGGCTTCATCGACATGTTCCTCCCGGGCCGCCTGCTGGCCGAGCAGAAGTCGGCCGGCCGCGACTTGAACGTCGCGCGAACCCAGGCGTTCGAGTACCTCGACGGGCTCGACGACCACGACCTCCCGCAGGCTGTCGTGTTGTCCGATTTCGCATCGTTCCAGCACGTCGACCTCGACACCCGAGCCGTCACGGAATTCACGCTGGAGGATCTCCCTAAGCATGTAAGGCTCTTTGGCCCACTCATTGAGCAACAGAGCACCAAGGCCGAGGAAGCATCGCCGGTCAACAGGCAGGCCGCGGAGCGAATGGCTGAACTTCACAACGCACTCGAGACTGCCGGCTACGTCGGTCACAAGCTCGAGTTGTTCCTCGTGCGGCTGGTGTTCTGTCTCTTCTCTGAAGACGCCGGCATCTTCGAGCCGAAGCAGTTCCGCGACTACGTGCGCAATAGGACCTCTGAGGACGGCACAGACGTGGGCCCGCGGTTATCGAAGCTGTTCGAAGTGCTGAACACGCCGCAAGCCCAACGGTCAAAGAACATCGACGAAGACTTGGCGCGCTTCCCGTACGTGAATGGCGGACTCTTCGCGGAGGTGACCGCAGCGCCCGACTTCGACGCAAACATGCGTTTTGCGCTTCTGCTCGCCTCCCAGCCGGACTGGCGCAAGGTCTCCCCCGCAATTTTCGGCGCCATGTTCCAAGGGGTGATGGATGGCGACGCACGACACGACCTTGGTGCGCACTACACGAGCGAGGAGAACATCCTCCGGGTCATCAAGCCGCTGTTTCTGGATGACCTCTACGCCGAGTTCGAGCAAGCTCGCCGATCACAGCAAAGCGCTGCCCGGCTGGCCGCGTTCCACGACAAGATCGCGGCACTCAACTTCCTGGACCCGGCGTGCGGATCCGGAAACTTTCTGATCGTCGCCTACCGCGAGCTGCGACGCCTCGAGATGAAGGTCCTGGAGGCAAAAGCGAACCACTCAACGATGGTGTTCCTCGCGACCGATTTCCGAGTACGGGTCGAGCAGTTCTACGGCATCGAGATCGACGAGTTCCCGGCACAGATTGCACGTACGGCAATGTGGCTCACGGACCACCAGATGAACACCGAAGCGGCCCAAAGGATTGGCCACGACTACTCCCGGCTGCCGCTCACCGAGGGTGCTCATATTGTGAACGCGAATGCGCTGACCACCGACTGGTCAAGCGTCATCGACGCTCACGAGCTCAACTTCATCTTCGGCAACCCGCCCTTCCTGGGTTCGCGGACCATGGATAGAGGCCAGAAAGCAGAGCTGAAGGCTGTAGCCAACGGGTACCCGCAATCGGGGTTCCTCGATTTCGTCACAGGCTGGTACATCCTGGCCGACCGGATGATGGAAGCGAACCCTGCTATTCAGACTGCCTTCGTGTCAACGAACTCGATCAGCCAGGGCGAGCAGCCCGGCATTCTGTGGCCGCGGCTGTACCAGCACGGCAACCACATCACCTTCGCCCACCGTACATTCCGCTGGACGAACGCAGCCCGAGGCGTCGCCGCAGTGCACTGCGTGATCGTCGGATTTGCCAGAACCGAGCGGCACCCCGCCCAGCTGTTCGACTACCCCGACATCGCCGGCGAGCCAGTCCTCGACCTTGTCCAGTCGATCAGTCCCTACTTGATCGCCGGTGGCGAATTCGTGGTGTCCAACCGTCAAGAGCAAATCAGCGGAGGGCCCCGAATGGCCTTCGGGAATATGCCCGCAGATGGCGGCCACCTGCTGTTGTTGCCGCACGAGCGCGACGAGCTCCTGGCAACCGAACCCGACGCCGCGAAATGGATCCTGCCGTACATCGGCGCGAAGGAGTTTCTGCAGGGCGCTGAACGGTTCACTCTCTGGCTTAAGGGGATATCGCCGGCGCAGCTGCGGGCGATGCCCCGGGTCGCCGCGCGCATCGCAGCAACACGCGAGGTTCGGGCCGCATCAGCCAGACCGGGCCTTGCGGATATTCCGCACCTATTCGCACAGATCACCCAGTCGCCCGACACCACAGTGCTGGCGATCCCGCGGGTATCGTCGGAACGCAGGCCGTATGTACCTATGCAGTTCTTCGGGCCCGGAAACGTCATCGCAGATTCGTGCCTCGCGATCGAAGGCGCGACTGAAGACCTCTTTGCTCTGCTGACGAGCGCAATGCACAACGACTGGCTTCGCACCGTAGGCGGTCGGCTCAAGAGCGACGTGCGGTACTCGAAAGACGTCGTGTACAACAACTTCGTGCTCCCACCAATCAGCGACGCCGAAAGGGGTCGCTTGGCGGAGCTTGGACGCGCCGTGCTTGATGCTCGGGCGTTGTATCCGGATTCGACACTCGCTGATCTTTACGATCCCGTCGTGATGCCCATCGAGTTGCGCACCGCGCACTCCGCGGTCGACGCCTACGTGGATCGGCTCTATCGACCAGAAGGCTTCGGCTCGGCCGACGAACGCGTTGCTCATCTGCTTGCGTTGGTGCAGGAGAGAGACGCGCGAACGGCCAGTTCGGGGTTGCGGTCGCCGGTCGGTGAAGCCGCTGACTAAAGCGGCTGCAGCGCCCGGTACAACGTGGCTCGACTGATCTGGCGCATCTCCGCGATTTCCACTCGGGTTTAGTCCCCGCTCGCTGCGAGCTTTCGGGCACGTTCACTGAGCCTGTCGTCGACCTTGGGCGGCCTGCTGCCGAGCCGTCCGTGAGTTCGGGCGAATGTCAGGCCAGCGCGGGTTCGTATGACGAGGGTGTCACGCTCAAGCTGCGCGAACGCGGTCATGATCGTCAGCATGGCTTCCCCCATGGGGCCACTGGTGCTGATGCCCTCGGTGGGAGAGCGGAACGTCTGTCCTTTGCTCTAGATGGTCTCGATGAGCTCGAGGACATTGCGCGTGTTTCGACCGAGCCGGTCGAGATGCCATGGGACCACGCTTCGATGTTCACCTCGCCTAGCCATCCGGACGGAGACATGGAAACAGCGTTCCAGACCGCTGCGCTCGTGAACCGTCGGTGTTTGCCCGGGTTGAACAGCCGGCCTTCAATCTGGGCCCAACTGGACAGCATCGCTACACGATCGCCATTTTGACCCCCGAATGGGGGTAGAAGGATCGCCTGAAGTTGTATTCCGCTCAACCTTGTCGGCCCATATGCTGGCGCCGCGGTCGTAGTTCAGCGCCAGCCGTTCGGGCTCCACAAGGGCATTTCGGATCAAGCGTGGGGTGCCTAGCGGCGATACGCATCCTGGTGGAATGCGTGAGACGGGGGACCTTGGTGCGTTCGTGGTTTGCGACTCGATGGCAGAAAGTTGTCGCGCTCAGCCTTGTGGCAGCGCTAGTTGTGGGCGTTGGCGTATGGGCAGTCGTCGGGTGGATGCTGCAGACGTCGAACTCGGCCATCGATTGCTCGGTCACGCAAGCGCAGTCCTTCGAGGACGCTGCCCCGATCGCCTCTCACTGCAAGCAAGACGTCGAAGTACTGGCCGAACGCACGCCCTGGCACACAACTTGGGCGACCGGCGACGGTCTGACCCGTCTCGATGTGACTGCCGTACCTTCGCGCGTTCAGGTCAACGGCGAATGGGTGGAGCTAGACCCCACCATCCAGGCTCCATCCAACAGCGACTCGGCGCCCAGCGCTTCCGGTGCCGGAACGAAGTCTCCCGCCGCTTCAATGACCGCCTCCTCCCTCTCGAATGAGGAAGGCATGTTGGAGGTTGCCGCGCCGGTGTTCCCCATCGAGTTGAACCCGGGCGGGCTCCAAGGCCGTGGTGCGCCGCTGGGCACGATCGAGAAGGACGGCCACGACTTCGCCATCTGGTTCCCGATTGCTCTGCCGGAGCCGAGCATCGAGGGCTCTCAGCTGGTTTACGACCTCGGCGAAGGGGTTCGGCTCTTCGTCACTGTCAACATCGACGCGACCGGATTCATCCCCGTGATCGAGCTGGCCGAGCCGAGCTCCGCTGATCACCTTGCAGACCTGCTGGGAACTTCGGTGCTGCCGGGTGCCTCGAGCGAGGGGTTGGTGATCGAGTTCGCCACAGCGGTGTCGGCAGGGCTGACCTACCGAGAGACCGACAACTCCGTGGAGATCATTGACGCCAACGACGAGATCCAATTCCAAGCAGCCGCACCGGCAATGTGGGACTCTGCCGCCGGAGCAACCGTCGAGACCGACAACGGAGACATCGTCGACGTCGACCGCACCAGCTGGCCGGCAGAAGGCGACCAGGTCGTTCCTATCGACTTGAGCTTGGACGGTCAATCGTTGCTGGTCGAAGCCGACGCCGACATGCTCGCCAGCAGCTCCACGGTGTGGCCGGTGTACATCGACCCGACGATCTCTGGCAAGGGCGCTGCGGATTGGGTGGCCGTGCGAAGCGGCGGCTACACCAACACGCTCCACAAGTGGGGCGACATGAGTTCCGGTCCCGGTCAGGGCACCGGCTACTGCTCCACGACCTCCTCGTGCAATGTGCAGTTCTACCAGCGGTTGGCGTGGGAGTTCACCGGCCTGTCGATCCTGCAGAGCCTCGCGTCTTCTGACATTCAGTCGGCGTCGTTCCGCGTCAACGGTGTGCACTCGGCCTACTGCACCGCGCAGGCAACCACCCTTCGTCGAACGGGTGACGTTGGCTCTGGCAATACCTTCGGCGGTCTTGCATGGCATGAGTCCGGGCAGACCCGGACGGAGTATCACCGGTCCACGTGCTCGCCAACGAACACGGGCTTCCGGAACTTTGACGCCAAGGTGCTTGCCCAGTGGGGTGCGACGAACAATCAGACGGCACTGCGCATGGGGTTGCGGGTGAACGAGGGGTCGATTACCTATTGGAAGCGATTCCGTCACGACGCGACCTTCACGATGGTCTACAACCGTGCCCCGGTCGCGCCGACCAACCTGCAAATCACCGCCCCGAAGGTCATCGCCTGCCAACCGAACACGTCCACGGGGGCTGCGCCCGCTGTGGCAAGCACCCGCCCGACGTTATCGGCGCTCATGTCTGATCCGGACGGGCAGAATGTCACGGCCGCTTTCGAGATCGTGACTGCTACCGGTACTCCAGGGTCATGGACATTGGGCACCACGAATCTGTGGACAAGCGCAAACACGTCCACTGTCCCAAGCGGGCAAAACGCAACGGCCGCCATCCCGACGACACAGCCATTGGTCGACGGCAACACCTACGCGTGGCGCGTCAGGGGAACCGACGCCGATGGCACCTGGCCCCGCGCGGGGCTATGGTCCGGATGGTGCGTCTTCGCCGTCAACACCAGCGCCCCGCCATCTCCTGACGTCACCCCTGTCACAGACAGTGTCGAGGCGATCTACCTCGAGGGCGTCGAACGAGGCGGCGTGGGCATGGACGGTGCGTTCCTGTTCAACAAGGGCGCCGCGAACGATGTGGTGTCCTTCCGATACGGCTTCAACGACGCCAGCAACCCGTTGACGATCGCTATGACGCCAGACGGAACCGCAACGGTGCCTTTCACAGCCCCTTCATCGGGGGATGTGACGCTCACGGTTGTGTCCGTCGACACCGCCGGGAATCCCTCGTTGGTGACCTCCTACTTCTTCCGGGTAGCAACACCGATCGAAGACGTGGTGTGGATTCTCGATGAAGGCGAAGGGAACACCGCCACCGACAGCTTCGGCACCCCCGGCCATCCACTGACGATCACCGGTGCGACATGGGGTGAAGGACCGCACACCCTGTTCCAATCCCGTCAAGGCGACTCCTCGCTCGTCTTCGACGGAACGGGAGACGCTGCCGTGTCGGAGCGACCCGTGATCGACACGACGGATTCGTTCGTCGTCTCCGCCCACGTGCTCCTCGACCCGAACTTCACGGGAACTGCTCCGGCGACGATCATTAGCCAGGACGGCGTAGAGGTTTCAGGCTTCCAGCTGCAGTATGTGCCTACTTGTGCGGGCATGCCCGAAGGTTGCTGGGCATTCACCATGCCCGACACCGCCGACGGGACCGCGTCCACGACGGTCACCTCGGCGATCCCCGCCAGCGAGGGCGAATGGGTTCACTTGGTTGGCGCCTATGCGGCAGCGGACGCGAGCAATCCAGCATCCATGACGTTGTGGACGTGCGATATCGGCACTCCGGAACAACCAGAGCCGGCCGTTCCGAACGAGTCAACCGTCGCGCGCACGGCTACGCCGTGGAACGCGGGAGGCGTTCTCGCCGTCGGACGAGGGCAAAGCGCTGGCGGAGCGACTGCATGGTGGCAGGGGCAGATTGACAATGTGCGCCTGTTCACCGGCGACATTGTCAATGAATCGAAGATTCGACGCCTATGCCAAGGCGCAGAAGCCACCGACCTGTCCGCGGGCGAGAGCGCCCTCGATCCCACCACGCAAGGGGAGTGAGCTCACTCATGTTCAACACCACCTCCCCCCGCAACCCCCAACGGGGCAAGCGTCGCCGAAGCACACTTGCCGCCACAGCCGCTATTCTGACCCTCACCCTCACGCTGGACCCGTTCGCCTTGGGTTCCGTCGCCCCGGTGTTGGCAGACGAAGGCTCCCCGTTCGGGTTGCAGGCTCGAGAGGACGCCTTCGACGAGTTCCTGGAATCACTCGGCCAAGAAGACACCATCCCCGCCGTTCCCCTTGGCGGAACCGCGCCGACCGCCCCGGGATCGGAGCCGATCGAGCCCCCGCCAGCGGTGACGCCGACCGAGGATGAAGAACTGGTCGTTCTCACCGAACCGGAAGAGCCTGCAGCCCTCGCAGCAGCTGCTGGAGCCAACGCATCCTCGGTTGTGTTGCCGCAAACGACCACACCACCGCCGGGAGGTCCAGTCGAGGCTGAAGTCGGTGGCGTGTCCGTCACGGTCGAGGCAGTCGAGCAGAGCACCGGTCCGGATGCGGTGCTGGTGCGGGTTGCTGGCGAGGCCGAAACGGAGGCGGCGGGCGTGCAGGGCATCCTGCTCGATGTCACCGACGCTTCTCTCACGGAACCGGCTGAGTCGGAAGTGACCTTGACGGTCGCCTACGACACCTTTGCCGGCCTCGGCGGGTCGGACTGGGCGTCCCGGCTGCGATTCGTGTGGATTCCCGACTGCACCGAACCAACCACCGAATGTGCACCGCAGGTGCTTCCCACCGTCAACAATGGCGAAGCGCAGACCATCACCGCGGTTGTGCCTGTCGACACGGCCGAGCCTGTCGAGCCCGCCAGCCTCGCCTCCGCAACCGTATCTGCGTCAAGCGCGAGTTCGATGACGCTTGCTTCCGGCAGTACCAGCGGTGGGTCCTTGGCTGTGTCTGCGGGAGTGTCGGGGGCGCAAGGAAACTGGGGTGCCACCAGCCTTTCCCCGGCCGCGACCTGGGGCAACTCGGGCAACACCGGCGCGTTCACATGGTCCATGGGTTTGGAGGTGCCGTCGCCGGCATCCGGTCCAGCCCCGCAGTTGGCGGTGTCGTACAACTCCGCGGCGTCTGACGGTCGCCTGCCGACAACGAACAACCAAACAGGTCCGATCGGCGAAGGTTTTGATCTCACCACGGGGTTCATCGAACGTACCTACACGCCATGCATGGACGACGATACGGCTCCGTCGAACAACGAAGACCGTCCCAGCGGGGATCTGTGCTGGGGTACCGAAAACGCGACGATGTCTTTCAATGGCGGTGCGTCGGAGCTGATTCGGGAAGGCAGCACGAACCGATGGCACTCGAAGTTCAGCGACGGCACCAAAGTTGAACGGCTCACCGGCGCAAGCAACGGTGGCGAGATTGGCGAGTACTGGAAGGTGACCACAACCGATGGCACCCAGTACTTCTTTGGTCGCGGATCAGTGCCTAACGGTCCGTCGAACTTGAACTCCGCGTGGACGGTGCCCGTGTTCGGCAACAACTCCGGCGAACGATGCTACGAGCCGGAAGCAGACGGTGGGTTCGCCGAATCCATGTGTACGCAGGTCTACCGGTGGAACTTGGAACACGTCATCGACCCGTTGGGAAATACGATGACCTACTTCTACGAGAAGGAGTCCAACCACTACATCTACGACGTCTGGGGCAGTGGCGAACGGCCCGAAACCGAACGAACGGCGGCATACACCGCAGGCGGCCGCCTGGCGAAAATCGAGTTCGGTACCCGCACCGACAGCACAGGCCAGGCGCCAGCAAAAGTGGAGTTCAGCTACGGTCCTCGCTGCATCACAGACCTCAGTAATCCCAGCTCCTTCTGCTCCGCCGCCCAAACTTCCGTTGATGACAATCACTGGCCCGATACCCCGATCGATGTCGTGTGCACGGCGGCCACTGATGAGGACTGCAGCTTCACGCCAGCCTTCTTTAGCCGGTATCGCCTCGCGACCATCAAAACTCACGCATTCGACGGCGCGGCCTACCAACCAGTGACGTCGTGGAAGCTGGGACAGACGTTCCGACCCCAGGGGGCTGGGACGAACTTGCAGTTCGCGGTTGACCCGATGTTGGTCCTCTCCTCCATTACCGAGACCGGTCACGCCGGCACGACGAGCACCACGGACGACATAGAACGACCCAGCATCGACTTCACGTACGAGTTCCTTCGCAACCGCGTCGAAGTACCCAACGACAACCAGTTGCCATTGCCCCGACCTCGCCTCTCGAGCATCAGCACTGAAACCGGTGCGACGGTGACCGTGGGTTATGAGACGGAGTGTGGAATCAACGACGGGGGAGTTCCGGGCACAAGCGAGACGGCTCTGCGCGACAATGACCGACTCTGCTATCCGGTGGAGTGGACTCCGGAGGGCCAAGAGAACGAAATCGTCGACTTCTTTCACAAGTACGTTGTCAAGGAGATCGCCGAGTCCGGCGCAGCGCGAACTGCTGAGGGTGACGAGCTGATAACCGGATCCGTGAACGTGGTGACGGCGTTCGACTATCTGGGTGGAGCCGCATGGGCGAAACCCACCAGTGCACTGGTGAAACCCAAGGAAGTCACGTACTCCGAGTTCAGAGGCTTCGCGGAGGTTCTCACCACGGTCGGCGCGGAGGGGGAGAGTCGGTCAAGTCGAACCCAGTACTTCCGCGGACTGGGAACCACAGTCACCCTCACCGCAGGGCCAGCTGGAGAAGTCGTCACGGCCACTGACCGGCTTCGATTCCAAGGCCAAGTGTTCTCCGCCGTCGAGTACAACGGGGCAACCCCTGTGAGCCAGGTCATCACGGTCCCCGGAGATCCGGTCATTGTTGCGACGAACAACAAGGACGTGAACTCCACCCGGATCCCGTCGACGACTACTCACGGGTTCACCTTCAATGCCGCGGGCGAGGTGGACTTCCGAACGAAGTCCGTGACGAACTCCAACGCATACGCCCAATTGGTATCGGTAAACGACCTTGGCGACGTAGCGGTCTCTAGCGATGACGTGTGCACGCAGGTCGCCTACGCTCACGCCGGAACGTCAGGCGTCGCCGCAGCTCTCGCAGCGTCGTTCCAGGTGTCGCTGGTGGAGTCTACGAAGGTAACCGCGACCGACTGTGACGCCACAGGAGCTTCCACGGCGGCGGTGATTTCATGGGATACCGCCGAGTACGACGCGCAAGGTCAAACGCACCTCTCGCGACGCCTTGACCCAACCGACGGCGTCGGACAGGTGCTCGTGAAGGAAGTCCTCGCCTACGATCTTCGCGGACGCCCCACCTCCTTGGCGGACGCGTTGGGCAATGTCTCCACCATGACCTATACGCAGTCCAGCGGCGGGTTGGTGCAGTCCATCACATCGACAACAGCAGACCCCGACGGTGCTGGACCGGCCGTGCCGATGACGTCAACGACCACCTTCAACCCGCTGACCGGCATGGTCACCTCTACGACCGATGCAAACGGTCGCACAACCACCGGCACCTATGACGCCTTGGGGCGCCTTGTCTCCGTGGTCTTCCCGCAACATGTGGGACTTGCAGACCCGTCGCTGGAGTACGAGTACTCGGTGGAGAAGACGGGCCTGAATTCTGTCCTTACTCGCTCGCTCGGAGCGGATGGGGTAACCCAGCACACGAGTGTGACCCACTACGACGGGTTGCTTCGACCATTCCAGTACCAGTCTGAGTCAGTGAACGCCGGCGTGAACCGCGACGATAGCGCGTCGGAGCGCGGGCAGCTTGTGGCACATGTCTTTTATGACTCTGCAGGCCGCATTAAGGGCCAGACGAGTCCGTGGCACGCCACGGGCGTTCCATCGATGACGCCGATCGAAACACCCGGTGGTGTGGGTTCGCAGACCACGTTCGAGTACGACGCGGCCGGACGTCAGATCGGCCAGGTGTTCTGGATTGGCAACCCCACCGTGCCTGAGAACGAGCAGTGGCGGTCGGTGACGCACTACGACGGTGCGCGAACTCTGCAAATCCCTCCGATGGGCGCAACACCGCAAATGGCCATCATGGATGGGCGCGGCCGGACGATCGAGCTGCGCCAGTACGTGCGAGACGCAGACCAAGCCGCCGATGCGGACACGCCCGCTGAGGTGCTGGCACTGCAGCATCAGAGCACGACGTACGAGTTCGACAGCGCCGGCCAAATGGTCGAGATGCGAGACGCGGAGAACAACCTCTGGAGTTACGAGTTCGACTTCGCCGGCCGACAGACCAGCGCAACCGACCCCGATGGTGGCACCACGACCACCACGTACGACGCACTCAATCGAGCGGTCACGCGCACTAACGGCAACGGGCAGACCGTGGCCTACACCTACGACGCGCTCGGCCGCACCCTGACGTTGCGCGACGGGTCACCGACAGGTGCAGTGCGCGCCCAGTGGCAGTACGACACGGCCCTTGACGAAAACGGTGACTCCGTCCTGGGGGCGCAGGCTTCGTCGACACGGTTCGTTGACGGCAACCCCTACACCAGCTCTGTCGATGTGTACGACGACGCGTACCGACCCCTGTCGACCACGATGACCCTTCCCGAGATCGCGCCGTATACCGACATGCTGGAGTCGTTGAGTTTCACTACCGAGTACACCTACACGGCCGATGGTCAGGTAGCGACGGTGAAGCACCCAGGCATCACCGACAGCACGGGCGCGATCGCGCTGGGCTCCGAGGTGGTCACCACCCAGTTCGACACAGCATCAATCCCGGCCTGGATGGGCGGCGGTTTCGGGTGGGGCGTGTACGTGGCCGACAGCGGCTTCGAAGCTGACGGTCGCCTGCAGGCACTCGATCTGGGCAACACCTACGCTGCCCGCGTCGGCTACTCCTACGAGGCAGAAACGAAGCGCCTAGCCGGAATCTCGCTGCAACGCGAACAACAAGCCACTGATCTTGATTTGCGCTACGCCTACGACGATGCCGGAAATGTCATCAGCATCAAAGACCAGTCGGGATCCAGCTCAGCCCTGCACGATAACCAGTGCTTCGGTTACGACGGCCTGCAACGCTTGAGCGTCGCCTGGACGGCTGGGGACGGCAACTGCGCCACCGATCAAGAGGCGATCACCGCGGGCGACGTGGGCGGAGTTTCCCCTTATTGGACGGAGTACACCTACGACCCGCTCGGCAACCGTACGAGCATGGTGCAGCACGGGGTTGGCGCGGACGCGACCATCACGACCACGTACACCCACGGTGCCGCGACGGCTGGTCCGCACCAGTTGACGAGCATGGTCGAAGCGGTCGCAGGCGGCTCAAGCACCATGACCGAGTTTGCATATGACGAGGCTGGCAACCGGGTATCGAGCAGCTCAGGCGGTGTAACGCAAGGCTTCGTGTGGGATGTCGAGGGGGAACTGTCCGCCGCAGGCGGCGAGGAGTACGCCTACGATGCGTCCGGCAACCGAATGCTGCGCGACAGCGCCGCTGGGCTCACGGTGTATCTGCCCGGCGGGCAAGAGTTGCTCATCGCCGGAACCACAGAAGAGCCGGAGCTGTCGGCCACTCGCCACTACTCCTTCGCCGGGCGCATTGTCGCCATGCGCAACTCGGGCGGGTTGGGGGCTGTGACGTCCTTCGTGGCTGATCACCAGGGCACATTGGTCGCAGCAGTTCCGAATACCAACTGGGCAGCGACCGCCGTCGAGCGCATCTACACCGACCCATTCGGTGGCACCCGCGGTGCATCCGATGACCTGCCTGGTGATCGCGGATTCTTGGGGGCGGTGGAAGACAACACGGGCCTGACCCTCCTGGGAGCTCGCTACTACGACTCTGAAGTCGGGTCCTTCATCAGCGTTGATCCGCTCTTGAGTCCCGGAGTGCCTGCGCAGTTCAACGCCTACGTCTACTCGGCGAACAATCCGGTGACGTGGTCCGACCCGTCGGGTCTGTTCTGGGGGAACCTGTGGGCGGGCGTTCAGTCGGCGTGGAAGAAGACGACGAACCTGATCAAGTCAGCGTGGAACGCCACTGCCTCGTTCGTTGACCGTTACAAGGCGGAGATCGCCGGAGTCGTGGTCGGTTTGGCCGTCGGTATCGGCTGCACGGTTGCCACGGCCGGTGCCGGTGTGGTGGCGTGTGCGATCGCCGGCGGCGCTGCCGGGGCTGCGGTAACCAACGTCATCAAGCAGTCCGAGAGCGGCAAACCGTTCGATGTGGGCTCGTTCCTGTTCGACACCACCGTCGGTGGTGCCTTGGGTGCCGTCGGTGGTGCGGCTGGGCCATTGCTGAGTTCTGCGATCCGGTCGATCACGACATCGGGTGCCGGCGCCTCGGCGATCACGGCAGTGCGCACAGGTATCTCGAACGTGCTCAATCGCACCCCGAGTTTCCGGCCCGCACCTGCTCCCGTGCGACCGCAAGTAGCTCCTGGTGGTGGTGCGGTGCGTCCAGGGGTGGCGTCGAGTACGGCAACTCTCCAAGAGGCAGGTGAAACGCTGTACCGAGGTGTTCCGTTTGGTCACGCAGGCTACGATGACGCCGTTCACGGGGTCGCTCGACCTCGAGGAGGACATGCCGACCCTGCGCTTCACAACGGAGGTGATACGAACAGCCAGTTCACGTCCTGGACAACCAGCCGATCGATAGCAGAAGAGATTGCTAATGAAGGAAACGGACCTGGGGTGCTTCTCGAGCTAGATCCGGTGGCAATTGATCCGAGACGTTTGCTTGCAAGCCCGGACATCTACGATGAAGCTGAGGTGTTGATTAGGGGCTTGGTAGATGGCGCAAAAGCAGAACTTGGTCCGTTCCGATGACTCATCGCATAACAATGGACAAGCTGACTAACTTGGTCAAGGCCGCGGTAGCTGATGGCCGTGTGCCGCACGCTTCTTGGGTTGACGAGCTTATGCAACAGCCCGGCAATCAAGTCCTCGGTACCCGTGCCGTTGTTCGAGACGAGCTCGTGACCATCTACTCACGCCGTGCTCGTCGCGAACCCGACAACGGGCCTCTCACTGATCTCAAGCGAGAGTTGATCAGGGCTTCCGGGGACTACGTATTGCTCGCCTATCTTGAGTTGGAAAGTCATCACGGCCACATTTTCGTGGACGAAACGGCGTCACGGCTGCTGGGAGTCGTATTGAAGTCTCACGTGACCCCACTCGAGGATTTGCCGTAGCAGATACGGTCTATCCCGGGTTTCTAGGAGTAGCTCAACCAAGTTGGGGTGCAGACCAGCCTGGCGAGCATCGCCGCCACTCCCACTCTCCGGAGGCCCCTTGCAGCCTCCTTGCGTATGGCTATCTCGAACGTGCTCAGCACCCCGAGCTTCCGGCCCGCGCCAGCCCCAGTGCGGCCGCCGGCCGTCTCGGGAGGCGGAGCTCGCCCAGCTGGCAACGTCGCTAGTCGTACAGACGATGGGGCTTCCTGCGCTATCGGCAACAGCTTCGCCCCCGCCACGCTCGTGCTTATGACCGACGGTTCCACCGAGCCGATCGAGCACATCGACCTCGGCGACGAGGTGTGCGCAGCTGACCCCGAGTCGGGTGAGGCGGGCGCGCGTCCGGTGACGGCGCTAATCGAGGGTGAGGGTGTGAAAGACCTCGTCACGGTGAGTACCGCCTCGGGGTCGGTGGTGGCGACGGCGGAGCATCCGTTCTGGAGTGTGTCGGATGCTGCGTGGGTTGACGCCAGTAGGGGCAGTGCCAATGGCTCAGCGATCGCTGGCTGAGTGTCTGACGTGTCTCTTGGGAGCTGCCGTCCGCAAGTCACCCGCTCGTTGGCTCGATTCGTCTGCGCAGGCGCTTCGCCTTGCGGTCAAGTGTCGAACTCATCAAGCCTCGTGTGTCGCCACCCGATCAGCCTGTGACGAAAGAAGATGAATCTCCTCTCCCGACAGAACACTTCCGATACTCGTGGCGAGTATGGATTCGACCGCTGGCGCGGACGTCTGAAGACGTCGCACTCCTTCGCGCGTGATCGCTACAAAGATGCTTCGTTTGTCGTCCGGGTTCGGCTCTCGTTTCGCTAATCCGGCGTGCTCCAGCGCGTCCACCAATCGGCTGGCGTGCGTTCGGGTTACAGCGACGTACGAGGCGAGGTCGGCCATCGTCAACGCCCCGGCCGCTGCCTTCAGTTGGGAGAGGGCTTCATATTCGGAGTAGGTCATGCCGACTGCAGACTTCAACTGCTTGTCGATCGTCGGAGCCAAGCGGGTGTACGCACGGTAGATCGCGCGCCAGGTCTGCTCAGCTTCGGAAGTCATGACTTGAATCTATCGATTTGCGTGCGTATGCACTTATATAGTAACGTGCACACACACATACTTTTGATCGGAAGGATCCCATGCATTTCTTCAAGCGCGAGAGCGCAGGTTTCACCTTCACGTCGTACCTTGCGACTTTCTCGGAGCGCTGGGCCGGGTGGACTCGCCCGAGGTAGAAGGAAGGGCCTGAGCAGTGCCAAAGGACGAAGTCCACAATCGAAATGGGTGTCATGTCCGAGCTTGAAGAGTTCCTGGTGGGCGACCGCTGGTTTCACCGACCGTCTATCGCCAAAGCGGGCGTCGAAGTCGAGATAACCGGGGTGCGACCTGGGCCTCCGGCCCGCGTGGAAGTCAGCTTCGTCCAGCAACGCGACGCGCCGACTCAGTTGGTTCCTCCCTCCCAGCTGAAGTGTCGCTGGCCCGATCGACATGAGTTCCTCGGTGCCGAGGCGGTCTGGAGCGCTCTATCGTCCACGCCGGACGAAGTCGAGTCGCAGGCCGTTGTCGACGTGTTTAATCTCCTGGCCGGGGACACGGTCACCGTTAACTCGAGCAAGGCAAAGCGAGGAACCGTGACGATCATCGACCCGGCTCGCATCAACCGAGTGCTGGGAGGGGAGCTACGGCTCCTGGTCGCCGGGGCGCAACACATAGAGGACTCCACTGGCGTCTCATATGGCTGGTCTACCGCCGTTGATCTGGCGCACCGCGCAGCGGGTCTGCACTCCGAGCGCGTACTCGAACACGTGCGTGCGATGGAGGCCGAGGCGCGGCGCGTCCTGCAAGCCCGCCCGGGGCTGGACGATCGTGGCCGATTCACCAAGTTTGATCCTTGGGAGCTGGAGTACCAGAACGACTTCGTAATTCCGCTGACGCGGTTGCTGCGGGAGTGGTGTGGCTCGACCGGGGACAGCGCAGACGAACTCCATCGGCTGCGTGACGAGTGCGCTCGGCTGTCGAAGACCTTGCTGGACGCCGTGGTGCGATTGGCCGTCTCAGGAGAAGAGGAAGCGTCTTGGGCAATCTACGAACTTGCGTTCCCGAACGCGACCCGGTTGGAGTGGCGCGCTGCTCTCTCTTTTCAGCCGACGCCCCCATGACCGCTGCCGCGGTTCCCGCGTCCTGATTCCTCGCTAGTCAGAGTCATGGGTCAGCTCTGGCGGCGAGGCGGATGTGCGATGGGGCATCGGGGAGGTTTATCGCCCCGCGAACCTCTCGAAATCAGTCGGTTCGCGTGTCTCTCTGCGGATCGTGACCCTTCCGCCATTTTTGGCCAATCCGACTCCGGGATAGATGCAGGGGTCCCGCCCTCCCTCCGGACCTCTACTTCTACTTGTATAGATACTTAAATATTTGTAATAGCTATATAGCTAGGGGTAAAGGCGTGCGGCGCGAAAACGGCCCCCACCGATAGGTGGGGGCCGCCTTCGGGTGTCGGAAAGGACGAATCAAGAGGGAGCCGTTGCTGCGGCCCATTGCTCGATCTTCCTCATGTTCTCACCAACTCGGATCCACTCACGAACCGCACTCCCGCGCACCCCGGCCGGTCCAAGCGGCGGATCGATGAACACCATGCCATCCGACGGGCGGACGAAGTAGTCGAACACCGCGGTCCAGTGGTCGGGCTCGTTCGGATTCCACTCGGAACCAGGCAGAGCTTCCGAGTCGAGGCGGACGTGAATCAGGTCGCCATCCCACCAGCACTCGAAAGCCGGCGCTGCGGGATCAAGCTCCGCTGCGTCCTCCTCTGCCTCCGTAATCGGAAGGAGAGCGTTGAAGGACAGGCGGTCTTTGGTTGTGACCTCCTTAAGTGCACGCTTGGGCACGCGGGCCCCGAGAGCTACTAGCAGCGCGGCGGTCACTGACTGACGAGCGGTCGCAACGGACTTTGCGACGTCTGCCGCGACGAGGGCCCGAATACGAGCTTCGGCTCCGGCTCGTTCAGCCTTGTACATCCGCCATGCATTCGAAACCTCGGCGACCAGTGCCTCCTGCGAGACCGTCAGGCGCGTCACGGCAGTGGCCCAAGTCCGTCAAAGAGGCGAAATCGTTGGAAGGTGCGTTGGTCTTTGGACGTGACTTCCCGCAATGCGGATTGGGTCGCTCCGCCCTCGAGCGCGATGCGAATAGCCTCGCTCACGTCCAGGGCAGACCGACGCTCCACCTCCGCATATTCGGCCTCTATCTTCGCCCGGATCTCGGTCACCGCCGCAATGCGCAGGAACTTGTGTCGGGCCCAGGCCGCGCCAGCCTTTGATACCAGGGCCTTCGCCTCGGGAGTCAGTTTCGTCATGCCGCCGCCCCAATCAACTCGTAACGCAAGGATGAAAGGTCTACGCGCAGGGTGGTCTTGCCAATCCGCACAGCCCGCAAAATGCCTTGCGTAGCCCAACGGCGGCAGGTTGAGGGGTTGACGCGGAAGATTTCCGCGGCCTCGTTTATCGTCGCCCAGCGCGCCAATGGATGTTCACCGGCGGCGGTCGGGGTGCTGTTCTCGTTCACTCTTGCCTCACTTCCCGAGCAATCTGCTCTTACAGGTAACGTACAGCCTACGTATAGGCAATGTCCAGAAAGTATGACGGCGACGTGGCCCAAATCTTCAGGCGGGGCCCCTGGCCGGGCCTTTCTTGCGCTTCGCGGCCCCCTGCCCTAGCCTTTGGATCGCAGCGGCAAGTACCCCGGACTATGTGACCTTTCTGCACCATCTGGAGGCTCGCAGGCGTGATTAAGGCCTGCGTCCGGGACCGGGGAGTTGGTGTCGAGGGTTCGGCGCGGTGGATCCCCCACGTCCTGTTCTCGGTGTCTCTGCCAGGTCTAGGGCGGCCCGGTTCTGCTCGGTCGCCGCCAAGCGACAAAGTGCGATGCCCGTCGTACCAGTGCCGCTTTTCGGGAACTCCGCATTGTTCATGGCCCGCGCTTCCGTATCGATACTTCTCCACGGCGCCGGAAAGACCTCGGGCGGCTTCGGGCGGGGCGCGCTTTTCACGTGGGGGGCGAGAGCCAGAAATTTCTCTGATTCCAAGCGGTTCACCTGCCCCACTTGCCCCATGCCTTTGGGAGCGAAGGCCTCTTCGACCCGGGGCATGAGTAGCAACTTCCCGGTGGCATTAATGAGGCCGTGGATTACAGGACCGGCGTGGGCCGGCCGTGTCGCACCCTGTCGGAGACCATCAGTGGAGCTTTGGGATCATGTTTGCAAGTTCTGCGCCACGGCCCTTCAGGGCGTGCTGATAAACCATGGCCGCCTCTACAGTTGCGTGCCCGCCGCGAGCTTGAACTTCTGCAATCGTCGCCCCTGTGGCGCTGAAGCGTGAGAGATGGAAGTGCCGGAGGTCGTGACTTCGTACGCGCTTTACCCACTTGCCGTCCTTCTGTTCTCGAACGTGCGCGAGCTCGCGGGCCTTGTTCCAATGCCGATTGAACTGAGAGTTGTGCAGAAAGGATGACTGGCGGCGTAGCTTGAAGAGCAGAGAGTCCCCGGAAGGCTCCACAAACTCCGCTAGATGATGTTGGACTTCCTCGAGGAGATGCGCCGGAAGGTCAACCACGCGCACTCCTTCTTTAGACTTGGGAGGCCCGACGTGCCAACCTTCGCCCGGTATGTACTGAGCTTGGCGAACGACTTGAACCATCAATTGACTTCCGTTGATCACAAGGTCGCTTCGTCGGAGAGCCCGCCACTCGGAGATTCGGAGACCTCCATAAGCCGCAAGCAGGATCGCAAGCTTGAGGCGGGGCTCTGAGGAGCTAATCTCGCGCACCAGCGTCTGGAACTCCTTGTCAGTAGGTGCGCCATAGTCTTTCTCGGGATCGGACCGGCACATCTTTGGTTCGACCGGATTCCGATCGATTACTCCGTCGGCGATGGCAGTCGACATGATTGCGCGAAGCAGTGTTGCCTCCCGGGCTGCCGCAGTTTTCCCACTGTTCTCCAATCGAGAAGCGTGCCATCCCCGAACGACAGGAGCAGTTATGGACTCAAGACGGAGGTGCGCGAGCTCGCTCAGACCCTTGTCAAGCTGACGCCGGTACTCAACTCGCGTGCGCGGGCGTAGCGGCTCCCCTTTGCTCGAAAGCCGTTGTTCCACCCACGTCGTGGAATAGTCCCCGAACGTCTCGACGCTTTTGGCTCGTGGATCTCGCCAGGCGTTGCGTTGGATGTCGGCTCGAACGCGTGCGAGCCAGGCGCGCGCGTCGTTGATGGCGTCGAACGTTGTTGGGCCAGAGAAGCGGGTTCCCTCGTACAGGTAACTGGCCTGATAGCGGCCGCTCGGGAGCTTGCGAATCGCGCCCCAGGACTCACGTGACTTCTTTTTAGGCCGCTTGTTGTTGACCATCGTCGGGGCACTCTCCTTGCTTGCCGCTGGATTGCCTCGTGCAACCCTCGTGCAATTCACGATGCCGAACCATGCATCCATTCGCCAGAAATGCGCATGATTCACTTTCCAAAGTGCTGCGCAAGAGTGTGTGAATGAGCGGTGTGCACACCGATGCATCCACATGCCTTCATGGAGGATCGCTGACTACGGATCAGAAGGTTAGGGGTTCGAGTCCCTTCGGGCGCGCGAACAGCCCCCCGCGGTGAGCGGGGGGCCTTCTCGTTGCCGGGCTTTCTCGTTCCCGCGACGTTCACCCGAGCGTCGCGGCGTGGTCGCCTCATGCTCGATCGAGCCTGTCACGGTCAAACCGTGCGCATCGCGGTCGTCACCGAATCGTTCCTCCCGCAGGTCAACGGCGTCACGACGTCGGTGCTGCGGGTGCTCGAGACCCTGCGGCAGCGCGGGCACGAGGCCATCGTCATCGCCCCGACGGCACCGAGCCCGCGGCACCTCGGTTTCGCCGTGCACCGCGTGCCGAGCATCCCGATCAAGCAGTTCCCGGTGGCGATGCCGACGCGGGCGGTGATCGACGCGATCGACGACTTCGCTCCCGACGTCATGCATGTCGCGGCGCCGTTCCTGCTCGGGCGCCAGGCGATCCTGCACGGTGCGCGCGTGGGCATCCCGACGGTCGCGATCTATCAGACCGACGTCGCCGGCTACCTGCAGCGCTATGGCGCGGGCTTCGCCCGGCCCGTGCTCGACCGGCTCGTGCTCGCCATCCACGAACCCGCGACGCTCACGCTGGCACCGACGCCCAGCTCGGCCACGGCTCTGCGCGAGCTCGGCGTGCCGCGTGTCGGCGTGTGGGGGCGCGGGGTCGACAGCGAGCTCTTTCACCCGCGTCGCCGCTCGAGCCCCGGCGCGCAGGCCCTGCGGGCGCAAGCGGCACCCGATGGCGAACTGCTGATCGGCTACGTCGGGCGCCTCGCCCCCGAGAAGCAGGTGGGCCGGCTGAGCGAACTGCTCCGGATGCCCCGCACCCGTTTTCTCGTCGTCGGCGACGGGCCCGATCGCGCGCGCCTCGCTGCCGAGCTACCTGCGGATCGCGTGACCTTCACGGGCCGACTCGAAGCGCTGGAGCTGGCCGACGCCTACGCGGCGCTCGATGTCTTTGTGCACTTCGGCACGGAGGAGACCTTCGGGCAGACCATTCAAGAGGCACAAGCAGCGGGGCTGCCCGTCGTCGCGCCCGCGGTCGGCGGACCCGTGCACCTCATCGATCAGGGCCGCACCGGTGTGCTCGTCGATCCGGCGCAGCCCGGCGCGTTCCGCGAGGCGGCGCTCGCGCTCGCGGCCGACCCCCCGCGCCGAGCCGCGATGGGCGAGGCCGCGCGCCGATCGGTGGTCGGGCGCTCGTGGCAGGCCAACAACGCCCTGCTGCTCGACGCGTACAGCGACGCGCAGAGCCTCGTGCGCAGCCCGGCGGTGGCGCTCTGAACTGGCTCGACGCGCAGTCGATCATCGACGCGGCGGGCGACGCTGTCGTCATCGTCGTGACGCTCATCATCTTCGTCGAGACGGCCTTTCTCGCCACCTCGTTCTTACCGGGCGACTCGCTGCTGTTCATCACGGGCCTCACCGTCGCAACGCTGCCCTCGGTTATCCCGCCGTGGCTCGCCTTCGCGCTCGTGCTCGCGGCGGCAATCGGGGGAACACAGGTCGGCTACGAGATCGGCCGCGCGGTCGGCCCTCCGCTGCTGCGCCGGCGGCGCTGGCCGCTCACCGACACGGTCGTGGCCCGCACGACCGCGGTGTTCGAGCGGCTCGGCGCGCGCGCGATCATCATCGGCCGGTTCATCCCCATCCTGCGCGCGCTTGTGCCCGTGCTCGCTGGTATCACGGGCATGCCGCGCCGTCGCTTCGTCGTGCTCAACCTCATCGGCGCCGTCGCGTGGATCGGTGTCTTCATGCTCGGCGGCTTCCTGCTCGGGCAGGTGCCGCTGGTCAAAGAGAACCTCGAGCTCGCCGTCATCATCGTGATCGTGCTGTCGTCGCTGCCGCTGCCGTTCGAGCTGTGGCGCGACGCTCGCCGGCGCCGCGCCGAGGCCGAGCGCTCGTCGGCGCACGACGACGGCCATGCCCCCACTGCCCGGTAGCCTGGGGCAGTGAATCCCGCCTTGCAGCTCTCTGACGAGGTGGCCGCGGCGCTCGCCGCTGGTCGCCCTGTCGTCGCCCTCGAATCCACGATCATCAGCCACGGCCTGCCGCGCCCGCGCAATCATGCGGCCGCGATCGAGTTCGAAGAACTGCTGCGCAGCACGGGCGTCACGCCCGCGACGATCGCCGTGCTCGATGGTGTGCCGCGCATCGGCCTCGACGCCGAGGGCGTGCGCCGCATCGCCGACGACGACCTCGCCAAGGCGAGCGTGCGCGACCTGCCGATCCTCGCCGCGCGGGGAGCGAGCGGGGCGACGACGGTCGCCGCGACGGCCCACCTCGCCGCAAAGGCCGGCATCCGCGTCTTCGCCACGGGCGGCCTCGGCGGCGTGCACCGCGGTGCGAGCGAGACCTTCGACGAGTCGGCCGACCTCTCGACCCTCGCCGTCACGCCCATCACGGTCGTCTCGGCCGGCGTCAAGAGCGTGCTCGACATCGCGGCGACCCTCGAGCGGCTCGAGACCTACTCGGTGCCCGTGGTCGGGCTCGGCACGACCGTCTTCCCGAGCTTCTGGCTGCGCGAGAGCGCCTTCACGCTCGACTGGGCGGTCGACACCGCCGAGCAGGTCGCCGACATCATGGCGGCGCACGATGCGCTCGGCCACACGCAGGGCATCGTCGTCGCCAACCCGATCCCCGCCGAGCAGGCCTGGGATCGCGAGGAGCACGACCGCGTGCTGAGCACCGCGATCGCCGAGGCCGAGCGCCAGGGCATCCGGGGCAAGGCGGTCACGCCGTTCCTGCTGGGCCGCATCGTCGAGCTCAGCGAGGGCCGCAGCCTCGAGGTCAACCTCGACCTCGCGCGCAACAACGTGCGCGTCGCGGGCCGCATTGCCGCGGCATGGTCAGCCCGAGCCTGACCGGCCCCGCCGTGACCGGTTCGCGCGCCCTCGTCGTCGGCGACGTGATCGACGACATCATCGTCGTGCCGCGCGGTCCCATCCGCACCGATACCGACACGAGTGCGAGCATCACGCGCCACCCGGGGGGCTCCGCGTGCAATACCGCGGCGTGGCTCGGCTGGCTCGGCGCGCCGGTCGACCTCGTGGGGCGGGTGGGGGCGGGCGACGCCGACCGGCACGCGAGCGCGCTGCGGGCATCCGGCGTCGATGCGCACCTCGGCGAAGACCCGACGCTTCCGACGGGCACGATCGTGATCGTCGTCGACGGCGAGACCCGCACGATGCTGACCGATCGGGGTGCGAACGCGACGCTGCCGCCCTCGGCGGTGACGGATGCCCTGCTCGCCGACGCTGCCGTGCTGCACCTCACCGGCTACAGCCTCTTCGACGCCTTCTCGCTCGACGACGTCGCGGCCCTCGTCGAGCGCGCCCACGCGCACGGGGTGCTCGTCACCTTCGACCCCGGCTCGACAGGGTTCATCGCCGACTTCGGCCTCGAGCGCTTCCGCACGGCCCTGGCCGGCATCGACGTGCTGCTGCCCAACCTCGACGAGGGCCGGATGCTCTCCGGCCGCCGCGACCGCGTCGACGTCGCTGAGGTATTGCTCGAGCGCTGCCCGGCCGTCGTCATCACCGGCGGAGCCGGCTCCGTGCTCGTCGCGCGCCGGGGCGAGCCCGCTGTCGAGGTGCCGGTGGAGCCTCGCGCCGCGGTCGACCCGACGGGAGCGGGCGACGCCTTCACGGCGGGGCTCATCACCGCACTCGTCGCGGGCGCCGACCTCGCCGCCGCCGCGCACGAGGGGGTGCGCATCGCCGGCATGGCCGTCATGCAGCCGGGCGGCCGCCCGCCCGGGCAGCCCTGAGCGGGCACAGCGCGCGATCAGCGCACGCGAACGCGCCCCGCCCCTCACGAGGAGGAGCGGGGCGCGTTCTCTGCGAGCGTCCGACGACCCGAACGCCGGACGCGGTCGGGGGCTAGTCGGAGGAGCCGACGCTCGCCGGGCTGTCGACCGAGGCCGGGGATGCGACCGAGGCGGGCGACGCGGGCGAGACGGGCGAGGGCGGGGTCACGGGGCTCGGCGCCGAGGCGGGCGAGACGGGGCTCGCGCTCGAGGTGGGGCTCGGGCTGGGGCTCGAGCTCGGCTCGGGCGAGACGATGCTGTCGCTCGAGACCGAGAAGTCGAGCACGCCGCCGGTGCCCTTGACGTCGTCGGTGACCGAGATGCCGGGCACCTCGACGTTGGTCGAGCCCGAGATGAGGGGCAGGGCGCTCGCCGCCGAAACCGCGCCGGCGGCCATGACGCCGAGTCCGAGGGCCGAGGCGGCGCCGATCGCGAGCCAGTTCTTCGCGTCCATGAGAGTGTCCTTTCGAGCTGTGGGGGATGCGGTGCGCTCTCGCGCCCGCTCCGTGATGACTACAGACTCGCGCCCGTGCATGAGACCACCAGGAGGATCGGATGAGAGGCCTCTCATTTGGCCGAACTCTTGGCGGCCTTCACCGCCTCGTAGGCCGCGAGGGCCTCGGTGCGCGAGGCGGCGAGATCGACGATCGGCCGCGGGTACTCGGGGCTGTCGACCTCGGGTACCCAGCGCCGCACGTAGGCGCGGTCGGGGTCGAAGCGCTCGGCCTGCAGCACGGGGTTGAAGACCCGAAAATACGGCGCGGCATCGGCACCTGAGCCCGCGACCCACTGCCAGCTGGCGGCGTTGCTCGCCTCGTCGGCATCGACCAAGGTGTCCCAGAACCACTGCTCGCCGATGCGCCAGTCGATGAGCAGGTTCTTCGTCAGCAGCGAGGCGACGATCATGCGCACGCGGTTGTGCATCCAGCCGCTCGTCCACAACTGGCGCATGCCCGCGTCGACGATCGGGATGCCGGTGGTTCCTCGCCGCCACGCCGCGAGCTGCGCGGGGTCGGGCTCGCCCCACGGGAACGCGTCGAAGTCGCGGCGCACGTTGACGGTCGCGATCGTCGGCTGGTGGAACAGGATGCTGTACGAGAACTCGCGCCAGCCGATCTCGCTCAGGAACTTCGCGCGATTGGCCGCCGCGGTGGGCTCGAGCGGCCCGTGTACGCGCGTCCAGACCTGGTGCGGGCTGAGTTCGCCGAACCGCAGGTGCGGGCTCAGGCGGCTCGTCGCCTCGATGCCGGGCTCGTCGCGGCGGTGATAGAGCGGCAGGCCCTCCTCGACGAAGCGCTCGAGCCGGTCGCGCGCTCCCCGCTCGCCCGGCGTCCACGCCTCGCGCAGCCCCGCGGCCCAGTCGGGGCGCGTCGGCAGCAGGTCCCAGTCGTCGAGGCCGTCTCCGGCGGCGGCGAGGCCGTCGATGGATGCGGGGGCCGGCAGCGGCGGTCGGGGATCGCCCGCGGCGAGGCACGCACGCCAGAACGGCGTGAACACCCGGTACGGATCACCGGAGCCCGAGGTGATCGTCCACGGTTCGTGCAGCAGCGCGGCCCCGAAACTCTCGACCACGAGCCCCTCGGAGCGCAGGCTCGACTTGAGCGCAGCATCCACGTCGCGCAGCGCCCCGTACCGGCGGTTCCAGTAGACGGCACCGGCCCCCGTCTCGGCGACGAGCGCGGGGATGACCTCGGCGGCGGCACCGCGCCGCAGGGTGAGGCTGCCGCCGAGCGCCGCGAGATCGGCGGCGAGCGACTGCAGGCTGCCGTGCAGCCACCAGCGGCTCGCACCGCCGAGGGGCCGAGCGCCCGGCGAGACCTCGTCGAGCAGGTACACCACAACGGTGGGCCCGCCGCGCTCGACGGCCGCCGTGAGCGCTGGGCTGTCGGCGAGGCGCAGGTCGTCGCGCAGCCAGACGATGCTGGGGGATGAGGCCATGAGGCGAGGCTAGCCGCGCTCGGCCGAACAAACGCTCGGCATCGGGGGCGCCGCGCGCCGACGACGGTCGCCCGGTGCGCTCAGTCGCGCAATCGGCGGCAGAGCTCGGTGAGCTGCTGCAGCTCGTCCGCGTCGAGCCGCGACCCGACCCGGCGCGCGATGGCGTCGGCGTGCACGACCGCGACGCGCTTGAACAGCTCGTAGCCTTCGGGGCGCAGCGCGACGATCGTGCCGCGCGCGTCGGTCGCATCGGGCAGCTTGTCGACGAGGCCGCGCGCCGCCAGGCGGTCGATGAGGCGGCTGACGCTCGGCTGGCTGAGCAGCAGGTGGGGGATGAGGTCGCGGATGCGCATGCGACGCTCGGGCGCCCGCGAGAGGTTGAACAGCACGTCGTACTCGGTGAACGAGATCTCGCTGGTCGGGAACTCGGCGTTGAGCTGGCGCAGCACCGAGACCTGCGCGCGGAACAGGGCCTCCCAGGCTCCGACCGCGATCGCCTTCTCCGTCATGCGCCAACTCTATGCGTGGGAATGAGCTTGTGTCGGCGCACGTCGCGATCGCGCGTCGCCGGGGGGCATGAGAAGGGCCGGTCGCCGAGGCGGGCGACCGGCCCTCTTCCCTTGCACCAAGAGTGTCCTGCAATCACATTCCGCGTCTCCCGCCACAGCAAACGATCGACGCATGACGAATGTATAACGGAAAGATAACGGTGTCTAGTTATCGAACCGTTATTTTTCCAGATTCGTCTCGGGATGCTCTCCGCCGCCCGATCGTGACCGCGACGGGCGCTAGAAGAAGTCGGGGCTCGGCGTCGAGGCGTAGCGGATCGAGACGTCGGCGTGGCGGTCGAAGCGGTAGCCCGCGCCGCGCACGGTGCGCACGATGTCTTCGTAGCCGCCGAGCTTCGCGCGCAACCGGCGCACGTGCACGTCGATCGTGCGCTCATTCGGCACATCGTCATCGCCCTCGGCGCCGTCGGCCCACAGCGAGGCGATGAGCTCGGCGCGCTCGATCGTGCGGCCCTCGCGCAGCACGAGGTACTGCAGCAGCTCGAACTCTTTGTAGGTCAGGGCCGCCGTGTCGCCGTCGAGCAGCACGCGCTTGCGCGAGATGTCGATGACCACGCCGTCGGGGGCTTTCTCGACGGCGGGCTCGTCGGCGCGGCGGTAGCGCGCGAGCGCCGAAGGGTCTTGCAGCGCGAGCCGCACGACATCGACGTCGCGGCCGCCCGCACCCGCGGGGGCCAGGGCGACAGCGGCGTGGGTCTCGGCGCCGGGGGCGAGCTCGCCCGTCAGCCGCTTGAGCTCGAGCACGAGCCGGCCGAGGTCGATGCCGGCGGCCGCCGCCTTCGCCTCGTCGAGGCCCACGTAGAGCACGAAGCCCCGCGCCTCGGTGCCCTCGGGCACCGCGCGCAGCCGCGGAGCGGGCGTCGGCGCGGTCGGGGTCGCCGTCTCGGCTGGCGCCGGGGCGGCGGCGATCGAGGGCGCGGTGGTCAGGGCGGGGGGAGCGGAGCGAGGGGCCAGCGTGGCGAGAGACATGGTGGAGACGCTTTCTGCGGAGTCGAAGGGCTCGTCGCCGACGGGGGCGGTGCCGTTCATAGGGTGCGAGTCGAGGGTGCGCGCATCGGGAGCCGGAGCATCCGGGCCCGATGCGGAGAGCGCGTCGGCGGGGCGATCGGTCATCGTTCGACGCCGGATCGGGTCGCCGGGGCGGCTCGGGCAGACACGGGACGTGTCAGAAGGGGGCCGATTAGGCGCACATTCGACAGCACACGTCAGCGCTCGCCGGCATCATCATGCCAGCGGACTCCACAGCCTCGGGGGCGGTCAGGAGGTTCGCGGTGACGGTCATGGGGTCAGTATCCCCGAGCGCGCCGCAGAGCGTCAAGTCGCGCGGCGCCGGGCTCAGCCGACGGTGCCGTACAGCCGGTCGCCCGCGTCGCCGAGGCCGGGCACGATGTAGCCCTTCTCGTTGAGCTTCTCGTCGAGCGCGCCGAGCACGATCGTGACGTCGCGACCCGCCGTGGCCTTCTCGATCATCTCGAGGCCCTCGGGGGCGCCGAGGATGCAGACCGCCGTGACGTCGTCGGCCCCGCGCTCGAAGAGGAACTCGATCGCCGCGAGTAGCGAGCCGCCCGTCGCGAGCATGGGGTCGAGCACGAAGCACTGCCGGCCCTCGAGGTGGTCGGGCAGGCGCTCGGCGTAGACGCTCGGCTCGAGCGTGTCGTGGTCGCGCACCATGCCGAGAAAGCCGACCTCGGCGCTCGGCACGAGCTTGACCATGCCCTCGAGCATGCCGAGGCCCGCGCGCAGGATGGGCACGATGAGCGGCCGCGGTTCGCTGATGGCGAGGCCCACCGTCTCGGCGACGGGGGTCTGGATCGTCACCTCGTGCGTGCGCACGTGCCGCGTGGCCTCGTAGGCCAGCAGCGTGACGAGTTCTTCGGTGAGCGCGCGGAACGTGGCCGACGGCGTGGACTGGTCGCGCAGCACCGTGAGCTTGTGCGTGATCAGCGGGTGGTCGGCAACGTGGACTCGCATAGGCTCAATCTAGTGGAAGGGCGGCCCATGACCACGGTGACCGAGAGCGACCGGGCGGCGATGGCCGCGGCGCTCGCCGAAGCCCGCGCCGCCCTCGCGAGCGACGACGTGCCGGTCGGCGCTGTCGTGCTCGACGCCGCCGGGGCGATCATCGGCCGAGGCCGCAACGAGCGCGAGAAGACGCACGACCCCACCGCGCACGCCGAGGTCGTCGCGCTGCGCGAGGCGGCCGCGTCGACGGGCGACTGGCAGCTGAGCGGATGCTCGCTCGTCGTCACCCTCGAGCCGTGCGTGCTCTGCGCGGGCGCCATCCTCGCCGCGCGCATCGACCGCGTCGTCTTCGGGGCGTGGGATGCGAAGGCCGGAGCCGCGGGCAGCGTCGTCGACCTGCTGCGCGAGCGGCGCCTGCCCCACCGCGTGGCCGAGGTGGTCGGCGGGGTCGACGAGCGGGAGTGCGCATCCCTGCTCGCCGCGTTCTTCAGCGAGCGGCGCTGACGCTCGCGAGCCCCGGCTCGATGTAGATCACGCGCGCGATGGGCACGGCCGCGCGCACGGCGAGTTCGAGCTCGTTGATGATCGCGGCGACCCGCTCGATGTCGATGCCCGGGGTGAAGGTGACTTTCGCGCCGACGAGCAGTTCGTCGGGCCCGAGGTAGAGCGTCTTCATGTGCACGACGCCGGTGACGCCCTCGTGCGCGTCGAGCGCCTGGCGGATGGCGCGCACGTCGTCGTTCGAGGCGCCCTCCCCGACGAGCAGACTGCCCGTCTCGAGACCCAGCACCACGGCGACGAGCACGAGCAGCACGCCGATCATGATCGTGCCCACGGCGTCCCACAGCGAGTCTCCGGTCACGACCGTGAGGCCGACGCCGAGCAGCGCGAACGTCAGCCCGAGCAGCGCGGCGACGTCTTCGAGCAGCACGACGGGCAGTTCGGGCGCCTTCGCGCGCCGGATGAACTGGATCCAGCCCTGCGTGCCGCGCACGTGGTTCGACTCGCGCACGGCGGTGCGCAGCGAGAACGACTCGAGCACGATCGCGATGACGAGTACGACGATCGGCAGCCAGGCGTTCTCGAGCGGGTGCGGGTCGCGCAGCTTGCTGACGCCCTCGTACAGCGAGAAGACGCCACCGACCGAGAACAGGATGATCGCCACGACGAAGGCGTAGATGTAGCGCGCGCGGCCGTAGCCGAAGGGGTGCTCGGAGTCGGCCGCCTTGCGGGCCCGCCGACCGCCGACGAGCAGCAGCAGCTGGTTGCCGGCATCGGCGACCGAGTGGACGCTCTCGGCGAGCATGGCGCTCGACCCCGAGACCAGGAACGCGACGAACTTGGTCACGGCGATGCCCGTGTTGGCGAGCAGCGCCGCGATGATGGCCTTCCCGCCGCCGGAGGCGCTCATCGCGACCTCACGGCGGCGAGACGGCGACGGATCACCAGAAGACGGCGAGGGCGATGTTCACGAGGGCGAGGCCGCCCGCGGCGTGGAAGAACGGCAGCAGCTCGCGGCCGCCTCCGCCCTCGGTCTTGCGCTGCTTGAGGAAGCCGAGCAGCGCCGCGACGAAGATGACGACGGCGATCGTCAGCTTGACGCCGATCTTGGCGTAGTTGAGCGGATCGTCATCGTCGCCACCCATCTCGGCGAGCCCGACGAGCACGAGCCCGGTCACGAGCTGCGTGATCGCGCCCCCGAGGACGACGGGGAAGGCGTACTGGCCCTTCCAGCGCGCCTGCATGAGGAAGGGCCCGACGATGGCGGCGAGGCCGATGAAGTGGCCGACGAGGATGACGGAGTGCAGCACGTCCATGGGGAGCTCCTACGCGAGGGGGATACCGATCGGCACGGTGCCGTGCCACGTCACAGCGTAGTGATCTGCGTGCCCGCAGAGGTCAGTCGGCGCCGCGGATGACGAAGACGTCGGTCGGGGGGTTCGCGTCGCCGCGCGGGGCGGCGATCTCGGGCTCGAGCACGATGTCGACGGCGTCGGGCGAGACGGCCCGGATGCCGGCCCGCACCGCCTCGAGGATGGCGACGACGTCGCCCGCGGGGGTGTTCGGTCCGAAGCCCAGCCGCGCGGTCACGACGTGCCCGCCCTCGGCCCGTTCGACGACGCCGACCGCGCCCACGGTCTGCACCCCGGCCGTCGCCAGCAGCACCTCTCGGATCGCCGATGTCTGCATTCCTGCCTCCCTCGTGCGCCGTTCCCCCCGGATGATGGCTCCCGACCAACCTACACTCGTGGCATGAGCGCCTCCCTCCCCGCGATCGCGATCCTCGGCACCGGCTCGATGGGCGGCGCGATCCTGCGCGGGCTGCGGCAGCCCGGTATCGCTGTCGATTCGGTGCGCGCTACGACGCGCTCCGACGCCTCCGCGGCGGCCCTGCGCGCCGAGGGCATCGAGGCGCGGGGCACCGAGCACGACGCCGAGGCCAACCGCTGGGCGGTGGCGGATGCGCGGCTCGTGCTGCTCGGCGTGAAGCCCGCGCAGATCACGGCGCTGCTGGCCGAGGTGGGCCCGAGCCTGCACCCCGAGGCGCTCGTCGTGAGCGTCGCCGCCGGCATCACGACGCAGTCGATGCAAGCCGTCGTGGCAAACCCGGTCGTGCGCGCCATGCCCAACACGCCCGCGCTCATCGGCCGCGGCGTCACGGGGATCAGCGGCGGCTCGCGGGCGACGGCCGCACACCTGGCGCTCGCTGACGACCTTTTCCGCACGGTCGGCACGGTCGTCGAGCTACCCGAGTCGCAGATCGACGCGCTCTCGACGATCAGCGGATCGGGCCCCGCCTACGTCTTTCTACTGATCGAGGAGTTCACGCGCGCGGCCGAGGCGATGGGCTTCGAGCCCGACGTCGCGAGCCTGCTCGTGCAGCAGACGGTCACGGGCGCGGCCCTGCTGCTCGAGGCGACGGGCGACGACCCGGCCGAGCTGCGCCGCCGCGTCACGAGCCCGAAGGGCACGACCGAGCGAGCGATCGCGGTGCTGCAGGATGCCCGCCTCGCCGAGCTGTTCGAGCGAGCCGCACGTGCCGCACAGGAACGCGCACGGCAACTGGCTGCCGGAGCATAGGCGCCGCATAGGGAGCGCATAGGGTCGGCTCGCACCGTGGGGTCGTCGATCCGCGAACCGTCGCGGGTCACTGATCCGAGGGAGCACCCCATGGCCACGAACGACGACACCACGCCCGACGCGACGCCGCAGTCCGCATCCGACGACGCGCCCACCGCAACCGCCCCGGCGAGCCCGGCCCCCGCGCGCTCGCGGGTTCCGAAGGCGCTCGCCATCACGGGCGTCGCGGTCGGCTCGGCGCTGCTGCTCGGTCTCACCTTCGCGGGCGGGGTCGCGCTCGGTCAGGCGCTGCCCGATGGGCGCGGACCGGGCGGGATCATCGCGATCGGCCTGCACGGCGATCGGGGTGGCGAGCAGCTCGAGCGCCTCGGCGAGCGGGTCGAGCAGCGCTTGGACGAGCGCATGGAGCAGCGCGCCGAGAACCGCGACGAGCGCCGCGCGCAGTTCGAGCAGTGGCTCGAAGAGCAGGGCATCGACCCGAGCACGATCCCCGCGCCGAGCGAGCCGACCGAATAGCCGCACACGGCATCGACCGGTTCAGTTGTCGAGCGACGCGAACCGGTCGATGTCGGCCTCGGTGCCCGAGACGATGATGAGGTCGTGGTTCGACACCACCGTCTGCTCGGTGGCGTAGGTGAAGGGTTTGCCCGGGCTCTTCACGCCCACGACCGTGATCTTGTACTTGCTGCGTACTTGCGACTCGGTGAGCGAGAGGCCGCGGATGGGCTTCGGCGGGTACATCTTGACGAGCACGAAGTCGTCGTCGAACTCGATGAAGTCGATCATGCGGCCCGAGACGAGGTGGGCGACGCGCTCACCGGCTTCGGCCTCGGGGTAGATCACGTGGTTCGCCCCGATGCGGGCGAGGATCTTGCCGTGCGACTGGCTGATGGCCTTCGACCAGATCTGGGGGATCTTGAGGTCGACGAGGTTCGCCGTGATGAGCACGCTCGACTCGATCGACGACCCCGTCGCGACGACGGCGATGCTGAACTCGTCGGCGCCGATCTGGCGCAGGGCATCCAGCGAGCGCGCGTCGGCCTGCACCGCGTGCGTGACCCGTTCGGCCCACTTCTGCACGAGGCCCGCGTCTTCGTCGACCGCGAGCACCTCGCGACCGAGCCGCTGCAGTTGGCCGGCCGTGGCTGCGCCGAAGCGGCCCAGACCGATGACGAGCACGGGAGCGTCGTGGCGGATTCTCTCAACCAACGATGGGCCTCTCTTCTGCCCGGCGGAACAGCTGCCGGCGCTGACTGGCGGCGAGGGCCGCGGCGAGGGTCACTGTACCAACGCGTCCCGCCCACATGGTGGCCGCGAGCGTGTACTTGGCGGCGTCGGGCAGCTCGTTGCTCGTGAGGCCCGTCGAGAGCCCGCACGTCGCGAAGGCCGAGATCACGTCGAAGAGAACGCGGTCGAGAGGCTCGTCGGTGAGCTGCAGGATGATGATCGACGAGGTCGCCACGATCGTCGCCCCCCACAGCACGATGCTGACCGAGAGGCGCAGAACGTCGTTGGGGATGCGGCGGTCGAAGGCCTCCATGTCGTCGACGCCGCGCGCCTCGGCGACCGCCGCGAAGAACAGCACGGCGAGCGTCGTCACCTTGATGCCGCCGGCGGTGGATGCGGAGCCGCCGCCCACGAACATGAGCATGTCGAGCACGAGCAGGGTCGAGCCGTTCATCTCGCCGATGTCGATCGTGCTCAGTCCGCCCGAGCGCGACATGATCGAGGTGAAGATGGCCGTCATCGGGCGCGTGAGACCGTCTTGGCCGCCGAGCGTCGCCTGGTTCGACCACTCGAGCACGGCGATGGCGAGCGAGCCGACGGCGATGAGGATGAGCGTCGTGATCAGCGTGATGCGGGCGTGGATCGTGAGGCGGGCGCGCGTGCGCAGCCAGCGAGCGAGGGCGAAGATGACGGGGAACCCGATGGCGCCGAGGAACACCGCGATCGAGAGTACCGAGAGCATCCACGGGTCGGAGGCGAAGCGCTCCATGCCGGGCGCGAAGGGCACGAAGCCCGTGTTCGTGAAGGCCGAGAGCGAGAGGTAGAAGCCCTGCCAGATGGCCGTCCACGGGTCGAAGCCCTCGATGAGCAGCCGCGGCACGACGAGCGCCGTGATCGCGAGCTCGATGACGATGGCGCTCGCGGCGACCGTGAACAGCAGCCCGCCGATCTCGCCGAGCCGCACGGCCTGCGACTCGCTCACGGGGCCGCCGTGCACGCGCGCGGCGTTCGTGTCGCTCGCGGCGATGAGCTTGGCGCGCAGCCCGATGCGGCGTGCCACGACGAGACCCAGGATGCTCGCCATCGTCAGCACGCCGATGCCGCCGATCTGCATGGCCAGGATGATGACGACGTTGCCGAAGGGCGACCAGTGCGTCGCCATGTCGACCGTCGTCAGGCCCGTGACGCAGATCGCCGAGACGGCCGTGAAGACGGCGTCGGCGAGGGGCGTGCCGCCCGTGCCGCTGCCGGCGCGCGCGATCGGCAGGGTCAGCAGCAGCGTGGTGATGAGGATGAGGCCCGTGAAGATGAGGATCGCGAAGCGCGCGGGCGAGGCGGTGGCGGATTCGCCGAGAGCGGCCCACGCTCGCGCGAGCGGCGTTGTGCGCTCGTCGCGGCGGTTGCCGCGGATGCGGTTGCTCGTGGCCATCGACGCTCCTCACCGGCCTGCAGACCGCGTGTCATGGTACTCCCGGGCCGGGCTGACTAGCCTGGTGGCATGGCCGACATCTTCGACGTGATCGCCGACGCCACCCGTCGGGAACTGCTGCAGCACCTGCTCGACGCCTCGTTGCGGGGGGAGGGCGGCACGGGCGAGCTCAGCGTGGGCGAGCTCGTCGAGCGCATGGACGCGACGCAGCCGACCGTCTCGAAGCACCTCAAGGTGCTGCGCGACCACGGCCTCGTGACCGTGCGCGACGAGGGCCAGCACCGCTACTACGCCGTCGATCCCGCCCCGCTCGAAGACGTCGAAGACTGGATCATCCCCTTCCTCAGCGCCGACTTCGACCCCGAGAGCGGCTCGCCCGTGTTTGCCGCGTGGTCGGGTGCCGACGTCAGCGGCGCGGGCAGCACGGTCGGCCGCGTCGCGGCCGATGCCTCGCACCAGGCCCGGTCGATCATCGAGGGCGCGCAAGAGAAGCTGCACGACGTGCAAGAGGCCGTGACCAAGCGCCTGCCCTGGAAGAACCACGACGAGGGCCGCTGACCCCCTCTCGGGCGTCTTTACACGAGTCACACCAGCCCCTACTCTGAACTCCGTGCACATGCGCCACGAGGGCGCTGGGCGCGTGAGCGACAGGAAGACTGCCGATGGCCCGTGATCTCTCTGAGGTGCGCTTTCTCACCGTCGCCGAGGTGGCCGACATGATGCGCGTCTCGACGATGACGGTGTACCGCATGGTGCACGCGGGCGAGCTGCCCGCAATCCGGTTCGGCCGCAGCTTCCGCATCCCCGAATCGGCGGTCGCCACGGCCATCGAGACGCCCATCGCCGACGTCGGCTAGACTCGGCCGGTACATGACACGGTCCTGAACGGGCCGTTGCTCCCGTTCAGTCGACGATCAGAGGATTTCCCATGGGTTCTGTCATCAAGAAGCGCCGCAAGCGCATGGCGAAGAAGAAGCACCGCAAGCTGCTGCGCAAGACGCGTCACCAGCGTCGCAACAAGAAGTAGGGCATCCGCCCGCGCGAAGCGCTCGACCGTCAGGTCGGGCGCTTTCGTCGTTTCTGGCGACGGTTGCGAAGGCGGCTCAGGGGCGGGATGCCCGCGGGCGGTCGCGCATGACGGGCCAGCCGCGCGACGCCGCGTGACGGGCCAGCGCGGCGTCGGGGTTGACGACCTGCTGGTGCCCGACGAGCTCGAGCAGGGGGATGTCGTTGCGCGAATCGCTGTACGCCCAGCAGTCGGCGATCCGCACGCCCCGCTCGCCCGCGAGCCGAGCCGCGGCATCGGCCTTGTGCCCGCCGTGCATGACAGGCCCAAGCAGCGCACCGGTAAAGACGCCGTCGACGCTTTCGATGCGGGTGCCGATCGCGCCGGTGAGGCCGAGCCGCTCGGCGATGACGCGCGCGCAGGCCTCGGGGGTCGCGGTGAGCAGCCACACCTCGTGGCCCTGCGCCAGGTGCGCGCGGGCGCGCTCGACGACCTGCGGCAGTAGCAGCGCCTGCAGGTGGGCGTCGTAGGTCTCGACGGCGATCGCCTCGAGCTCGAGCACCGAGTGGCCGGCCACGAGCTCGAGGGCCCGGTCGCGCACCGCCAGCTGGTGCCGGTGGTTCTCGCCCACCGACTTGAAGCGGGCCTGCTGCCAGGCGAAGCGGCTGAGATCGCGCCAGCCCACGTGGCCGCGCTTCCAGGCGATGCGCCCCAGGTGGTAGACGCTCGCGCCGTGCAGCAGGGTGTTGTCGACGTCGAAGAATGCGATCACGGGCGCTGAGCCGCGCGCGCTCTCGCCGGGTCCGGCGTCGCTGTCGGGGGTGGGCATCCCGACCAGCATAGGCAGGTGCCTAGGCTGGGGGCGTGCCCCTCGTGACCGTGACCCTCATCGGCAAGCCCGGCTGCCACCTGTGCGACGATGCTCGCGCCGTGGTGGCGGGCGTACTCGAGGGGCGCGCGGGGGTGCGCTTCGTCGAGCGCTCCATCCTCGACGAGCCCGCGCTGCACGAGCAGTACTGGGACGAGATCCCCGTCGTGCTCATCGACGACGCCGTGCACACCATCTATCGAGTGGATGCCGAGCGCCTGCGGGCGGCGCTCGCCGAGAGGGGTTGCTGATGTGCGGTCGCTACGCCAACACGAAGAGCGGCGAGGAGCTCGGGCAGTACTTCGAGGCCGACGAGGTCGACGCGGTCGCCATGCCCCCGAGCTGGAACATCGCGCCCACCCAGCAGGTGCCGATCGTCGTCGACCGCGTGCCGAAAGACGACCCCGACGGGATGCCCTCGCGCCTCGTGACCGCGGCCCGCTGGTCGCTCGTGCCGCGGTGGGCGACCGAGCTCGCCTCGAAGTACCCCACCTTCAACGCCCGCAGCGAGACCGTGCACGAGAAGAGCACCTTCAAGAACGCCCTCGTGCGGTCGCGGGCGATCCTGCCCGCCGACGGCTACTACGAGTGGCACACGGTCGGGTCGACCAAGACCCCGCACTACATCACCGACCCCGAGGCGGGCGAGCACGCGTTCGCCGGGCTCTACTCGTGGTGGCGCGCGCCGTTCCCCGAGGGCGGCACCCCGACGCCGTGGCTGCTGACGGCCACGATGCTGACGCGAGCGGCGCACGGGCCGGCGGCGAGCATCCACGACCGCGCCCCGGTCATGCTGCCGCGCGAGGTCTGGGATGAATGGCTCGACCCCACGGTCGAGGGTGACCAGGATCTCGTCGAGATGATCGTGCACGAGAGCGAGGCGGTTCTCGAGCGGCTCGTGCTGCACCCCGTCGCGCCCCTGAAGGGCGACGGGCCTCAGCTCATCGAGCCCGTCGGGGCCTGACCGGGCGGGGCCTCGGTCAGCATTGACCCCAGAGCCCGAGCCCCGCATTCTGCGCCGCGCGCTCGGCGGCGACGAGATCGTCGTAGTACCGGTCGTTGGGCTCGAACAGCACCGCGCGGGCCGCGCCCTGCGCCACGAGCTCGTAGTTGATGAAGGTGCCGTCGGCCGTGAAGAGGTACATCAGCTCGCGGTCGTACGGATCGCGCGGGTCGCGGTCGTAGGCGAACGCGAGAGTGCTGCCGGGGGGCGCGAGCGCCGCGAGGGCGGCCTCGGCCTCGGGCCCGAAGCACTCCACTTCGGGGTAGACCTCGGGCGTGTCGATGCCGACGAGGCGCACGCGCAACTCGACGCCGTCGACCTCGAGCCGCAGGGTGTCGCCGTCGGTAATGCTCGTGACCGTGCCGACGCCCTCGGCCGAGGCGGCGGGCGAGCCCGGTTGCGCGGGGGTGGCGGTGCCGCCCTGGTCGAGGCAGCCGTCGAGCGAGCCGATGACGCCGACGAGGGCCACGACGACGAGCGGGCGCAGGGCGGCGGCGATCATGCTGTGAGGCTACCGGGCGCCCTCTGACACGAGCGGGGCGCGGGGTTAGGCTGGCCGCGGTCGACCGGGCAGCGAAGGAGCACCATGGCACGAGCATCGTCGGGCGGCATCGACCCCCGGTATCCCGCAGGCTTTCAGCGCGGCGGCCCCGGTGCGGCCCCCGTGGTCGACGACGGTGTCGCGCGCGGGGCGGCCCCCGCTGCGGGCCGCGCGGCGATCGTGCGCACCGCGCGCGCCACGCCCCCGCAGCCCTCGAGCGAGATCCTGCCGCTCGACGTGCTCGACGACAGGCCCGATGAGCGCCACTTCGAGCTCGTCGTCGCCGGCAACCCCTGGTTGCGAGCACTCTGGATCGTCGGCGCCATCGCGGTGCTCGCGGGGTTCGCACTCACGGTCTACGCCGAGTTCGCCTTCAGTGTGCCGCCGGCCTCGGGCATCTACGACCCGAGCGTCTACGTCGTGCCGCGCATCGCCGAGGCCGTGGCCCAGCCGCTCGTGATCGCGGGCGTCATCGCCATCGTGGCCGCGACCGCGCTGCGCATCGTCGCCTGGCGGCCGAGCCGCATCAGAGAGGTCATCAGCGAGCGCTAGGCCATCGCCTCAGCGCTGGCAGCTCGGGCAGAACCACGTGATGCGCTCGGTGAGCGCGTCATCGCCGAGCAGGCCACGACGGATGCGCGTGCCACAGCGTCGGCACGGCTGTCCGTCGCGGTGCGCGACCCACAGGCGCTCGCCGCGGCGCGTGTTGCCCGTCGTCGTGCGCTCGTCGCGGTCGCGGTTGGCCTGGATGAGGCGCACGCCGAGGTCGAGGGCCGCCGCGGCATCCACCGCGCCGACGGGCGTCTCGGGCAGCACCCCGCGCAAGAAGAGCAGCTCGTTGCGGTAGTCGTTGCCGAAGCCGGCGACATTGCGCTGGTCGAGCAGCGCGAGCCCGATGGGGCGGTCGGGGTCGGCGGTGAGGCGCCGCAGCGCCTCGTCGCGGTCGAAGTCGGGGCCGAGCGGGTCGGGGCCGAGATAGCCGACGACCTCGTCCTCGGCGCCGCGGGCGACGAGCTCGAGCTCGCCGAGGGCGAAGCCCACGGCCTGCCAGGGGGCGCCCTCGGTCGCGGTCGTCTCGAGCAGCATGCGCGCCTCGAAGGCGGGGCGGCGCCAGCGCTCGCCGCGCCGCATGACGTGCCAGACGCCCTCCATCTTGAGGTGCGAGTGCACCGTCACGTCGCCGATGCGCATGAGGAGGTGCTTGCCGACCGCGACGACCTCGTCGACGCGCTCGCCGCTCAGATCGGCGGTCGCGAAGCGCGGCACGCGCACATCGCTTCGCAGCACGGTCTGGCCCGTGAGCGCGGCGTGCAGCCGCGCCGCCGCGCGGTGCACGGTGTCACCCTCGGGCATGGTTCACCTCACACCCTGATGCGCAGGCCCTGGGGCGTCGCGACGAAGCCCGCGGCCTGCAGCGCCTCGGCGAGCGGCGTGCCGAACGCGCTCGCGCCGTTGACGCGCTCGACGCGCAGCGAGCGCAAGCGCGCGCGCACGACGGCGGCGAGCTCGACGGCGGCCGGCTCGAGCACGGCGGGCTCGTCGGTGAAGGTCAGCACGCTCTTGCCGCCGCGCTCGAGGTAGAGCGCGAGGTGCCCGTCGACGAGAACCACGAGCGATCCGGCCTTGCGCCCGGGCCGGTGCGCGGTCGACCCCGCGGCCGCGTCGGGCAGGCTCGCGGGCCACGGCAGGGCCGCGCCGTAGGGGTTGGCGGGGTCGGTCGCGGCGAGAACCAGGGGGGCGAGGGCGGGGGCCGCATCCGCGTCTCTGCTGAAGGTGCGCAACCGGTCGATCGTGGCGGGCGTCGCGAACTGCGCCGCGCCGAGGCCCTCGACGATGTAGCCGCGGCGCACCGAGCCGGCCTCCTCCATGCGCGCGAGCACCGAGTAGGCGAGCGCGAAGCCGCCGCGCAGCCCCTCGGCCTGCACGGCGCCGCGCGTGACGATGCCGTGGCGCTCGAGCATGCGGTCGATCGCGATGGCCGTTCGGCGCGTGGGGTCGGTCTCGCGCGCGGGCAGCAGCGACCAGCGGCCCGCGACCGTGGGCGGCCCCGATTGCGTGACGGATGCCGGGCGCGCGTACCCCCGGTAGCCGCGGGTGCGCGGCGCGGTCTTGCGGGTCGCCGTGCCCCCGAGCGTGGCGCGCAGCGGCGCGAGCGTGTCGTTCGTCAGCAGCCCCGCCCACACGAGCTGCCAGAGCTCGTCGACGAGGGCCGCGTCGTCGCCGCCGGCCTCGCCCGCGACGGCCACCGCGCTCGCAAGCTGCCGAAAGAAGAAGCCGCCGCCGCCCGCGAGCGCCTCGAGCACGCGCCGCTGCCGCTCGGTGAGCTCGAGCTCGTCGGGCTCGGCGAGGCTCAGCGGCGCAGTGCCGGCGAGGTGCAGGCTCACCCAGCCGTCGCTGCCGGGCAGGCTGCCCGCGCCGGCCCAGACGACCTCGCCGCTCGCGCACAGTTCGTCGAGCCAGGCGGGCGAGTAGTCGCGCACGCGGCTCGGCAGCACGAGGGTCTCCCACGCGCTCGCCGGCAGCGCCGCCCCCTGCAGCTGCTCGATCGCCTGCAGCACACCGTCGATGCCGTGCAACCCCGGTCGTGCCGCACCCGTGCCCGCGCCGGCGCTGCCGACGTGCTGCCATGCGGGAAGAAACCTCCCGAGCGTGCCGTGGCTGACGGGCTCGATCTCTTTGCGCAGCGCCGCGAGACTGCGCGAGCGCAGGCGGCGCAGCACCTCGGCGTCGACCCACTCGGTGCCCGAGGCGCCCGGGCGAAACTCGCCCTCGATGAGACGGCGGTCGGCGGCGAGCCGGCGCAGGGCATCCGTCGCCACGGCGATGCCGAGGCCGTAGCGGCTCGCCACGTCGGTCGCGGCGAAGGGAGTGCGGGTGCGGGCGAAGCGCGCGACGAGGTCGCCGACGGGGTCGGGTACGGGCTCGAGGAACGCGGCCGGCACGCCGTGCGGGATGGGCGTGCCGAGGGCGTCGCGCAGGCGGGCGGCGTCTTCGACCCCCGCCCAGCGCTGCTCGCCCGCGATCGTCGCGCGGAACACCCGATTCTCGCGCGCGAGCCGTTCGAGCTCGGCGGTCACGTCGACCTCGTCGAGCGTGCGGTCGTCGATCTCGGGCGTAGAGAGCGGGCCCAGGATGCGCAGCAGGTCGACGACGCCCTCCGCGTCGCGCGCCCGGCGGTCGGGGGCGAGGCGCTGCAGCTCGGCCTCGAGCTGCGCGATGACGGCCGGGTCGAGCACCTCGCGCAGCTCGGCGCGCCCGAGCAGCTCGGCGAGCAGCGCGGGGTCGATGCTGAGCGCCGCCGCGCGCCGCTCGGCGAGCGGACTGTCGCCCTCGTAGAGGAAGGCCGCGACGTAGCCGAACAGCAGGCTGCGCGCGAACGGTGAGGGGCTCGGCGTCTCGACCTCGACGATGCGGATGCTGCGCTGCGCGATGCCCGCCGCGAGCTCGACGAGCGACGGCAGGTCGTAGACGTCTTGCAGTACCTCGCGCACGGTCTCGAGCACGATGGGGAAGTCGGGGAACTCGCGGGCGACCTCGAGCAGCTGGCTCGCACGCTGGCGCTGCTGCCAGAGCGGGCTGCGCCGCCCGGGGTCGCGGCGCGGCAGCAGCAGGGCGCGGGCGGCGCACTCGCGGAAGCGCGCGGCGAACACCGCCGAGCCGCCAACTTCGGCGGTGACCAGGTCGTGCAGCTCGTCGGCCTCGAAGAGGAACAGCTCGGCGCCGGGCGGCTGCGCCTCGGTGTCGGGCAGCCGCACCACGATGCCGTCGTCGGCCGCGATCGCCGCCCCGTCGTAGCCGTGCCGCTCGCGGATGCGCGCCGTCACGGCGAGGGCCCACGGCGCGTGCACGGCCATGCCGTACGGCGAGTGCAGCACCACGCGCCAGTCGCCGAGCTCGTCGCGGAAGCGCTCGACGACGAGCGTCAGCTCGCTCGGCAGCTGGCCGATGGCCTCGGCCTGCTCGCGCAGCAGCGCGCCGAGGTTCGCCTCGGCGCGGGCGTCGAGGCCCGCGGCCGCGAGGCGCTCGTGCCGGGCATCCGGCGTCGCCGCCCCCAGTTCGCGCGTCGTGCGCCCGAGCGCGCGGCCGAGCTCGGCCGGGCGCCCCAGCCCGTCGCCCTTCCAGAACGGCACCTTGCCGGGCTGGCCGAACGCGGGGGTCACGATGACCTGGTCGTGCGTGATCTCCTGGATGCGCCAGCTCGTGGTGCCCAGGGCGAACACGTCGCCCACCCGCGACTCGTAGACCATCTCTTCATCGAGCTCGCCGACGCGGCGGCCGTTTCCTTCACCGGCGATGAACACGCCGAACAGGCCGCGGTCGGGAATGGTGCCGCCGCTCGTCACGGCGAGCCGCTGCGCGCCGGGGCGGCCCGTGAGCGTGCCGTTCACGCGATCCCACACGATGCGCGGGCGCAGCTCGCTGAACCGGTCGCTCGGGTACCGGCCGCTCAGCAGGTCGAGCACGGCGTCGAAGGCCGAGCGCGGCAGAGTCGCGAAGGGCGCGCTGCGGCGCACCTGCTCGAACCACTGCTCGATGTCGCACGGTTCGAGGGCGACGTGCGCCACGGTCTGCTGGGCGAGCACGTCGAGGGGGTTCGCGAGCACGCGCAGCTCTTCGATGAGCCCGGCCGTCATGCGCTCGCTCGTGACCGTCGCGTGCAGCACGTCGAGGCGGTGCTTCGGCACGAGCACGCCGCGGCTGATCTCGCCCACTTGGTGCCCCGCGCGCCCGACCCGCTGCAGGCCGCTCGCGACGCTCGGTGGCGCCTCGACCTGGATGACGAGGTCGACCGCGCCCATGTCGATGCCGAGCTCGAGGCTGCTCGTCGCCACGACGCAGCGCAGCCGGCCCGTCTTGAGGGCCTCTTCGATCTCGCCGCGCTGCTCTTTGCTCACCGAGCCGTGGTGGGCGCGCGCGAGCAGGTCGTCGGTCTCGGTTCTCCCCTGGTAGATCTCGTTGAGCCGCGCGGTCAGCCGCTCGGCGAGCCGCCGCGAGTTGGCGAACACGATCGTCGAGCGGTGCTGCAGCACGCGATCGACGATGTCCTCCTCGACGTGCGGCCAGATCGACGGGGTCTGCGGGGCGCCCGAGGCGTCGAGCGGGTCGGCGCCGCCGATCGCCGGCGGCTGCGTCATGTCGTCGACGGGCACGACGACGCTGAGGTCGAAGGTCTTCGCGGCCGGCGGCTGCACGATCGTCACGGGCTGGGCTCCGCCCAGAAAGCGGGCCACTTCCTCCGGGGGGCGCACGGTGGCCGAGAGGCCGATGCGCTGCGCGGGGGTCGCGAGCCGGGCATCCAGCCGCTCGAGGGTGAGGGCGAGGTGCGCGCCGCGCTTGGTGCCCGCGACCGCGTGCACCTCGTCGATGATGACGGTCGTGACGCCGTCGAGCGTCTCGCGGGCGCTCGCCGTGAGCATGAGGTAGAGACTCTCGGGGGTCGTGATGAGGATGTCGGGGGGCGACTTCTGCAGCGCCCGGCGGTCGGCGCTCGGGGTGTCGCCGCTGCGCACGCCCACGGTGATCGAGGGCGCGGTGCCGCCGAGCCGCAGGGCCGTCTGCGTCACGCCGATGAGCGGCGAGCGCAGGTTGCGCTCGACATCGACGCCGAGGGCCTTGAGCGGGCTGATGTAGAGCACGCGCGTGCGACGGCGCGGGTCGTCGGGCGGCGGCTCGGCCGCGAGGCGGTCGATCGACCAGAGAAAGGCGGCGAGCGTCTTGCCCGAGCCGGTCGGCGCGACGACGAGGGCGTGGCGGCCGGTCGAGATGGCGTCCCACGCCCCGAGCTGCGCGGGCGTCGGCGCGGGGAACGCGCCCGTGAACCACTCGCGCGTGGCGGGCGCGAACCGGCCCAGCACGGCGGCGGGCTCGAGCGCGGTCATCCCCTCATTCTCGCCCTCTGCCCTGACAGCCCGCGGTCAGGCGTACTGCGCGCGCAAGAACGTAAGCACGTCGGCGAGCTCGCTCTCGCTCACCGAGTGGCCGAGGCCCTCGTAGATGCGCTCGGTGAGCGTGACGTGGTGCGGCAGCCATCGCTGCGTCGCGGTCACGAACGAGTCGGGAATGACGGTGTCCCGCGTGCCGCGCCCCCAGAACACCGGGGGCGCCAGCGACGCGAGCCGCGCGTCGGCGGGGGCCTCGCCCGGCACCACGAACCCGGCGAGCGAGACGGCGAAGGCGAAGCGCTCGGGCGCGTGCCGCATGAGGTGGATGCTCATCGCCCCGCCCTGCGAGAACCCCAGCAGCCCCACCGAGGTCGCCGGCACGCTGTCGAGCCAGTGCAGCAGTCCGCGCGCCGCGGCGTCGGCTCCCTGGAGGCGGCTCTCGTTGGTCGCCCCGTCGAGCTCGTACCAGGCGTACCCGGGCCCGGCGCGCAGGGGTGCCCGCAGCGAGGCGATGACGGGCTGCAGAGGCAGGTGCGGCGCGAGGCCGAACAGATCGCCCTCGGTCGAGCCGTAGCCGTGCAGCAGCACCAGCAGCGGCCGCCCCACCCGATCGGCCTCGGCGGCCGACCAGATGATGGCGGATTCGTCGATCAGCTGCATCGCGCTCATGGCTCCATCGTGTCAGGTGCCCCCGAGCGGCCGCCGCACGAGACACAATGGAGCATGGCCACCGTGCGCACCCCCGATCCCAACCCGGGCTGGCTCTCTGACGACGAGCTCGAGCAGATCCGTCAGCGCCTGCCGCTCGTCTACGTCGAGGCGATCCCCGTGCGGGTCGACGGCATGGGGGCCGTCACCGAGGTCGGCGTGCTGCTGCGCGTCAATCCGGCGGGCAGCATCACGCGTACGCTCGTGAGCGGCCGGGTGATGCACGGCGAGACGTTGCGCGAGGCGCTCTTCCGGCACCTCGAGAAGGATCTCGGCCCGATGGCGTTCCCGCAGCTGCCGGCCTCGCCGACGCCGTTCTCGGTGGCCGAGTACTTTCCCTTCCCGAGCCCGACGCGCTTCAGCGACGATCGCCAGCACGCCGTGGCGCTCGCCTACGTCGTGCCCGTGACGGGCACGTGCGAGCCGCGGCAGGACGCGCTCGAGTTGACGTGGATGACGCCCGACGAGGCCGCCTCGCAGCGCGTGGCCGACGAGCTCGAGGGCGGGCGCGGCGCGCTGCTGCGCGCGGGCCTCGCTTCGGTGGGCGTGCTGCCCTGAGCGGCGCGTGCCCCCCGAAAGGGGAGGCAAATGCCCCCCTCGTGGGGTACGCAAAACGAACCCCGCTCCCGCTAGGTTGAGAACCGTTCATCGAAGCATGAACTGTGTTCACGTAACCCGTTCGGGGGTCAGGGTCGCCTGATCCCGCTCTCGGGTGCGCACCCGGGGGGACCAGCACCATGACCGCAGCAGCATCCAGTGCACCTCGTCGATCGACGGCACGATTCGGGATGCTGCGCCGTTCCAGCCCGTTCGGTCGAACCCTGCCCGGCATCGCGGTCGTCGCCCTGCTCACCCTCTTCGCGCCCTTCCTCGCCTTCCAGCCCGCGACGGCAGCGGAGGGCGACCCCGACGAGCCCGTGCTCGTGCAGTTCGAGAAAGACGCCATCCCGGCGGCCGCCGACGCCGCCGTCGCCCCCGGCGGCACCGTCACCTACCAGTTCACGATCAACTGCTCGTCGCTCGAGACCGACTGCCTCGACCTCACGCTCGACGACGTCGTGCCTGAGCCGCTTGAGTTGCAGACCGTCACGACCGCCCAGTCCATTCCGCCCATCGACGTCGAGATCACGGGCAATACCTTCAGCGTGCGGGTGATCGACGACCTCGGCGGCGGGCTCGTGGGCCTGCAGGCCGGCACGGGCATCCAGATCAATGCCACCGCGACGGTGCCCGCCGACCTCTCGGCCGACTGGGACGGCGCGGTGCTGCCCAACACGGCCACCGTGAGCGTCGCCAACCGCGAAGACCTCGCCCTCGACCCGCCGCGCCCGAGCTCGGTCGAGTCGAGCGCGGAGGTGCGGCTCGAGGTCGAGCGCACGCTCGCCTCGCAGGTGACCAAGACCGTCACGCCCGATTCCGCCACCGCCGTCGCGGGCACGCCCGTCGCGATCGCGCTCGGCGCGACGAACTCGAGCAATGGCTCGGTCGACTCGCTCGTCGTGCAAGAGCCCGCCGACACCTCGTCGACCGTGCTCTCACTGCTGCAGCCGACCGGGTTCAGCGGGCTCACGATGCCGAGCGGCGCCGACCGGGTGCGCGTCGACTGGTTCGACGGCTCGGTGTGGAGCCAGGGCACCGCAGCGCCGACCGCGAGCCTGCCGAGCGGCGTCGACGCGGCCGATATCCGTGCCCTGCGCCTGGTCTTCACGAGCTCGACGGGCGGCCGCATCGCCGTCGGCGCGACAGCCGCGATCACGCTCGACACCGAGCTCAGTGCGACCGCCGCCCTCGTCACCGAGCCCACGACGATCGTTAACACGGCCTCGTCGTGGGTCGTCGCCGACAGCGAGTCGACGACGCCGGTGCAGGCGACCGATTCGATCGTCATCGGACCGCCGAGCATCCGGCCCGTCGCGACGAAGCAGTTCGATGTGAACTCGATCATCGGTGGGCAGCAGGTGCTCGCGACGCTCGGCGGCTCGAACGGCGGCGACTTCGGCCTGCGCGAGCTCACGCTCACCGAGCCCGCGCCCGGCTCGACCTCGCTCGCCGACCAGGGGCTCTCGTTCACGAGCTGGGTGCAGGCCGACATCGAGTGGCCCGTCGGCGCCACAAGCGCCGAGGTCAGCTACCGCTACGCGGGCGACACCGAGTTCGCGGCCGCGATCGTCACGACGACGGCCGACTCGCTTCCTGAGCCGGTGGATGCCGCGCTCGTGACCGACATCCGCGTGCGGTTCCTCAGCACCCTGCCGCAGGGCATGGCTCCGGGCCAGTACGCCGTGCTGCCCTTCCTGGCCATGACCGACGCGGTCGTGAGCGATGCGACCGAGTCGAACACCGTGCGCGTCGATGTCGTCACGCTCGCCGACGCGATCGCTTCGGCCGAGGCGAGCGACGACCTCACTCGCCGTACCTCGCGCGTCAACACCTCGATCGGCAAGACCGCACTGCCCGACGAGCTCTACGCGATCGCCGGTGCGACGACGCTCATCTCGATCCCGGCCCGGGTCACGCCGCTGCCGACCGCGGCCGTCGACCCGACCGCCTCGACCGTCGGCTCGACGTCGCTCGTGATCACCGACCCGCTCGACGCGAGCACCGACGAGTTCTGGAACTGGTTCGATCTCACCGCCATCGTCGCTACGGCCGTGCCGGGCAGCACCGTGCTCTCGGTTGAGTACTTCGACGGCACCGACTGGCTGCCGCTGCCCGGGGCGACCGATGTCGCCGGGCCGTCGTTCCTCTCGACGACCATCGACCCCGCCCTGCGCGAGTCGATCGAGGGCGTGCGCTTCACCTACCGGCACGCCGACTACGACACCCTCGGCACCCTGCTGAACCCGGGGTTCAGCGCCCAGCCCAACCTGTCGGTGAGCCTGCGCGACCAGTTGCGCGACGGCACGGGCGAGGCCGCATCGTCGACGCGCCTCGAGGCGGTCGTCATCGCCAACGCGGCGCAGAGCCGCGTCGCCAACCCGACCGCCGACCCCGTCGAGGCGACGGCCGACGCCGCCGAGTCGATCACGCTGCTGCCGACGGCCACCGAGGGCGGCGACGGCTCGGGCAACGTCACAGCCATCAGCAAGACCTGGCTGCCGGTCGCGAGCACGGGCACGCAGGCCGTCAACGCGCGCTCAGCCGACGAGGCCACGGTCGAGATCAGCTGGGGCACCGGCGGCGCGGCCTTCGACTCGGTCGTGATCAGCGACTCGGCGAGCGACCCCGCGACGACGCCGGTCGCCGACACGGTGTTCGAGGCCTTCGATCTCGTGCGCATCCCCGCGATCACCCCCGCGATGGATCCGCTGCTCACCTATGACCGCGTCGTCGCCGTCGAGCTCTACCTGCCCGGATCGGGCTGGACCGCCGCGAGCGGCAACCCCTGCGCGGGCAGCGCGTGCGACGGCACGTTCCCCGGCTACACCCTCAGCGCGAGCGAGAGCGCGAACGCCACGGGCGTGCGGCTCGTGGTGCAAGAGAGCCCGACGCGCGCCGCGCGCATCGGCTCGACGCCCACGGCGCCGCCCGTCGGCACGGGCGTTGCCCCGTCGATGTCGCTCAGCCGCGACCTGCGCCTCGTCTTCGAGGTGCGCGATGTGCGGCGCTCCGACCCCGCCACCGCCGTGCTCGGGGCGACGCGCCTGGCCGAGTACAACATCCCGGGCCAGGTCGGCCAGGTGCGCAACACCGCCCTCATGCAGGGGCGCGACGCCGAGGGTGCGGTGCTGCTGTCGCGCACGGCCGCCGACGACATCCTCATCCTCGACACGCCTCTGACGGTCGAGATCACGAAGACCTGGGTCGATGGCCCGCTCGGCACGCCGCCGCCCGGTACCCCGCAGTCGCTCTACCCCCGCGCGCGCATGACGGTGCAGGCCACGAACGAGTCGGTGTCGCGCGTCGACGAGCTCGCGATCGTCGACCCCGTCGCGGGCACCGATCCCTTCGATGCCGTCAATCTCTTCGACATCGTCTCGATTACCGTGCCGTCGGGGGCGACCGCGAGCGAGGTGCGCCTCACGCGCGAGGGACCGAGCGTGACGACGCACACGATCGCCGCCGCCCTCGCCCTGACGACGGCGCAGCTCGCCGACGTCATCGGCTTCGAGGTCGTGCACACGGGTCGCATCGACGTGCAGGCGAGCACGCGCGTCATCGTCGACACGCAGTTGCGGCCGACCCTGCGCAGCGACCCGGGCACGATCGTCGACTCGACGAGCAGCCCGATCGTCGACAACACCGCCGAGGCGCGCATCGTCGACCCGGGCGGCGTCACGGCACCGGCCGACGGTGAGACGCTCGTCACGCTCACGGCGCGCGACGAGGCCGCGGTCACGGTCGTCGACTACACCTACGGCGTCACGGCCACCAAGGGCATCGTCGCCGACACGACGGCGACCCCGAGCACTCCCGCGACCCAGATCGTCGGAAACTCGCGTGTGGCCACCGTCACACTCACGGGTCAGCCCTCGGGAACCGTGCGTTCGACCGACATGCTCTTCGAAGACATCAGCCCGAGCTTCTGGAACGCCTACACGTTCACCGCCTTCGGCTCGCACTCGTTCTCGACTCCCATCAACCGTGTGAAGGTCGACGTGCTCGTCGGCGTCGACTACGTGATCGACGGCGGCACGGGAGCGATCACTGTTGAATGCGAGGGCAGCACCGATCTCAGCGCCTGCTGGGTCGAGGGTGCGCTCGCGAGTTCGCTCGCCCTGCCCACCCTGCCTCCCGGGGTCACGGTCTCCGACATCCGCGGTCTGCGCGCGCAGTACACGCGCTCCGACGGCGCCGCGTGGGAGCGCCCCTTCAACCCCAGCCAGACGCTGCGCTTCACGGCCACCCGCCGCGACGTGCTCGTCGAGCCCGCGGGCGAGCCCGTGCCGTCGACGCTCTACATCTACACGCAGCCCGCTCCGGGAGAGACCGAGATCGGCGTGTTCACGAACGACCTCACGGTCACCGCGTGGGCCGATAACGGGGTGGATGCCCCGCTCTGGCAGGCGACCGACGACGACTCGAAGCAGCTGCTCGTGCAGCACCGCCCCGCCAAGGTGCAGATCGTCAAGACCCCCTACGGCCCGCTCACGCTCGGGGCTCCCGTGCCCTACGAGATCGAGGTGACGAACCGCGGCACGGGGCTCGACAAGCAGCTCACGGGGCTCGAGGTCGTCGACCTCATCCCCGTCGACGGCTCGGGCCCGCAGCTCGTGCTCGGCCTCGACCCCGAGACCGGTCTGACGTTCGATCCGCAGGATGTCGTCGAGATCGAGGTGCTCGACGAGGCGAACGCTCCCGTCACCGCGCCGACCTTCACGGCCGTGCTCGGCACGGCCGAGCCGACGGGCCAGCCCCTGACGATCACGATCGACCCGGCCTTCGTGCTCGAGCACGACTGGTCGATGACGATCAGCGCGCCGCTGCAGTTCCGCCAGTTCTTCGAGGCCGGCAGCGCGACCGAGAACTTCGTGCTCAACACCGCGACGGTCACGAGCGACCAAGAGTTCGACGAGTGCACCCCCGCGGTCGACGGCGTGCTGCAGGCCACGATCACCGAGGTGCCGTCGTGCACCGCGTCGACGCGCGTCTGGGCCCTGCCGAGCGCGCCCATGACGATCATCAAGGGTGTCAAGGGCGTCGAAGCCGGGCCGCTCGACCTCGACGGCACGGCGCTCATCGACCCCGAGACGGGCGCGCCCTACGACGACCTCGGCGTCATCAAGACCGTCGCGAGCAACCCCGCGACGTGCGAAGAGCCGACGCTGGCCGTCGACGGCGAGCTCTACTACCGCTACCCCTGCGTGCCGATCACCCGCCCGGGCGGCACCGAGGAGTGGGTCGGCTACTTCTTTAACGCGGGCAACGTGCGCGTGCACCAGATCTCGTCGATCGATGTGCTGCCCCGCGAGAACGACCGCGGTGTGATCATCAACGACGCCCGCAGCTCGCGCTGGGCGCCCATCCTGCTCGAGCGCCCGCGCCTCGTCGGCTACCCCGACCAGGCCATGACGGTGTACTACACCGACCGCCTCGACATGGCGACGCCCGCGTGCAACGGCGCCGACATCCAGAACGATCTGGGCATGTCGCCCACGAGCTCGCCGCCCATGGTCGAGTCGTACTGGCCCTGCGTCACGAGCAGTGCCCCCGGCGGCCTGCTCGATCGGCAGAACGCCACGACCGGCTGGCAGGTCATGCCCGCCGTGCCCTCGACCGAGCTGCTCGAGAGCGTCGTCGCGTTGAAGTTCGTCATCGACTTCGAAGACGGCGGCATCACGCCCGTCGGCCTCGCCCCCGGCGAGTCGGTCTCGGTCGCCTACCGCACGCGCACGGCGCTCGAGCCGGTACTGCGCGAGACCGATGCGAACCTCGCGCGCGACTCGATCGCCTACAACTCGATCGCTGGCGCGGCGCGCGGCTTCGACGGGGTCAACGACCTGCCCTACCGATTCGTCACCGAGCCCCGCAAGGTGGGCGTGGCGCTCGCGACGGGTGCCGTCGACCTCGCCAAGGTCGTCGAGGGGGCCGGTGAGCGCTTCGCGCCCAGCACCTTCCGCGTCGCGCTCGCCTGCACGGTCGATATCGACGGCGCCGGCACCGAGCACGAACCCGAGCCCATCGAGTTGCTCTCGAGCACGGGTGCGAACCGATCGCCGTTCACGCTCACGGGCGACGCGGCCGCCACGCGCATCCTCGGCATCCCGCTCTATGCCGTGTGCGACGTCAGCGAGGTCGGCACGACGGGCGCTGCCGACACCGTGGTGAGCCCGCAGGAGGTCGTCTCGCGAGCGCTGCCCACGAGCCCCTCGACCGTGCTCGACCCCGTTCCCGCCTTCGACGACCGGCCGGCGATCGAGCAGAGCACCGTCACCAACACCTACGACGAGGCCTCGCTCACCATCACGAAGACCGTGAACATGAATGGCGCCGTCAACGAGGCGGGCAACCCCGTCATGCAATCGAGCTTCTCGTTCAGCGTCGCGTGCACGTACGACACCGGTTCGGGGCCCGTGGCAGTCACGATGACGCCCTCGACCTTCACGCTCAACAACGGCGGGTCGCGCACCTACACCGACCTGCCCGCGGGCGCCGTCTGCACGGTCACCGAGACCCAGACGCGCAGCGCGACCGTGACGAAGATCGTCACCGTCGGCGGGGTCGCCGGTTCGTCCACGAGCGGGGCGACGGCCTCAGGCATCGTGCTCGCCCCTGACACCGAGCTCGGCGCACCGACCAACGCGGTGGACTACACGAACTCCATCGCGGTGGGCTCGCTCACCGTCACGAAGGCGATCACGGGCGCCGGTGCCGCAGAGTACGGCGACGGCACTTTCACGGTGCGCGTCAGCTGCACGCGATCCTCGGCCTCGGCCTCGCCGGCCACCGTCGGAGCACCCTCGAACTCGGTCTACTACGGCCTGCTGTCGTTCAGCGCGGCGACGAGCCTGTCGGCCACGATCGACAACCTGCCCGCGGGCTCGTCGTGCGCCATCACTGAGACCGCGAGCGCGGGTGCCACGCAGGTCACCAACCCCACGAACGTCACGATCGTGGGTGGCTCGACGGTGTCGCGAACGGTCACCAACCGCTTCGATCTCGCCTCGATCACCGTGGGCAAGACGGTGCAGACCGCGGCGGTCGACGCAGAGGGCGAGCCGGTCTACCCGGCCGATCCCTTCGAGTACGAGGTCGCCTGCACCTTCCAGTCCGAGACCGTGCTCGCCGACGACTTCGCCTCCTCGCCCATGGCCTTCTCGCTGCGGCACGGCGAGACCCGCACGCTCACGGGCCTTCCCGCCGGCGCGGCGTGCACGGTCACCGAGACGAACGACCAGAACGCCGACTCCACCGCGGTGCTGCGCACCGTGAACGGCACGGCGACCTCGATCGACGGCACGACCGTGAGCATCCCCTCGCTCGCGGCCGACGCCACGAGCCCCGTCACCCGCAACTCGACGCAGTTCACGAACCGCTACGGCGTCTCGAGCTTCACGATCAGTAAAGACGTCATCGGCGGCGGCGTCGGGCAGTTCGCCCCCGACTCGTTCACGGCGGCGCTCTATTGCGAGACCGCCGACGGCATCGTCTCGTTCGACAGCGATGTCACCGTGCCGGCCGACGGCGTGACGACGATCGAGAACCTCGCCGACGGCTCGACGTGCACCGTGTTCGAGCGCGATGTCGCGCTGACGGGCGCCGACGCGCACCGCATGGTCGACGACGAGGGCACGGTCATCGACGGCGTCGACATCGTCATCACGGCGACCGAGCCCGGCCGCGTCACCCTCGAGAACTACTACCTGACGGGCGAGCTCGAGGTGACCAAGTCGGTCGTCGGCGCCGGTGCGGGCTTCGGTGCCGGACCCTTCGAGGTGAGCCTTGCGTGCGAGCGCGACGGCATCGCCGTCGAGATCGTCGGCGGGGCGACCCGCTCGGTGAGCCCCGGCGGCACGGTGAGCTACACCCTGCTGCCCTCGGGTGCCGAGTGCACGCTCACCGAGACCGATCCGGCCGGGGCCACGTCGAGCCGGCTGCTCGATGCCGACGGCGCCGAGCTGACGGACGACGTCGCGAGCGGAACGAGCTTCACGGTCGTTGTCGACGACACGGTGCTGCTCGACGATCAGGCGCAGTCCGCGCTCGAGGTCGAGAACACCTTCGAGCTCGCCTCGATCAGCGTCTCGAAGACCGTCGACAGCGCCGCGGTCGACGAGACGGGTGCGGCGATCGAGTTCGGTCCATTCCCGATCGCCGTCGACTGCCTCTTCGAGGGATCGGCGGTCTACGGCACGGGCTACGCGGCCGAGACGCCGATGCGCTCGAGCCTCGCCGATGGCGCCACCTGGACGATCGACGGGCTGCCCAACGGGGCGCTCTGCACCGTGACCGAGACCGACACGATGGATGCCGGTGGCACGGCGCTCGTCGTCGTCGTCGACGGCGGCGACCCGGTCTCGGTCGACGACGCGACCGCCGACGTCGTGCTCGGAACCTCGAGCTCGGTCGCGATCACGAACAGCTACCCCGTGGGCGCCCTGACGCTGACAAAGGCCGTCACGGGCGTGGGGGCCGATGCCTGGGCGGATGCTCCCTTCCAGCTCGACGTCGTGTGCGAGCTCGACGACGCCACCGGCGAGCGCACCGTCTACACCGGGTCGTTCACTGTCGAGCGCGGCGACGACCCGATCCAGATCGACGACCTCGCGGTCGGCGCGCTCTGCACCGTCACCGAGTCGAAGACCGGCGGAGCATCCGCCACCTCGATCGTGGTCGACGGCGGCGAGCCCTTTGCGGGCCTCACGGCGGGCGTCGTGATCGACGAGATCACGCACGAGGTGACCGTCACGAACCGCTTCGACCTCGGCGAGGTCTCGGTGACGAAAGAGCGCGACGGCGCTGGCTGGCAGACCTGGGGTGCTGGGCCGTTCGAGGTCGAGCTCACCTGCACGCGCGACATCGACGGCGTCGAGCAGTCGATCGAGGTGCCCGGGGGCGCGGCGCGCGAGCTGAGCTCAGACACCCTCTACCGCGCGACCTGGACCGGTCTGCCGCACGACGCGCAGTGCGAGGCCGCCGAGACCCGCACGGCCGGGGCGACGTCGTCGACGATCGACCTCGAAAGCGTCGTCGTCGGCGACGAGCCGGTCGGGTTCGTCGTCACCAACACCTTCGACGTCGGCAGCGTGCGGGTCGACAAGACCTTCGCGGGCGACGCCGCTGGGGTCTACGTGCAGGGTCCGTTCGAGGCGAGCCTCGCGTGCACGCTCGAGATCGACGGGGTCGTCACCGAGCTCGACATTCCGGGCGGTGCGACGCGCGAGCTCACCGACACCGGCGGGTGGAGCGCTCGGTGGGACGAGATTCCCGCGGGCGCCGACTGCACCGTGACCGAGACCCGCACGGGCGGTGCCACGAGCGTGGTGCTGACCGACGCCGAGTTCGTTGTCGCCGCCGATGACGAGCACGTCGTCGGCATCGAGAACACGTTCATGCTGGCGAGCTTCTCGATCACGAAGGCCGTCACCGGACCCTTCGCCGCGGAGGGCCGCGACAAGGTATTCATCATCGAGACGGCCTGCACGTGGAACCGCGACGGCGTGATCGTCTCGATGCTGCCCGGCGGGTGGCCGACGGTGCCGGGTGAGACCGACCCCGAGGCGCCGACGAGCGTGACCTCCGAGATCGCGCACGGCGTGACGGTGACCTTCGACGACCTGCCCGCAACCTCCGTGTGCTCGATCGACGAGGTCGACAGCGGCGGCGCGACCGCGCAGCTCGTCTGGATGGGCGGCGCGCTGCAGGCCGGCGACCTGACGCTCGGCGGCGGGGCGAATGACTCGACGCTCTCGAACGTGTTCCTGCTCTCGCTCGCCGACACCGGCGTCGAGATCATGCTCTGGCTCTGGGTGATCGCGTCGCTGTTCGTCGTCGGAACGATGCTGCTGCTGATCGCACGCCGCCGGGCCGAGGCGGCCTAGACCACCGACGACCGGCGCGGAAGCGCGCCGGACACGGCCGGGCCCCGGCAGAGCGGATGCTCTGCCGGGG